>DATAST010000182.1:0-2010 GCA_036269115.1 Verrucomicrobiia bacterium | reverse complement strand
CATCTTGTGAATAAGGAAAGCAGGAAAATAGGAATCAAATAGGATGGTTTTGAAAAGGCGAAATGATTTCGACTTTAGCAGAAACAACTCGGCCAGAGGAATTTATCAGGGAAATGATTGGCAAGCTGGCCTGATGAAGCCGTCGCCGGACGCTTTTGCTCTAAATTGCCGATTTTTGCCGCCGGGCTTGTATATTTAACAAACGCATGGACGGCCGATGTCTGAGGGTAGTGGCTACGGTTGTCGCATGAAAACCTCACAAATAAAGGCAGGCGACTCAATTTTGGTGCAGTTGGTGGAAGCGTGTGGCGACGAAACCAAGGCGCGGGAGCTTTTGGAGTCGCTGCGCTGGCCAAGCGGTCCGGTTTGTCCTCACTGTAAAAACGCCGGCGAGAAACGAATTTCAAAGCTGGAGGCCCAAAGCACAAGCCAGCCTGGTGTTCGTGAGGGAGTCTATTTCTGCGGAGCCTGTCGCCAACAGTTCACCGTGACGGTGGGAACGGTCCTGGAGCGTTCGCACGTCCCGATTTCAAAATGGCTGATGGCTTGGTTTCTTTTATGTTCTTCAAAGAAATCCCTCAGCGCCAATCAGATCCACCGGATGATCGGAGTGACTTACAAGACCGCCTGGTTCATGTGTCATCGCCTCCGCTTTGCCATGACGCCCCATCATTGGGCGGAGCCGAAGTTAATAGGCACGGTGGAAGTGGACGAGACGTTCGTGGGCCCAAAGGCCAAGCGCAAAACCCCCGTGGTCGCGCTGGTCGAACGCCATGGCTTGGCCCGGGTGAAAGTGATTGCTTCAGTCACGCAAAAGAACCTCGGTGCGGCCTTATGTGAATGCGTGAGCAAGGAAGCGGTAGTCAATACAGACGAGCACCCCGGTTACAAAAACCCGTTGAAGCATTGGAAAGCACATCAGACCGTCAATCACTCACGCGGAGAATATCAGCGGAAAAACCCGGATGGTTCGAGAGCTTCGACCAATACCGCCGAATCCTTCTTTTCCCTGCTCAAACGAGCCATCGTGGGAGCCTGGCATCACATTTCCCGGGAGCATTTACCCCGCTATGCCAACGAATTCGCCTTCCGCTGGAACACGCGCCAAGACTCTGACGGCCAGCGCGTGGAAAGGTTCGCCCAGTGGATCGAAGGCAAACGACTAACCTATCGCCAAATCTCCAAGCCTTTGTGCGTTTGTTAAATATACAAGCCCGTTTGCCGCGTGTCCCCATAACTGGTGACTCGCAGGGGACAGGGGATTTGTTATCTTGAACCCGTCATTGCGATGCAGAAATGCAGGTTACCGTGTGTGAAGTAAGGCGTAAAACTGCGGCGCCGCATCAAAAGTGACCAATGGATTTGAAGTTGTTCTCATAGAGGCCGGAGTAGTGTCCGGCCTCTTTTTTTTTCGATGACCGAGGCTTCAACCGAAATTTTCATCCCGCACTAACATTGCTCGAACGGGAGGGTGCTTGGCTCTTCAAATCTCCGTTTTTGTAATAGCACCTCTTCACCCCAGCCCTCTTCTCCATTTCATTTCGCGGCGGAGAGGGAGACAATAAGCCGCGTCGGATTTTCACAATGCGTGCGGTTCTGATCTGTTCTACAGAGCAAAGCACTATGCTGCCGCCCCGTTCGGCAGTTTGACGGTCACGGTCGTGAGTTTTCCGGGTTCAGAAACAAACTGAATGCTTCCGTGATGCGCGAGGACTATCCACTGCGAGATGCTTAAGCCCAAGCCGCAGCCTTCCACCGCGTAGCTGTGGCTGGCATCGCCGCGAAAGAACCGTTCGAAAACCCGCGGTTGCAAATCCGCCCCGATGCCCGCGCCCGTGTTCTCGATCTTCAATTCCGCCGACCCATTCATTCGCATCAGGGAAATATCCACGCGTCCGTTGGGCTGGTTGTATTTGACGGCATTGTCCGTGAGGTTCAACAGCAACTGGCGCAGGCGATGGCGATCTCCGGAAACCAGTATGTCGTCGCAGGCGGACAGGTTGACTTGAA
>DATAST010000181.1:0-86957 GCA_036269115.1 Verrucomicrobiia bacterium | reverse complement strand
GACCTGGACCCCACTTCAGCAAAACCGGCCAGACCGCCAGCCGCGCAAGGCGCAACCAAAACGACTGCATCAGGCCGGGCAAGCCAGCCGGTCATTTCGGCCCGATGCACTACGGGGCCAAGTTCCGGCCATAATTCCATGCGCATGCGCAGCCACTCAGATTCATCGGCCGGACAGTAATGGCGAACGGTCATAAGCCGTTATAGTGTAATTGCTCCTCGTCAAAATCAACCTGCGTTGTTACTTTGCCCGCGATAATGAGCATCTCTTCCTACAGGAAGCGCATCGAGGACAACCTCACGGGTCTGGGCCAGTTTAGTTTGCTGGTGCGTGACACCATGGCCTCGATCTTCAAATGGAAGTTCGTCGGTCGCGAGCTGCTCTATCAAATCTATTTTATCGGGGTCACATCCCAGGCAGTCGTGCTCATCACCGGGGCATTTACAGGCATGGTGTTCTGCGCCCAGACCTATTACAAATTTCACGAGGTCAAAATGGACACGGCCACGCTCGCGGTCGTAAGCGTGGCGATGACCAGCGAACTCGGCCCGGTGCTCACGGCGCTGATGGTAGCCGGGCGCGTCGGCGCGGCCATTACCGCGGAAATCGGCACGATGCGCGTGACGGAACAAATTGACGCGTTGCGGACCCTCGCAACGCATCCGGTCGATTACCTGGTCGTGCCGCGGCTGGTGGCAGCGTTCGTGGCCGTGCCGATCCTCATGGTGGAAGCCGCCGTTCTGGGTATCGGCGCCAGTTATCTGCTCGGCATTTATCAGTTTGGAATCGATCCAACCTATTCATGGTACAACATGATCCACTTCACCCATGTCATCGACGTGCTCATCGGGTTGATCAAGGCATTTATTTTCGGCGGAATCGTTGCAATGATTGGATGTTACAAAGGCCTGACTGCCGGACTCGGAGCTGAAGGCGTGGGCCGCGCGACCACCGAGGCTGTAGTTTACGCGTCCATCAGCATACTCGTTTCCGACCTCTTCCTCACGCTCTCGCTCGAGAAGGTTTTTGGCTGAACGTTCGAAAAAACAATGAGGAAAGCAGGAATACAGGAAAAGAATTTCTTTCTTCCGCCTGGGATCGAGTTTTCACGGACAGGTCCGCTTTTCGGGGCCGGCTTATTCCTGAATTCTTGCTTTCCTCATTCGTTTCCAGAGATTTTCCTACGTTCCTGCTTTCATCATTCCTCATTCGCGCCTCTGCACCAACACCCGAAAGGCTCGCCCGAGATGCTCTGGATGGGTCAGGGTCTGAAACTGCCTTCCGCGTGCCGAAGTCCAGTCGCCAAAATTTTTGTCTTTCAACGTTTTCTCCAAAATGCGCGTCAGGAATTTACCCTGCGTTGAATAAAACTCCGTCGCCAGGCCCGCCCCTTCCCCGGCCTTTTGGATTTCCGAAAAATTGACGTGGGCCGTCAAATCCTGTTCGCCCGGATTCGCGAGCAAATCATCCGCAAATTGATGCCGAAAAAAACCGCGCAGCGTTCCGTTCACACGCGACGGCGTGAAAAAGTCTTCCGCGTCCAGGCCATAATCGGCGGCCATCAATTTGCCACGATTCAAAATTCCCGCCGCCTGGCGCCACCACGCGGCGGCGGCCGGACCGATTTCGGTCGTAAAATTATCGGGTAGCGCGTCCAACAATTGCCGGGGGATGTCGCTAAATGGAACTTCATCAGCCAATATCATTTTCGCCCAGGCCAATTTCTCTCCGTCCAGGGCCACTCCCCATTCGAACCATTTCTTTTTATTCGCGTCCCAGCCCAGGCGCCGAACGGGAAAAGCGTCGAGGAGTTCATTTGAAAAGATGATCCCGGTGACGCCCGGAGCTGAAGCATCGAAACCCGGAAGCCATCGGATTTTCCCGGCAAAGCATTCCAGCGTATCGCGCTGCCATTCGCGCCGGTGAGCCGACGGTTCCAGGATAGAATACTCAAGCGCTTCAAACAAAGCGGGCCGGTTTGAGTGAAGCCACGTCAAAATGTCCGAGGCCAGCTGGCCGTCGTGAGAGCCGGCCTCGATGATTTGCAACCGGCCGCCCTGCCCCCTCAATTCTTCCAGCCATTCCGCGAACTGAAATGCGAGCATTTGCCCAAAAAGGTTGCCGACGCTGACACTGGTGTAGAAGTCGCCGCGCCGTCCCACGGTGTCCCTTTTTGCCTCATAATATCCAAGATTTGGACAATAAAGCGCCAATTCCATGAAGCGACCGAACGGCATGGCGCCGCCTGCGGCAACAACAATTTCGTCGCGGATAATTTCTACCAGATTCTTACGCATTCGGCACGATAGTGGCTATAGACGCCCTTACAAAGCAGGCGATTATGGCCAAAATAGATGCATTTTTCAATTTGATGTTTGAGCAGAAGGCGTCGGACCTCCACATGGCGTCGGGCAACCCTCCCATGCTGCGAATCAACGGCGAACTGCAGCGCGTGGATTACCCGCCGCTCGAGAGCGATTCGCTCAAGGCCATGCTCTACGAGATCGCGCCCGATTATAAAATCAAACAATTCGAAGAAACCGGCGACGTCGATTTCGGTTACGAGATCCCGAAGATTTCCCGGTTCCGTGTCAATTTCTTCAACCAGCGCAACGGCGTCTCCGCCGTGTTCCGGCAAATTCCGAGCCGCGTACTATCATTTGAAGATTTCGAAAAGCTCGATGCTCCCCTTCCGGCGGTCTTCAAAAAATTCTGCATGCTGCATCGCGGACTGGTTGTGGTGACCGGGCCAACCGGTTCCGGTAAATCCACAACACTCGCGGCGATGGTGGATTATGCGAACAAAAATCGCAAAGACCACATCATCACGATCGAAGACCCGATCGAATTCGTTCACGAGAGCAAGAACTGCCTGGTGAACCATCGTGAAACGGGCGTCCACACCAAATCTTTTGCATCGGCGTTGCGCGGCGCGTTGCGCGAAGACCCGGATATTATTCTGGTCGGTGAAATGCGCGACCTTGAAACGATTGAACTCGCCATTACCGCGGCGGCCACAGGTCACTTGGTTTTCGGCACGCTCCACACCCAAAGCGCCGCCAAGACCGTAGACCGTATCATTGACGTTTTCCCGGCCGACCAACAAAACAAAGTCCGCCAAACACTTTCCGAAGCGTTGAAGGGCGTCATCGCCCAAACGCTGTTTAAACGAATCGACAAAAAAGGCCGCGTTGCCGCCTTTGAAATCCTGGTGTTCAATACCGCCGTGGCCAACCTCGTGCGCGAAGGCAAAACCCACCAGATTCAAGGCATGATCCAGGTCGGCAAGAAGTTGGGCAACCAGCCCATGGACGACCATATCATGGAGCATCTGCGGATGAAACGAATTACCGCGGAAGACGCCTACGATAAAGCCCTCGACAGGAAAAAATTCCGGCCCTTGCTTGCGCATCCGCCGGATGATGAAGAATCCCTCTAATTATGCGGAGACCAGAACTTGACCAGATCCTGACGGCGATGCTGGCATCGCAGCCAGAGGTATCGGACTTAAACTTTACGGTGGATCGCCCGCCCCAGGTGGAAGCCTACGGCGAACTCAAACCGGTTGTCTTTGATCCGCCGATTGAAAATCTCACGCCGTTCCAAATCGAACTCATCGCGCTGAACATCATCGGCGATAATATGTGGCAGATCGAAGACCTGCTGCGCCACGGGTCGTGCGATACTTCCTACGCCCTTTCCGACCAGGCGCGTTTTCGCGTGAACGTTTTCTCGCAACGCGGAAATTTCTCGATCGTTTGCCGGCAATTAAACACGGTCATCCCGACCCTGGAAAAACTGAAATTTCCCGACGTATTCAAAGAGATTCCCACGGAAAAGACCGGCCTGGTGCTGATCACCGGCGCGACCGGCTCGGGCAAAACCACAACCCTCGCAGCCGTTCTCAACGACATCAACGCGGAAAAGGCCGTCCACATCGTGACACTCGAGGACCCGGTTGAATACGTGCATTCGCATAAGAAAGCGACGTTCAACCAGCGCGAATTGGGAGTGGATTTCGATTCCTACGCCAACGGCCTCCGCGCCGCCTTGCGCCAGGCGCCCAAGGTCATTCTCGTGGGCGAAATGCGCGACCGCGACACAGTCAAAATCGCCCTCAGCGCGGCGGAAACAGGCCATTTAGTTTTAAGCACCCTTCACACAATCAATGCCGGCGAAACCATCAACCGTGTCCTCGGTATGTTTGATCCGGAAGAACAGGAACAGGTCAGGGTCCGTCTTTCCGATACGTTGCGGTGGGTCGTCAGCCAGCGGCTCGTTCCCAAAGTGGGTGGCGGCCGGCTCGCGTTGCTCGAAATCATGGGCTCGAACCTGCGTACCCAGGAATCGATTCGCATGGGTGAATCTGAAGGCAAGACCTTTTACGAAATCACCGAAGCCAGTTATACTTACGGCTGGCGCACCTTCGATAACGCCTGTCTCGAAGCGTATGACCAGGGCATTATCACCGAGGAAACCGCGATGCTCTATTGTTCAAAACGCAGCGTCGTCGCGCGTGGCATAGACAATATCAAGAAACAGCGCGGTGAACTCAGCGCCACCGCCGGTTCGCTCCGCATGAAAGCAAATGAAAAAGGCGCGGCCCCAGGCGGCCTGAAACTAAAGGTTTAATTTATGGATAACGCATTCGATTTCATCACTACCGGCGATAAACCGGCGCTCATTGCTTTTTCCACTCCCGAATGGCTTGAAACCGCTAAAACGACGCTGAGCGAACTGGGCTACAAGGTCCACACCGCCGCCACGCACAGCGATTTCCTTACCCGCTTCACCCAGGTCCAGTACCAGGTCGTAGTCATCGAAGAACTCTTTGGCGGCCACACGATCGACGAAAACATGGCCCTCAAATCGCTCCAAAACATGCCCGTCAATCAACGGCGGCATACGACCATCATCCTGCTGGGCGATTCGTTCCAGACTTTCACTCCCATGGAAGCTTTCAAACATAGCGTCCACGCCGTCATCAATAGTTCCGAAATGTTTCTGCTCAAGCAGCTCGTTGAAAAAGCCGTCAGCGATAACGACCTTTTCCTCCACAGCTTCCGCGAAGTCCAAAGCCGCGTTTACACTACGAGCGAGAAGCAGTAATTAACCAGGTTCTCGTACTCCTCGTCGTCCTCGAAAGGTGGAGCCCTCTAATTCGGCGTATTGCGTGGTACGTGGTCCGTCAAGTATTGTCGTGCGAGGTTCGTTAATACTTGACGCAACACGAAATACGCACCACGTGTTCTGCTTTGACTCACCAACGCACCCAACGGTAGTGCCTTAATTTAAATTAAGGCACTACCCACCCAACTGCAGGTTTGACCTTCAGCCTCCAATCGTCTTTAATTCCCAGCTATTTGAAATGAATATTCACGAATTTCAGGCTAAACAATTGCTCGCCAAGCACGGCGTCGCCGTCCCGTTGGAAATTCCGGCCAAATCTCTCGCGGAAGTCCGCCCGGCTGCCGAAAAAATCGCCGCCGGCGGCAGTGCAAAGGTCGTCGTTAAATCCCAAATTCACGCCGGAGGCCGCGGAAAAGGCACATTCAAAAGCGGTTTCCAGGGTGGCGTCAAAGTGGCATCGTCAGTTGACGAAGCCGTTTCGTTCGCCGAAAAAATGCTCGGCAACGTTTTGGTGACCAAACAGACCGGCGCGGATGGCCGGCTCGTCCAAACGCTCCTCGTATCTGAAGGCGCGAAGATCAAAAAAGAATTTTATTTGGCCGTATTACTGGACCGCGCCGTGGGCCGTCCGCTCATCATGGCCAGCACCGAGGGCGGCATGGACATCGAAGAAGTCGCCGCGCATACGCCGGAAAAAATCGTCAAGGAATGGGTCGACCCCGCCGTGGGCATTATGCCGTATCAAGCGCGTAAAATCGCCAAAGCGCTCGGCCTCAAAGGCGATTTGTTTAACGCCGCCGTCAAGCTTGTCACCGCCGTTTTCAAAACATGGTGGGAATGCGATGCGTCGATGTTGGAATTGAATCCCCTGGCCGTGGTCGAATTGCGCGACGGCAAGGAAACCGTGATCGCGCTCGACGCCAAGATTTCACTCGATGACAACGCCTTGTATCGCCACAAAGACATCCAGGAAATGCGCGATTTGAATGAGGAAGCGCCGCTGGAAATCGAAGCCAGCAAATTCAATCTCAATTACATCAAACTGGATGGAAACATCGCCTGCCTCGTGAACGGCGCCGGCCTCGCCATGGCGACCATGGACATCATCCAACATTTCGGAGGCATGCCCGCCAACTTTCTCGACGTCGGCGGCGGCGCGAGCAAGGAGCAAGTCACCGCGGCGTTCAAAATCATCATGAGCGACCCGAACGTGAAAGGCATCATGGTCAACATCTTCGGCGGTATCATGGACTGCAACGTCATCGCTACCGGCATTGTAGCCGCAGTCAAAGAAACGCATCTGCACATCCCGTTAGTCGTCCGCCTGGAAGGCAACAACGTAGCCGCCGGAAAGAAGACGCTTGCCGAATCCGGAGTGGCCATTATCACCGGAGATTCGATGGCCGATGCGGCGCAAAAAGTGGTGCAGGCTGTTAAAAAAGCCGCGGCCTAAAAGCTTGTCGCCGCTCGTGCCAAAGGCACAACCGGAAAGTAGCCAGAAACGGCGAATTTCCATTGTCCCTTCAGGACAAGGGTTCATATTTGGCATGACCAGACACTCCGTGTCTGGCTACTTTCCTATGTCGCTCCGCGACAACAAGCAAGATTCGGAACCCATTTGGTTATGCCATCGACGCACGCAAGCCTGCATTTTCACATTACACCGCCAAAATTTCCCTGCACGCCGCCTCAAGCTTCTTAAAATTCCCCTTCGACCGTGCTTCGATATAGCAACGGATGAGAGGCTCGGTCCCGCTGGCCCGGAAGGCCACCCATTCGCGGTCGGGCAAGAGAAACTTGAACCCATCCGTCGTGATAAATTTTTCCACTTTAAATCCGCCGATGGTTTGCAATCCGCTGCTGAGCTTTGACAACAAGGCGTCTTTCTTTTCAGGCGCGAAGGAAATATTAATCCGGTCGGTATAAAAATTGCCGATTTCCTTTGAAAGTTCCTTTAGAATCTGGCCCAAGGACTTCTTTTCCGTGGCGACCAATTCCGCCATCAGCAGGCACGCCAGGATACCGTCCTTTTCGGGAACATGGCCCTTCACGCTCAGACCACCGGATTCCTCACCGCCAACAATAATCGGTTCACTTTCCATCAGTGCCCCGATGTATTTGAAGCCGACGGGCGTCTCATGGACTTTCACACCGAGCCATTCGGCGACGGCATCCACCTGGTGGCTCGTTGGAACGGTGCGCACCACCGCGCCGGTCCATCCGCGGTTTTTCTTCAAATGATACAGCGTCAGCGCAAGGACCTGGTTCGGCGTCAGCCAGGTTCCGTCTTTGTCAACGATGCCAAAACGGTCGGCGTCGCCATCCAGGCCCAATCCGATTTGCGCTTTTCCGGCGCGGACGAACTTGCTGACATCGCGCATGTTTTCGGCATTAGGCTCGGGATGATGGCCGCCGAAGAGCGGATTCAGTTCGTTATGAAACAGCGTCGTTTTGGCGCCGGCGCTTTCGAGCAGTTTATCCAGATAACCATGGCCGGTGCCGTAGCTTAAATCCACCGCGACTTTCAGCCGCGCCTTTTTCAGGACGGGAAATGCGACGAGCTTTTGAAGCTGCTTGAAATAATCCGGCTGCGGATTAAACGTCTTGCACTTGTACGTCCCAATGACCGCGCCTTTGAACGAAAAATTTCCAGACTGGAGCCGGCTGATGTTGGCCTCGATTTGTTTGGTGACTTCGGGCGTGGCCGGCGCGCCATTGCTGGTCGAAAATTTCAGGCCCTGATATTCCGGCGGGTTATGGCTGGCCGTAAAATTGATGCCGCCGGCGGCTTTCCGATGTCGAATCGCGTACGCAATCACCGGCGTCGGCGTGTCCCGGTCGCAAAGCAAAGGCTCCAGTCCGTTTGCCGCCAATACCTCCGCGGCTGCCAGCGAGAATTCCTTGCCCAAAAAACGCGTGTCATAGCCCAGGATAACGGTCTTGCCCGGAAGACTCGTGGTTTTGAGATAGTCGGCGATGCCCTGCGTCGCCAATCGGACATTATCGAACGTGAAATCGCGCGCGATGATATCGCGCCAGCCGGAAGTGCCGAACTTGATCGAAGCCATGCTTAACTCTTCCAGTCAAACGCCTTTTTATTAAGCGCGTAAATATAACCGGCGAATAAAACGACAACGAACGAAATCATCGAGACAAATACCAGATTGCGGGTGGCGTGATTGGCGAGCATGTCACGATAGACAACCGCCCACGGATAAAGAAATACCACTTCGATATCGAACAGGATGAACAGCATCGCCACGAGATAGAATTTCACTGAAAACCGCGCTCCGCCCTCGCCAATGGGGTCTTTGCCGCATTCGTAGGCGGTGTCCTTGGCGCGCGTATGCTTGCTGCGATATCCCACCAGCACTGACAGAACCAGGACGCCAGCGGCAAAGCCAATGGACAACACCAGAAGAATAAGGACCGGGAGATACTGCGCAATTTGCGGTTTTTCCATGGCCAAAGTGTAGAATGGACGCGCGAAAAATCAACTTATTTCCTGCTGGTGCAATGGTGCAGGTATCCTGCCGGCGAGTTTCAAGTCGAAAATATCCGTGAACCGGTCGAACCGCCGCACGGTCCTGGAGTGCGGTGGCTGTGACACCGCTTTGGAACGCTGTTGATTTTCAACGACACGCTTGATTCTGTGAGTCAATTGCCGTTTGAAAGCGGTGTCGCGCTTCGCTTGCCACCGCACTCCAGGACGCAAGCGCGGTAGAACGTCCGGCTACATTCGTTCCGCGCGCTATACGCGCGGTGACGGCGGTGGCAGCGCCACTTGCGAAGAGCGCCGTCCCTACCGTCCGTGCCACCGCAACTTTTTCGGTAAGCCGGCGTTTGACCATACGTAAATCAACCTTAAAAAACTATGCGTTCATTCCCTATTCTATTTGCCACTCTCTGCGCTGCCTTGCCGCTCGCGGTAAAGGCGCAATCCACCACAAACGCTCCCGCAACCGAAATCGAGAATTTCGAATTGCAAACAGACGCGGTCATTGTCAAAGGAATCAGCCAAATTGGCACCCTCGCAACCGACGAGGGAACCATTTTGGTCCGATGCAAAGAATCAGCAAACGAAACGTCCGGCCAAAAACAATACGCCATCGGCATCACCATCGAAAACAATCAGTCGCGAATTGCTTTGCAAATCGATTATGACGAGTTGGACGCGCTCATTCACGGCCTGGACTTTCTCAGCAAAACTACCTCAGACGTCACGACTATGCCTGCCTTTGACGCGGCGATCCGGACACGTTCGGGCTTTCGCGCCGGCGCGCACAGTGAACGCCGCCAGGGCAGCATCGAATTGTTTGTCCAATTCCCTGAAACAGGCCGGCTCCCGCTCACGGCTGACCAATTCCGCCAGCTTCAAAATCTAATCACGCAGGCAAAAACCGAGCTCGATACTGCGAGAAGCAAAAACTAAAGAGCGGTTTAAAAAATACTGTAGCCATTCGGGAGGGAAAAGAAGGGGAAGCGGTCTTTTTGGGTTTTGGCGTCGTTTCAGCTCAGTCACAGGGTTTTCAAACATGCTCCTTTCGCTGAAGCCTCTCCAAAACACCAAAAATCCTCGCTCCGAACGGCCACATTATTTTTTAAAACGCTCTGCATCTACACTTTCAGAAGCCGCCCGGCAATCAGCGCGAAAACGCCCAGAGCCAGCGCGGTCATCGCCAGCATCAACACGCGCGCAGTCCAAGAAACGGCGCCCACGACGCGCGCTTCCAGCTTGATGCCGAGGTCGGCCCAGTCGTTCACCACTACCGAACGTTTGAATGTGAGCAGCCGGCCTTGTTCGGGAATGCTGGCCCGGATCACGGCGGGATTCGCCGCAGCTGCCTCCTGCTGCTGGACAAGACGTTTGGCAAGTTCCATATACGCCGCGTTTTCGTCCGCGCTGTTGTTATCAATCACACGCTGCGCGTCCTGCTGCGTGTAATTTCCATCCCGATTATTTCGCAACTGTTTCAACTCATCGCTGACAGCGCCATTGGCGCCAGCCACGGCGGCCTGGCGCGCGTTTAATCCCATCAAAGCTTGCTGCAACTTGAGATTGTTGAGCTCTACGCGGGCGTCTTCGTTGAATGCCTCATCATGCGTGGACAATCCGTAGGCGGACTCAAACGCGCGCCGTGCCTGCTGCGGATCGCCGTTTTGCAACGCGGAATTTCCCAGCGCGAGCATCTGCTGCGCTTCGCTCGTTTTTGACTGTTCCAAATTGTTCTCGTTCTGCAAATAGCCTTCGAGATCGAAGGCCTGGCCGTTATCGACAATTTGCTGCTGCTGTAACTGCATCGTCCCGCCCCATTTTTTCACCTGCCACTTCTCGTTGAGATAAACCTGCCAGGTCAGGTTTTGCAGCGGCAGATCGAATTTCGGCGCGAGCAGGCTCAAGTCGAGAGCGCGGCCATTTGGCGTGCCGACGCCGCTGCTGAAATAAATCTCTACCGGTACCGCCTGGTCGCTGCGTGACGATTGGTCGAGCGGGATCAAAATCTCGTCGCCTTCGCGCCAGGGCCAGACACCTTTCTGGTCCACAAAGGCAAACCAGTATTTCGCCTTCTCAGGCAGCGTCAGATGCAGCAGCCGCATATCGCCGGGCAAAATATCCAGTCGCGCCTGCGTCAGCATCACGCCCGCGTCGGATATCACGGACGTGAAGGTGACGTCGTGGACGCGCGCGGGCAGCAGCCTGGCGGCTTCATGGCGTTGCAATTTCAACGGCAATTCAAAATCGGGTTCGACAAGGCTATACGCATAATTCGCGGCGGCGGCGGGCATGCCCTTTTGCAACGCACGTGGGATGGCCTGCCATTCTGTCGTTTGGAGCGATGCGGGTAGATTGGGCTCCACGCTCACCTCAAGACGTCCTGCCGATTCTACCGTTACAAATCCGCGTTGCGAATCCACGTCCGCCGCCAGCACTCCGCGCAAAACAGTCTCGGTTGATTCATCCGCCAGATGTACCTGGTAACTGGCTTGCAACAAGTACTGGCCGATGACCCGGCGGCCCAATTTGACGTCCCACGCCTGCAATCCGTTCGTCACCGCCCCATCCACTACTTGAAAATCAGAAAGTTGATCGCCCTGGAAACGGACATCTTCGGCGTTGGTCGGAATGAAAACACGAAATCCCTTCAGGCCGGCGTTCTCGATTTGGTACTGCAAATTCGCAACTACTTTTTCTTGCGCCTCGCCAATCGTCACGTGCTGAAGGCTCGTCACCTGCACCCAAGGGTCCACTTGCTCTACCGTCAGCGCCAAATTCCACGGCGCTTCCAGCAGATTGAACGCCAGCACGCCTTTCTGCGAAATCCCGGACTTTTGCGGGTCAAGCTGCATCACATTGGTTGAACCAGCGGCTTCCAATCGCATTCCCTGTTCGGGCACAACGAGCAACGTGCCGTTCTGCTTATCGGCTTCAAGGAAAGTCACCTGCGGCACGGTCCATCCATTTGTAGCCTTCACACCCGGTCCAGACAGGTTAATGATGAATTGCTGCTCGCCGCCGGTCTTGCCGGCGAGGTTCAGTGTGATGACGCGTCCGGCGTCGGTCTTCAATTCAGTCCATTGACTCAACGCTACGCCGCTGATGGATTCCACGTCAAAACCAGGAGGCATGACAAAGCTCAATTTAAAAATTCCCGCGCGCTTGATCGTGACGTTTGCCGTGGATGCCAGCACCGTGCGGTCTTCGCCCAGCGACACCGTGTCTTGAGTCACAACCCGCACGTCGGGCTCAACCGCCGATGCCTTGAGGAGCGCCGTGGCTTCCGTGTCCGAATAATGAAACGCCCGGCGAACCGTCAGCCCCGGAAATTGTGTCGAAAATGGCTGCACCGTGCTATTCGGGAAATCATCGAGGTTGATGGCCGGACAATTCTCCACGGCCACGTCGTCCAGCTGGACATCGTTTCCGGTGGCGACGCCCAGGGAACCGCTTTGTTCCTGCGCGCCCTCAACCGAAATCAAGCCAACAGATCGTTGAAACGGAAGTGTTCCGGTCGCCACTTGCGAGAGAATATACAGGCTGAATGGCCGGTCCATGGCCGGGCTCAAAGTCACCTTCAATTTCCGCGTATCAGGATCAAATCGCCAGAGCGAGACGATGGACGGCGCATCATTTGGCTCGGCGTTTACACCCGGGGCACTGGTAACATCGGTAATGGTCGCGCCGTTAGGCACATCGAATATCAATTCTTCCAACTCGCCCTGCGCCGGACGGATTGAAACCTGGTGGACGCCCTCAACGACGCCCGCGGACGGAATATATAGTTGCGCAAAGTCCGCGTAAAAGACCGGCTTCTCGCCGCGCACATCGCGGCTGCGTGGCCGCCAGCCCACCCAGGCCTGGCCCGGCTCCAGCACGAGCGTCGCCACAGTATTGCTGCCTGACATGGAACGTTGCACGGAAACGGCCTGCGGCGAAAAAACGTCCACGCTCAAATTCGCCAGGGTCAGCGTAGCATGATTGATGAGACCGCTTGGCATGGGCAAAGCAAAACCCGCGTCGGCGCCGGAATCGCCCTTGGCCAGCTGGAGTTGATATTGCACCTGGATATCGAAATCGCCACTGGAGTCCGCCCGCAATTGTTGCGCGTTGGGCGAACCTTGCGGAGCCGATTCCAACGAAACTGAATGCGGATACGTGACACCAGTCAGGACCGCCGGCTGGAATAGCAATGGCAGCACATCGCCTTTTTGCGCTTCCCAATGGATCGTCGCCGTCGCCGTCGCCGTGTCGTTGGCGATATTGATTTGTTGCGTCACAGTTTCGGGCAACGCCGTAGAAGCGCGGAGATGCATCCCACCATCAAGCAGGCAGAAGCCCAACAGGAGCGCCGCCGCAGGCGGCACTGCGGCGGATGGCGGCAGGAAATCGGATTTCGGTTTTGGCGGCACGCGCCAGAGTTGTTTCACGGACGGAATCAAAACGTGCATGACCAAAAATCCGGCAATGACGGCCACAAATGCCGGCGCTCCGTTCGGCAACCGAAGCGCGGCCCATGCAAGAAATGTCCAGCGGAGAACTTGTGGCAAGAATTGTTCGTGACGCACCCGGCCATAAATCCAGCATACGACTGCAAGCAACGCCAGCAGGACCGACCCGCCATAGCCAAATGTTTGGGTGTTTTCCGGCATGTTGGCAACCTCCACTGTTAACGCGCTGCCGTCCTGTTGCACTGGCGCGAGAAACGTCAGGTCCTTTGTGGCTTCATTGGTAATAGGTTCAAACGTATTGGCGAGCCGCACGATCGAAATTGTGGCGATGAAAATAGCGGCGAAACCTACAATCACGCCGATTAAATGGCGCGGTGTAAACCGGTACACATCATTTCCCGAGGCCCATCGCCAGACAATCATCGCCATCCCGAGAAACAGCAGAGCCAGGCAAGCAGCAGTCAGCATATCGCCGAAACGGCCGACGCGAATTGCGTGCGCGATCTGGTTAAAGCCTGAATTGTCTACGGGCCGGTTGGCAGGTGTGAGTGTGCCGGTTTCATATTCGAGCTTCTGGCCCTGGTCAGGCTCAATTTGCCATTTTGCCAGCATCACGGGTGCGGCCACTACCGGCGCGGCGAGACTGACTCGTGCCGGCACGGACGACGTCGCCGCCACTTGCAAATCCAACTCCAGCACTGCGTCCGGGTCCGTGTGCTGCGGCAACGGAATGAGAATGGAATTCTGGTCCGTCACCGGCACGGCGGGTTTGCCATTGACCGTCACCGACCATAATTCCGTTCCCGCAGGAAGCGTCACGCTGAAATTAGGATCACCCCGGCTCTTCACATAATACCGCGCGTCAGTGACAGCCTGGCCTTCCTTCGAAATGTGGGTAACGAGTGACGCGCGGTCCACGACCTGCGCGAGTGATTTGCCCGGCGCGAGCGGACTCAATTCCAGTTCCAGATTGAACGGCTGCGACGAATAGCTGTAGGCCTTGAGCACTGGCTGGTCGAAAAACAATTGGTACTCAGGCGGCACTTCGCCCGATTCAAGTTCGGTCAGAGTGGGCGAAACATCCACAGGCTTCACCTGAAATGGATACGCGCTTATGATGATGGTGTGGCCCGATTCGGATTGCGCATCGCTCGCGCGCGCGCCGTTGAACGCGAGCGTCTGGCCCTGTTGTTGGAAGGGCTGCTCGTAAGTGGCCAGCAACGTGTAGGCCCCCGACACCGGCGTCAGCAATTGCACGGTGTAACCATTCGTCGTCTTCTCCCAACTCCGAATCCCGTCGCCGGTAAATTCGACGTTGAGATAATCTGCCGGCAATCCAACATGGAATTCCGACACTGGCGCGCCACTGACGACGTAATTGATCACGCTGCTGCCATAAGCAATCCCCTGCCCAATCGAAAAAAGATGAAACACATCGGCCTGCACGGTTTGTGGCACACGCTCCACGTGCATTGTCGCCCGCCAGTCCGGATCGCTCACCCGGAACGCGGTCTGAATTCCCGGAATCTGGTTCGGGAAAAACGCCGGGGCGATTTCCATTAACGACCACGTGCGCCCCGGCGTGACACGATAACCGTTGTCGGCCGAGACACCGACAAAACCGCGCACGGATTTCGCTTTTACCACCTGAACACGCGGCAGGATCCAGTTCGTTTCGCCCAGCGGCTGATTGCGTTCGAGTTCGAGATGAACCACCTGGCGGCCCGAAACCGGCTCGCCGTAAACCAGCCGTAATTGCGCACCGTCCGAATCCGGCGCATCGCTGGTGAAATAATCGCTCAGGCCCGACGCGTTGAGTTGGGCTACGGCGTAGTTTTTTGGAATGTTGAGCCGCAATTCGCGCAGAGGCGCGTCCCGGATGTCCAACTCAATGTCCGCATCCACCGACAATTCATTTTGGCCGAGGTTATAGGCGAGCACTTCCGATACGCCGACAGCCGGGACAATCTGGTCGGCATTGATACGCAGCGCAAAATCGGCGCTGGAAAATCGGTAGGCGAAAAACTGGTTGCCCGTCGGATTGAATAACGGCGAATTCACCGTGGGAAATTGGTCCGGCGAAATCTGCGAAAGACCGCTTGCCTGCGTAACTTCCAGCCGGACCGCGCCATCATTCACGATGCGGAACGTTCCGGCGAACCGCGTCGCCCCTTCGGGCTCCAGTCGGACAGCGTCGACAGTTTGTGGAAACGCGCCGATAGATGTCTGCATTTGCACCAGGATCGCTAACGCGCCTTTTTGCGGCTGATTGAACTGCACAAACACTTCGCGATCGCCATTCGCGTCTGGCGCGGAATTCGTCCAGGAAAGCACGCCATCGCCCTGCACGCTCGTCACATCGCCCGTACCGTGCAATCGCAACACGAGCCGGTTCATTTCGCCCTGCATGATCCTGCCATTGAGCAGAGCGGCCTGACGCATCAAGCCGGAACCAACACTGATTTGCGAAACCATGTCCGCCGTGTAAAACAGCTTTCCTTCCTGCTCGGGTCGCGCCGTTCGCCACGCGAAATTGAAAGCGCCGTCCACCGGCAAATAGCTGATAAAGTTTGTCCCGGCACGACGCGGACGCGCGGCGGCGTCGAATTGAAATTCCGTGTCCGCCGCCAGCCCCTGCAATACGACCGGCTGCACGATACCGGGCGCGACGTTGAAATTCACCGCGCTCCAGTCGTTGCTCTGAGCGACCGCGGCATTGAAATGCACTTCAATTGGAAACGTGCCCGCATGGTCGAACGTGGCGACGAAATGATCTTTATAGAGGATCATGTTCCATTTCCGTTTGGCATCGAGCCCCGTGAGAGCCACCGGCCCGGAAAGCAATCGCAGAGAACCTCCGTCGCTGTTCCCCACGATGGCATTGGCAGTAAGCGTGAAGGCGGCCACGCCGCCGGTAAGGTCGCCCGTCAGCTTGAAATCCGTCAGCGTCACGCCGCTGGACGACACCCGCGGCGGTCCGGGCGGCGACACCGTAGCGCATGACGATAGGAGCAACCCCAAAACACAAAACAGCAATCCGAGACATTTCGTTTTCATAACATGATTCATTTTTATTCGTAGCGCAGACTTCCTAGTCTGCTGTATCGCAGGTTTCCAACCTGCCCGTCGCACGACGTCGCAGGACCTGCCGATTTGGAAATCGGCGATACAGCAGGTTTGGAAACCTGCGCTACCAGCTCTCACCGGCGCGTTTTGCCCGCTTCAACGGTTCAACGTTTCAACGAACATCATTTCCCCGACACACTTTTCCCTTCGCGGATGAGCCATTCCAATTGCTTCGGACGTTCGTCGGTGCCGTAAATTTGCGGCACGCCGCTCATATAATTCAGCAGTTGATCCGGCGTTACTTCCTGCGCAAACGGGCTGTCCGCCAGCCATTCGGAAATTTCCGCGGCGCTTGCGGCTAGACGCATTGGCGGACTCGATTGCGCCAACTCAGGCGCCGCGCCGGTGTAGTCCACGGACCAACTGTGCTCGTGAACATCCTGTGTGCCGGGCACACGATAGCGCACGTGAACCGTCGCGATGGGACCTTCGCCGTCCGGATTGGTTTGGATTACATAGAGCGCGTTGCCTGCCTCGCGCGATGCGATGGCGCCTGCCGCCACCGTGTTGTCGCGGAATTGTTCTTTGGTGAGCTGATGCTTTGCGTAGCCGATTTGCCGCCAAGCCGTCACGCGATTCGGATTGAATTCGACCTGCACCTTTACGTCCTCCGCCGCCACTTGCAGCGCGCCAGCCAGTTTCGCGGCGAATTCCGTCGTGGCCGCGCCCGGGGAATTGATAAACGCATAGCGCCCGTCGCCGTTGCTGGAAAGCTGCTCCAACAAATCATCGTTGTAATCATCCCAGCCGATGCCGAAGCAATCCAGGGCGATGCCCTGTCGGCGCTCAGCATCAACTTTTTGCGTTAGCGTCTGCGGATCAACATTGCCAAGATTCGCCGCGCCGTCGGTGAGCAGCACTACGCGATTCATGCCACCCGCGATGAAATGGTGCAACGCAACTTCGTATGCGAGCCGCATGGCTTCCTGGAGATTTGTGCCGCCTTCGGGCGTGATACTGCCGACTTGATCCAATGTCGCGCCTGCCTGGTCGCCGGGCACGCCATCCGCCCAGAGCCGCGCCGTGCGGGCGAATGTGACGACGCTGACGACGTCACGCGGCTGCAATTGAGATGACAGCACCCGCAACGCCTCGCGGATAATCGCCACGCGATCGGCGCGCTCCATCGAACCGGAAGTATCGAGCAACAAAACCAAATTCAATGCGCGGCCGTCCTGCCGTCCAGTAGCCGCGGCCTTGATGGAAAACCGCAGCAGGTCGCGCTCCTGCGCAAACGGATCGCGCGCCCGCTCGCACGCAAACGCCAGCGGCTCGCCCTGCAACGGCTCTGGATCGTGATAATCGAAGGCGTTAATGAATTCTTCGCTGCGAATTGACGCCGGGTCCGGCATCTGGCCCTTTTCCAAAGCCGCCATGGCCAGCTTGAATGACACGTCGCTGACGTTGAGCGAAAAGGTGGAGAATGCATTATCGCGCGTCTGGATTTCGGGTTGTGGAATTGGAGCGTTGGCCGGCGGTTTGGGCAAGGGTTTGTCGGCTTGCGCAGGGGACGTTTTCGTTTGCTCATCGTCCAAGCGGTAAAATTGGTCTATCGGTCCATTCTGACGCCGCTGCGGTTGCGGCGGGAGGCCAACCCGTGCCTGGTCCTTCAGTTCGACCTTCGGCGCCGGCGCTGGTGGCATGCTCGCTGCACCACTTATAAAAAGCATTCCACCGCCCGAATCCTGGGCCTGGGGAGCGGTGTCAACGACTCCCGGCTGAGGCGGCAGGACAATTCCTGCGGCAAGTGTAGTTTCCGGCTCCGGCGGCGCTGACGCTGCCATCGACGGAGCAACTTCGGGTGGCGGAGTTGATGCGGCATTGGCCGGAATTGGCGTCACATGCTCAGACCTTCGCATTTCACGGTTGCTGCCCTGCAACTCACGTAACGCTCGCTCTTTTTGTGTTTCTTCCCGTCGCGGCTGCTGCCGGAGTTTCTCGAATTCGCTGTGTACGGATTCCGGCCTTTCCGACCCTGCCACGCCGGATGGCATCGGTGGCACGAGGACCGGAGCCGCCGAATTAGCAGACAAACCAAGGTCGCTCAAGGCCCGTTCGCTCTTTTTATCCCGATTATTCAAAGACGGCTGGTCAGCAATGTTTCGGTCCCCGCCCATCACGAAGGCGTTTGTCATGAAATCGAACCCCTGCGCCTGCAAATTCGCGCTTGTAACCGACGACCATGCTGCACTGCCGCCACCGCCACCACCACCTCCGCCGTCTCCGAAAGAAGCAGTTCCACCGCCGAAAGAATTATTTCCAGCCACCACCCCATTTCGCGCTCCCATATTGGCAAAATTGTAAGTGCCCCCTGCGGGCGTGGGCATGTTCCTTCCGGTCACTTGCGGTGGCGTTGCTGACTGAGCAATTGGAGTAGCTGGCAACTCCGGTTGCACTTTGGCCCACGATGCAGTAATGCCGGTCTGTACTCTCACTTGAGGCGCGGAAGATGATGACGGTGCAAAGGTGGATTCGGTACTCGGCGTCGATGCGGCGGGAGGAGGGTTGAGATTCACATAGCCAACAACATTTTGCGAAAAGACTTCTCCCCGATCTGTCTCACTCTGGGATGAGTCTGTCTTTGGCAATGCAATCTGGGCCGGCGGTGACATCGGCGTATTCGCCGCGAGCAATTTGTCAGCTTCAGTATTGTTGACGCCTGTGGAGTTTGGCGATAAGTGGGACTGAGTAGATTTGGCTTCGAGTCTATAATCGGTCACCGGCCTTGGAGCGGTTTGTTGCATATTGTTGACGGCAACGTTTTGCCCTTCTGAAAGTGTGATTTCGCCGGAACCGTACGTTCCCCGTGCGCTCAATAGCTTGCCGCCCAATTCCGCAACGGTCGGTTCAGACACTCGGCCTAGAACGTATTTCTCGCCTGCGACCGACCGTATTTTATTTCCCTCCAGATAAGGCGTTAAATCATTGGACGTCGGCACGGCATCGGCGGGCTTGTGCGTTTCCAGGGCCCACTCATTTTTCGCGGCATCAATCTGCCGGGCATTGTTGATGATTGAGTTGGCCTGGCTGGTGGCGCGCGCTTTGACGAAATTCGGAAGGGATATGGCGGCGAGTCCGCAGATCACAAAAATGATAATCGCCGCAACTGCAAGCGACTGCGTAGAGGGAAATTTAATGCGCTTGAGCCCCATGGGGTTCTCTGGCTGCGGCCGGGCCGTCTTGAAATGTTCCAGCAGCTTTTGCCGCCGTTCTTGCGCCAGTTTCAGCGGTGTTTCCCGGTCAACTGGAGCACCGGTTGGATTCTTCATCGCTTCGCGCACGAATCCGATCGTGGATGAAAGCTGGTCGTGCAGTTTTTGCAGTTCGGGATCCCTGGAAATCGCAAAGCGTAACAGTTCGGCTTCCGTGGCGGGCAATTCGCCAAGCAGCAGCGCAGTGAGGCGGGCTTCGATTTGTTCGCGTGATGGCTGTTCAGGATTCATGGCACAACTCCCGTCTTCGCCAGTTCCGCGGCGATCGTCTTGAGCGCGTGATGCAAAATAAAACCGACGTTGCTGACCGTCAGCCCTGTGCGCGCGGCAATTTCTTTGTAGGAAAGTTCATCATTGAATTTGAGCCGAATCAGTTCGCGGCTTCGTTCGTCCAGCGTCTCAAGTCCCAGGCGCACAAGGCCGATGCCTTCAAGGCGAATAATTTGTTCGTCCGGAATGGATGTCGGGTCGGCGTGTTCGGCAACCGGCTCCTGTCCGGTGGCAGCGCCACTGGCCGAAGGCGCGTCGAGCGAAACGGTGCGACCCGCGTTCCGGCGCTGGTTCAGCGCCAGGTTGCGGACGGTGCGATACAGCCATCGTTGTGGCTGTTGCACCTGTTCAAATTCGACATGCAGTTTCATGAACGCTTCCTGTACGACGTCTTCCGCCAGCGCCAGATCGCCCATAAAGCGCAAGGCATAGCTCAAGAGCGGCGATTCCAGGGCTGTAAACAGCTCCTCAATCGTCTTCGGGCCGGGCGACTCGGCGTTGCCTTTATCTGGTCGCATTAAGGCCATTCCGACCTGGTATTTGCTGACTCATTCATGCGTCAGGGCTTCTAAACTCAAGACGTCGTATCACGTATTCACAAGGTATGACACGCCAACAGCAGATTTATTAGTCGAAAACCGCAGATTTCTGTTTGATGCATATTCTCATGGTAATTAGACGTGAATTCTGCAGAAATGCCCCGGGAACCAGTGCCCAAGGCCCTATACCCAATGCCCAATATCCAACATCGAACGCTGAACGCCGAACGCCGAACATCGAATTTTGAGGACGAGATGACGAGGAGGATGAGCATGATTCCCCTTTTCCATTTTATTGTTGTCAAGAGATGAGTCGTACCAACTGTCGCCCCATCCATCGGGATGTTTTGGACAGTTGGTCCTGCGGTGTTTTTCGCAACATGCTGTGCGTAAAACATTTACAGCAGATTTGAGATTTTGTCTCGTTTTTGAGAGAGAGAATATGGAGCACAATTTTACAAAGGCAGGATATTATAGAATCCCCGGGTTAGTCCCGAGTCCGCAGTCCATAGTCTGGGGTTTGGGACGGATCTGACATGTCTGGCGGGTCGGTTTTTTATTTTTAGTCAAGGGATTGACATCAGGAACTGTCCCACCATCAATCGGGAATTTTTTTTGTTGATCCAACCGCTTATACAAATGTAAATGGTGTGTAAACGGTTGTGTAAACACTTAAGCCGTTGATTTGGAACCATGTAAACTGTGTAAACGCTTTCAACCGCTCTCGCCTCGCGCGCCGATGGCGCGTTGTGGCAGCGCCACTTGCGAACATCCGCCGTGCCGGTGAACGTTGAGGATGAGGATGACGATGAGGATGACGATGATTCCCCCTTGCCCTTGGTGCTCGGAGTTTGGGTTTTGGTGATTTAGCGCGACAGCGCGTCGTGTTTTCTCACAATACCTGGCGACGAGCCGTCGCCACCCCAATTGAGCATTGAGACTTGGAGAACGTGAGAACGTGAGGCGGTCCATATTGACGACGGAGTGAACCAGACGATGCCGCTCCTGACGGAGCTAATTTTTCATTGGGTACGTGTGTTCTACAAATATGTCAGCCCTGACGGGCTTTGCGGAGCGAAAAACTCTGCGCGTTAATCTGCGTCAATCTGCGAAATCTGCGGACGAAAAAAGTGTTTCACGTATTTCGCGGTTCTCAAACAGTACCCTTCTTTATTCCCGTATGGCGAATGTCCCGGCCTTCGTACAGGTAGACGACGTTTTCGGCGATGTTGGTCGCGTGATCGGCGATTCGTTCAACGCTTTTTGAAACGACCATCCAATGGAGGCAACGCTTGATGGTATCGGGATGGTCGACCATATACTGCGCGAGGGTTTGCTGGGCGGCTCTGTTGAGCGCATCCACTTCTTGATCGCGCGGGATGACGGCGCGGGCGGCCACCGGATCGCGATTGGAAAAGGCGTCCAACGCGGCTTTGAGCATTTCAAAGCTGATGATCGTCATTTGGGGCACGTTGAATTGCGAGCCGACGGCGGGTTCGCGGGATAACTCGATGGCGCGTTTGGCAATTTGCGTGGCTTCATCGCCAATCCGTTCGAGGTCGTGTGAGATTCTGATGGCCGCGGTCACCAGCCGCAGGTCCGTGGCCAGCGGCGCTTTGGTCAATTGCAGGACCACATAATCGTCAATCTCCACTTCGAGTTGGTCGATGACTTCGTCATTTTCTTTGACGCGCGCCGCGAGGTCGGAATCGCGTTGAATCAACGATTGCACGGCCTGGTTCGCCGCGGCTTCGGCATGGCCGCCCATGGCAAGTATCTTCTCTCTCAACGCATCCAGTTCTCGATCGAGATGGGTGTCCATAAACTTGCAGCGACAATAGCGAAGTGGCACGCAATTGCCATCCTTAAATTCGCAATTCAGAATATAGATTCAGCGTCAGCGCATGATGCTTGAGCCTTGGGGCTTAATGAACATCCAAACATCTCAAAACGTTTTGCGATGTGTCAGTTGTGTGAGTTTTCCTTCGCGTTCTTCGCGGCCTTCGCGCGAAATCAAATCTGTGTCTATCAGCTAAATCTGCGAACCAGAAAAAGTGTTTACAGCTCATTCCCCATCCCAACTGTAATCGTATCCCGCCGGCGGTTCGTAGTCGCCGGGATCGGAATCGGCAATGCGGTCCCAATAGATTCGGGTTAGCGCCGCGTGGCCATCGACAAAGCTCAACACGTTTTTTGCGTCGGGGTAATTCTGGTTAACGGGCGGATGCCACGAGCCGCCAAAGAATGCGGGCCATTCGCCAACCAGAACCGCTTTGCCCGGTCTCCGGATGGCACCGAACTTCTGGCCGGTTATCCGCGCAATCTCGCCGGGGCCCACTTCGTATCCGTTAAACGTGTAGCTCGTAAACGCGTGGCCCATCTGGCTGGAGATGACGTGGTCCGAGGGGCAAATGAAAACGCGTTCGGCCGGCGAAGCCGGTCCGGTCAGTCCCAGATAACCTTTCACCAATTGTTTGTAGTAGGCGCCGATGCCGTTTGGATACGGGTTTGGAATCGGTAAAACGGGCAATGCGTCCGCGTCATCTTCCGCGTAGAAACGAATGGCCAGGCCGACCTGTCTCAAGTTGTTCAGGCAATCGGTCCGGCTGCCGCGTTCTCTGGCACGGCACAGCACCGGCAACAGAATCGAAGCGAGGACCGCAATGATCGCCATGACCATCAGCAGCTCAATGAGCGTAAAAGCCTGGTTTCTATTTCGATTCATAAAACAAGACCAGACGCGTTTTTGAGGCCTCGGGTTTAATTCAATTCACATCGCCAGCCCATTTCCATTCATTGCCGATTTTCTTCATTCTGATGACCACTTTCCCGCTGTGGAGGGCCTCAGCCGAGGGTGTGGCGTGGATGTGCAAATGAACTTCGTCGTCGGAGATCACTTCTTTCTGTGTGATTTGATAGCCGGCCATGCCGTGAGCCCATGCCACGAGAGCCTGGCTGATTTGCTCCGGCGATAGCCCTTTCATTTTAGCCCGGAATCCGTCCATTTGGTCCGCTGTCACCGCCGCGGGAAGTTTTTCCAGGTCCCCGGTGCCGGCAGCCCAAATCATGGATTGAACGGAGGCTTCAGGGGTGGCGTAACCCGCAAAACGGTCAGGCGGCGATGCCGATGCGGCGTTGGCCCTGGCGCGTTGGATAGTGACGGTAGCGGTGCCGGCGACCAGGAGCGCAACGGCACCGACCACAAGGGCGGTTTTGATTTTGGTCCATGTCATAAGTTTCAATGTTGTTTCGATGAGTGTTAGCGTTGATGTCGGAACGGCCGCTCCCTTGATCGCGACGGCCGTGACCGAAGTGACCAATCCGATAGGCGCCGCCTGAACGGAATGAGCCGAGAGCGCGCCGGCCACGGCGGCCACCGAAAGCGCCAGACCCCGTTTGGCAAAGGAGGTCCGCAGTTTTTCCAGGGCCCGATTCACACGCATTTTGGTGGCGGCTTCGGTGGTGCCAAGCGCGGCGGCCACTTCTTTGAAGCTGCGGCCTTCAAAGAATCGAAGCGCCAGGGCGTTTTGATCACTTTGCCCAAGCCGGCCCATGGCCGTTTCCAGCAGTGGCTCGATCTGGCGCCAGGTGTGCGTGTCTGATGGATTATCGTGCAATTGGGATCGCATATAGGCTTCCTGTTCGCGGTCTTGCCGGCGTCGGCGCAGGGTGAGAGCTTTGGCGGATGCGTATCGCGCGGTCCGGTAAAGCCAGCCGGAAATCACCGTTGCGGAGCCGAGCGAACCGGCTTTGCGCGCGAGAATGATGAAGACGGTTTGGGTAATCTCCTCCGCCAGGTGCGGGTCGCGAACCTGGCGCAAGGCAACGGAATAGACCAGGTTGACATGCCGCGATACCAGAGTGGCAAAAGCCTCCTCGGATCCGCACTGTGCGTACTGCCGCACGAGGTCCATATCTGTGTGGTCGGTGATCATTCTATGTGTATATCCGCGCAGGAGGAGGAAAGGTAACAACTATTTTTTGATCTGACGGATCTGACCGATCTGACGGATCTGGTTTTTTGCTGGCCGCGCGGGTAATCTCAGAGGTAACCAAACCCTATGAAATTACGACCCAGCGGCGGTTACCGTACTACGTGCAGTTTTCAAACGGCGACGCTTATCTATGATGCCACTTATTTTTTCTGTGAAAAGTTTCTCGATCCACGCAGCCGCACGGTGGACCAGATGATTCAGGCGGCGCGTTCGGGCCGCCAAAACATTGCCGAAGGGAGCCGGGCCGCTGCCACTTCATCGCAGACGGAATTGCGCTTGCTCAATGTTGCCAGGTCCAGCCTCGAAGAATTGCTGCTCGATTATGAGGATTTTCTGCGTCATCGGCGCCTTTCACAATGGTCGCCGGATTCACCCGAGGCAATGGCCGTGCGCAACGTTCCGAAGCGGCACTCGAAAACCCAGGGCGATCTGACCGGATTAACTGACCAACAGCGGTGGGACCTTTACTCTCGCTGGCTTGAGCATGCTGACCCAGCTGTGCGCGCTAATGCAACCATCTGCCTGATTCACCAGGCCAATTACCTGCTCGACCAGCAGATTGGCTCGCTTGAAAGGGCGTTCATCGAGGATGGCGGTTACAGCGAGCAATTGGCCACGGCCCGCCTGGCCGCACGCCAACAAAAGAAGAATCAGCCAGATTCATCAGAGCCGGCGGAGCAAATCCCACCATGCCCTACGTGCGGCAAACCTACGGTCCTGCGCACCGCTAAAAGCGGCAAAAATAGCGGCAAACAATTTTGGGGTTGTTCCGCTTACCCTGATTGTAAGGGAATCGTGAACGTGTAAAGTGATCTGACGGATCGGTCGGACCCGTCGGATCTGCTTTGCAACTAAGCTGTTACGCTTACGCTACTTGCAACTCTCCGCTCCCCCCCGCTTTTTCGCCCGAAACGCCCTTCCCTCCCCTTTTTAGGGTATAAAAGCTGCTCAAAGAGCTAAGTTTTACCAGCCGGTTCGCATATCGGATGAGCGATACAAAGCAAATTGCACCATTGAGATTAGTCCTGGACGGTCAGTTCTGGGATTCCCAAATCTATATGGGCAAGCTTTACCTATTCACCATTGACGGCCGGGTGCATACGGTGGATTGGGACCGGTTAATCTCCGAATTTCGCGTGCCCGAGGATCTGGCGCTGCCGATGCAATGCGCTTTCAGCCGAAGCGATTATTTATACGAAAATCAGCGGGACCTCATCCATCAGGATCCCCAGGTGCGCGAGGTGATTCAGAATAAGTTTATGCGGCTGGCGCAGCATCATCAGACTCCGCGAATGGTTGATTGGAGATATTATTTGCTGAACACAAAAGACTCGCCCTTCCCTTTCCCGCATATCGATGCCACGATTTACATGAAGGGCTTTTTCTCGGTTTGCGAGACGGGCGTCTTTGTCATTCCGGCGAATGAATTGCATTCGAAAGCCAAGACCAAGAAAAATCCAAAGGCCCTGCAACTCTGGGATTGCCCGGTCATTTCCGTGGATGCCTCGTACGGGGCGCTGGCGCTGGCGGCGGGACCGGAAGGGCTTTTTGAATTTGAACTGGATGACTGGGTCAAAGGCGACACGCGCAAGGCGAAGCAAGTGGACAAACTTCATTGCAACGATTGTTCCTGGGCGTATTACAGCATCATGGGCTCGTCGCATAAACAGGGCGGCATCTTTGCGGAATACGTGACGAACGGCGACGACCTGGACCGGCCAAAGAATGGAAAGGAATTTGAACCGACGAATCTCGGACGGTCATGGCGCGAAGCGCCAAAGGTGCAACGCCGATTTGAAAAGGCACTACGGCCGGAGCAAATCTTCAACCAGAAAGGATATTGCTGGGGCGGCATGGATAAAATCTGCCAGGCGAGCGAAGGGACGATGACCGTGGCGCGCTATGCGCCCTGGGAAGAGAATGCGCAGGAGCGGCTCCGTGTTCTGCGCCAAATCACTTTTGATCCGCGACGCGGAAACCCGGTTTACGGCGCGGTCGCTCCGTTTGGTTCGATTATCGAGTTGGACCAGGCGATTGTGGTCGTACGAAGTGATGACGAAATTCTCACGATTCCGGGCGCGCCGATTATTAATTGGCGAGTGTTCAATCGTTCGAAACAATACGAAAACCAATTGCACGTGGTTTACGAAAATCGGCTCGAGATTTATTCCTTTAACCACGACTATTTCATTGACCAAAAAGAGAAATTCAGCGGGATTCGGTTTGTGAATGGGAAAAGCAGGAACTGAGAATTAATACGGAATGCGGCCGGCAAAACATCGAACCGAAAACAAAGGCAAAACCAGATTGATTGGATTGTGGATTTGATTTATAATTGGAAGCGAAAGGTTTCGCCATGTCAGACCAGGACATACAATTGCTTGAAAGCCAGTTTCCTGCCATCTCGGGTTCGGCGTTTGCTGCCGCACGCGAGCGAGTTCTGGCCTCCGGGCAGAGCGTTTTGCAATCTCACGAC
Source organism: Verrucomicrobiia bacterium (assembly GCA_036269115.1). Lineage (GTDB taxonomy): Bacteria > Verrucomicrobiota > Verrucomicrobiia > Limisphaerales > UBA11358 > UBA11358. The sequence continues at coordinate 60,262 of DATAST010000181.1, read as the reverse complement.
GGTGTTATCTACGAAGTTTTCCCTGACGGACGGCAAGTCGAAGTTAAAAAAATTGAACCGCCTTCCAGGGTCAATGCCGGAGACATTTATATCATCCGGTGAGCGCGTCGACGCCACGGATGCGAATGTTCGCCGGGCCGAACGGTTCGGGTAAAAGCACCTTAAAATCTTATCCTTTCTTTGAGGATGACGAGGATTCCCTCTTGCCCTATCCCATTTGAGGATGACGATGACGATGAGGATGAGGATGATTCTCTGTTCGCCCTACCCTGTCTTGACTGATCTGAATTTCAACGCGGCTTCGGTGCGCGAGCGGACGTGGAGTTTGTTATACACGTGGCGCAGGTGCCAGCGGACGGTGCCGTCGGTCAGGCCGAGGCGGTCAGCGATGGTTTTGTTGGGGAAGCCGCCGGCGAGCAATTCCAGTATCTCGCGCTCGCGTGGCGAGAGATCTTCCACTTCAGCGGCGGCTTTCACGGGTTCCTGAAATGATACGATGACTTTGCGGGCAATCTCGCGCGACATAGGCGCGCCGCCCTGGCGGACTTCGCGCATGGCGGCGATGAGTTCCTCGGGCGTGCAACGTTTCAACAGGTAACCGCACGCGCCCAGGCGCAGGGCTTTGAAGATACGCTCAGTATCTTCGTACACAGTCACCATGATGATCTGCACGGCGGGCAATATCCGTTTCAGTTGCGCGAGGCAGTCGATGCCGGACATGTTGGGCAATTGAATGTCCATGAGGACAATTTCGGGCTCGTGTTTGGGGATAACTTTCAGGGCCTCCTCGGCGGTGGAACAGGCGCAGACGCAGCGAAATTCCGGGTCCGATTGCGCGAATTCCATGAGGCTTTCGCGAATGACGCGATTATCTTCGACGATAGCGATTCTGGTCAGGGTTTCTTGATCGGAAGTTTTCATGAATGTGGACCTGTTAATGGCACGGAAAAGCGCACGGTGGCGCCGTGGTTTGGGTCGCCGTTGATTTCGAACCGGCCGCCGAGTTTTTCAATGCGCGTGCGCATATTGGCGATGCCGTCCATGGCTTCACTCGGTGCAGGAGCGGTCGGCGAGAAACCGCGGCCATTGTCGGAAATGTTTAGCAGCAATTCTCCGTTTTCTGCGCGCACAGACAGCAACACCTCGGTCGCGCCGGCATGGCGCACGACGTTGGTCAATGCTTCCTTAAACGCCAAAAATAATTGGTGCCGGGAACGCGAATCGACGATGGGATTGGCCGTACCGGCGGCGTTGTCCAGCCGCCACGCGATATTTGCCAGTCCCAGAAAACGGTCGGCGTAGATGGACAAATAACTGACCAATGACGCGAGCGAATCATGCCGGGGATTCATGGCCCAGACAATTTCGTCCAGGACCATAACCGTTTCGCGGGCTTTCTCGCGGACGAGTTCCAGGTATTGATGGCGTTTTTCGTCGGAAGCGCTGCTGAGTTTTGCCCGCGAAACCAGCATGGAGATTTCGGTGATGCCCGAGCCCAGTTCATCGTGCAGATCCTGGGCGATGCGGGTGCGTTCCTGTTCCATCGCGCGCTGGTGTTCCACGGTTTCGCGCTGGCGGATTTGGACGGCCAGTTCGGCAGAGCGCTGGTCCACCTGGCGATGCAGCTGGGTGATCCATAAAAACGCGGCGGCGAGCACGCAGACCAGTCCGCCAGTAATGACGAGCAGGCGTTTCAAGGTCCACCACGGCGGCGAAGCCAAAATTTTGATATCGGCGGGACTCGCCAGTAACAGTTCGAAAGACGTAATGTCCTGTCCCAGCGCGCGGTTCCCGCCTTCGCCCACGTAAACGCCGTCCAATTCCAACCGACTGCCCGGCGCAAGTGATCGCACGGAATCGTCGCTGCGACTGAGCAACGCATAAACGTATGTCCTGCGGCGGACATTTCCAGGGCCTCGCCAGCCGCTGTTTCGGTCACCTCGCCGAGCTGCCCTTCAATGCTTACGCGAGTGGAATCGTATTGGCCCTGAATTAGATTTTCGCCGGCCAATTTTTTTGGCGCGGGCAGAGAAGCGCTGCCAATCTTGCGCGCCACGGCTTCCTGCAACAGCGGCGACAACCCGCTCAGGCCGGGAAACCCGACCACCTCCACCCGGTCCCTTTCACGCAATTCAGGCACGGTCTTTTTTAGAACGAATTGCAGGCCGTTCCCGCCGTCCATCAGATAGTATTGCGGCGGTTGCGCGCAGATGACCACCCCGGAAACTTTCACGCGCTGAAAGACGCTGGCCCGCGGATTGAATTCCAACAGGTCGGAAACCGTTTTGAGGGGAAGGGAAAACATATCGCGCGGCGCCGGTTGATCCACGGAAATCTCGGCGCCGTACAGCCGCACGTCCCCGATTTTTACCTGATGCGTCACGTAATCCCACGAGGCGAACAAACAACCACGTATCCGAATGACCGCGTCCTCGTAGCGTTCCAATTCGTCCGGTTTCATGCCGACAACGGCGAGTTCCACGCGCAGACGTCCGTCTCCGGTGAATAGCGTCAGGTTGTTTGAACCGATGGTGGCAATCACGCCTTCCAGCTCAACGTATTGGGCGTCCAGGCTCCCATTCATGAGGCGGTCCCAGGTGGGCTGGATCGGCTGAGGCATGCGTCCCTGTCCGAGGTCTTTCACGAGGTTGGCGTCAATGATCGGCGCGAAAAGACTTGGATCCGTCTTGCCCTCGATTTGCAAGTATTCGCCGATTTCGGGAATGACGGACCGGCTCTCGGACGAATCAACAACATAGATTCCGCGTGTGGAATCCTGAATGGTAAAAGCCTGGCGTTCGGGCAACACGCATGTAACCACACCGCGGATTTGGACGGGATACCCGCGCTGCGCCTCTTCGCGGCTGAGTTGATGGACCTGGCTGGCGGTTGTCAAAGTTGGGAGCACACCTGACCGTTCCCTCATGGTCACGGCTCTGTTGACAGGCTCGGACGAGTTCTGGACTTTTATCGCCTCTGCGCCGGACACCAAAAGCACGCCGCCCACGCTCCTGCCGTCAGCGTCATAGATGCTTTGGCAGAGTCCGACGACATCCACCGGAGTGTTCAACAGATTCGTTGTGGACAGGCCGGCGGCGGCGGATACTTCGAGACGCAGCCGGCCGGTCTCGGAAGTAACTTCCAATTCCCATCCGGAACCTTTCCGGCTGGCAAATGTGATCTTTCCTCGAACTTCAACCCGTTGATAGTTTTGGGATTCGGTTTCCCGACTGCGCGGAACCGACCCGCTCCCTAACGGTCGGGGCTCTGTTGATACAAATTGGCCGAGGACTTGCCCGATATCCATGGATTTGGGTTGGGGCAGGTTTGTCATGCCAAGAACTGCAACGGAGGGAGGAGGAGCGCCGATGAACAACCGGCTTCCATCATCGGATGTCAGGTAAAAGGTGTAGAGACCGTCGCGCGGAACGTCGAGGTAGCCGGTAAATTGCACGCCGATATGTTCCGGCTGCGGGATGATACTCAGGTCAAAATTTGAGACGGTGCCAGTTCGGATGGGATGCTGGAAGTCCGGCAGAATTTCACCGGCGGCTGGATAACAGGCATAGTCAAGGCCGGGCTCCGTTGGTGACCCACTCCCTGACGGCCGGGACTCTGGTGAAGCATCGGGAATTTTTTGGCGCGGTAATCCGGGTCCTTGATATTCAACTGCCAATCCATACTTCTCCGCGCCATTGAACCAGTCCAAACGTATGGGATGACTTCCCGCGGGAAGCCAGGCTGAACCGGATTTTTCGGTCATGGTGTGGATGCCGTCATCGTCCACCACCGGTCCCATCACGCCCAATTGATAGCCAGCCATTCGTGTGGTAATGGTGGCGCTGCCGTCCAACCGCACCCGTTGTCCGGGACTGAGAATTTGTCCGCCCAAATTCATTTGCAACTCCTCCGCGTCCGAATTGTCCTGCAACACGAATTGGCCTTCGGCGGCATTTGCCCATAGGACAGTTCCTTCGAGGTGAATGGAATAAGCGGTGGCCGGGTTTTGCGAGCTGAGTTGGGAAATTTGGAGGACGTTTGTTACCGGTGTGAGTTGCGCGTGGGCCTGGGTGGAAATGAAAATGAGGCAGGCAACAAGATATGGCAGGAGAGGCCAGTGAGGCCAATCCCGCTGATCGGAAGGATCGACAGCGCTTTTTCTCAAGGCGGGCACGTGTGCGTATGAGAAGCGCGGGTTCATGAGGCCATGCTACACCTGCGCGGTGAAAGGTTGCAGCAGGAATTTGTGGCAGCCATACATTTGTGAGGGGTGGCCAAAAATCCCTTTGGCCACAGCCATAGTCATGCTATAAGGCAGGTATTCTCTTTTTATTATTATGAGGGTTATTAACGATATTATCGCGACCGTGGCCACCGTCTGTTTAATGACAATAGTTTTTGCGCCGACCACAGTGGCAGGGACGGATGTTCGTGAGCGGTTGTCGCTCGACTCGGATTGGCTCTTTACTCAAGGCGATCCGCAGGGCGCCGGCGATGCGTTGAGCTATACGAATATGAAGCCGTGGATGTTGTCCGGCGCAAACGACTTTGTGCAGGATGGCGAGCCCGTGGCGCGGCCGGGAAATAACGTGGGCGCAGATGTGGACTATGTGCAGCGGCATTTTCGCGACGGCGACTGGCAGAAATTGGATCTTCCGAATGATTGGGGAATTAAAGGGCCGTTCAATACGAATGACCCGGGCGAGACCGGCAAATTGCCGTGCTGGGGTGTGGGTTGGTATCGAAAGCATTTCGACATTCCTTTGTCGGACAACGGACGGCGCATTTATTTGGACGTGGACGGCGCGATGTCATACGCGAATGTCTGGCTCAATGGACATTATGTGGGCGGCTGGCCTTACGGATACGCTTCGTGGGAATTGGATTTGACGCGCTATTTGAATGTGGGCGGCGAAAACGTCCTGGCGATTCGCGTGGACAATCCCAGGGATTCTTCGCGCTGGTATCCCGGCGCCGGCATTTATCGCAATGTCTGGCTGGTCAAGACTGCGCCCATTCACGTGGCCCATTGGGGAACCTATGTCACTACGTTGTCAATGATTTCACGCACCGCCTCTGTCGACGTGCGCTTCACCGTGAGGAATGACAGCCACTCAGATGCTCGTCTCTCGGCAAAAAATGAAATTTATGAATTAAAAGCCGATGGAAGGATTGGGAGCCATGTCGCTTCATTAACATCTGACAATTTGAACATCGTCGCCGGCCAGTCGGGCACATTCGAAAGTCGATCACACATCGCGCATCCGAAATTATGGTCTCTTTCAAATCCGCAACAGTATGTGGTGGTGACGACGATTGAACAAGACGGACGCGTTGTTGACTCGTATCAAACGCCGTTTGGCATTCGCACAATCCAATTTGACGCGAACAAGGGCTTTCTCCTGAACGGCAAGCGCGTTCCGCTCAATGGCGTTTGCGATCATTCGGATCTGGGCGCGCTGGGCATGGCCGTGAATGTCTCGGCTCTGGAGCGCCAGATTCAAATCCTGAAGGAGATGGGCTGCAACGCGATTCGTACCAGCCATAATCCCCCTGCGCCGGAACTCCTGGATTTGTGCGACCGCATGGGAATTCTGGTGATGGATGAATCGTTTGATTGCTGGCGCAAGGGCAAACGGCCGAATGACTATCACTTGCTCTTCCAGGACTGGCACGAGCGGGACTGGCGCGCAGAGTTGCGCCGCGATCGTAATCATCCAAGCATCATTCTTTGGAGCATCGGCAACGAAGTGCCTGACCAGGGCACATCGCGCGGACCGCAGATCGCGGCTGAGCTAACGCGCATTGCCCATGAGGAAGATCCCACGCGCCCCACGACTGCCGCGTGCGATCACATTGATTCCGGCTTCGACGGTTTTCAAACCAACCTCGACGTTTTCGGCTACAACTATAAACCGTTCAAATACGCCGCCTTTCGTGAGGCCAATCCGACCGAACCTCTTTTCGGAAGCGAGACGGCTTCAACCATCAGTTCGCGTGGAGAATATTTTTACCCGGTCAATACCAACGCGAATGATGGGGAAAAGGATTTTCAGATGAGTTCCTACGACCTTTCGGCTCCGCACTGGGCCACAACTCCGGATGCGGAATTTGCCGGGGAGGACAGCAACCCGTTTGTGGCCGGCGAATTTGTCTGGACTGGTTTTGATTACCTTGGCGAACCGACGCCCTTCTACGAACCGGGTGCGCCGTCGCGCAGTTCGTATTTTGGGATTGTGGATTTGGCGGGATTCAAAAAGGATCGCTTCTATCTGTATCAATCGGTTTGGCGGCCGGATTTTGCCATGGCGCATATCGTACCCCAATGCTGGAACTGGCCGGGACGCGAAGGCGAAGTCACTCCCGTTTTTGTTTATACTTCCGGCGATGAAGCAGAATTGTTTCAGAATGGCAAATCGTTGGGACGCAAGAAAAAGGGTCCGTTTGAGTATCGCCTGGAATGGAATGAAGTCACCTATCAACCGGGCGAACTCAAGGTCGTCGCCTACAAGAACGGCAAGCAATGGGCCAGTGACGATGTCAAGACTGCGGGTCCCGCTGCCAAACTGGTGCTGACGGCCAATCATAAAAAACTTGATTTGGCCGGGAAGGAATTATCGTACGTCACGGTCACGGTGGAGGATAAAAACGGGCTGGTGGTGCCGCAGGCGGACAATGTCATTCATTTTCAGGTTTCGGGTCCGGGCGAGATCGTTGCCACGGACAACGGCGATGCGACGGATTTGACGTCGTTCCCCTCCCCTGACCGGAAGGCGTTTCATGGTTTGGCGTTGGGGATTGTGGGTGGGACAAAGGAAGGCGGGATTACCGTTGAGGCGACTTCGCCGGGATTGCGGATGGGGAAGATAGAGATTGAGGCGGAGTAGTGGCGGAAATAATTAAACGCCGAACGCCGAACGCTGAACGCCCAACATCGAACAGGCCGAATCCGCCCATTTTACGGGCGGGTACACCCAAAAACCATACAGATGTGAGGGTAGCCAAATTCGCGGAAATGGGTTTTAATAGTCAAAACACCCTTGTAAAGCCCATGAAACCTGCGTTATCCGCCTCTTTCCTCCTTTTTGCCCTCGCGCTCACCGGTTTGCCTGCTGGTGCCGCCACTTATACGGGCCCGGGCACCTCCCTTTACAGCAGTACCGGTGATGGCGCGGGCATCAGCAGTGTGAGTGTTCAAAACGATGCCAGCACCATTAGTTTTACGATCAATTCCAGCGCACCGCAGACAGCCTACATTTTCTACGCGATTGAGTTGCAGATTGTCGGCCAGGCCGGGAACGGGTACACAGGGTTCTCCAATCCATTTGGTCCCGCCATCGGCATCAGCAGCGGTGAAAATGCTGTAATTGACACCTATGGCACCGGCGCTACACCCTACCTTTATAATAGCGGATGGGTGCAAGGCGCAACTGTGTCCTACACTGCGGGCGGCACGGGCGCAAATTTCTGCTCGATCACTGTGCCGTTAAGCAGCCTTGGTTTGAGCGTGGGAAACAGTTTTTACTTCGACGCCGTTTCTACTTACACCTCCTGGGCCAACGGCGGGCCGCAGGCAGCCTATGGGGCATTGGATTCCAGCGGATATCCGGCGGAAAACAATAACAGCTACATACCCTACAATAACAATACTTATTACGACTCCGCCACAGACCCCACGTCCACGTTCAACAGCGGATCCAGCCTGTACATCGTGGCCGCTCCCGTGCCTGAACCGGCGACAGCGGCGTTAATTTTGCTGGGAATTGCCGGATTGGCTGGACGTGCGTTGCGCAGAAGTCGATCGTAGTTGGTCGATGGACCTAAGTAAAGATGATGCCCGGTCGAAAGGCTCTCTCTTTTCAAAAGGCTGGAACACGGAGCGCAGCTGTGTGGAGGGCAAAGGGGCACCCCCGAAAGTCTCGACGTGCTGCGGCTGGTCTTCGACACAGCCGCGCTCCGGACGCAGTTCACCGGAAAGCTCTTTCAACTGTGCCGCATGCATTGGGAGCATGAACGAATCTTGCCACTCGCCGTGACAAAAATCGGACGACGATTCTCCCTCTCCAAGCGGGAGAGGGCAGGGGTGAGGGAGAGTCTTCCGGACGTGGTTCGCGGCCCGGTTCATCGTAATTCAGGGATTCAATGCGCGAATCCGTTATCAAGGAACTTGCACGCGCCTTCGGCGCGCGCCGTCACGACGGGCACGTCGTGACCCACCATACACCATACCCCCATTGCCATGTTGTCTTTTTAGTTTTCAGTTTGAAGGTTTCCGGTCACACTTTCCGTTTACATGACAAAAACTGCTCTTTTATTTGCCGGACAGGGCGCGCAAGCGACCGGCATGGGCGCGGACCTGTCCCAAACTTTTCCAACTGCCCGCCAATGGTTTGACCGCGCCAACGCGGCGCTGGGATACGATCTGGCGTCGTTGTGTTTCAACGGGCCGGAATCCGAACTCACCAAAACGGAAAATGCGCAGCCGGGAATCTTTCTGGTCGGCTGGGTCGCCTTTGAATTGCTCAAGGGACAGGCGCCGGGGCTCAAATTCGACGCAGCAGCCGGGTTGTCGCTGGGCGAATTCACGGCGTTGACGGCGGCAGGCGCGATGTCTTTTGAAGACGGCCTGCGGGTGGTGCGTGAACGCGGAAAATTCATGCAGGAAGCGTGCGAAGCCACTCGCGGCGGCATGGCGGCGGTCATCGGGCTGGATGAAGAACCCACGCGCGCCGTTTGCACGGAGGCGGGCGTGACGCTGGCAAATTTGAATTGCCCGGGCCAAATCGTGATTTCAGGCGAGGCTGACAAAATCGCCAAGGCGGTTGAGTTGGCAAAATCCAAAGGGGCGAAACGGGCGATCCCGCTGCAAGTGGCCGGCGCATATCATTCCCCGCTCATGGCGAGCGCGCAGCCGAAGTTGCAGGCTGAATTGGCCAAAATTAAAATTTCCGAACCATCAGTTCCGGTCATTTCCAATGTCACCGCGAAGGCGCACGATGCCAACATTTCCGCGCGCCTGGTTGAGCAGGTCTGTTCGTCAGTTCTCTGGGAAAACTCCATGCGCTATTTGATCTCACAGGGTTTCACTCGATTCATTGAACTGGGGCCGGGAACCGTGCTGAGCGGATTTATGAAGCGCATTGATAAGAATGTGCAAATGTTGAATGTGGGAGATGTGGAGAGTCTGAAGGCGACGGTTGAAGCGTTGCAGCGCTGACGCTGCAAAACATCCAAATCCCAGGCGCCAGGCACCAGGGAAAGCTCCAAGCTCCAAGCTCGTTTCTCCGGATATTGGTGGTTGAGGCTTGGAGCTTTCGCAAAGCTTTCGTAAACTTGACAAAGTGGAAAACAGGGTTATCACATCTACCATGAGACGGTTGCTTTTGCTTTGCACGACGGTGTGGCTCATCGGCGCGCTGATGAATGCCCAGGCCGCTGATAAAGTGACGGTCCGTATTGGCAGCTATACCATTTCCGCCTGGCGAACGGCGGATTTGGAATCTGCAAAAAAGGAAGCCGCTACGGAACACAAACCGATTGCATGGGTGGCGTCATCTCCTGAATACCTGGACGGCACCGGCAAGATCTCGTCAGATGGTTCGCGCGGCGCGACGTTGCACGACCTGTACGCATTACGTGACGACACCGTCCTGGTGTTTGAAGATGGTTTTGCCGAGAACCACAAAGTTCTCCAACTGGTGGATGACGCGATTCATTCGACAAATGGCCAACCCAATCATCACCCAAATTTGCCGGAGGTCGTTTTTCTGAATCCGGACGCCAACAAAGTCATCGCCAAAGTCGAATTTGAATCGGATTTTGTGAAGCGCGCGCATTTGCTCGCCGATGCGCTGAAAGAGGCGAAATCGAGACTGAACGAGGAAGCGCCACTGTAAAGCTTCGGTTTAACAGGTAGCGGTTTCCTTCAACTGTTCTAATCCTGAGTTTTTAATAGTTAAATTCTGGCTTACGCGTCCGGACCTGTGTATTTTGAAGGGGCTCGATATGGGTCTTATTTTCAAAGACGAATCCGAATTGCGTTCCGATCCCAAAAGTTCCCGCAAACGCGCGGCCTTGCTTTCGGCTCCGTTTGCTCTGCTGGGAATTGTCGCACTGGTGGGATTCATCCACGACGGCCTGATCGTGGGCGGCCTTGACCGCAAGAAAGCCTTTGAAATGCTTGGCACGATCGCGGGCAGCATCGGATTTGTTACTCTCATTTTTGGCATCAGCGCCAAGCGCGAAGCGCTCAAAAGCAAGGCCGGACAACGCGACGAGGAAGAAAAACCGTGGCTCAAGCGCAAGGATTGGGCCAGCGGCCGCATCCGGTCCAGCTCGAACAAGGCGATTTTGCTGTTGTGGATTTTTGTGTTTTTTTGGTGCTTCGGTTCGGCGGCCATTTCGCTGGCAATCGTGCCGTGGCAATGGCGCCAGGGAAACCACGCCGTTCTAATGGCGCTAATTTTTCCGATCATCGGCCTGGCACTCATGGTGTTCGCAACCTGGACGACGCGAGCGTGGCGCAGGTTTGGGCGGGCAATTTTTGAGATGGCCTCGGTCCCCGCGCCAGCGGGCGGCGCGTTGATGGGGCAAATCCGGGTTCCAGGCATGCTGCGGCCCGAACACGGGTGGCACGTTGCATTGTCCTGTTTGCGGCGCAAGACAACCGGGCCGGCGAATAATCTGCGCACGAATGAACGGGTGCTGTGGCGGGATGAAGCGTGGCTGCGGCCGGATTTGCCGCAAACGCAATCGGGCCAGACGGTCATTCCGGTCTTTTTCCGATTGCCTGAAGACAAGCCGGAGTCCACGCCGGCCACGGGAGACGGCACGCATTGGCGGCTGGAAGCATGGGCGCGGCTTTTGGGTCCGGACTTTCAGGCGTCATTTGAAGTCCCGGTTTTTAAACCGGCAGAACAGCCGGCGATTCCAGAAAACGTCACCACGCAATATCAACTTTCGCTGGATGAAATTCGCGGGGAAATTCAGTCTAAAATCGAAATCAACGACCTGCCTGAGAGCAAAGAATTTATTTTCCCGAGCGGGCGGGTTCCCGGATTTGCGGCGGGCGCAACGGTCTTGTGCCTGATTTGGACAGTGATTGTAGGGCTCCTTATCATTTACCGCGCGCCGGTTCCATTTGCGCTCGTATTCGGGGCGATGGATTTGTTGATGCTGCTTTTCGTTTGTGACCTTTGGTTTCGCCGGAGCCGGGTCGTGGTATCCGCGGGAACGATAGCTATCGAAACCGCCTGGCCTGGCTATAAAAAGGAGATGTCAGTCAAGAGCGCGGACGCCGCTGATATTGCGGCGGAGATTGGCGCGACGGTTGGTCATGCCGCGTATTATGACTTGAAATTGCGCGAGCGGAATGGCAAGGAATGGACGCTGGCAAAAAACCTGAACCACAAGCCTGAGGCGGATTGGCTGGCGCGGCAAATGGCCGGCGCGGCCGCAAAATTTTCCGCCAAAGGCGCTAACGCTTGAGACAAAAACCCAAAACTCGTCATTCGGGCAAAAAAACTGCGAAAGAGGCCATTCTGAAACAGGAAAGGTCCGCCCCCGCCCCGGCTCGAATGGCGGCCGGCTCGGCCTCCCGCCAGTGGCGCGAAGAAGTGGAGCGCATTCTGATAACCGAAGAACAAATTGCCGCGCGGATCAAAAGTCTGGCCCGCGAAATTGAGCGCGATTTCCGGGGGCGCGAAATGGTGATTATCTCACTCCTTAACGGCACGGTCATGTTTCTGGCGGATTTGATGCGTCACTTGAACCTGCCCATGCGGATGGATTTCATCGGCGTTTCGAGCTACGGCCTGGGAACGGAATCAGGCGAGATTGTTTTTACGAAGGAACTGCGACTGGACGTGCGTGGCCGCGACGTTCTCCTGATTGACGATATCCTGGACACGGGCAGGACTCTGCGCCATGTGTTGCCGCGGTTGCGGATGTTCAAGCCACGCCGGATCAAAGTGTGCGTCCTGCTGGACAAACCCTCGCGGCGGATCGAAAAAATCCAGGCTGACTACGCCGGGTTCGAAATTCCTGACTATTTTGTAGTTGGCTACGGACTCGATTTTGCCGAGCGTTACCGCAACCTGCCGTTCGTTGGCGTGCTCCATCCGCACGTCTATAAACAGTGTTGCAAGCAGATTGTCCGCAAATAATGGCAGGGATAACGCGTTGCGCCGGTGGCGGCGCCACTTGTGGAGAGCGGGGTCCCTGCCACAGAATTTAAAAGTTAGATGGAACTCAGATTAATCAGCCTGTTCGGCTGGATGACAATGATCCTCGCCGCGTGGGCCATTTCCTATAACCGGAAACTCTTTCCGTGGCGCACGGTCGTCTGGGGAATCGGCCTTCAATTCGTGCTGGCTGTGCTGATTCTAAAAACGCCCGGGGGGAAGGTTTTATTTGAATTTGCGGGAAAAATTGTCCAAAAGCTCATTCAATTTTCAAGTGAGGGATGCAAATTCGTCTTTGGGCCGCTTGCCGATGACAAACTGCTCAGCCAGGCCTTTGGTTCCGAAAACAATGTCGTTTTCGCTATTTTGGTGATGGGTACCATTATCATCGTCGCGAGCCTGTCATCGCTATTGTATCATTGGGGGATTTTGCAACGCGTGGTCCAGGCCATCGCATGGGTGATGCGCAAGGCACTGCGCACCAGCGGCAGCGAGACGTTGTCGGCTTGCGCGAATATTTTCATGGGCCAGACGGAGGCTCCCTTGATGATCCGTCCCTACGTGCCGCGAATGACCCAAAGCGAGATCATGACGATCATGGTTTGCGGCATGGCGCATATCGCCGGGGGGGTAGCGGCCGTCTACGCGGCCATGGGCATCCAGGCAGGTTATCCGGATATGGCTGGGCATTTGCTCACGGCGTCCGTCCTGAATTGTCCCGCCGCGCTGATGATCGCAAAAATTCTTTTGCCGGAAACCCAACAAAGTGAAACCGCCGCCAGCATGCCGGCGACCGTTCCGCGCACGACGGCCAACTCCATCGACGCCATTTGCCGCGGCGCGAGCGACGGCTTTCAACTGGCGCTTAACGTCATTGCCATGCTGATTGCGTTTATCGCCATGATTGCGCTGGCGAATTATGTTTTTACGTATCCGCAAAGGCACATCGGAATGACGAATCCTGCGACGCTGCAAACTGTTTTTGGCTGGATCAATGCCCCGTTTGCGTGGCTCATGGGAGTGCCCACTCATGACACGATTGCCGTGGGCCAGATTTTAGGCGAACGCATCGTGCTGAATGAATTTGTCGGCTATCTCGATCTCACGAGCCACGCAAAACAGCTCGCCCTGGATCCGCGCAGTTTTACGATTGCCACCTATGCGTTATGCGGTTTCGCCAATTTTTCCAGCATCGCCATCCAGGTGGGCGGCATCGGCTCGCTGGCGCCCGAACGCCGAGGCGAAATGGCCAAGGTAGGTTTCCGCGCAATGCTTGGAGGGTTACTGGCGGCGTATATGACGGCTTGTCTGGCGGGGTTGTTGCTGTGAGTCAGAAACACATCAACGGCAATAAGCAGCCGTGAATTGCTCATTTTGAATCAAGGCCTAATTCACGCGCGCACTGTTCATCTGTCAACCAGTGGTCGGGGGTTTTATCGTCAATCTTTCGCGCCAATTCTGCGGCATAGCCGGGACGGTTTTGGTCTTCGATCGCGACTATAAAAGCCATCAGCTTGCGTCGCTGCTCGGTTGCCAGCGCGCGCACTTCTGATTGAAGCATTTCAATGCTCATGGAATAAAGTTATAGCCAATATGAACTCCCCGCAAGTTAAGCTTGCAAATTACCCCTAGCTGCCTTTTGACACCGGGGAAGCGGCGAACACTTTCCCCTTTTCCGCGCAAATCATTTGCGCCACTTCGCGCCCGGAAAGGGCGGCTGAAGGCAATCCGCCGCCGGGAATCACCCAGTGGCCGGCCATATAGAAATTCTTCAGCCCGGGAAGCGTGTAAGAGATACGGCGGCCCAGGATTTTGGGCGATGGAAGCCAGCCTTCGTAACTGGCCCGCCAATTGTGAGTGTAACGGACAAATGTGGCGGGCGTTGCAACGTCGAACCGCTCGATGTTCCGCCCGAGGCCGGGAAATCGCTTGTCCAGGATGGCGATGATTCGCCGCAGGACATTCTTTTTTTCCGCCCGATAACGGCGCGGGTCTTTTTGTTTCAATTCCAGCCAGAATTCATGCCGGGTGGGCAATCGCACGGTCATCAGCATGGTCCCGGGAGCGCAAAGTCCGGAAGTCGAATCAAACGATTCGACTTCGAAGCAGTCGTGAGACATTTGATCATCCACCGTCACCGGCTCGGGCAGAATCAGGTTTAACGTATGCGGTGCATCGGGAAACTCCTTCTTAAGCCCCAGAGAAATCTGGATTAGCGCGTGAAACGTCGGACATTTTTCATACAAAAATCGGATTTTTTTATCCACATATCGTCCGCCCAGCATTTCAAAAATTGTGGCGTGGCCATCGGCGCAGGAAATGACCGTGGTGGCTGGAAGCAATGTGCCGTCCTCACATTCCACTCCGCAGGCGCGGTCGTTTTCGACCTGGATGCGCGTGATTTTGGTATTATACCGAAAAAAGCCACCCAACCGCTCATAGCGTTCGGCCATGGACATCGCGAAATCCCAGGAACCGCCGACGACGTAGCCCGTATCGGTGCGAGCCCGAAAAGCCAGCACCATGACCAGTACCAACGCCGACATTTCTTCGCTGCCGGTCATCACCCGAAGCGTCTTGCGCACGAGGTCATTTTGATAACGCTTCAGATATTCACCCAGAGTCAAATTCTTCCATCGCAAAACGATGGGAATGATCGGGAGGAAACGGAGTCCCTCGCGGATGCGTTGGCGGCGAGGCATGAGTTCGATCGGTTTGTTTAGCGGCTCCAGAAACATGGACCCGCGCGCGTCTTTAATCAGCCGATCAATGTGACGCGCATCCTGCGGGGAAATGCGCTTCAATTCCTGGGCAAGTTTGTCCAGGTTCGCGGGCACGGTCAGCGTCCGGCCATCTGGCGCTTCAATCCGGAAAATATCGTCATGGACAAATACTTTTCTTCCGGCAATGGCGCCCAGTTCACACCACATTTGATGGAACAGGGAAGAAGGAAGAGCGCCCATGAGCCAGCGCAGGCAACCGTCAAACATGTAATGACCGCGTTTCCATGACGTGCACAGGCCACCCGGCAATTCGTGCGATTCCACAATTTCAGTCTGGATGCCGTTCATTTGCAGATAGCAGCCGCACGATAACCCGGCAATGCCCGCGCCGATGATGATCACCCTGGGAGTGGATGACGGGCAGCCGGGGACTGTTCCCGAAACAGAATTCGATGGTTCGACGACTTGGGTCATACGTTCGGTGCTGTAACTTGAAATTGGGCGCCGATTGCCTGCTGATTAAAACCGACCAGGCTGACTTTGGCTGTATTAAAGCGATGATTGGCCAGGGCATCGCACGCCGCAACGCATTGCCAGGCCGCGCCGGCCATTAATCCCTGCCCGAGAATCTTCTGTGGACTGAGCCGCGCGCCAGTCCAATCACGCCACTCAGCGAGTTCCGCGCGGTCCGTGCGCGGACTGTTTCCAAGGCCATCGCACAGCAACTCTGTACCATTTCCCGCGTCGGAGCACGCATCTAATTGCTTCCGCATCGCCCGGGCGGCCTGGGCCCGGCCGTTTACGGTGGAATAGGTATGCGCATCCGTAATGGCCGTCAATTCAACACCCAGTGGCGGATTGGGTTCGCGACCCAGGCAAACCGCGCCTGCGCCCGCACTGATACAAGTTGCCCGGTCGAAATGCCGGAGGGCATCTGCCGTTATCCAGTTCGGTTCTTCCGCGCCAATCACGAGGCAAAAATCCACCCATTTTTCCCCGAGCCACTGCGCGGCCTGGGCCGTCGCCTGCAAAAAACAGGATGGATCTCCAATCTGCGATGAGACCAGCGTGATATTTTTAATGAGAACCGCAACATGGCTCGCAGGCGCGGCGTGAACTGTCTCCGGAAACAAAAGCGGGCTGGCGGTCGCCGGGTTTTTCAACGCTTCATCGTAGAACCGGCAGGAATATTGCACGCAGCCAGATTGAAGGCAGACAATCAGCCCAATCCGCGCATCGCGCAGGGATTCGGGTGAGATCCCGGCCATGGCTTCGAGCGCTGCGGAAGCCGCGTAATGGGTTATCGGGCTCGTCCGCCGCAAACGTGGATGTGACAAAAATTCGGGCCGGACGGGTGGCGCCGGGACTAAACGCGCCAACAGCGATTTTTCTGGAGACCCTCCTTGGAGTGATAATGGAGGCAGCGGTTTTCCCGATTCAAGAGCCTCGCGCATGGCCGCGACGGTCCAGCCAGCGGGAGAGACGGCGCCAAGCCCGGCAACGAAAATCCGGCTCATGCCCACCTCCTGAAAATCAACGTTGCGTTCACGCCGCCGAAGCCAAACGAATTCGACAGCGCTACTTCCACGCGCGCGTCCTGTGGCTGATGGACTACTGGAAATTTGCAGGCCGGGTCGGGAACCTCGAAGGCAATTTCCGGCGGCAGCCATTGTTCACGCAAGGCCATGAGGCAAACCACCGCTTCGACGGCGCCGGCAGCGCCGAGCAAATGACCAATGTTGGCCTTGGTGGAACTCACCGGCAGCGAAGCGGCCCGTGCGCCGGCCCATTCGGTAATGGCCATGGCCTCGGAACTGTCATTGAGCACGGTGCCGGTGCCGTGCGCGTTGATATAGCCAATATTCTCAGGTGTCACGCCTGCGGTCGCACAGGCCGATTTCATGACCGCCTGCGTTGTGCTGCCCTGCGGATGAGGCTGGGTCAGATGATGTTGGTCAATGGAGGATGCATAGCCGGTAATTTCGCCCAGAATATTCGCCCCGCGCCGGCTGGCGCTTTCGAGTGTTTCCAACATGATGACGCCGGCTCCTTCGCCCAACGCCAACCCGTCGCGTCGCGCATCAAACGGGCGGCAAACGGTCGTCGACAGGGCCTGCAGCGAATCGAAGCCCGCATAAACCATTTCGCATAAAGAATCGAAACCGCCGGCGACGGCGCGCGCAGCCTGGCCGGAACGAATCATTTGCCACGCCTGGCCGATGGCGTTTCCGCCTGAAGCGCACGCGTTCGAAACGATGCTGATTGGCCCGCTGAAATTCAGCGCTTCCATTGCCAGCCGGGCCTGAACTTGCGGTTGATAACAGACCGCGCGGAATGCCTGGCCGCGTTGGCTGTGAGGATTGTGCAAGGCCTGGCGAAAATAGGCTTCGCCCAACATCATGCCGCCAGCCGTGGTCCCCAGCACCAGCGGCACATTTTCAGCAGGTTCCCAACCCGCCTGGTTCCAGGCCTCGTGCGCGGCGAGCAGCAACATCCGCCCTGCCCTGTCCAGCCGGCCCAACCGCCGGCTATCGAGGCGCGTGTGCGGCAATGTTTCGAGCAAATCGGCTTCGGCGGCGGTTTTGGCGCGGTGGCGGCTTACGTCAAACAAACTCACTGGACGGAACGCCGTGCGGCCCGCGCGAAAACCATCGGAATTGGACCTCCAACCCACGCCTAATGCCGTCACAATTCCGGCGCCGGTGATAACGACGCGGACTGGCTCTCGTGGGGATGTCGCTGCCGGAAAAAGCATTTCTCAATTTAAGATAAAAACGGTAGAGCAGGCGACCCTAAATAGTTGATCAAAGTGCTAAAGAATTTGAGTCTCGTCACTTCGGCCCCTACGAGATTTTAAAGGAAATTGTACCTGGCGATGCACCACAAGGCGCGGAAGAGGTCGCGCAAGCCGATTTTTTTCCCCTCGGCATACGTGCGTCCATAATAGGAAACCCCGACTTCATAGATACGCACTTTCATCCGGGCCACTTTCGCTGTGATTTCCGGCTCAAAACCAAATCGGTTTTCCTCGACCCTAACGTTTTGGATGATTTCGCGGCGAAATAATTTATAGCAAACTTCCATGTCGGTCAGGTTCAAGCCGCTCGCCATGTTGGACAGGGTCGTTAGCAATTTGTTCCCCAACGAATGCCAATAAAACAGAACACGATGGGCGTCTGAACCGATGAATCTGGAACCAAAGACGACGTCAGCCTTGCCCGCCAACGCCGGCGTAAGAAGCCGGTAATATTCCGCCGGATCATATTCAAGGTCCGCGTCCTGGACGATCACGAAAGGCGAGGTGGCCTCTGAAAACCCGGAGCGAAGCGCCGCTCCTTTACCCTGGTTGACCGGATGGCGAACCAGCTTTATACGCGGTTCGTTTTGCGCCAGCGGCTCCAGTTTATCCCACGTGCCGTCGGTGGAACAATCGTCCACGATAACCAATTGCTGGACGGGGCGCTGAGTCAGGACGTTTTTAACCACGCTCGCAATGGTTTCTGACTCGTTAAAAACCGGCATGACGACAGAAAGACACGGTTCGATGTCGGCGTTTGAGCGGATGTCGGTCATTTAATAATGTCTGTGGCCGCCAAAAATTGGCAAAATGGGCGTATTTTTTCAATTCCCAAATTCAATCTTCAAAAATTAAGCTTATCAGGATTGTTGGTGCTTGGAATTTAGACGGTTTGAAGTAATATAACAGTTTGGTTTAGTCGAAAAATTTTTAGCTGTGAGCAAAGAACTGATTCGCATAGGCGGCGCGAGAGAGCATAACCTGAAAGATCTTACGCTTCAGATTCCCCGCGACAAGCTGGTGGTCATCACTGGCCTGAGTGGCAGCGGAAAATCCTCGCTTGCCTTTGACACCATTTATGCCGAAGGCCAGCGCAAATATGTGGAAAGTCTCTCGGCCTACGCCCGCCAGTTCCTCGATCAGTTGCAGAAACCGGATGTGGATTTTATTGAAGGACTGTCCCCGGCGATTGCCATCGAGCAACGCAGTTCCGGCAGCAGCCCGCGCTCGATTATCGCCACCACCACGGAAATATACGATTACCTCCGCCTGCTCTACGCACATATCGGCCAGGCGCACTGTCCCGAAACCGGCGTGCCGATCGTTCCGCAAAGCACGACTGACATCGTGGACAAAATCCTCGCGCTTCCCCCAAAAACCAAAGTCATGCTCCTGGCGCCAGTCGTGCGCCGGCAAAAAGGTGAATTTCGTGACGTCCTGGAACGTCTCGCCCGTGAAGGGTTTGTTCGCGCCCGCGCCGACGGCGAATTTGTCGAATTGGGCGATACGAACCGCCCGGTAAAACTGGATAAGAAAAAATTCCACAATATCGAGGCCGTTGTGGACCGTCTCGTCATTGATGACAAGATTCGCGTTCGCCTCGGCGATTCTGTGGAAACCGCCTTGCGCTGGGGCGACGGCGTATTGCTGGCGCTGCACCAATTGCCGTCCGGGTCGACAACCGAATGGATCGAGACACTGCACTCGAACAAAATGTGTTCGCCCGCGACCGGTAAAAGTTTTGATCCGCCCACACCCAAGCATTTTTCATTCAATGCTCCCGCGGGCGCCTGCCCGGTCTGCCATGGGCTCGGGCAAAAAATGATTTTCGACGAACATTTTGTGGTGCCGGCGCCGGAAGAACCGCTTGAACGAGCCATCCAGCCGTGGCGGCGTTCGGGCAAGCGAATGAACATTTATTACAAGGCGCTCCTTCGGTCTGTGGCCGCCCACTTCAACGTAAACCTCGAAACGCCTTATAAGGACCTGCCTGAGGATTTCAAAAACGTTTTGCTCAACGGCTCGAACGGCGACGAAATTGATTTTTCGTTTTGGCGCGCGGGCTCGGTGCATAAGGTTTCCCGCCCCTTCGAGGGCATCCTGCCCAATCTCGAACGGCTCGCCAATGAGAGCGAAAGCGAATTTGTGCGCAATCGCCTCAAACAATACATGAGCCCGCAATTTTGCGATGCTTGCAAGGGCAAACGGCTGAAACCGGAAATCCTGGCCGTCACGCTCGGCGCCGACGAAAATGGCGCGTCCACGGCTGCGAACGTTCCGGAAACCAAAGTCCAAAATGGAAAAACCAAGGGAAAAAAGATTCCCGGGCTTTCCATCATGGACATTTGCGGTTTGTCCGTCGAAAAAGCGGATGAATTTTTTGCCACGCTCAAACTCTCGGAGTTTCAACGAAAGATCGCCGCTGAAGTCATTAAGGAAATCCGGGCTCGCCTCGGCTTTTTGAAAAACGTGGGATTGGGGTACCTCACGCTGGATCGCGAAAGCGGCACACTGAGCGGCGGCGAAGCACAACGCATTCGACTGGCCACGCAAATTGGCGCAGCACTGGTTGGAGTGCTTTACGTCCTGGACGAGCCGAGCATTGGCCTGCACCAGCGCGACAACGACCGCCTACTGGCCACGCTCAAGGGCCTTCGCGATCTCGGAAACACGGTCCTGGTGGTAGAACACGACGCCGACACGATCCGCCATGCGGATTACATCCTGGACCTGGGCCCGGGCGCGGGCATTCACGGCGGCGAACTGGTTGCGTCGGGAACGTTGCCTGAAATTCTCGCGAGCAAAAATTCCCTTACGGCAAAGTATCTTACTGGCGAACTTTCCATTCCCATCCCGAAACATCGCAATGCTCCCTCAGCGGACAAAGGATGGCTGGAGCTCCTGGGCGCAAAGGAAAACAATCTGCAAAACATCGACGCTCGCATCCCGCTGGGGACGCTGACGTGCGTGACAGGTGTGAGCGGCTCGGGCAAGAGCACACTGGTCAACGACATCCTGCAACGGGCGCTGTTCCGCAAATTTTACGGGTCGAAGGAAATCCCCGGCGCTCACCGCGCTTTGAAGGGATTCGAGAGCCTCGATAAGGTCATCGTGATTGACCAAACGCCCATCGGCCGCACGCCGCGCAGCAATCCGGCCACCTATACCGGAATGTTCAACCAGATCCGCGACCTGTTTGCGCGTCTGCCCGCCGCCAAAGTCCGCGGTTATGAGCCCGGCCGCTTCAGTTTCAATGTCAAAGGCGGCCGCTGCGAAAAATGCGAGGGCGACGGGGTCCTGAAAATAGAAATGAATTTTCTGCCGCCGGTGTATGTGACGTGCGAAGCCTGTGGCGGAAAACGGTACAACCGGGAAACACTGGAAATTTCCTACAAAGGAAAAAATATTGCCGATGTTCTCGACCTGACCGTGGACGAAGGCGTGGATTTCTTCCGGGCGGTGCCAAAGATTTATGATCCGCTGCTCACGCTTGCCGAGGTGGGGCTGGGCTATATTCACCTGGGGCAACAGGCCACAACGCTGAGCGGTGGCGAAGCGCAACGCGTCAAACTGGCAACCGAATTATGCCGCAAGGCGACTGGCAGGACGCTCTACATTCTGGATGAACCCACCACCGGGTTGCACTTTCACGACGTGGCCAAGTTGCTCGAAGTACTTTTCAAGCTGCGCGAGACAGGCAACACGCTACTCGTAATCGAACATAATCTGGACGTGATCAAAACCGCGGACTGGATCATCGACCTGGGTCCGGAAGGCGGTTCCGGCGGCGGCAAGATCGTCGCGGAAGGGCCGCCCGAGAAAATAATTCAGTGCAAGGAAAGCCACACGGGCCATTATTTGGAGAGCGTGTTGAATTAAGCCGCCGGGGTAATGGGGAATTAGCCTCATCCTCATCGTCGTCGAACCCTTACGATATCTTGGCTGGCAGGACGTCGGACGAAACAATAACGCACATTCCGCGATGCGAAGCCATTAGTTAAGCAGGGACCAATTCGATCTTAATTTTACGCCCGAGAGCCCGCGCGGCTTTCCCTAACGTGGAAAGGGTCATGGACGAATTGGATGCGTCCAGCAAGCGATCTACAACAGCGCGACTTGTTTTCATTCGGACGGCCATTTCTGTCTTGGTCATTTGATTTCTGGCAATCAGTTTTTCCAATTCAATCGCCAGCGCTTTTTTCATCGCCAGTTCTTCGACCTCTTCCAAGAGACCCTCTTCCTTTAGAAAATGCCTGAAATCATTACCCCGATTGCTCTCTTTTTCATAGTTGAGCGGACACTCACTCATTAGCATTATGTATCAAAAAAGATACACCAGGTCAATGGATGTGTTAGAAATAAATCCAGTCACGAGGCGCATCCGGAACAATTCCCAATTCCGGCGTTAGAGTGGCTCATTTTTATTCGTGCGCTTGCGCCTGCGGATTTATATCTTCACCGGTTTTATGGCTACATTAAAACCTTTTGCCGCCCTGCTCCCCAGGCCGGAGCTCGCCCCCAAAATTTGCGAATTGCCCTATGACGTCATGTCTTCCGACGAAGCCCGCCAGATGGCCGCTGGAAATCCACTCAGCTTCCTGCATGTCAGCAAGCCTGAGATTGATTTGCCAAGCGGCACGCCAGTGGACGCACCGGCGGTCTATGCCAAGGGCCTGGAAAATTTTCAGACCCTGATGTCCGAGAGTGTGTTGAACCGGGATGACAAGCCGAACTTCTACTTATATCGCCAGGTCATGGGGCGCCACGCTCAAACGGGGCTGGTCGCCGCCGCCAGTTGCGATGAATATTTGCGGGGCATCATCAAAAAGCATGAGCTCACCCGCCCTGACAAGGAAGACGACCGTGTACGCCATATCGAAACCCTGGACTCGCAGACCGGCCCCGTCTTTCTGACTTACAAGGCCGTCAAGGCCATGGACGATTTTGTCGTCACCAAGACTTCAGGGAAACCGAATGTCGATTTTACCGCGGCTGACGGCGTTCGCCATTCCGCCTGGAAGATTTCTGATCTGGCGGATATTCGCTTTATCGAGGAGCAATTCGGAAAAATCCCCTGTCTCTACATCGCCGACGGCCATCATCGCAGCGCGGCGGCAGCGCGGGTCTTTCAATCGCGCAAGGGCGCGGGCCATAGCGGCGGCTTTCTCACTGTCGTTTTCCCACATAACCAGATGCAGATTTTGCCGTACAACCGTGTGCTAAAGGATTTGAATGGAAAGACCTCCCAGCAATTGCTGGAAATTCTCAAAGGTATTTTCGACTTCGATGCCACGGGCCAGGCCGCGCCAACCGCAAAACACAAGCTCGGTTTGTACTTGAAGGGTCGCTGGCATTCGCTGACATTTCAAAAGAAATACCTGGAATCCAAAGACGCCATCGAAAACCTCGACGTCACGCTTTTGCAGAAGCATGTTCTTGGCCCTGTTTTCGGCATCGACGATCCCCGCACGAGCAAACGGATTTCGTTCGTGGGTGGTATTCGAGGAACGGACGAATTGGTAAAGCTCGTGAATAGTGGCGAATTCGCCTGCGCTTTTTCAATGTTTCCGACGGGGATCGAGGATCTGATGGAAATTGCTGACGCCGGCGGCATCATGCCCCCCAAGAGCACGTGGTTCGAGCCGAAGCTGCGCGACGCCATGTTTTGCCATATGATCTGACAACGTTGAAACGTTGAAGCGGCTGGCGAAGGGAAGAGATGCCTGGCCGGCCTGTTTGAAATATTGTTCAGCAAATAACTCTGAACATTCCGCCAATTCTGTTTAAAAACGAACATGTCCAACCGGTTCCAACGCGGATTACGCGCGATTCTTTTGGGAATCGTTGTCAACGTGTTGTTGGGCGCGGCCAAGTTCCTGGCCGGCATTTTTGGTCATTCGCACGCACTCATCGCCGACGCCACGGAATCTTTCGCGGATATTTTTAATTCGTTGATCATGTGGCGGGCGATTACGGTCGCGGCTGCGCCCGCGGATGAAGATCATCCATACGGTCACGGTAAAGCTGAGCCGCTGGCGGGTGCGTTTGGCGCAATCATGCTGCTGGTTGCGGCTGGATGGATCATGGCCAAGGCCGGATGGAATATTAACGAATGGCTGCACGGAATTTCTCGGCCGCAACCCGAATGGTTTACACTCGTGGCGCTCGGGCTCGTCGTTTTGGTCAAGGAAGGCATGTTCCGCTTCGTCGCGCGCGAAGGCGCGGACACGGACAATACGGCGGTCACGACCGACGCGTGGCATCATCGCTCTGATGCCATCACGTCCGTCGCCGCAGCCATCGGCATCACGGTGGCGCTCATCGGCGGTCCCAGATGGGTTTGCGCGGACGACGTGGCGGCCATTTTTGCGGCGATCATCATTGGATGGAGCGGCTTGCGCTTGTTGCGTCCGGCATTGGGCGAATTGATGGACCAGGCGCCGGACCCTGAGATCATCGATCAAATTCGGCAGATCGCCGCCGGCACCGAGGGTGTGGCCAGCGTGGAAAAATGTTTTGTTCGCAAGGCCGGTCATTTGCTGTTTGTTGAAATGCATGTGGAAGTCGATCCACAAATGACCGTGTTGCGTTCGCACGAAATTGCCCACGCGGTGAAGGACAAAGTCCGCGACAGCATGCCATCCGTCGGCGATGTTTTGGTTCACATCGAACCATTAAATATTAAAGCTCCGCGAAAGCGCCAGTGATAATCATGGTAGGGCGGCGCTCCTGCGCCGCCCAAATTAAACTTTTGTGTGTGCTGGCCATACGTTAGAAATTTTCCATGAACGAATTCCCGTTCCGCGATCCCGGACGTCGCACGCCCGCCAAAGGCGTCATCTTTCACCCCACGGACCGAATTGGGTTTTCCTTACCGTCTGTACTGAGAAACGCGGACGATGGCTCACCCAGTCATCAGTTCAACGTACGATGCACGATATTTGGCAACACGTCGCCACGGCATGGCTCGTTAGTGATTATCTTCTAATGCCCGATCATTTGCATCTGTTCTGGTGATTGAAATATTTGGGCGGCGCAGGAGCGCCGCCCTACCACTAATGGGCCCAAAAAAGCCTGAAACATTTCTTCATCCGGCGACGTCTATTTCAGAATGAAGAAAACAAGAGGATTTACGCTTATTGAACTGCTTATAGTCATAGCGATCATTGCCATCCTGGCCGCTTTGCTGTTTCCGGTGCTCGGCCAGGCCAAACAACGCGCCTGGACCGCGCAATGCATTTCGAATCTGCGCCAAATCGGCTTGGGCATGAAAATGTTTGCCGACGATAATGGAGGATTTTATCCGGAATCCGGCGGCGACATTTATTGGAATGCCACTGATCCGGCCACCGGAAAGGCCAGTTGGATGCAACAGATTTACTCCTATACCATGGGCACCAATGTCTACAGCTGTCCCGGCAACGTGCAATTGCCGAACGCCATGCGCGGCCCATTCAATTACTTCAACGGTTCACGCGCCGCCTATATAAAGGCCGGCGACGATGCCGCGGTAGACACCTCTGCCATCCGGTTTCCGGCAGCATACGTTCTGTCCGGCGACACCTGCGGCATCCCCAATAATAGCGTGGGCGAAGGAACCGGCCATACGTTTGATCCGCAGGATGCAGACAAGGATGATTATTCGCAAAACTGCGTGGGCGGACCGACCAACGGCACTCCTTACGAACTCTGGCAGGTGCATTCTGGCGGCCAAAACATTCTTTTCAGCGATGGCCACGCCAAGTGGTATAAAAGTTACGACGCCAATGATATGACGTTTCATTACGGCGTTATCGCCGGCTGGGCCGAGACGAATTTGAATTAGTGCTTGCGCACCTCCGATACTTTCCCGAACAACGGTATCAGCCCCTCCGACATCGTCGGATGGGTGAAGATTGCGTCACGCAACGCGGT
This sequence comes from Verrucomicrobiia bacterium, assembly GCA_036269115.1. Taxonomy (GTDB): domain Bacteria; phylum Verrucomicrobiota; class Verrucomicrobiia; order Limisphaerales; family UBA11358; genus UBA11358. The sequence continues at coordinate 34,646 of DATAST010000181.1, read as the reverse complement.
ATAAGGCAATCCTGCCAGCATCGCTACCTGCACCGTAGCCATGACTTCTCCCCCATCCCACCCAAATGCGCTAAAGCCGAGGATATGATCATTCCCTGGGTCAATGAGCGCTTTCATAAAGCCTCGCGGTTCGGAAAGCGTCCCGATGCGCAACACATGATTCATCGGCAGCTCTGCGAGCCGATACTTGATGCCGCGTTCTTTGGCTTCTGTTTCGCTCAAGCCAATCCGGGCAAATTCAGGATCGGTGAACAGGCAAAATGGCACCTGCCTGCCGGTTGTGACGCGGTTCGCGCCCATGATATTGTCGCGAATAATATGAAAATCATTTTCGGAAATATGGGTAAAGTGCGGACTGCCGGCGCAGTCGCCGGCCGCCCATACGCCGGGCTCAGTCGTTTCCAGGCGCTCATCCACCTTGATATGACCGCGGTCTGTTAATTCCACGCCAGCAAGTTCCAGCCCAATGCCCTTGGTACTCGGCGTGCGACCGGCGGCGACCAAAATGTCCGTGCCCTCAACCGCAATTTCCCGTTTGTCGCGAGTGGCATGCAATATCACCGATCGACCCGACTTGCCCTCGACGCGAGTGATGCGCGCGTTTGTCACCACGTTAATTCCCTCATCCGTGAACAACTGATGCATCGCCTCGGAAATATCCTCATCCTCGCGATGCAGCAGGCGGCTGTTCCTCTCAAGTACGGTCACCCGACTGCCGAACCGCCGCATGGCTTGCGCAAACTCCAATCCCACGTAACCGCCGCCGACGACAATCAGGTGTTCGGGAACCCGGTCCAATTCGAGCGCTTCAATATGGCTCATCGGATTTGCCCCGGCCATTCCAGGCGTCAAGTCCATGGTCGCGTGGCTTCCCGTATTGATAACAACGTGTTTGCCGCGAAGCACGCGTTTGCCACCATCGCCATCAGCCGATGTCACCTCGATCGTTTTAGGACCGACAAAACGGCCTGAACCCATCATCAACTCCGCGCCGCTCGCTTTGTAATTGGCCAAATGCACATCGACGAGGTGTTTGACCATCTTGCGCTTGCGCTCGCGCACCACACCCATGTCGATTCGAGTGTTCTCCTTCGTAATGCCGAACTCGGCGCTTCGAAAAAAATACGACGCGACCTTGGCGCTGTGGATAATATTCTTGCTCGGCAGACAGGCAATGTTCGGGCAGGAACCGCCAACATATTTTCGTTCAATCACAGCCGTCTTCATTCCCTTGGCCGCAAACGTCCAGGACAACAGTTTGCCCGCTGTCCCGCTACCCAATATCAGAAGGTCATATTCTTCAGGTTGGGAGATAATGGTTTTGGAAGCAGCGCGTTTGGCAGTTTTCTTTGGCATACAGTGTCCTTTGGTTGTTATAGAAATGGCCTTGCCCACCCTCTGTCTCCGCATGGCCATAGTTAGTTATGGCGAATGCCGCCAATCTAGCACTGTTTCGCCTAATGGCAATTATTCGATGCAATTGGTCTGCGTTCGATGGTGGGGGCACCCTCATCGCTGCGTGCCCCTGAGGAGAAGGAGAATAATCGTGAGATGATTAGATACGGCGAATAAACATGTGGCGACGAGCCGTCGCCACCCCTCTTTTGAGGATGGTGGTGAGAATGATTCCCTACAAATCCGCTTCAACGCTTTAACGCTTTAACGTTTCAACGCCAGCGAAGCTATTTCCGTTTGAAGAAGGGCCCGGCGTTCGCCACGTTGAGCACGGAAAGATCCAGACCTTGTCCCGGGGCGCGTTCCCGCGCCGTCTTGAGCTGGCGCGCCAGGCTTTTCACGGCGGCGGATGCGAAATATTTCACCACACCGACACCGGCCTGTGACCTGAAGATCGCCACCAGCATCGCCTCTTCATCCACATTGATCACAAACATGCTGAAGCGCTCGCCCTGCTGGTAAATGCTGTTAAATTTCGGTTCCTTGACCAGACCGGCAATCGTTTGATTGGCCATGAACGCGCCGGAAGCCAGCGCGGCAATGGTGGTCAGGTCGAATTCACTTTCTTCGCCCTGGTGGGTAATCAGGAAGCCGCCGCGGTCAATCAGGAGCGCGGTCGCCGAGTCCGTTTTGGCGATGAAATCTTGAAGGGCTTCATTCAGGCTCCGAATGTCTTCTTCAATGAGCTGTGGCAAAGTAGCCATATTCAATTCAAAAGCGACAAACAGGGGTCCTTTAGATCATGCGTATTGCGGTTGCTGGGCGCTCTGGTTGATGAATTTGTGCAGCAAAAGCCGCGTGATCATGTTGAGAGTTTCAAACACGCCCTCGCATTTGTGGGCCGTTGCCGAAAACGACGGCACCTGCACGTCGCGATTGTTGAGCAAATATTCCATGTACTCGAGGGGAGCCACGTTCGGCAAATCCCGCTTGTTGTATTGAAGCACGTACGGGATTTCGTCCAGGTTGAGTTTGAGCGACGCGAGGTTGTCCGCAAGGTTTTGGAAGCTTTCAACGTTCTCGGGCATCTTCTCGTATTGCGAATCGGCCACAAACACAATGCCGTCCACGCCGCGCAGCACCAATTGCCGGGTGGTGTTGTAAATCACCTGGCCGGGCACGGTATAAAGCTGGAACTTGGTTTTGAAGCCGCGAATGGTCATGGCTTCGATCGGCAAAAAGTCGAAGAACAGCGTGCGATCGGAGCTGGTGGCCAGCGACACGAGCTTGCCTTTGTTTCCCGTGGCCGTTTGCACGTGGTCATGGACCTGCACGAGGTTGGTCGTCTTGCCGCCCATCGCCGGGCCGTAATAAACGATTTTAACCTGTAACTCTTTGGTAGCTTGGTTGATGATTGCCATAGGTCATTTCTTTCTGTCGAGTTCTCCTGCCAGCATCGCCAGCTGCGCGGTCGGCAAAGACACGCCCGCAGTTCCGAATGCCGCAAAGTACACCGCGTTGACGCGGAAAATTTTCCAGGGAATATTGCCCAGGGTAAAATTGAGGTTGTTCAAGTCGCCCATGCGCAATTCCTTCGCGCATTGGCTGACGCGGCTGAAAAGCTGCGGCAAAAATGCCGCCACGGTGTCCGCGTTCAATTCCGCCGGGAGCTGTTGCGCCACTTTCAATCCGTCGCCCAGGGCGATGATCGCGCCGTTCACGCCCGGGAGTTTCATCGCTTTATTGATGATGTCCTGCGGCATGGCGCGGCGGCTGGTGAAATCCGTGGCCGGCACGGCAGCCTTCTTGAAGGTCGTCTCGTCCAGGTGCGGGTCTTCCGTGCCATCGCCCCACACGTAAAAGTTCGAATCGTTCAACTTCGCATCGAGTGGCTTCACGAGCGGCACGGCTTCGGGCATGTTAATCGGCGGAGCCATTTCCTCCGGCTGCGGCTGCGGAAAACCAAAGAACAGGTTCGGGACCGACGACGGCGGGACCTCCGCCCTCGCTTGCGGCTGCACTGCCGGCTTTTTGGCCGACGGCATGAACAGGGGCAAGAGCGCCTTGAGCGGCAGATCGACTTCCGTGGAGTCAAACGCGGAAGGCGGCGGCGTGGGTTTGATCCACGACCGCACATACTGCCATGCAAAAGCCACTCGTCCGCGCTTGAGCGCCGGTTCGATTAAATGGATGGGCAACACCACACCGGCGCGGCCAAGATTGAAAGCAGTAATTTCCTGGCGCAACGGTTCAGGCCATTCTTCGCACAGGGCAGAGAGAGGTATCAGGACGGACGGCGCTTCCTGGGCGGGAATGGCCGGGGCCGCGGGAGTTGGCGCAGGCACGGGCCTGGCGGGCGGCTGGGCCGGCGGCGGCGTTGGGGCAAATGGTTTCGCCATCGCCGTCGGCGGCACGGGATTCGGAATTCCATTGCCGGGTCGGGTGGGCGGATTTTGAAAAGGTGACCCATGCAAACCACCGTTGCCGGGATTGAAATTGACGCGCGGATTGGGTGTCGGTGGCATTGCCGGCGTCGTGGCACGCTGCGGTAGCGGAGTGGCTGGTGCGCCTGGCGACATGGCACGCGGGAGCGGTGCGGCCGGTGTCGTGGCGCGGGGCGTAAAAGTCAAAGGCGGAGTTTGCGGCGGAAGCTGCGGCGCGGCGATCGGCGGAGTTGGAGCCACGGGCGCGGCAGGCGGCTGCGGCGGGGCAACGGGCGTCGTCTGCCGTGGCACGAACGGCAAGGGCTGACCGGCCACCGCCGGTGGCGTTGCCATCATTTTGACCGGATCGGACGGAATAGTTTTCTTATAAAAATGGGTCGTGGGCGGAGCGGGCTTCACTGCCGGGGTCACCGGAGCGCCAAGTGCGATTCCCGCGCCGGGACCGAACGGTTCGGCGATATCCACGGGAGCGGCCACGACTCGTTGAGTCGGGTTGCGTGGAATCATGGCCGGGTTTAACCGGGCAAGCACTTCATTGAGCGGAAGCGCAATCGGAAGCGAATCGTACTCTTCACCCGTCCGGAACAGCGTCGGGGCGGCTGTGCGCAATTCGCCGAAAGTAATTTTGATCGCGCCCAAAGCCAATTGCGGCAGGACCTTTTTGACGGGCACAGAAATCGTTGCCGCCTGCAAGTCCACTCCCCCCAGCATCCATTTGGACCGCAAGTCGGCAGGCAACCGTTCCAGGATTGGCAGTAAAGGCATTTCTAATTCCGAAGCCAAAGCCGAAACATTTTGATTTTGAATTTGATCCTGGCTCCGAACCGGCACAGCGGCCGAGAAAGTGTCGGGAATCGTTCCCATCCCTCCGGTTGCGGCCAGGCTGCCCGGAGCGGGCGCGTGCTGCGTAGCGGACGCCATCCCGGCCATGGGCTGGCGCGTGATGGGACGTTGGTCCAGTTGTGGGTCAGCGTAATCGCCATTGTCCACCTTGCGGAGCAGTCCGCGAAGCAAACCCGCGAAATTCTTTTTGAAATTGTTGGCCACGCTCATGTTAATGCGACTTTTGCGACTTTATTTCCTGTCTATTTGCCCGAAATAAGCAGGAAGTAAGCCAATCCCCGACACCTCCAAAAAACCTCACCGCCTGTTCATTGCCGGTTGGCAGCACCGACGCGATTTCCCTACAGCCACTATTGTACCCTTCGCCAATTCAATGAGTTAAATCGCGCAAAAGCTCACAAAGCCATGGAGACGGCATAGCCTGGCCTCGACGTCAAGTGTCCCGAGATTGCACACAGGTGGTGAATTTGTGGATTTTTGGGCAGAGGGCATATCGTCATCCTCATCGCCTGCCGCGCCGAAGTCAGGCGAAGGCGGGTCATCCTCATCGTGCTCACTCATGGCACTGGGCCGGCAATCTTGGGCATGAATTTTGCTAATTCTCGCGAAATTCAGAAATACTGGGCATGGATACGCACATATATATGCATACGGAAACGGCCACGGCCACGGTCGCCCAAACCGCGGTGCCAGTACCATCGCCAGCAGACGACCTGGATGGTCGACCTTCGCTGGGCAGTCGACCTTCGACCCGGACACCGCCATTAACCAGCATCTTTCCGAAATACGGCGTCCTTGCCTTCTTTCTTGGAATTATCGTTGTTAGCCTGGGCGTGCCGCGAGCCTGGATTTGGCAGGAATGCCTGAGCTGCATGCACCTGCAAACCATCTACCATAATAACGGAATCCAATTCACCTACTTCCGCAATTGGCATGTCGTCGAGCATCGAAACGACAAGTACGAAAACGTGAATGGCAAAAACGAAGTATCCACTCTCAACATCAACGTCGAGGGCCCGCACAACGCCGTCATTACCTTTGCCATCTTCGAACCGTCATACCCCAAACCGTTGGAAACCTATGCGGACCATATGCGCACCCGGTTCGCCGCGGCCCTGGACGACGAAAAGATCCTCGCCGGCCCGCTCGAGCCCGTCACGGGCAGGATACACGGTGCCAACTACAACGGCTTTCGGTATCACTTCACCCCGCCAACGTCGATGACCTCGTCAACGTCGTGCTACCAATATTTCTACGAACTCCGCACCCCCACGAACGAGATCATGGTGTCACTGCAACTGCCGGAGGAATATGTCGACAGTGCGGAGGTTAACTTGATCCTCGATTCGATCACATTGGACACCGCCGCACAATCATCCTCATCCTCATCGTCATTACGGTAGGGCGTCGCGCTTGCCAGTAAATGCAGGTGGCGCCGCCACTGCTACCACCGACGCCCAAACTTCATTTGTCCGCGAATTCCGCGAATTGGCGCAAAACTGATCCAAGTGCAGAGCAAGAGAACACAAAAGGTCGCTACTACACATTTTCTGCCTATAGGCTGGGAAACGTGGAAACGAAGCCTTTTTTGGACAAAAAAGGCCCGTTTTATTGGGGAATTTGACGGTTTTTGGCCAGGAAACGAAAAAGGCTAAAACTATACATATATTACATACTTTCGGCAAGGAGAAGCGCCTGCGAAACTGGGCGCCACTACGCCGTGAATCCCTGACAAATGACGATGTCCTCGGTAGGGCAAAGCTGCCGCTTTGCCCAAATATCCTCTCTCGGCCATTGCCCTCCGGCCCGCCCGCCGTCCTGTCCGCCCATAGCCGCAGGAGCGACTGAGGAAGCTTCTGAGCGTAAGCTGGAGCCTTCAGAGCGAAGGAGCGCTGGGCCCAAAAAGTCGTGGACGAGTACCGCGCAACGCACCAATGACGGAATTTATGCGAGCGCGACGTGAGTCCGCTCTAACTCCGTACAGGCCGGGAAAAATCTTTCCCGGCCTCTTTCACGACGTACCGCGCCGAAGCCATCCGAATACTTTCACGCAACGGTCGCCAGGGCCGCAAAGGTTTTTGGAAAACGATTTCCGTTGCGCCCTTTGTGCCCGTTGTGTGAGAAAATACCGCGATCTCATTTACACACGGCCAAGCCCTATAATCCCAACAAATAAGCGTTTCTTGCATAATTTCGACGCCGTTTACCCGGGGCGACGCACTCGCAGACTTGCGCTCTGCCCCGGGCTGTTATATTTCGCCCTTATCAGGGCTTTCAGTTAGAGCCTCGTGCCTCGCCTCAGGAATCTTTGCGGCCTTCGTGACCATTGCGTGAGGATGAACTTTCGAACACGCCGCGCTGCCCTTCGCGGACTTCGCGGTCTTCGCGCGACCCACTTCCCGATTCAACATTATATGGGGACAAGCTCCCACGTCGACCATTACGAACGACGCCTTGAGGATGACGATGAGGATGAGAATGATTCCCCCTTGCCCCTCGCCACCAAAACGTCACTTGTCAGTCATTCCGCCTTCGCGGTATAGTCACCAAGGGCTGCAGACCGTGAGAGCGTGAGAGCGTGAGAGCGTGAGACCGTCAGAACGTGAGAAGGTGCGAGATATGGAGAATTCCAATAGCAAGAGTCACGAGACGCATCAGGTATCGAGCATCGTCGAACATTTGTTTCGGCATGAATCCGGAAAAATGGTGGCGATACTGACCGGTATCTTTGGGTTGGACCATCTCACGCTGGCGGAGGACGTGGTGCAGGAAGCCCTCGCGCGCGCGTTCCAGACGTGGCCGTATTATGGGGTGCCGGACAATCCCTCTGCCTGGATCATGCGCACGGCGCGAAATCTTGCGTTGGACGTCGTTCGCCGCGAAAAAGTTTTCCACGAGAAAGAACCCGAAATTGTCCGGCTGATGGATCGCGACGGTCCCGGACCGGATAGCGCCATCTTTCCCGAACAGGAAATTGCCGATGACCGTCTCCGCATGATGTTTGTCTGTTGTCATCCGCAGATTCCGTCCGAGGCGCAGGTGGCGCTGGCGCTCAAGACGCTGGGCGGTTTCAGCGTCACAGAAATCAGCCGCGCGTTTCTCACCACGGACGCCGCCATCGCCAAACGCCTGACCCGCGCCAAACAAAAAATCCGCGAAGCTCAGATTCCCTTTGAAATTCCGGCCGGCGAAGAACTGGGCCGCCGCCTGGACGGTGTCCTGCAATCTGTTTATCTCCTCTTCAATGAAGGTTACAAGGCGTCCAGCGGGGATAAATTGATCCGGGAAGACGTGTGCGCGGAAGCCATCCGCCTGGCTGGCCTGCTGGCCGAACATCCGGCCGGGAACCTTCCCAAAACGCACGCTTTGCTGTCGTTGATGCTCTTTAGCGCCGCGCGCCTTCCCGCGCGACTGGATAGTGAAGGCAACCTTCTGCGCCTCCAGGACCAGGACCGGAACCTTTGGGATAGGCTCATGATTGTGCGAGGAATGTATCATTTATCGAAATCGTCCGCGGACAACGAAATCAGTGAATATCACCTCCAGGCCGGCATCGCCGCGTGTCATAGTCTGGCCCGGGACTATGCCGAAACAGATTGGAAACAGATCCTGGCATTGTATAACCGGTTGGGAGAGATCGACGTGTCCCCGGTGGTGGCTTTGAACCGCGCGGTAGCCATCGCCGAAGTGGACGGCCCGCAGGCGGGCATCGAAGCGATCAAGGCCATCCCGGACCTGCCTTCGCTGGAATCGTATTATCTGCTGCACGCCGTGCTGGGCGAACTTGAACTGCGGTTGAACCATTCCCGGGCCGCTGCGGTTCATTTCCGAAAGTCGCTGGAATTGGCCGAAATCAAGTCCGAGCAGGCATTCCTTGCAAAACGGCTCCAGGCGTGCGAAGAACAATCTGCCAAAAAAAGTCTCGAGCCGGTGTCCTGAAGCCCAAGGTCCTTCGTCTTATTATTGAATGGGTGCTTTGGCACCGTGCGAAAACAACAACCAACATCAATTATGAGCAAAACAAAGAAATCAGCATCCAGCATCGTATGGTTTGACGTCCCGGCGGATGACACCGACCGCGCAAAAAAGTTCTACAAGTCATTATTCGGCTGGAAAATCGCGCCTTTTCCGGGAATGACCACGCCTGACGGGCATCCTTATCTCCACATTGACACCGGCGGTCCGGATGCCTCGCCGGACGGCGCCGTCATGAGCCGTATGCACCCTGAACAAAGCATCACCAACTACATCAGCGTGCCGTCGGTGGCCCGCTCTATGGCCAAGGTGCAAAGCCTCGGCGGCAGCATCTGCAAAGAAAAAACCGCCGTCCCCGGCATGGGTTATTTCGCAATTTGCAAGGATACGGAGAACAACACATTCGCGATCTGGGAAATGGATCCCAAAGCTAAATAAATGTCCTGAATGGGTTTTCCCATTCGTCATATCATTGAATAGCCACAAATCGAACATAAACAACAACCAGGAACTGAAAGGAAAAATATGAACGCTACAAATGCTACAAATGAATACATGCTGTTATTTCGTGGAAACGATTGGTACAAAAACATATCCCCGGAGCAGATGCAGGAAGTCGCCGGCCAAATGATGGCCTGGTTTAAAAATCTCGCGGAACAGGGTAAAGTCCTCGCAGGCAGCCCGTTGGACAATAAAGGCAAAGTCGTTTCCGGAAAAAACGGACGCGTTGTGGCGGACGGCCCATTTGCCGAGTCGAAGGAAGCGGTGGGCGGCTACTTTCTGCTCAAAGTGGATAACCTGGACGAAGCGACTGTGATCGCGCAGCAATGTCCGATTTTGGCGCACGGTGGCAAGGTTGAAGTCCGGCCGGTGCTCGAACAGTGCCCGTTCTCGGGCGAAGCGGTTCCGGATGTGGAACTTGCGGAGGCGACAGCTTAGCGGTTTGCACCGCGGCCACCGGGGAAACGTTCGTCGCACTAAACTCGTTCCGCCCGCTCTGCGCGGGCGGTGACGCCGCTGCGCGGCGTCCCTACCAGGAACAGTTGCGTGGCACGTCGTCCCAACCACACAAGAACAATTGTAACAAAACTGAAAAACTAAAAATTAAAGGAATATAATATGGCTAACAATAATCTGCTCGTTCAACCGTACCTGTTTTTTGAAGGCCGCGCTGAAGAGGCTATCGAATTTTATAAACGCACTTTGGGCGCCGAGGTGGGAATGCTGATGCGCTTCAAAGACAGCCCTGAGAAGTCACCCGATATGGCTCCGGGGTCGGAAAACAAGGTGATGCACGCCCATGTTACCATCGGCCAGGGTTCGGTGTTGGTGTCGGACGGCCATTGTTCCGGGAAATCCAGTTTCGGAGGTTTTTCGCTCACGCTCACAATTCCTACCGAGGCGGAAGCCGAGACGAGGTTCAAAGCCTTGTCCGAGGACGGAAAGGTGACGATGCCGCTGACTAAAACGTTTTTCGCGGCGAAATTCGGCATGCTCGAAGACAAGTTCGGCGTTGGCTGGATGATGCTGGTTCGCCCGGAATCCTGAAGCGTGTATGAGCACTTTTCTCGAACCGATTGAAAAGCCGTCGTCAAAGCAACAATGAACGAGGCCAAGTTCGACGCTCTCGACGAGTACCGGACTAATGCCCTGTTTACCGAAGCCGACCGGGCCGCGCTGGATTACGTCACAGAATTGACCAAAGAAAAAAAGGTCAATCCGGATACCTTCGCCCGGTTGTCTAAACACTATTCCGAACGCCAGATTTGCGAGATCGTCTGGCTCGTCGCCAGCGAGCATTTATACAACATGACGAACCTGGGTCTGAACATCCATTCGGATATGCTTTGCGATATTGCGAAGAAACGGAAAGCGCATTGAGCGACTACCATAAACCGTCGCCGGAGCCCGGGTTTGTCCGGTTCACCCTCACCCCTGCCCTCTCCCCCAGGAGAGGGGGAATAATCGTCCGACATTTGGCAATGGCGAGCGATGAGTGCGGTTCATTATTTCAACGGCGGAGACGCCGTGTACCGTGTAATATGGGTGGCACGGGAACCCCGCCCTATCAATAATTATGAAATCAACAAAGTTGCAACAATTCCAAAAAATCACGCCATTTCTGTGGTTTGACGGCCAGGCTGAACAAGCCGCCAAATTTTATATTTCGATTTTCGGGAAATCGAAAATTTTAAAAATTGCGCGGGTAACGGAGCAAGCGGCCAAACAAATCGGCAAGCCCGAAGGGTCTGTGCTGACGGTGGAATTCGAACTTGAAGGACAACGTTTTGTCGCGCTTAACGGCGGACCCATGTTCAAATTCAACGAAGCGGTTTCGTTCGTCGTGAATTGCAAGACACAGGCGGAAGTGGATAAATATTGGGATAAGCTGTCCGCCGGGGGCGAAAAGAGCGAGTGCGGCTGGGTCAAAGATAAGTTTGGGGTTTCCTGGCAGATTACTCCAACCATCCTGCCTGAATTGTTGAGCGGCAAGGACACAGCGAAGGCCGGGCGCGTCATCCAGGCGATGCTTCAGATGTCAAAGTTGGATATCAAGGCGTTGAAAGCGGCGGCAAACGCCGTGTGAGGGCACACGGCATTTCTGGCGTAACAGAGTTCGCGCAGTTCACCCTCACCCCTGCCCTCTCCCTGATGGAGAGGGAGAATTGTCGTCTGATGGTTTGATACGCCGGAACATTACGGCCGTTCAGGAATTCAACGCGCCGCGCCGTAGTCACTTTATGCGACTACGCCGAAATTTTTTTGACCGATACCTTTGAAAATATGCCGTATCCTCGTCTCACACAATTAGTTGAAATGGCAATTCGCATCCAGCCAGCACGCTGACCGATAGCGATAATGGTAGACGAGAATAGGCCATAAATAGTAAACAGTCGGAAACTTGTGAACCACCTTCGTCTAACTACCGTGGCCACGTTGCTGTGCACGGTCTTGATCGCCACTGCTGCGCCCGTTGGCACAATGTCCACGCCGACGTGGGACGGCAAGGTGCTTTTATTCCAAACCGGCCAGGGCACATTGGCTGTCGCGCCATTGTCCGATGACATCATTCGAATTCGCTACACAAGGACGAAGGCGTCCGGGAGCGATAGTTCCCGGGCGGTCATTAACCGCGATTTCGACGCCGTGAAAGCCAGCGCCGTAATTGGATCGGACTCGACGGTGGTGGAGACCGCAACGCTGCGGGTCAATATTCAGGAAAATCCTTTGCGAATATCGTTCGCCGACACACATGGCAATAGTTTGGATACCGATGACGCGAGACGCGGCATGACCTTCGATGACGCGGGCTTTACGGTCAGAAAACGTCTTCGGGATGACGAGCATGTGTATGGCTTTGGCGAGAAGAACGGACGCCTGGACAAGCGAGGCTGGAATTTGGGCGGGTACAATTACGCGATGTGGAACACAGACACCTACACGCACGATTCTTCCACGGATCCTCTGTATGTTTCGGTCCCGTTTTTTATGGTGATGCGCCAGGGCCGCGCGCACGGCATTTTCCTGGATAATACCTGGCGGAGCTTTTTTGACGTCGGCCATGATTATCCGGGTCTGCTGACTTTTGGCTCCGGCGGCGGTGATTTGGATTATTATTTCATCAACGGGCCGGACCCCAAACAGGTTATCGAACGTTACACTGCGCTCACCGGCCGCATATCGCTCCCGCCTCTATGGGCGCTGGGATATAACCAATGCCGTTACAGCTACTATCCTGAATCCCGGGTCCGACTCGTGGCTAACGAATTTCGCCAGGAGAAGATTCCCGCCGATGTCATGTGGTTGGACATCGATTACCAGGACAATTACAAACCGTTTACGTGGAACGGCGCGCGATTCCCGGACCCGCAAAAGATGATTGCTGATTTGCGGGCACAGCATTTTCGTGTCGTCTGCATTCTTGACCCTCACCCAAAGGCGGAAAAAGGTTACGCGCCCTATGACCAGGGAATTGCGGGAAACTATTTTGTAAAACACGCAGACGGCTCGGTGTTCGAAGGGCCGGTCTGGCCATCGCATGCGGCCCAGGACCCGGGTCCAAGTGTTTTTCCGGATTTCAGCAATGCGGCCGCACGACAATGGTGGGGATCGCTTTACCGGGGACTGGTGGATGATGGCGTGGCCGGCATTTGGAATGACATGGATGAACCATCCGTATTTGACACGCCCAGCGCGACCATGCCTGTGGACCTGGTTTTTGATAACGATGGCAGCCCCACAACGGGTGCGGAAATGCATAACGTGTATGGCCAATTGATGAGCCGCTCGACGTTTGAAGGATTGTCGAGGCTTCGGCCGAATGACCGTCCGTTCGTCCTGACGCGCGCGAGTTATGCCGGAGGCCAGCGTTACGCGGCACTATGGACCGGAGATAGCACGTCCGATTGGGCGTCACTGCGGCAATCGCTGTCCATGCTGTTGGGACTGGGGGTATCCGGCTTTCCATTTTGTGGTTCAGATATTGGCGGATTTGTGGGCGCGCCGTCCGGAGAACTGTACACCCGATGGCTTCAATTCGGGGTGTTTTGTCCATTCATGCGTTCACATAGCGATTCCGGCTCTCCGAGCAAGGAGCCGTGGGCTTTCGGTTATCGCAATGAGACGGTCAACCGGCGGGCCATCGAGCTGCGTTACGAACTCCTGCCGTACGTCTACAATGTGATGGAGCATTCCTCCGAAACCGGTCTGCCGGCGTTGCGACCGCTTTTTCTCGAATTTCCCGAAGACCAACACGTGGCCGCCATTGACGACGAATTTCTGTTCGGCGGCGATTTGCTGGTCGCACCCGTGCTGCGCGAAGGAATTACTGAACGCAGCATATATTTGCCTGACGGAGATTGGATTGATTACTGGACGGGCAAATCCTTTGCGGGCGGCAAAACCATTCAATTCCCGGTCACGCTCGATTCCATTCCAATGTTTATTCGGGCGGGCGGTTTTATTTTTCGACAGCCAGTCGTCCAATCCACCGATGAGATGCCGGGAAACGATTTGGAAGTCCTGGTGGCGCCGGCAAAAAATTCCAAATCAGACCTTTATGAGGATGACGGCCACACGCTGGCGTATCGTGACGGTGAATTCATGAAGCGCGACTTTCGGCAAACGGATAATGGGCACAGAACGACCATCGAAATATCCGCGCCACACGGGGCATATCGCCCCGCAAACAGAAATTTAATTCTTCAATTGTGGACCCACCGCAAACCCCAAAGCGTCCAGCTCGAAGCCGGAGACCCATTTAAAAGGTCGGGCCTGTCCGAAATCGATCCTAACGCGATGACTAACGCTCCAACCGGCTGGTCGTTTGACGCCGGGCTTTTGACGGTTAAGTGCCCGGACCAATTTGTTCCGATGCGGGTGACAGTGAGGGAATAACGGAATTTTAGAGACTCACAAGCATCTTACGATGCGTGCCTGGCGGAGTGTTAGCAGCACGGGCAAGGACTCCGCCTTGCCAATTTGCACTGTTGTCGGATGATTTTGCTCGTTGGTCATGGGCGTTCGCCTGGCGAAGCTGCTGCGACTGGTCTCGCTCGGAGCGAGAGTCGCGCTCCGTCACAATGTATGTAAATGGCGGGGCGCTTCGGCCCTGCCAAGTTGGGGCGTTGCTGAATTTTGCTTTGCGTGGCGTTAATACGGAATAGAATCAAACCATACAACCCTGCCTGTGACGCGATGTCTTTTGCATTGGACACAGTTCCGCAACCGAACGGCATGTTATGATCGGGCGACACGTAAAGTGGCCGCTGGTGCTGGCAATATTGGTGTGCGCCGGCTTATCGCGAGCCGCGGTGCTGTGGAGTGATTTTGGCACGACCCTCGTTCACAATACGGGAGAAGGATATGATATCCTCAACGGCGCGGTGAAAGAGGACGACTCGTCCACAAATACCCTCTACTTCAAATTTCGCGTGGATCCGCTTTCAGATGGCAGCACGGAGGAATATTTCGCCGCGTTTGAACTATACGAAGGAGAGAAAGAGCGTCTCGGCATCGGCAACGCCCTGAAAGCGTGGGCGTATAGCGCCTTCAGAGCGGATGCCACCGGTCAAAGTGATGGAGGTTCAGACTATATTGATTTGCACTCGTCGCGTCCGGAACCGTCCTCGCCCGGAACGTCGATTATTTACGAAAATCCTCATCGAGGAATCCCCTGCACTCTCGTTTTCAAAGTACAGTTTTTTCCCGGCGGAAATGATTTGGTCACCGTCTGGCTAAATCCCGACCTGGGACCGGGCGCAACGGAGGCTGCGCAACCCGAAAGCCTGATCACTCGATTCAAAGCCGATGCTTCTTTCAACGAAATCCATTTGCGCCACGGTGGCGGCGGAGATGGCTGGATATTCAGTGATATGGCCATCGCGACGTCTTTTGCCGATTTTGTGGCTATAAACGAAAACAAGCCCGTGCCGGCCATGGGAAATCCGGAAAACGAAGGGGCGCTCTTTACGTTCCGGCGCTGGCAAAGTGAACAAGGCCTGCCCCAGGACCGCGTTCGCGCCCTCGCGCAAACTGTGGATGGTTATATTTGGGTAGGCACGGACGACGGCCTTGCACGGTTCGATGGAGCCCGGTTTGTATCCTTGGGACTACCGGAAGGGCTGCCGAGCAGTCCGGTTCGCACTCTGTTTGGAGACAGTCATGGGTCACTTTGGATTGGCAGTGTCGGCGATGGCTTGATTCATTGGCAGGCGGGACATTCGACCATGCTCACAGTGGCAAATGGTTTGCCCTCTGACGCCATCGGCGCGTTAGCCGAAGACAGGGAGGGAAGAATTTGGATAGGAACCGATTCGGGCCTGGCAATTTGGCACAATGGCCAGTTAATGAGCTTTGGGCCAGCCAGGGAATTCAGTGGAAAAGCAATAACGGCTTTATTTAAAGACCAGCAAGGCAACATGTGGGTGGGCGCCACGGGCGCCGGGGTTTTCGAATATCACAACGGCGCCTTTGTTCCGCTCGAAGATTCGGCAACCCGCGAATTGCTGCAGGACCCTCATTGCATACTGGTCGACAAGGCGGGACGCATCTGGATTGGCGCTGGCGACGACTTTGTATTGTGCCACGATGCAAATCAATGGCGCCCGTATCAAATTCCGCGGCATCTTGCCCGATCCTATGTCAGTTCGCTGGTTGAACAACCGGATGGAACCGTCTGGGCGGGCTCAATGAGTGAAGGATTGTTCGAGTTCAAAGACCGCAAAATGACCACCGTCAACGCCAGCAGCGGCCTGTCCGATAATTCGGTGGAGTCATTAATGACCGACCGGGACGGGAATTTGTGGGCAGGCACCGATACTGGCCTTAATTTACTGCGGCAACGGGACCTTTTTGCGTATGACCAGAGACAGGGGCTGGGATACGGCGCCGTGGATGGCCTGGCGGAGATTGCGCCGGACCAGGTTTGGGTGGGCAAACCCGGAGACGGCGTCTATGAATGGGATGGGCAAAACTTCAGCCACGTCATGTCCGCTGATTTGTCGGTCGTCGGGCCGCAAATCAACGCTGTGTTGGAATCCAAAAACGGCGGTTGCTGGGTCGCCGGAAAATATGGGTTGCTCTACTTTAAAACTCCCGAGAAGACAGCGGACAAAGCCCGGCTCTTCAGGTTACCCGGTTTGAACATTATATCGTTGTGCGAAGCCGGTGGCGGCATCCTTTGGGCCGGCACTTCTGAAGGAAATTTATTTTGCCTGGAAAACGGCACGTGGCACGAACAGACAAGCCTCGGCCACGCGCTTACGGCCATTGCCGCGGCGGCCGACGGAGCCGTATGGGTTGGCACTGAGGGGGACGGGATTTATCAGTTCAGCGGTCACGGAACAAACCACTGGGACACCGGAAATGGATTGCTGAGTGACCTGGTGCGAGCGCTCTATGTTGACTCCGACCAATCGCTTTGGATCGGGACCGCCGGCGGCGGGTTGAGTTGTTTGCGCCAGGAACGAATTACGACCCTCACCACACGTGAAGGACTGCCGGACAATACTATCTCAGAAATTCTGGATGACGATAAAGGCCGGCTATGGCTTGGCAGCAATCGCGGGATTGCCTGCGTGAACAAGGAAGAACTTGAAGAACTGATTGCGGGCAAAATCACCGCGGTTTACCCGCAGGTCTTTGGCCGGGCCGAAGGAATGCTATCCGAGGAATGTGCCGGCGGATTTTGCCCGACCGGATTGAAAACGGCATCCGGACGACTCTGGTTTCCCACACTAAAAGGACTCGTCGTCGTTGATCCGCATGTCCAGTTGTCGAAGCTTCCCGCGCCGGGCGTGTTGCTTGAACAGATTTCGGTGGATGGCGTTCCTCATTCTGTATTTGCAGCGTCTGTTTCCCCATCCGGCAGAGGGGATGCGGCATTCACCGGAACAACCAACGGTGTTCTCAATCTCGGTCCCGGCCGGCATCGAATAGAATTTCAGTACACTGCGCTGGGGTTCGATTCGCCGGAGCGGATTCGATTCCGCTATCGGCTCACTGGCCTGGATTCGGACTGGGTGGAAGCGGGTAACCGGCGCCTCGCCTTTTACAGCTATGTGCCGTCCGGCAACTATTCGTTCCAAGTCATCGCGTGCAACGCAGATGGACTCTGGAACGATACCGGCGCAACCATTGGCCTGACGATTTCAAAGTACTTTTGGCAAACCTGGTGGTTTACCGGGATTTTGTCAGCGACCCTCCTCGTGATCGTTGGCGCAGGCGTCCGATTCATTGTGAAACGAAACCTGCAACGCCGCTTAAAGCACCTGGAACAGGAACGGGTTCTGGAGCGGGAACGCACTCGCATCGCCCAGGACCTCCACGATGAGATGGGCGCAAAGCTCTGCCGGATTTCATTTTTGAGCGAACACGTCCGCAGAAACCACAATGGCATGGCCCCGGAATTGCAGCACCAAATTGCTTCCATCTCGGACGCTTCGCGTGAAGTACTGCACTCACTGGACGAAATTGTCTGGGCGGTCAATCCGCAAAACGACACGCTGGAACACGTCGTTTCCTACATCGGCCATTATGCGAACGAATTCTTTCAGGAGACCGGAATCGAGTGCAAAGTAAATATTTCCGGACGGCCACCGTCGTATTCTCTCTCGGCCCAACTGCGCCACAACCTGTTGCTGGCGGTACATGAGGCCTTCACGAATGTGCTCAAGCACTCGAAAGCAAATCAAGTGGACGTTTCCATCGTTTTGGAAGCCGCCGCTTTTGAAGTCACTATCTCTGATAACGGCGGCGGTTTCGACATGCCGTCGATTGCCTCATTGGAAACCTCGTCCGGCGCGGCGGGCGATGGGCTTCACAACATGAAACAACGCCTGTCCGACATCGGCGGGCGATGTTCAATCCAATCCACACCGGGCAACGGAACCGTTGTCGAATTCACGTTGCCATTAGAGAAAGCCGCCGAAACACCATGATCACTGTATCCATAGTCGATGACGAGAAGGAGTTATGCCAATCCATTGCCACGTTCGTTAATGGAGCATCCGGATTTCGTTGCGTGAGTGTGTATCATAGCGGCGAAGCGGCGCTGGAACAACTGCCCAAAGACCGGCCCGACGTCGTGCTGATGGACATCCATTTGAGCGGCATCAGCGGCATCGAATGCGCCGGCCGGTTGAAAGCGTTGATACCGCAGATCCAAATCATGATGCTAACGGTTTATGAAGACACCGACCAAATTTTCAAGGCATTGTCCGCCGGGGCCAGTGGTTACATGCTGAAGCGGCTGACGCCCGGCAAGCTGCTCGAAGCTATCCAGGAAGTCCATGGCGGCGGCTCGCCTATGTCCAGTTCCATCGCCCGCAAGGTCGTTAATTCGTTCCGGGCCGCGCCCAAAACCGTCAACAAGGAAGCTCTCTTATCTTCCCGTGAACAGATGATCCTGGATTGTTTGTCCAACGGACTGACGTATAAACAGGTGGCCGACAAATTGGGAATCACCATCCCCACTATTCGGAGTTATCTCCGCCGCGTTTACGAAAAGCTGCACGTTCAATCACGCACGGAAGCCGTCGCCAAATACATGAGCCGGCAGGCGAATTAAAGCATTTAGGCTAATTTAAAGGGTGGTCACTTCATGTGACTGTCGTTTCGCCGCCCAGCAATTACATTATAGCCAATCTACAGAGAAACGTGACCGAACATCTATTCACGATTAAGTCGAGAAGTGCCGCCATGAACACGTCACCGATTGAAAATTTGCGCCGCAAATCGGAAATGAACGAGGCGACAGGGGCGTTCACGCTCATCGAATTGCTCGTGGTCATTGCCATCATTGCCATTTTGGCGGCGATCCTGATGCCGGTTTTGAGCGCGGCGAAACTTCGCGCGTTGCAGTCGCAATGCACGAATAATAAGAGACAACTCGGCATCGCATGGCTGATTTATGCCGGTGACAACGCGGACCACCTCGCCATCAATAGCGACCCTCACGTCAACGGCTCTTCGTATTTTCCCCAGGGCAGCACCTCTCCTTCGTGGGTTTACAACTCAATTGATTGGACTTTTAGCTCGTATAACACGAACACGGGTTATTTGATCAACGATAAATATTCGTTACTGGGAGACGACCTGGCGCGAAATCCTGCTCTTTTCACCTGCCCGGCCGATCATTACGCCAGCCCCATCCAGATGAAATTGGCGTGGACTCATCGTTCCCGCTCAGTCGCGATGAATGGAGCGATTGGCGATGGATACAAATATGGCGACCCCGGCGCCCCCTTTGGATGGGCTTCATGGTATTTGGTAAAGAAGACGACGGATTTTCATTGGCCCGGTCCGAGCGATTGCTGGCTCATTATGGACGAACATCCTGACAGCATCGATGACGCCGAGTTTTACACACCAAACCTTCAGAGTCTGGCAGGCGTAAGCATGTTTCCGGAACTGCCGGGAAACCAGCTTGCGCTCGCGTGCGGCATTGTTTACGCAGATGGACACGCCGAGCAACATAAATGGAAAGGGCCGGTCCTGGGACAACACTCCAACGTGTCCTATACGCTGGTACAAAGAGTCCCTTGCCAGCCGACCGACCCGGACTTGAGTTTTTTGGCGGCACACACCCCGTCGAATTGATTTCACAATCCAGACGCAATCCGCTCAGGGATAAACAATCCGAAAATACCGGCGTTGGTCATTCGACACAGGAACGGTAAAAGTCACCGAAGATGCCGCCGCGTTGGTCGCGCTGCCATCCATCATCGTCCAGACAGCAGAAGCAAGGTTCGTGGTCGTTTCGACACAAGACATAAAACCCGATGTTGTCGCGTACGTGATGGATACGGTTGAATCGCCGCTGACGGTCACGCCCACGATGGTGGGGAGGAAACTGGCGGTTTCGGCAATCGGCCCATTCATCGTGACCGAAGCCGATTTGCTGTTGCCTGAATATGAGCCGGAGCCGGCGCCTGACCAATGGTTGAAGTTGTAGCCCAGATTCGCGACGGCACTGATGCCCACGCTCTGCCCGCCATTCGTCCAAAGGCTGGCGGGACTGACACTGCCACCAGGTCCGGCGACCATCGTAAGATCGTAGTTGGTCGTAAAATTCACCGTGTAAATGGAGCCGCTTAATGGCGTGATGACATGGGAAATAGCACCACCGTCGCTCCAGGCGCTCCAGGCATATTGAATTCCGGTTCCGGCGTTTTGAGGCGAGCTCGCAGATATCGTATGACTTGAGCCGGGTGTCCAACTGAAGGCCTGACTGTTGGTATAATTCGTCCCATCCACGGCAAGCGAGAGTCCGGCAGGGCTGGTCTGTACCGTCATGCTGATCGCATTCGTAACGAAATTAAAAGTGAAACTGCCGCCGGAAGCGTTATTGAAACTGTTTTCGACCGAGTTGCTTACCGTCAGGCTTCCTTTTGCGCCGCTGAGGGCCGTCAGACCAACCACACCGAGGTAGCCCCGAGCGGAGTTGGGAATACTCACAGCCGAGGCAATTGCATTTTTCAGCGTGGTCGCGCTTCCCCTGATCGCCATGCCCCAGGAAGCGCTATTCGTGATGTTCAGATTGTTGAGATTGACGCCGTTAATGTTGTTGCCGCTGGTGCCGCCGCTGTTGATATCCTCGCACAACTCCAGCGCGCCACGCCATTGGTAGCCGGGGTCATAGCCGCCGCAACGGACAAGGTCACAAGATTGAACCACGGTCGTGGCACTGAATATATTCCCGCCCGCCGCGAAGGTACTGCTAAGAAGGACGCCGCAGCCATAGGTGGTATCGAAAAACTGGCAGTTTTCAATCCGGTTGCCGGCGCCGCCGTAAATGGCGCCGCCGTTAGCCAGCCATGGTGATTGTGCCGAGCAATGGGTTATGACATTGCCACCGCACGGATAAGTTCCACCGGTCGCGGTAGGCCACATGGCGAAGGAATCGTCACCTGTGCCCCGGGACGTGCAATTGGTGACCGTCGTATTCTGCATTCCGATGTTGAGATTGATGCCATCGGCAATCGTGTCGCGAAAACGGCAACTATCCACCACGAGTCCCTGCGAATTTTGAATCCACGCGCCGGTCTTGACGTGCTCCACCCAAAGACGCCTGATGCTTGAACCGATGCCATAGGATCCGCCGAGACCATCATTAGCTTCAAAATCATTCCGGTAGTTCAGGAATCCTTTTATGGCAAAGTCAGCCAGGTTGATGTTGTTGCCCTGGCCGAAAATGGTGACACGCGAGCCCGGCGCCGTGTTGTAAATGTTCGGATTCCCAACGAGGGTCGTATACCACATTCCGGCGCCCTGGAATGTATGATTGGGGGCGACCGATATGGTTCCTTGAATGAGGTAGGTTCCCGCGGGAATCCAGATGTGCGGATATGTCGATTGCTGGGCTGCCGTCTGAAACGCGGCGGTGCTGTCGCTGACGCCGGTGGGATCCGCTCCCCATTGAGTGACAATGGACACATAACCTCCGGGCTGGGAAAGCGCCGAACCCACATTTTCCAAATCAACAAGGTCGATGTCGTAGTTGGGGGCCGTATCCGTGCCGTCTACTTGCAAACGCACGACATCGCCGGAATTGATGCTGAGATTGTTGGTGCGGACTTCATCAAAAAAATTTCTTGGTGAACCGGATGAAGGGTTGTTCGTGAACGAGTAACTCCCGTACAACCAGGAGTACGCAGAAGTCATCGGCAATTTTTCAACAAACATGCCGTTGACATACAGGCTGAGGGTATAGTTTGTGCCGCCTCCCTTCGCAGTGTCCGGCACGCTGTACCGGACCACGATCGAATTGGCGGCTGCGCGGGCTGTGAATTGCACGTATTGGCCCGTGCCGGTGAGTTGGACACATTGCCGCCCCGATGCTTCAGAAACCACAGTATTGTGAGTATAATCCGGGCCTAAAATCGCGCCGCCGCTCACGGTCATGTTTTCCGCTTCGTAGGTCGTCCATGGCACGGTCGCGCCGTTGAAGGCGGCGGCGGTTGAGAGTGAGACGATCAAAGCTGCCACGGCAGCCAAACCACGAGCCAAACTGACCGTTGAACCGGGAGACAAAAATTCTCCCGCCGTTTTCATGGCGAATTCATTCACAAAGTAAAATAGAAGCGTGAGGATTTAGTTTTAAAAACAATCACCAAAGCAGTTAAAAAATGAGCACAACACAACTGTAGCAAAGATAAAGCCAAAGGCAGAGGCGGAACAGTCGCATAAAATGCCGACAGCAGTCTTTTCTGGAAATGGGGATTGAATGTAAAATGAAAAAGGGAGAAAGTCACCCCAGCACCATGATTACCGTGTCCATAGTGGATGACGAAAAGGAGTTATGCCAGTCCATTGCCACGTTCGTTAACGGAGCCCCCGGCTTTCGGTGCGTGAGCATGTATCATAGCGGGGAGACGGCGTTGGAGCACCTGCCGAAGGAGCGGCCCGACGTGGTATTGATGGACATTCATATGAGCGGGATGAGCGGCATCGAATGCGCAGGACGCCTCAAGACGCTAATGCCGCAAATCCAAATCATGATGCTGACGGTTTATGAGGACGCCGACCAGATCTTCAACGCGTTATCAGCGGGCGCCAGCGGATACATGCTCAAGCGGCTGACGCCCGGCAAATTGCTGGAAGCAATCCGGGATGTGCACGGCGGCGGTTCGCCCATGTCCAGCTCCATCGCCCGCAAGGTCGTCGGCTCGTTTCAACGGCCAAACCGGGCTGAGGCCGAAAAGGTTTCTTTTACCTCCCGTGAACAGATGGTCCTGGATTGTTTCGCCAAAGGAATGACTTACAAGCAGGCCGCCGACCATTTGAGCATCAGCATCGATACCATAAGAACCTATGTCCGTAGGATTTACGAAAAGCTGCATGTGCAATCCGCCACGGAAGCGGTCGCTAAATACATGCAACATCGGGAAAATTGACGTTTCCGGGCATTTTTGACTATTTCAATACATGATTTGTCGGCGGGAATGTGACATAATGTCAAAAGCCGTTGATTTTAGACACTTTTTCGAAAATTCTGCGTGTAGTCTTTTCATGTGACTACCGCAAATTTCTTTTAATTGTTAAAATCGATTCAAATAGCACCTGATATCGCCACCGGTACACGTGTTTACCGCCAATAACTATTAAAACCTATGAAAACGAATCCAATGTTGCACCAACCAAACGCCGTTATGCGCCAGTTCAAGTACGCGTTGACCGCATGCGCCGCGGCAGCCGGACTGATATTGGCGGGAGAGGCCCAGGCACAATACGTGACTGGCCAACAGTACCTGTCAAACATTGATCCAAATAGTGTTTCCCCGAGCGGCAATTGGGCCGCTTCCGGGATGGTCGATACGGCGACCGGCCTGCAAATTACCGCAGCCGGCGGCCCCGGCTCGTTCAGTACTTTGTATTACGCACTCCCAACTGGCCAGGTGACACCACTCAACCCTGCTGACAGTGAAGTCCAGTTCACCTGGACGTGGAACTCCGGCAACGCCGTTGCGGGAATTAACATTTTGTTTGCGCTCGATGACGCGAACGGCGGGGTCGACTACTATAATGTATACCCCTCGTATAACGTAGTCCCCACAGCGGGCACGACGTATTCCGTTACCATGGCTCTTGAATCTCCCAACCAGGCCAACATTGCAGGCGGTTTTCCCGTCAACGGTCTCAACTTCCAGATTGACCCGGCTAACGTTAACGGAGATTACACGTTTACACTCAATAGCATTGACATAGTTCCCGCGCCCGAGCCAGCTTCTCTGGCACTGCTCGGCCTTGGATTGGCCGGCATCGCCGCGTTCCGCCGGGCAAAGAAAAAATAGATTGCGAGAGTTTGGTTTGGCAAAAAGCCGCCTCTTTTTTGGGGCGGCTTTTCGAATACCGGGGCGTCAGTTCATGCGACTGTTCAAATGACGTTTTCGACGTAAATTACGGAATCTAACACGACGATTTGCTGATCAGCAGATCCAAAGACAAAACAGTACCGAATTCCTATGAACACTAAATCATTAACGAAACGGTTCGCCATCTTGCTGGCCGTGGCGGGTGGGTTAATCGTTGCGACCCTGGCGCAAGCTCAAGACATCTACTATTGGGCGAACTTCTACCCGCTTTGGGGAAACAACAGCGGGTTGTATTCTTCCTGGGCCGACTATCCAAATGACCCTTCCGACGTGAATTTCAACTGGGTGTATAATGGGGACCTCCCCTCGTCCGGCCTGGAAGTAATCTCATCCATTGGCGGTTACGGCAGTGGTTATGCGGATTTGAACGGGGGCGTTGGCGTTACGTTTGACAATGGCGATCTTGCGCTCGCTACGAATGACACTGTTTGCTCTCTGGCCTTTACCGTCAACCCAACACCGACCATGGCGGGTTCGGGCTTTTATACAAATTATAATTGGATCGGTTTAGTGTTTATTTTAAATCTCGACAGCGGCATATACTCAATCGCGCCACCAAATAATTACAGCGGATGGAATAACCCAGGCAACCCCGCCAATTACGAATGGAACGGCAGCAACGTCACGGTCACATGGAATTTGTCACCTCAATCCAAGTTCCTGACTTACACGCAGGGTGGAACGAATCATTTTTACGGTTGCAACATTGGGATTGATCCAGCCGTCATATTTAACGATCCGAATGGGAGCTCCGGTAAACCGCCTTACGATATTACATTTAACAGCATCACGTTTGCCGCGGCCCCGCCGAAGCCGCCCAATCCGGCCATCAACTTTGTGAGCCCCAACATTGTTATTTCATGGCCTGATCCCAACACCAACACATTCACCTTGTTGCAAAGCGCCAACATGGCGAGGTTCAGCTGGTCGCCCTGGGGATTTGCGCCGGTTTGGAACAACGGCACCAACACCGTTTCCATTCCCCCGCCCTTCAATCAGGAACTCTTTTTCCGCCTGACGAGCACGATCGTTCCGTCGCCGCAATAACTCAAGGGGGACTCTGCAATTGAATTGGCCGGTGAAGGTCGACGGACTTTCGCGCCGCGTCCAGAATTTCAGTGGCGACGAGATTTACTTCGAGAGAAGATGGCCCGGACGGTTTGATTTCCCGCCGCACGATCGCGACCAGATAGGAAATATCATCGCCTGAAGCACCGGGATCTGCTTTTTGCAATTGCAGCTCGCTTTCCGCCGTACCGGCCAACCGAAACCGCAGCAAATCCATATCGGGCACAAAGACGTATCCGGAGCTGCCATAAATTTGCAGGCTCCTTTCTGCAAACGGCAGGTTCCATGAAGCCTGAATGGTCGCTTCGGCATTCGAATAAGTCAGGAGAATAGTGGCTTCGTCCTCCACACGGGGATAGATCTCCCGCTTGAGACTCGCGGTTTGGGCGAGAACGGTATTTGGCCGTTCGCCGGCCATGAACCAGGTGACTAAGTCCGCGCCATAGCAGCCGAAATCCGTAAGCGCCCCTCCCCCGCTTAAGGCAGGATCGGTTAACCAGGCCAAAAACGTGTCCGAACAGCCCGCGTCCTTGGGTCCTTGATCCCCGGCCACCACGGTGATCTTCTTCGGCATACCAATGGCCCGCTGGTTATGGACGATGGTATAAGCTGTGCCCAGGCTCGAATACCAGGATGTTTCGTAATCAACCATGATTTGAATGCCGCTGCCTTTCACAGCAGCCGCCATGGCCAACGCATCCCCGGTGTTGACGGCCAGAGGCTTTTCCAAAAGCACATCAATTTTATGCGCGGCGCAGGACTCGACCACATCGCGATGATCGCGTGTTCGAGTAAATACAGCCGCAGCCTGGACACTGGTCTGCGCCGTCAAATGCGCAAGGTCAGGATAAAAAAAATTCGTACTGAGATTAAACAAACGGGCGTATGACGTAACCAACGCCTGGTTCGATTCCACGACTCCGACCAATTGGACGTCCTGGCGCGCGCGCGCGCGGGAAATGAAATCGCCCACGGCGTCATGATCCAGCCCAATGATCGCCAATCGGATGGGAGATTTGAGGTCCTGCGCCAGGACCTGGTGAATCACAAAGCAAAGCAGAACAATGCCAGCCAGCTTCTTCATTGAGACGGTTGTTTGCGACTAATCTATCGTCTTTATGGAGCGTATCAATTAAAAAGGCCGACGTCGCGTGTTGCTTGATGAGGAGGAGGAGGAGGATTCTTGATTCGAATTGTCCAGCCATGGGACGACCACCGGAAGCAGGTCCTTGAAATAATAAGTCAGCGCTTCGTGCGTGGCGTCAGGCACGATGATGAACGGGCTGCCGGGGGCGGCGAGCACTTGATCTTCTTTCACTTCGGAGGGCGGCGCAATCTTGTCGTCCTCGCCCGCCACAAACAATGCTTTGACTGGT
Organism: Verrucomicrobiia bacterium; assembly: GCA_036269115.1. Lineage (GTDB taxonomy): Bacteria > Verrucomicrobiota > Verrucomicrobiia > Limisphaerales > UBA11358 > UBA11358. Next base: position 8,171 of record DATAST010000181.1, on the reverse strand, counting down.
TTTCGGCGCAGCACAGTCGTGGTATCGAACTCGCTTGCTGGAATTTTGAGCAGGGACGGCAATTTCCTGATCCCCGCCCTGACCATCGGCGCGGGCACCCAATCGCAATATTGATCGCGTATGTTCAAAACTGCGTTGGATAAAGTGGCAAACGGGGCAATCGCCACGACTGGGCCAAGCCGCGGGTCCACGGATTTCATTCGCAGGGCCAGCACTGCGCCGTAGGACTCGCCCATTAACGCGACCGGCTGCTTCACTTCCTTGTCCCGCGCCAATTGAACCAGCAATTGGTTCATGTCATTGGTCTCCTCGACGGTGAAGTAAACCCGTTTGCCCGTGGATTCGCCGTGGCCCCGGAGGTCCACCAGCACGCAACGCCAGCCGTCCTGCGCCAGCGGAAAAGCCCAGGGCAGCATCGAAAATTGCGCAACGCCATAACCATGCAGCAGCAGGACCGTGCCACGCGGCGATGCTGTCCACGCATTCGTGCGGCCCGGCACCGTCGCATGAAAATTAAATTGATATTCCTTTTTGCCGCTGGCGAGCCAGTTCGTGGAAGAAACTTTGAAATCATAATCTCCCGGGTTGATGATGCGATAGCAAAGCCGCGCCGAGGGCGGCCCGACGTCCACAAAATGCGTCACAAAGTTTGTCAGCAACTTCGGGCTGAACGCGAGCGTGACCGGCGCCTCCGACGAAAACCACGCCGGGTACCGGTTGGGCGCGCGCGCAATCGAATGCGCGATAAAACTCCCGCACCCGGTCGCCTGCAACGCCAAAACGGCCAACAACAATAACTTCCAATGCTTCATTGTATCTGGCCAGCATAGCAAAAGCAGGGTCTTGTGGGGCAATGATTTTCCGTCGCGGACTTGTGGCCGTTGACCGCGTATTGCGTGGTGCGTGGTGCGTCAAGTAGTGAGGTCCCTGCATACTTGACGTACCACGCAATACGCAATACGCATATTGAGGATGACCAGGACGATGAGGATGAGTAGGATTATAAAAAAACCTTGGACTCAATAACGAAACCAAGCACAATCCCGCAAAATTCCGCGGTTTGAATTATGAAAAACTTTGTATTCGGTGTGCTGATGGCGGCGGCTTTTTCCTGCGCGGCGGATAATCCCCCGCTTTATTCTTTGGCCAACCCCATGCAAGGCACCGATTCGCAATACAGTTTTTCCCACGGCAACCAGTATCCCGCCATCGCCCTGCCCTTTCCGATGAACGTCTGGGCACCCTACACGGAACCGCAAGACAATTCATTTTATTATCAATACGAGCACAACACGATTTACGGCATCCGCCAAACGCATCAGCCCAGCCCGTGGATCGGCGATTACGCAAATTTTTCGTTCATGCCGGTCTCCGGCAACCTGGTTGTGAACGAAAAGGACCGGGTCTCGACCTTTCGCCACGAAGACGAAATCGCCCAACCGAGTTATTACAAAGTCCACATGGACCGCTGGGACACCACCGCCGAAGTCACGCCCACCGTCCGGGGCGCCCGCTTCCGGTTCACCTTTGGCAAACCCGGCAACGACTCCTATGTTGTGCTCGATCTATTTAAGAGCAAAGATGTCTGCTCAGTCGGAATCATTCCATCGGAAAGAAAAATCATCGGAATCGCCCGCAACAGCCGGGGCGGCACCCCTGATAATTTCGGGAATTATTTTGTCGTCCAATTCGACCAGCCATTTTCAGATTATGGAGTCTGGTCAGATAATAAAGTCCATCAGGGCGTCACCAACCTGAACGGCCGCCACGTCGGCGCATTTTTGAAGTTCCGTACACGCGATAAATGGTCATTTTCAAAATTCGCCCTGGTCGAGCGTAACGTCATTACCTGCAAAGTGGCTTCGTCTTTCATCAGCCCGAAACAGGCGCAATTGAATCTTGATAACGAAATCGGCGATGCGGACTTTGACACCATCAAACATCGCGCCGAGGCCACGTGGAACGATTATCTGGGCCGCGTACAGATTGAAGGCGCCATGCACGACCAGTTGCGGACCTTTTACACTTCGCTCTACCACGCGATCCTCTGGCCGCATCGCTTCTTTGAAATGGACACGAACAATCAACCGGCCTATTTCAGCCCGTACGACGGCAAGGTCCATCAGGGTTATCTTTACACCGATACGGGTTATTGGGACAGCTTCCGCGCGGCCCATCCTTTGTACAATATGTTGTACCCGGAAATCAGCGCGCAGATCATGCAGGGCATCATCAACGTGTATAACCAAAGCGGGAGTTTGCCCGAATGGACCAGTCCCGGCTATCGGGTGTGCATGATTGGCAATCATGCTTTCTCCGTGCTGGCGGATGCCTGGATGAAAGGCATTCGTGATTTCGATGGCCACACAGCCGTGGCCGCGATGGTGCACGATGCCAACGCCAACGGCGTGGGCCGCGAAGGCGCGGATTTTTATAATTCGATTGGCTACGTGCCGTATTCGAATGTCGCGGGCGAACCGACGGTTCCCGAAGCCGGTTCCAAGACGATCGAATATTCCTACGACGATTTCTGCGCGGCGCTCGTGGCCAAGTCCATCGGTGATACGGCTGACTTCCAAACCTTTGCCAAACACGCGACGAATTATAAAAATGTTTTTGACGACAAGACCGGCTTCATGCGCGGACGCCGCGCCAACGGCCAATGGGATGAACCGTTTTATCCGAACGAATGGGGCGGGCCTTTCACCGAAGGCAGTTCATGGCAATGGACGTTCAACGCCATGCAGGACGAACCGGGATTTGCGCAGTTGATGGGCGGCTGGCAGGCGTATGCGGACAAACTCGATGCTTTGTTCGCCGCGCCGCCGGTATTCAAGGTCGGCACCTATGGCAAAACCATCCATGAAATGACAGAGATGACGGCTCTTAACATGGGGCAATACGCCGCCAATAACGAACCGGTCAACCACCTGGTGTATCTCTACGACTACGCCGGCCAGCCGTGGAAAACGCAGGTTCGGGCGCGGCAGGCCATGACATTGCTTTATGACGCCACTCCCGATGGCATTTCCGGCGATGACGACACGGGCCAAATGTCGGCGTGGTATGTATTCAGCGCGCTGGGCATTTATCCGGTCTGCCCGGGCGATCCCATCTATTTCATCGGCAGCCCGTTGTTCGGCAAAGCAATCTTGCACTTGAAAAACGGCAAAACCTTTACCATCACGGCGAACCATAATATGCCGCAGGAATATTACATCCAAAGCGCGTCGCTCAATGGCGAGTCCTTTGACCGGATCTATATCGGCCACGACCAAATTATGAACGGCGGCGACCTGGAGTTCCAAATGGGCTCTGCGCCGAATTATGACTGGGGGGTCTCGCCGGACAGCCGCCCGCCATCTCCTCTTTCGCTGTTAACGCAATAACCCAACGCAGGTAACAAAACCAAGGACTCAATATGAAACTAACAATTGGAAACGCGGATAGGCCAAAATTGCACAGTATAAATTCATTATTCCTTTTACCCTTCGCCTTTTTGCTCCTCATAGGCGCTATTGCCACCGGCTGCGCCAACAATTCTTCCGCGCCTGCCGCCCCGGCCGCGCAGGCTGCTCCAACCGCGGAAGCCGCTCCGCAACCAGCCGCCGAGAACGCCGCTCAAGCATCCATCACCCATGAGCCTTTCGGCACCACCCAGGACGGACAGGCCGTCGAAATTTATACGCTGAAAAATAATAATGGCATGGTTGTCCGCATTATTACCTTTGGGGGCATCATCCAAACGATCAAAGTGCCCGATAAGAATGGTCAAATGGGCGACGTCGCTCTCGGTTACGACACATTGGACGGTTACCTGACCAACAGCCCTTACTTTGGCGCGCTCATCGGCCGCTACGGCAACCGCATCGCCAAAGGTCATTTCAGCCTCGACGGCAAGGATTATACGATCTTCACGAACAACGTTCCCAACACGCTCCACGGCGGCCGGATTGGATTTGATAAGCGGGTGTGGAAAGTCGACAGAGCGGTCGTCAGCAAACGCGGCAACCCCGAACTGGTATTGAGTTATACGAGCCCTGATGGCGAGGAAGGCTACCCGGGAACGCTGCAGGTGACCGCCACTTACACCCTGCTCGCCGCAGAAAACACGTTGCGCCTGAGGTTCAAGGCCACCACGGATAAAGATACTGTCGTCAACCTAACCGGCCATTCCTACTTCAATTTGGCAGGCCAGGGCCAGGGCACGATCCTCGACCACGTCGTTTATATTGATGCCGACAAATATACGCCCGTGGACAGCACGCTCATTCCCACCGGCGAGATTGCTCCGGTGGACGGAACGCCGTTTGATTTCCGGAAGCCCACGGCTATCGGCGCGCGCATCAACGACGACAACGAACAATTGAAATTCGGCGGCGGCTATGACCACAACTTCGTGATGAATCATCCCATGGACAAACTCGGCCTGGACGCTCGCGTGACCGATCCCAAATCCGGCCGCGTCTTTGAAATCTGGTCCACCTCCCCGGGCCTGCAATTCTATTCCGGCAACTTCCTCGATGGCACCATCATCGGCAAAGGCGGGGCTGTTTATGTCCATCGCGGCGCGTTTGCCATGGAACCCCAGCATTATCCGGATTCGCCGAATCAGCCCAGCTTCCCATCGACCGTCCTGCATCCGGGTGACGTCTATCATAACGCCATCGTTTACAAATTTAGTGTCGATAAAGAATGAAGAAGCGTTAAAACGTTGAAATGTTGAAACGGCGGACGCGTGTCCGCCGTTTCGCTTTTACGCAATAAGCGAACCTGGATTGATTTTCAATTTGCCAAAATTCGACTGATTACGGGAAAATCCGTCCGCACATGTATAAAAATTTTCTCTTTTCGTTTTTCACTGTATTTCTGACCGTCTTTTCCGCATCCGCTGCGGTTCAATATGTCGAGACGATGCCGCCGGGGCGCGCGCCGGAAATAACGTATTGGTTTTGGCAAACAAACACATTGGTCAACGCCCACTATCTCGATGACGTTCGGAACATGGCCACGAACAGTCCGTACACCATCGCCTTGATGACGGAACGCGATAATCTGGATTTTTACGATTACAAAGCCATGCATAAACCGTTCGCGGAAACCGTTCGTGAAGCGCACAAACACGGCGTCAAAATTGGCCTGCAACTTTGGGAATATTGGACGGGTTACAAGATACGGGCTTCCCAGCGGGGCCCGGATTATCATTCGCTGCCCATCAACCAGGCCGCTGCGCTCGTGACCGAGGGCGAAGTTGTATTGGACGCAGCCGGCCATGCGGATTATTCCGTCACGTGTATCAATTCCCGGAGATGCCAGCCATTTCATAGTGAAGTTCTCAAAGTCTTCGCCTTTCGCAAGACCGAGGATGGATATTATGCGCCGCATACGCTGACCGACATCACTGCGAGGGCCACAACGGTCAAGACCGACGCCGGCACCATCACCCTGGCCATTAACGCCCCTGCCCGGCTCGCAGGATATACGGCGCATATTATGTGCGTTCATTACTGCGACTTTCCGGATTTGTTTAACGACGTGATGATCGACAAATATCGCGAAGCCCTTGAGCAATACTCGGACATTCCCTTTGACGGCACGGCGCTGGATGAATTTGGCTCGCTCATGGTGACACTGCATAACGGTGAACCATTTCGTGACCGGTTTTATGGTTACGCATTCGCCGCGGCATTTAAAAAGCAAACCGGGATGCCATTGGAGCGCGCACTGTTCGACATGCGGTTTGCGCCCGAGGGCAAACCTGAGGTACGCATCCGCGCCATCAACGAATATTTCGACGTCTTTCGCCAGGGGCCGCTCCGCGTCGAGCAGGCGTTCTATAGAATGTCGAAACAAATTTTCGGCACGAACACGTTTGCCGGCATTCACAACACGTTCCACAATTCGACGAGAACGGATGACGTGTGGCGCTGCGGGTTCAATTGGTGGAGTATTCCCCGCGAATACGGCCAGAGCGACGAAAACTGGCCGATGCCCCAATGCATGGGTCTGGCGGTGGTGCATCCGGAACCCATCACCATCGACCAGCTTTACAGCCACAGCATGAATGCATTCATTCAAAAAGCTTTTCGCGACGCACCGTTTGACGGACGCGTGGATTATCACGGCTGGAACGATTACACCAATCAATGGGGCATCGATCTTGCCCAGACCACGCGCTACGCGCCAATTACCGATGCCGAACTCAAAATCCGATTGTTGAACCAATTCGATCCCGCCGCGCCCAGGCTCTCCGTCCTGGTGGTGTTTGGAATGCCTGCATTGGTCAATTGGTTTCCCGATGAATCGGCGCGTTCGCCCTGGGACATCAATGGAAAACTGGAGATCGAAGGGAAAGCCAAGGCAATTTGGAGCGCCGATTATCCGTGCGCGCTTTTGCCCAGCGATTTTATTGACAATGGCCAAATCACTTTCGATGCTGCTCATCATCCCGTTGTCAATGGCCATCGTTTTGATGCGCTGGTCTTTCTCGATCCGCAATATGCCAAAGAGACGACACTGAAATTCCTCGAACGCTATACCAAGGCTGGAGGTCCATTGATGCTGGAAGGAACGGCCACCCGCGATTTCCGAGGAAGGGATGTCACGAGCCGATTCCAAAAAATTGCGGACCGAGCAACCGTGCTCGGTTTCGATGTGGCGCAACTTCCCAAACTCGGCGCACACACCAATTCGTTATCCGATGGCGCATTCCTGGAAGACGGCTCGGTCGTGTTCTCTGACTACAAATCGTGGCATGAACATCGGGCGAAACCATTTACTGTGGAGCTCAACGGGCACGAGTATTCCGGAAGTTATGTGGGTGTTTGCGCGTTGAAGGCCAACACCAACGGCAACATTGAGAAATTAGCCTGCGGCGGCTTCAAAGAACTAAAACGCGACGGCCAAATGGTTTTCTCTCTCGATCGACCGGCAGACATCGTCGTACGCCGAACAACGGAAGGCGATTACGACGCCATTGTTGTCGGGCCCAAAGCAAACTACTTTGAGGTCACAAAACGATAGGCCCGAGAACTCCGGGGCATGCTCCCGCATCGTCCGATCGACCGTTGGCGGCTTTATACTCCTTAAGCTACGCCCGCCATTCTATTCGCTGCTGCCAACCAAACCATCTAAAAGCTGTGGCTGGCCGCACCATTTTGAGCCACAAATCAATGAACCGTGTATAAACATACCCAATATCATACATATGTCGGATAAAAGCGTATTTTACTTGACTCTTTGTCGGATTGTAGGAAATTACATCCATGAGTATAAAGCTGAGATTCGAGAAGGGGTCTTTGAGCACGCAGGTCACGCTCAATGATGAAGCCATCGGTGGCCTGTTAAAACTCATAGCCGAACACCAGTCGGACGACGACGTGCCACAGCGTGCGCCAGAACCTCTAGCACCCATGGGCGAAAGCGTGCGCGATTTGAGCGACCCATCCAAAGAGCAGGACAGGCTCAATCTTGCGCGTTCATGGATGAAGGAGCATTCGGAATCAGAATCCCTTTCAAAGATTGGCTGGAATACCTTTGCCGAGCAAATATTGATTCTTGGCGCCCATCACGAGGCGGCCACCGGCGAAACAGGATGGAAAAGCGCAACTATTGAGGACAGGTTCAAGGCGGCCCGAATCCCCGCGCCCGGAAACTTCGCCCGAGACATCAGCACCGCTATTAAAAACGGTTTGGTTGCCACAGTTACGCCACGAACATACAAGGTCAGCAAAACCGGCTGGTTGAAGATTTACGAGGCTATAATCGAAACCACGGTACGTGCGTCGGTCGAAAACAAGCAGAAGTAAAGAATGCCAGCCATCGGTACATGTTTTCAGCTTCTTCTGAGTGACGACACGGAGTGTAATCACTTCTGGATCGTCATTTCAAAACCACTGGATGGCCGCGTTTTAGTGGCCAACCTGACATGGGAAGAAAACTGCCCCGACTCTCCATGCCGCTTCGCCATCAACGAGCATCCAGTCATCGCGAAACCGTCAGTTATTTATTATTTACAAAGCCAGAATCTTTGAGGAAGCGGCCATCGATGCCCAACTGCGAAGCAAACGCTACGTTCGAGAGCTGCCGCCGTTCCCGCCGAATTTGGTGCAACGAATAATTGAAGGAGCAAAGGTGGCCGAAGATTTGACTCTGAAGCTGTTAAAATATCT
>DATAST010000180.1:0-1633 GCA_036269115.1 Verrucomicrobiia bacterium | reverse complement strand
CTGGCGAGCTGTGCCGAATTCGACTTGGTTTTACAGGTGTTTTTGCTATTTTCTTGATTTTCTGAATCGGGGTTGCAGACTGTCCATCTGAGCCGCGAGTTCTACCCGTGGGCTAACAGCCCGTTAAAAAACGAAAATATCTGTATATTTGACTGAACAATTTTGACGCTGGAGCGTCAGATAGTCATGGCAATTGGACGACGCACTCCCAAACAAGACGAACTGTTCATCCCGACAGCGAAAGTGGCCACCGGTCCCGGCCACCCTTTTTATACCAAACTCAACGCCGTGCTGGCCGAGGCGGGTTTTGATGAGTTTGTTGAAACGCTCTGCGCGCCTTATTACAAGGAGGGTGGGCGTCCTGGCATTCCGCCCGGAGTTTACTTTCGCATGCTCTTCATCGGCTACTTCGAGGGACTGGACAGCCAGCGCGGCATCGCTTGGCGTTGCGCCGACAGCTTGGGCTTGCGCGCCTTTCTGGGCTTCCGGCTGACTCAGGAGACGCCGGTACATGTCTCCATGACGATGATTCGCCAGCGGCTGCCCGAATCGGTCTTTGACCAGGTTTTTGCGTTTGTCCTGGGGCTGCTGCATGAAAAGGGTTTGCTGCGGGCAAGACGGTGGCCATTGACGCCACTACCCTGGAGGCCAACGCCGCGATGAAGAGCATCGTGCGCAAGGACACTGGGGAAGATTGGAAGGAATATCTGCGCGGTTTGGCCAAGGCCGAAGGGATTGAAAATCCGACGGAAGAAGACTTGCGGCGGCTGGATCGCGGGCGCAAGGACAAGAAAGTCTCCAATAAACAGTGGAAAAGCCCGACCGATCCCGACAGTCGGATTGCCAAGCTGAAAGACGGGCGCACCCATCTGGCCTATAAAGCCGAGCATGCGGTGGACTTGGAGAGCGAGGCCATCGTGGCGACTACCGTCACCTTGGCTGACAAGTCTGATCCGCAGAGCGGGCCGGTGACGTTGAGTCTGGCCCAAGCCAATCTGGTGTTGGCGGGCAGTGCTCAGGAGATTGAGGAAACGGTGATGGACAAGGGCTATCACGACAATGGTTTGCTGGCCGGGTTGGCCCAGAGGGGTGTGCGCACCTATATCCCGGAACGCCGACAAAAGAGCCGAAGTTGGACGGACAAGCCGGTCGAACAGGAAAAGGCCTTTCGCGCCAATCGCCAACGAGTGCGAGGAAAGAAGGGACGGCGGTTGAACCGGTGGCGCAGCGAACGGTGCGAACGAACCTTTGCCCATGTGTGCGAAACCGGAGGCGGACGGCGAGCGTGGTTGCGGGGACAGACCAATGTGAGTAAAACACATACGCTCAAATGCGCCGCATATAATTTGGGCGTGCTGTTGCGCAAGGTTTGGGGGATGCGCAAGCCGCGGAACGCGGACGAAGGGGTGTGGGGCGGCCTTTTGGCTGGTTTGGCCTGGTGGACACTGTCAGCGGTTATAGTTTACAGGATGACAACTCGGCCCGATAGCGTGTTTTGGCATATTATCCGGCTCGTATTGATAACCGCCATGACGACCGGTGCATTCCTCTTCATGAACCGGTCGCGAAAAAACTGCCCTTTTTTAACGGGCTGCTAAGCCTCAATCCCTATGCCCATAGCCCTTTTCTCAAA
>DATAST010000179.1:0-15942 GCA_036269115.1 Verrucomicrobiia bacterium | reverse complement strand
CCGGACAATCTGCAATTAAGTTTTCCCACCGCGTATTTTAACGTAACCCCGACGAGCCCGTCCAACCAGATAGTCCGCGCGGTTTTTATCGTCAACGCCAATACGAATGTGCAGGCAAGTGTTTATGTCGCGCCCCAGGCATTTTTCAATGAAGGAGCCATGATCCAATGGGCGGGAACGTTCCAGGACCCTGCAACGGGCTTGACCGACACGAATTATCTTTACCTGTTTCATTACTTCCCCGGTTCGTTCGGCCTGACCAATCTCTTTCCCGTTCTCTCGGTCGGGACACCTGCTACGCCCGGGTTTATTAGTGCCTTCAGTTACCTCTGGAGCCAGCAGACGCCCTTTCCAAATCTGGGGTCGCCGACTGCGTCCGGGTTTTTGGATAAATTCAACGACACAGTTATCACGAACACGTATGAGTTCTTCAACGCAAGTTTGACCGGAACGACCATCCCAACCAACCAGAGCAGTTTGAACCCGAGTGGAGCTCTGACCAATTTGCCCAATCAGATCGTGATCAACGCCGCCCGCGAGCTGAAAATGGATCTTGCCCAAATCTCCGGCGCAAATTACATGTCCATTAACGCGACCAACCAATTTGATGGCAGTCCCGGCGCCCTGATCTTTACTCCTTATTCTGACATTAACCTGGCCGTGACCAACGGTTTCCCGAATTTGACAATCAGCAATTTGTTGGCCGCAAACATCCCTGAGTGGGGCGGTACTCTCAATGAATGGAGCACCCGCTGGACCAACACGGATCTCAGTGGCATGAACACGGACTTTCGCGTAATGCTGGTCTATGCGAACCTGACGCCTGCGATTTCCCCGCAAGTCCAGAACCTCACACTGACGGCGAGCAATTTGGTGATCAGCGACGTTCTAAATGTGATTGGCTCGATGCAAGCCAATGCCCAGGTCCTCAATCTCACGACCAATGGCGGTGGCGCCACCTCGCCCGATGGTGAACTGAATCTGAGCATTGCGGGAAGCGCCTGGAACTGGAATTCTACCTTTCCGTATCTGACTTTGCTGACCAATAACGGTGCGATCCGGATGCCGAATTTGGCCAATTTCATCAGTAGCGCGCCTGGGACGAACGGTGTGGCGACCATCCCTGCGATTTCAGCCACAAGTATTCTGCGCGAGGCGGGCGGAGCAAACGTGGCGACAGGAAGCAGCGTCAGTATTGGCGGCGCCACCTATACCTATAGCGGCAGCATTAGCAAATCGTCGCCTGCGTATTCTGTATTGATTGGGTCGAAGTTTGACGGCTCCTTGTCGAATTTAATTGCCGCAATAAACGCCGCCAATGGCGCCGGAACCTTGTATGGGACCAACGGTTTCTTCAGCCCAAATGGATCCGTGACCGCCGGCACATTACTAACTAACCTGCCGATTCCCGGTATTACCAACCACGGATTCATTGTTACGGCAACGATTCCCGGGACAACACCTGGAAATCTTATTCCCACCTCCAGCAGCGCGACGAATCTGCTGTGGACAAATTCAGCGTCCGGGTTAATGCTCGCAGGTGGTGTCAATGCCATCCTTGGGGCCACAAACATCTCGTATTTTCAGACGAATTATCTGGCGATTATCAATAATGGCCTGATTTCGAACCAGGGCTCCATCATCTGGGCCTCCAACTTTATGAATGGTGGTGTATTTGACAACGGTGTCGGACCGTTCGAGTTGACTTCGTGGACAACGACACTGACCAATGGCTCGCTATCGGCGGGCGCCGATATGACCCTCGCCGCGGACACTTTGGCCGCCAGCAATCTCATGCTGCAGGCTGGAACTTCTTTGACCCTGGAAATAACGAATTCCTTTACCGAAGGCAGCGTTAGCAATGGGAACTTTTGGGTCGTAGGGACCTCGAATGCGACTGGTTTCAATGGGTATGGCCTCGTCCTGCCATTTCTGCCGGTTAATGCCAATTACGTTCCGACAATCAATGACCTGCTTGGCACAAGTATTGCCCTGCAAACGCCCCCGCCCAATAAACAAGTCGAGAACGACTGGGCCGGCATGGATTACGGCGCCAATACCACCGGCTACAATACCAATAACATGGCTGTCGGTCAGTTGATCCTCACTGCCGCGTCTCTGAATAGCCCATTCTACTTTAGCGGGCCGCCCGGCTCCACCACGAGCAATGCCATTTACGTCGACCGTTTGGTGTTGCAAAACTATGCCAGCCTTGCAGCCCGGGAGGGCAGCGCAGGCATCCCAACGCTCCTCTTCAATAACAACAATAATGGCGGAAGCCTGACCATCTATTATGCGGACGCCCTCTCGTCTGAATTCGTTGATGGCGGGCCATTGCTGGACGTTTCATCCATCCTCAACGGCCTGAACAATGGTCATTTAGTCTGGGTTCCGGAATATGTGGGCTTTTTCAGTGGTACAAACATCGAGAATCCCGACGGCACGATTACCCGTCAAAACATCGGGGTGGTCACCGGGGGCGGGAATGCGCGAATGGACTCGAATGGCAACGGCATCCCCAATTCCGGCGATCCGAACCCGGTGTTCCTGGCGAACCAGATTGATTTTCAGGAAATTCACGTTGGAAACTCCAACAGGTTAACCTGGCATTCGCCACCGGGTTCGACCAACTTTGTCCTCAATACAACGAATTTTGTAAACTGGAACGTCGCGGCCACCGTGATCAATCCGGCAACGGTGCCTCCTCCAGCCGGCTGGCCCATTACCAATGTCGTTTATCAGCCGTTTTCCACCAACAGTTCCTGGTATCGCGTCCGGATTAACCAGAACAATTCCATACTTTACGGGCAATAAAAAAGTTTAAAGCGCGGTAAGAAATAGCTTTACGCTAAGTAGCATGTTGGATAATTTAGACACTGCCGGAGAGCCGGTGAACGCAGAGATCGAGCCAATTTCATAGCCAATGCCTGCGGTAATGCATTTGGATGATCAAAAGATTCAATGACTTGGGCCGCGGGAAATTGTCTGCGGTAAGAGAGAAAGTGCTTTACGGGCTATAGCAAAACCAGATAGAATAGAAACTGCCGGAAAGTCGGCGAAAGCAGCGATAGATTAAAACGCAATTTTACGCGCCTCGCGCGTGATAACTAGAGTAACAGCTTATGAAGAACTTTTGGGGCCCGGGAGTGCCAACAACCCTCCTTTTTAGCGCCTGGTTGAAAGAGACGGTAACGGACACACTGCGCGCGCGCAGGAGGTCCTGTGGCATCATTGTTTTGGCCGCCTCGGCGCTTTTCTCCGCCGCCACCGCGGGCGCGCAAACTTTCGGAACAGCCGAGGTCCTCCCCCAGGCTGTATATGGTTCCGTTACCAACGATAACACTGGCCTGGTGGCTGAAGCAGGCGATCCCAGTATCGCAGGTTTTGCGCCGAATGCGCCGATTTGGTATTCCTGGACTGCCCCGATCAGCGGCGTAGTTGAGATGGACACCATGGGCAGCCCCGACGAATTTGGTCTTTTTCCGCTGGACACTCTCATGGGCGTTTATACCGGCAATAGCCTTTCATCTCTCACTCAGATCGCCGATAATGACGATCTTTATCCGATTCCGCAGCAAAACGAATCCTACCCGCAAAACATCTACTCGGTTGACACTAACGACGCTCCGCTTTCTATCGGCAGTGAAGAACTATCTTTTGATCAGCCTTACATCGGTCCGAGCGGCGTCCGCTTTAATGCTGTTGAAGGCCAGACGTATTATATCGAAGTGGATTCCAAGGCCAGTCAATATAGCTACTTCGGAATCAACCCTATCGGCATATTGGCGGGATTTAACACCGGGTTCATAGAATTGACCTGGGCGTACAAGCCATCCGGTGTGTTTCGCATTGCGACAGAAGATTTTGATTTCACCGGGAACCTAAATAGCACGAATTCCTTTGAGAATCCGCCTCTGATCGTTACGGCGGAAAACGAAACAAGTCAACAGCTTTCAGACCATGGATACACTTTCAATTCCACTGACCTAAAAAGCACACATTCGACCTACTATAATTATGATGTTAAGGGTACGCCTGTCACCATTACGCGCGTCGGCGGCTCTTCAGGGCGTGTCTGGCTGACCTACAGCACGGAGGATGGTGATCCGACGAACTTGATCAAAAATGGCGACCAGCCGGCCATCGCGGGCGTGGACTATACGCCGGAGACAAACCAGACCTTGATTTTTGACGATGGGGAAATGAGCAAAACGATCTACGTCCCCATCATCTTCAGCGGGATGCATCCTAATCGAGACTTTTCCGTCGTCATCCAGAATGCTCAACTGGATCCATACGAAGAGGGTGCCACCAATGATTTTGCAGCAGTGTCGCCTCCACGTGTGGACCCCGATTTCGGCAGGGTCGAGGTGCGGATTCTTAACGATGAAATTGATCCCAAAGGACCTGCAAATACTTTTCTCGTCACGACCAATCCTCCGCCCCCGGCCACGAATGGTATTGTTACCACAAACGAGCTTTGGACTATTGAGCCAACTAACGCTGTTATAAATTTTGCCAAGGTTAATTTCCGGGTGCCAAGGGACGTGACAAATTCTTTCAGCGGAATTGGCACGTTGGTAACCGTCTATGTAACGCGATGGGGAACCAACGACCAGGCCGCCAGCTGTGATTGGATCGTGGACTCCGGTTTCCTCACAGATCTCAACCCCGGCGGCCCGGATATGACGTTCCCGCTGGAGCCGGCTTCCGACTACGCCGTGCCTTTTAATGCCGGGAATCCAGGTAATCCGGGCTCGGACTATGACGTTACTGGCCCTTCAGATACGGATTTCTCATTCGGAGGAGGCGCGCTGAGCAGTTACGGCGGCACGGTCTCATTCCCGGCAGGCGTGCACGCATGGGACCCGCAACCAATCCAGTTCACCGTCCATGACAACGGCGATACCACCTTGGACAAAGATTTTATCATTGATTTGTATCAAGTGAATTCGAAAGGTGTCCTTATCCAGCCGGGCATGATTTCCCAGTGCAAAGTGACAATCCTGGCCAATCGCAGCCCGGTAACGTCCCAGACGCCGGCCGATAATCGCATCCCCGCGGGCTCGGTGGATGAAAATTATAATATTGATTTCGGCTTGGGCATGGCGCCCGGGATTAACACAACCATTCAGAACGATGCCAACCCGGGGACCGACCAGGGCGTGACCGCTCTTGTTGTCACCACCAATAACGAAACGTTGGCGGTCGGCTATTTCCACAGTTACGACGGAATCATCAACCAAAACGGCATCTGTTTGATCAAAGCCAATGGAGATTTGGATACGTCATTCAATTCCGGTTCCGGCGCCAACGTCTATGCAAATGGCACTTCGACTGGCCTGTCTGTTGATTGCGCGGCCCTCAATACAAACAACCAGCAATTTCTCATCGGCGGCTCGTTTACTTCCTACAACAGTTCGCCAGCCGGCGGCATAGCCCGCATCAACAGAAACGGCCAGTTGGATCAGAATTTTCACGCCAGCGTTAGCGGCAATACCGCCACCGTTTATAGCCTGGCAGTTCAGCCCAATGGCCAGATATTGATTGGCGGCGACTTTACCGATGTTGACGGCCAGTACTGTCCGTATGCCGCCCGGTTAAATCCCGACGGTACGCTCGACACGACGTTCAACCCAGGGCCCTTGCTTGACGGTCCGGTCTATGCCCTGACTCCTCAGCAGCCTGCCATTATCACGACCAATGTTGTTTCAACCAGCGGCATACCCCAGGAAAATGACACCACCATAAACGTCAACTCCAACGACGTCGGCAATATTACGGTCAATTACATGTTCCCGACTCCCAATGAAATGCAGGTCTATTATGGGGGGATTTTGATTTTTGACACTGGACCTACTACGACCGGTCCCACTACCCCGGTCCAATTGTCGATTCCTTATGGACCCGGAGGCACGCCCATTATCTTGGTCGTCAATCCGGGCGGCGCACTGCCCACCGGCACCAATTACAGTTTTGCGGCCGCCATTACCGCCTCTGCAAATAGCCCCGAAGTCATGGTGGGTGGCGATTTCAACGTTTCCGGCCAGAACTTTTCGGATGTTGCCCTTTTAAACACCGATGGCAGTCTGGATACGTCGTTCAATCCACCGGGCGGCGCTGACCAACCGGTTCTCGCGTTAGATTGGGGAGCCGACGGCAAGCCCGTGGTCGGTGGCGACTTCCAGTTCTTTAACGGCATACCCATTAACCGGTTTGCCAGGCTTAATCCCGACGGCAGTCTGGACACCACTAATTTCTTCGTCGGGAGCGGTGCAGATGATGCGGTGTTGTGCGCTAAGTCGCTTAGTTCCTACGCCTTCAACACTTACACCAATTTTGCCGGCGCCACAAATGTGGCCGTCAATGTCTCGTCGTCTCTTTTCATTGGCGGACAGTTTTCATCCTACAATGGCACGCACCGTCTGGGATTTGCCCGCTTATACGACGACGGCACGGTCGACACAACCTTCATGGACACGACCTACAATCAATTTGCCGGTCTGGCCAGGATTTATGCAAATGACCTTGAGTTCGTCGATACACTCGGAATTCAAAGCGATGGCAATGTTATGATTGGTGGCAGTTTTGATGAAGTCGGCGGCGGCCAAGCCGACAAAAACGCCCGTGAAGCGGCTGAAAGACTCTATGGCGATCAATTGGGCATCGTCCCAAGTTTCACAAACAGATGGCTGTGGCTTTCCGAGGGCGGTACCAACGTGGAACCGAACGCGCGCGACGGCGTGCGGACTCGCGATAATATTGCCCGCCTGGTCGGCGGTGCGACGCCGGGTCCCGGAAACCTGCTCCTGGTACCCTCAACGCCTTCAGGCTATTCCTTTAACCGAAACGCCGGAACCGTGCCTGTCACCCTGCTGCGCACCAACGGATTCCTGGGGCCAGTGTCAGCGAACTTTTCTATCGTGCCGGGCACGGCGCAAAGCGGCTCGGATTTATTCTTTCAGTCCCCTGAGCCCCTGTTTTGGCTCGCGTGGGAATATACGGGTGATTTGACCCGCATGCATACCGATGGACTTGCTGGAGAAAGCGGATTCTTGCTCGACCGTTATAACCAGGCGTTCGTTGGCGGACTAAGTGGCCTCTCCCAGGTAAACGTGACAATATTGAAAGACGTTAACGTTGCGGGCAACCTGGCCGCCACTTATCAATTAGCCAATCCGGCCAATGCCGACCAATTATACCTTGGCGGCGAGGATATTCCCGTGGGCACGGGACTGGGGATGTCAAGCTCCACCGTCTCATTAGTCGACAATGGCACGCAGGCGGGCACGTTCGGTTTTGCTTCGTCAACGTTTATTGCGACCAACCTCAGCCCGACGATCACCATTATCCGCACCAATGGCGCCGAGGGTAACGTAAATGTATTTTGTTCCACCAACTCGCCTGCTCCCAATGGCGGAACGGCCGGTCCAGGCCTGGATTATAAAGCCTTTCCGAACAATACGGAGATTTCATTTCAGCAGGGCCAACAGAGCCGTCCGGTCACTCTGACTGTCCTGGCCAACGGCCTCATTTATACAAACTTCACAGAAAGGACCGTCAACCTTCAATTGGGCCGGCTCCAGCTTCAGAACGGCACGACTGGCGGCTACGGGATTAGCAATGCCACAGTGCGCCTCGTCAATCCCAATTTCCCGGGCTATCTCACCCTTACTGCAAACAGTTACACTGGACTCGAGGCGCCGCCCTCCGGCGAGATCAGCTTCACCGTAACCCGCGTGGCCGGAAGCCAGGGCAGCCTCTCCGTGCAATATGGCACAGCCGATGGCACGGCGGCGAGCGGCCAGGATTATATCGGCGCAACCAATACACTTTTCTGGGATAACGGGGACGTTTCAGCCAAAACGATAACGTTGCCGTTGATCAATTCCGGCGTGGTTGGACTCGACAAACAGTTTTTTGTCTCATTGTCGAATCCCCAGCTTAACAATTCCAGCGACCCGGCTCTCTTTAGTTCCCAGTCGCCCGGCTCCATTACCACCGCAACCATGATGATCAGCGATAACAATAGTTATGGCTCCGTTCAGTTCAGCTCGACCAACTATCTTGTCAATGAAGACGGCGCTTATGCGACAATTACCGCGATCCGCTCAAGTGGCGTAGCCGGCCCGGCTTCTGTGAGTTTTACGACAGCGGATGGAACAGCGTTCGCGAACGTCAATTATTCCCCGGTTTCCGGCGTTTTCACCTTTGCGCCAAATCAGATTAGCGCCAGCGTAAATGTTCCCATCACCAATAACGGTCAGCCGGGCTCCGGGCTTTACTTCAATGTCGCGTTGTCCAATCCCGTCAATCTCGCCCTGGGAGCCTGGACAAATGCCCAGGTCAATATCCTCAACGATCAAAGCGTTAATGAGCCGCCCGGTTCAACCAATGGGACATTTGGCTGCTCGATTTACGGTGACGTCCTTAGCCTTGGCTACCAAACAAACGGCGAAATCCTCGCGGCCGGCACTTTTAGCCAAGTCAACACCTTCACTGAAAGTAACATCGTCCGCTTGACGGTCAGCGGCGCGGTGGATCCCACATTCAAGGGGGCGGTCAATGGCACTATTCAAACCATGGTGAATCAGACGGACAACCGCGTTCTGATCGGCGGAGTATTTAGCTACGTGGGCGCCACCCGGGAAAATTATATCGGCCGTCTCATGAGCGATGGCACCGAGGACAGCAGCTTTGACGTGGGAGCGGGCGCCGATGCCCCGGTTTATGCGCTGGCCGAGACGTTTGTTGGCGGTGTGCGCAAGATTTACGCCGGCGGCGCGTTCGCCAACATAAATAGCATTGGGAGCGCGGGACTCGCGCGCTTGAACAACGACGGCACCGTGGATCAATCATTCAATGTCGGAATCGGAGTTGATGGTACCGTCTATGCCATCGCCGTTTATCCGACCAATTCCATCTATGCCGGAGACCTTCTGGTCGCCGGTTCCTTCACCCACTACAAAGGCACTATAGTAAATGGCCTCGTGCGGCTGAACTCCAACGGCTCGATTGACTATTCGTTTAATCCGGGGACAGCCGCCACAAATGGCGTTATCAAGGCCATGACCATCCAGTCTGATGGCGAAATCCTTGTTGGCGGCAGCTTTGCCGGCTTCAACGGCTTTATCTCGCCGGATATTGCGCGCGTCCATGATGATGGCTCAATAGACACGAACTTTGTTATTAACATCGGGTCCGGTGCCAATGGGGTGGTGGAACAGATGGTTTTGCAGCCGGACAATCGTATTCTGGTTGTCGGACAATTCACGCAATTCAACGGGTTGGTTCGCAATTCAGTTACCCGATTGCTGCCAACGGGAGCGGTTGATCCGACGATCAACTTCGGCCAGGGCGCCAACGGTTCCGTGGATTCGGCGCTCGTTGATCCGAACCTGGGCCTTATCACGCTGGGCGGCGGATTTGACCACTTCAACGGCGCCCCTGTCGAGCATATTGTCCAGCTGTACGGCCTCTCACAGACGGGTTCCGGCGCGTTCGAGTTCAGCTCACCGGCCTATCAGGCGCCCGCCAATGGCATTGTCGCGCCAGTCACCATTGTCCGCGTCGGTGGGACCACCGGGCCCAATTCGGATGGCTCTGGAAATGTCTATGTCAATTTCTCAACAGTCAATGGCGGCACTGCGGTTCCCGGTGTGGACTACTCACCGGTTTCCACCAACGTTGCCTTCCCGCCCGGCGCGGTAGTGGAGACGGTCAATGTCCCTGTTATGGGTGATTTTGCGGCCACAAACAATCTTACCGTTGGATTGTTGCTCTCCAATCCCACCCCGCCGACCATCGTGACAAACCAGCCCACGGCTCTCTTGACTATCTTGAACGCCAACAGCGCCATTAGTTTCACCAGTTCCTTTACGAACATTTTTGAAACGGTACCGGGAGGTATTGCGAATATTGCGGTCGTTCGTCAAGGCTCCACGAACGTAGCCTGCACCGTGGATTTCTATACCACCACAAACGGCTTCACGGCCATTCCCGGCGTGGATTTCTATCCTACCAACGAAACCATCACGTTTAATCCGGGACAATCTGTCCAATCCGCCCAGGTGTTGATCATTAGCAACGCGGCGCTTCAAAAGACGGTGGGGATGATCCTGAGCAACGCGGTCAACACCGTCTTGGACCAGCCCACGAATGAAACCCTCACCATTCTCAACAATTCCAGCTCGCCGGGACAAATTTGCTTTACCTCGACGAACTACACGGTCAATGAAAGCGCGGGTACGGTCACTGTGATGTTGATTCGGACAAATGGCTACGCCGGTTCAGTCAGCTATGGTTACGCCACGCTGCCTGGCACCGCGCTACCGAATATCAACTATGGAACGAATAGCAAAACCAGCGGAACGGCTACTTTTGACGCCAACACAACGTTTCCGATTACCGTTCCGATCCTCCAAAATAATCCTCCGGAAGGGCCTGTGACCTTCTCGATCGTCCTGACCAATACCACAACCACCCAAGCCACGCTCACCGCGCCGACTAATGCCACCGTCACCATTCTGGATGACGTCAATGCGGGTGTGTCCTTTGTTAACGCGACCAATTACTTTGAGGAAACTAACGGCCAGATCTCAGTGCTGGTCCAGCGTCTGGGTAATACCAACGGGTATTTCTCCGTTCCTTACTCCATGACCAACGGCACCGCCATGGCCGGTGTTAACTACGTGCCCAATAGCGGCCCATTGACTTTCGCCCCGGGCGAAACCGTGGGCGGAATTTCTGTCACCCTGTTGAACCAGGAAAACGTGACCAATTTGTACTTCGGCATCTCGCTATTGCCCACCAATACAGTCGAATTGCTCTCACCCAGCAACGCCCTCGTTGTCTTGACGCCTGCTGCAGCCGGCATCAGCTTCACCAGTCCCACCAATATCGTTTCAAAGGACACTAATACCGTGGCTATCCCGGTCATTTGCCTCGCGCCCACCAATGAGCCGCCCATTTTGGATTCCAATTCCATTCCGCTCACAGTCAGTTTCACGACCACCAACGGTACCGGCCTGGCCGGTGTGGATTATATGCCCACAAACGGCGTGCTCACGTTTACTAATGGCATTGCTACGAACTGGATTTACGTCTCCATTATCGATAACAGCCAGATATCGGGACTGAAAACCTTTGGCGTGAACCTGTTCAACGTTTCGCCAGTACCGCCCGGCAAGCTTGCCAACCCCACCAACCAGGTCGTTACCATCGTTGACAATAATTCCGGAGTGGAATTCTCGAGCGCGAATTACTCGATCGACAGCGGTGGCATTGCCACAATCACGGTTCTGCGCGTTGACAACACCAACAGGATTTCCTCCGTTGCCTACGCAACCACATCCGGGGGTACCGCTATCGCCGGCACCGATTTCTTCCCCACAAACGGCGTTCTCACGTTCGCGCCGGGTCAAGTCAGCAGCAGCTTCAATGTTACGGTCATTGGCAGCTCTACTGTCGAACCGGATAAAACCATTCTCATGGCGTTGTCTAATCCAACCAATGCCATCCTCTCGTCGCCATCTGCGGCCACACTCACGATCTTCAATCAGAGTGGCAGCTTTATCGTGCCGGCTGGCGTCTCGCTTGCGGGTGCTCCCGCAGATGGCATTCTGCAATCGAATCAAACGGCTATGCTCAATTTCGGCTTCCGGGACGCCGGAGGGTTGGATGCCACCGACTTGACAGCGACCCTGTTGCCTTCTGCGGCCATAATGAACCCCAGCGGACCTCAGGATTACTTGGCTTTGACGGTCAACGGCCATTCTGTTTTCAAAGAATTTAGCTTCACACCTAAAGGTACAAATGGGCAGACCATCTCGGCCAACTTCAAGTTGCAAGTGGCCTCGGCCAATAGCACGATCCTCGAAACCAATAGTTTCGCCCTGACCGTCGGTAGTTGGACCACGACCTGGCGCAATACCAACGCCATCGTCTTCTCGGCCGCAACGAACAATAACACGGCTATGTTGGCCTCGCCGTACCCATCCATTATCAACGTCACCAATGTGGGTGGCGTTCTCATCGGTGCGACTGTGACGCTGACAAACTACGCGGATTCTTCGCCGCAGGGTAACGAGGTGCTGCTGGTTGCGCCCAATCTATCCGATACCCTGCTCATGGCCGGCATCGGCAGCGCGCAAATACAAGCTACGAGCGTCACCCTTACCTTTAGCAACCGTGTCCCGGCACTTTACCTGCCGTTCACGGACTCGTTGCAAACGCCCATTACCAACGGCGTCTACAACCCGACCCAGTACCCCAGCATAACCACCTTTCCCTGACCGTAAATGAAAACCAATAGGTATATTGTGAAAATCGCGCTTTGCGCCCTTTTGGCCATGGCCATCCCGGGCATGGCTGTAGCTCAGCAAATGAAAACTTTGGGCGGGCACGTTCCGTCGGTCGTGTCGCGCTTCCATTTGCAGCCCACCGGGGAACTGCCCGCTGACACCAATCTTACCTTGGCCATCAGCCTGCCCATTGCGAATGAAGCTGAGGTAAATTCCTTGCTCAGCCAAATCTATGACCCGGCCAGCACCAATTATCATCATTTCCTCCCTGCCGGTGAATTTGCCCGCCGTTTTGGTCCCAGCGCGGCCGATTACCAAAAAGTGATGAATTTCGCGAAAACGCATAACCTCGCCGTTGTTGGCTCCTATTCCAATCAGATGTTGCTGGACGTCCGCGGCAAGGCGTCCGACATCGAAAATGCGTTTCATGTTACGCTGCACACGTATCGTCATCCCCTCGAAAAACGCATTTTCTTCGCGCCGGATAGCGACCCGGTTGTGGACCCGTCAGTGCCCATCTCGCACGTTAGCGGTTTAAATAATTATTTTATTCCTCATCCAATGCTCACGGCCACGCCGCTGAGCGGTGTTCCTGCCGGTGCCAAACATGCTCTCGGCTCCGGCCCCATCGGCCTTTATATGGGAAATGATTTCAGGGCCGCATATGCGCCGGGGGTTAGCCTTGACGGTACCGGGCAGAAAGTCGGCCTGTTTGAGCTAGATGGTTATTTTACAGCGGATATTCTTAGTTATGAAGCGGCAGCCGGATTGCCAAATCTGACGATAACAAATATACCCGTGGACGGTGGCGTTTCGGTGCCAAGCTTCGGTGGAGGTCTCGAGGTATCGCTGGACATTGAAATGGTCATTTCCATGGCCACGAACACCTCAGAAGTGGTTGTTTATGAGGCGCCGAATAGCTTCGCTACCCCGGTTGACGTTTTGAACCGAATTGCCTCGGACGATTTGGCGAAGCAAATCAGTTCATCCTGGCTTATTGGGGACGATCCGTCTTACGATGTGTATTACAAGCAAATGGCCTTGCAAGGTCAGAGCTTTTTTCAGGCATCAGGCGATAACGGCGCCTTTTATACCACTGATGAACAGGTGCAGGAATGGGCGGACGATACTAACATTACACTTGTAGGCGGCACGACGCTATCCACGACAGGCCCGGTCGGCAATTGGACCTCAGAAACGGTATGGAATCAATTCAGCGAGTCAGGCGGAGGCCAGGACGGCAGCGGCGGTGGAACAAACTGGAATGGCATTTTAATTCCGCCCTACCAGCAACCTGTCCCCATGACCAATAACCAGGGTTCTACAACTCTTCGCAACGTTCCCGATGTTGCATTGACCGCTGATAACATTTACGTAATTGCCGACGATGGTTTTCAATTTGCCGTTGTTGGAACCAGCGCCGCCGCGCCTCTGTGGGCGGGTTTCACAGCGCTTGTTAACCAGCAGGCCGTCGGCCACGGCCTGTCCACTGTGGGTTTTTTAAATCCGGCCATCTATGCCATCGGCTTGAACCCGCTTTCATATACAAACTGCTTTCATGATATTATAACGGGAAATAATACCAATTTGATCGTCGGCGATACTTATTCCGCCGTTCCTGGCTACGACCTCGCAACGGGTTGGGGTACGCCCAGCGGCTCCAATCTCATCAACGCCCTTACCGCCACGGCCCCGATTAAAATTTTCACTCATCTCTCGCCTCCGGCGCCTCCGTACGGTTCCACCCTGTCGACTTTGAATGGCGGCAATCCAAACGGCAATTGGGAGCTTTTCGGCCTTGACGACCAGGTTCTTAACAGCGGCGGCATCACAAATGGCTGGATTCTCACTCTGACCACCGCCAACCCCATTGGAAATGTGGCTGATGTTGGCGTGACCATGATTGCTTCAGCTGCGGCCGTCCTCACCAACCAACAGGTGAAGTTTTTTATCAGCGTGAACAATTATGGCCCGAACACTGCCAGCAACGTCGTCATTCACGACGATCTTCCTTCTGGCTTCACGCTCATTACAAACAGTGTAACCCTCGGGTCCGTTACAAATGTAGGCACGACATTTACCTGGAATGTGGCGACTTCCCTCGTATATACAGCAGGGGCTCAACTAACCTTGACTATGCAGGCGCCGGGTGCAGTGGAACAGGCTGAAAATTCTGCCTATGTCACATCAGACACCCCGGACCAGAATCCCGCCGATGCCTCCGCCTATTCGATTATTAACGTCACCACTCCTCCGTCTGTGCCGCCCCTGCTGAGCTCCCTGGGCATAGGGGCCGGGGGAACGTTCCATCTGACGATTTCAAATAATTCCCCGTTGCCAGTGGTTATCCAGGCTTCCACAAACCTCGTTAACTGGGTGAACGTCGCCACCAATAACTCTGGCGCGCCATTCATTTATACCGATACTGTCACGCTTGGCTTCCCGACCCGTTTCTACCGGGCCCTGACGCAGTAGGCAGAATGAATCTCATCGGATTGACCGGCGGCGTGGGCATGGGTAAATCCACCGCCGCTGCGTTCTTCCAGAAGCGGGGTGTTCGCATCGTGGACACCGACCACCTTGCCCGTGAACTCGTCCAAACCGGCCAGCCGGCCCTTGCCGAAATTCAAATCGCATTCGGGGATAAAATTGTTTCCCAGGATGGCCAGCTTCGCCGGAATGAACTCGCTAATATCGTCTTCGAGGATGCCGCCGCCCGGCAAAGACTCGAAGAGATTCTTCATCCGCGGATCCGGCAGCGATGGCTCGCCCAGGTCGAAACCTGGAAACGGGAAGATTGCCCGGTCGCCATCGTCGTCATTCCGCTCCTGTACGAAACTCGTGCTGAGGCACATTTTGACAAGGTTGTTTGTGTCGCCTGTTCGGAAGGATCCTGTCGCGAGCGCCTCCTGGTCCGGCACTGGACCAGGACGCAAATCGATGCCCGCATTGCTGCCCAAATGCCAGTGGCTGAAAAGGTAACCCGCGCCGATTTTGTCATTTGGAGCGAAGGCGCCCTCGAAAACCATTCGCGCCAGGTGAATTTCATCTTAGACCGGCTATCTTCCTTTTATTTTTAATTGCCTTGTTGCGCATCCCCGGCGGCATGATAAAATATATCGCTGAATTTCGGTTGAATGAATAATGACCCCGCCAATGTAGCCGCGGCCCTGCGCTCGTTCGTTGTCTATGCGGCGTGCGCGGTCGTCGCTATTATCATCGGCGTCCTGATGACGAATCCGATGACCTATTCGTCATTGGGCTTCATGGCCGTTTTGTGCGCGGTGTTGTTGATCCCCATTTTGATGAAATGGCACCGCCAATTGATGCTCATCAGTTGGTTTATGCCCGTCATGATGTTTTTTATCAAAGGAGATCCCAACCTGTTTCTGGTGATGATTACGCTCAGTCTCACGGCCACGATCGTGGAGCGGGCGATGGGGCAAAAGCGGTTTTTCAATGTGCCGCAGATCACTTGGCCATTGGTTTGCCTCATTGGTGTTGTGATCATTACCGCCATGCTCACCGGCGGACTGGGTTTGAAGGCATTTGGGTCGGATGTCTATGGCGGCAAAAAGTATATTTTCCTTATCGTCGCGATCTTGGGTTATTTTGCCATAGCTTCGACTCCCATACCCCC
>DATAST010000178.1:0-61499 GCA_036269115.1 Verrucomicrobiia bacterium | reverse complement strand
GTTAAGATGAGCGATGAGCAAAAGCGGATTCTGGAGGCGTGGGCGCAAGCTCCGCGCACACCGCAAAAGATTGTTCTTCGCAGTCGGATTTGTCTGTTGGCCGCGCAAGGCAAACCCAACCAAGTGATCGCTCAGGAACTCAAAACCTCCCGCCCCACCGTCATTCTGTGGCGCAAACGATTTGAGGCTGGCGGCAGTGCGGGGATTGCTGAGGATGCGCCTCATGGGCGCAGTTCCCGCCGCACCAAGGATCAGGTGGTCCAGAGGATCGTGGAAACCACGCTGCACAGCACCCCGGCCGATGCGACTCATTGGAGCACGCGCACACTGGCCCGAAAACTCAAGGTGAGCCATATGACTGTGGCGCGCGTATGGGAGGCGCATGGTTTGAAACCTCACCGCGTGCGAAACTTCAAGCTTTCACGCGACAAGCAGTTCGTGGAAAAGCTCAATGACGTGGTTGGCCTATATCTCAATCCGCCTGAAAAAGCGCTGGTTTTGTGCGTGGATGAGAAATCCCAGATTCAGGCACTGGACCGGACTCAACCTGGCCTGCCGATGAAAAAGGGGCGATGCGGGACGATGACGCACGACTATAAGCGCAATGGCACGACCTGCCTGTTTGCCGCGCTCAATGTGCTGGAAGGCACCGTCATTGGAAGCTGCTATCCGCAGCACCGCAATGAGGAGTTTTTGAGGTTCCTTCGTCAGATTAACCGTGAAACTCCCGCAGTCTTGGACCTGCATCTGGTGCTGGACAACTATGGCACTCACCATCATGAAAACGTCCGCCAGTGGTTGGAGAAACACCCGCGCTTTCATCTGCATTTCACCCCGACCAGTTCCTCGTGGCTGAACCAAGTGGAGAGATGGTTTGGAGAAATCACCCGCAAACGAATCCGTCGCGGCGTTTTCAAAAGTGTGCCTGAGTTGGTCAACGCCATCGACGATTTCATCAAGCTCAACAACCAAAATCCCAAGCCGTTTGTCTGGACTAAAACCGCCGAAACCATCTTGGAAAAAATCGCCCGCTGTAAAGAGGCGACTGTTACACTACACTAGCGAGGACGAGGACGATTCCAATTAGCTCTTCAGGGCCGGGGAGACGCCTAGTTGGTGGAGTTGTTCGCGATAGCCGCGGGTGAGGGTGGCGCGCGAGCCGTTCTTTAAGGCTACTGAGTACTCGCCGTGAAATAACGGATGCAATTCTTTGATGGATTCCACATTCACAATGGCTGAGCGGCTGATGCGGACGAAACGGCCGGGCGGGAGTTTGTCTTCCAGTGTTCCCAACGTTTCGCGCAGGAGATGGGTTTCCTTACCGGCGTAAAGCTTTACGTAGTTGTCGGCCGCCTCTACCAGGTCGAGATCCTCTATCCTTAGGAAAACGATCCGGCCGTTCGATTTGACTGCAAGGCGTTCGGGATATTTTGTTTCGCCCTTTAATTTGTCGATTAAGCTATCCAGCTTCTGCCGGATATCGCGATTTTGGTGGCTATGGAGTTGTTGGCGAGCGCGGGCAACTGCGGAGTGCAACCGGGATGCCTGGCAGGGCTTTACGACGTAATCGAGCGCCTGGGCTTCGAAGGCTTTCAACGCGCAATCATCCCGTGCCGTTACAAAGACAATAATCGGCATGGTTTCCGACTTGATCCCGGCAACGACGCCGAAGCCGTCGAGTCCGGGCATTTGGACATCCAAAAAAACCAGGTCCGGCGCAAGGCGATTGATGGCTTCAATGCCGTCGGGGCCGTTCGAGGCGGTGCCGATGATTTCGATGTCCGGTTCGAAACGGAGGATATTGCGCAGCACCGTCAGCCCGGACGATTGATCGTCGACGAGCAGGGTCCGGATTTTCGCGCCATTTGAAGCAGGCGCCTCGCAATCCGGGCCGTTTTCGGTTGTGAAGTCTGGCGAATTATCGGACACACAATTTTACGAGCATATGTCATGCCTATTATGGCTTTTTGGCAATGTCCTGTACCTTCTTCGTTTGCAAGTACCCATGCCCCAAGGGGAAGCGTCCAAAGATGAGGCAGTGAATGTGAATCACGGCTCGGAGCCCGCCTTCGCTACGCTACGGCGCGGCAGTCTTCGCTCTGCGCTAGCGCTCCTGTAAGGCGGCGGCGATTATGTCCGGAATGAATCAGTTCCAAGTTCCAAAAACCGCAGGCAGGGAAATAGCGCGGCATTTTGGCTGCCGTTTTTACCGTAGTTTAAAACCCGGATTAACCGGGCATTAAAGCTGTGTTCAAACTCCGATTAATGGAGTCTCTAGCGCTCGTTGCGGCCCTGGCGTAATTGAACGTTCAGGGAGCGCTTTAAATTCGTTTCTGGGGCTACCAGACAGGGCGGACGGCTGCTCCGCCGTCACCTCACGAGAAAGGCAGCCCCGTTTTAAAGACTGCCCCGCGGCCAAGGCCGATTGCAATTTGCTGTCGGCTGGAATAACAGATTCTTTCATCGCCCGTTGCACATCCGCCGTTGTAGCGGCGTTACGGCCATCTTTCATGGCCAAGTAGCGGGCACGATCCGCGATTGAATCAATGGCCGCGAGGTAACGGGCGGAATTTCGCGCATAGATAGCCAGCGCCTTCACTGAATCGCTGCTTGCTTCCGGCAATACGGCCCGTGCGACGCCAGACAGATCGTCCTGGGATAATTCAGGGGGAAGCGGTTCATAATGTTTTATGCGCCCCACAAGTTGCCGGGAATTCCAACCGTTCTTTTCCACCGCCTTTTGGGTCTCGATAAATTGAGGAGTCGCCACCATTGCAATGGGCACACCGGCATTTGCCATCGTCATCAGCCACACAATCCGATGGGGAAAGCCATAGCGCAAATTCCGCTGTGGCCAAAGTCGCTGTGCTTCATCCAGAACCAAAAGTAAATCCGTCGTCAATAACACACTTTCAACCCGATCCCGGATGTCGCTTGGCTTATACTTGAGGAAGTTGCCCAAACCCAATCCACGCGCCAATGCGCGGAAGAATCCAGCATCGTCATTGCCAGGCGGGACCTCTACGTAGCGCGCCTCGCCTGGACGTTGCTCGCACCACGCCCGTGCGGCAAACGTCTTGCCTGTGCGGGCCTCCCCTTGCAATAATGTGAGGCCGCCACTAAATGCCGTATAGTCGAGAACCTCATAGACTTTTTGCCCCAGGTCTGTCGTGAACGATGGCTTCTTATCTTTGGAATAGTCGTTTAAATATTCTCGGAGCGCATCAAACAGGCTGACAAAATACCAAGGGCCGATACTCACTTCACTTTTCGGATCAAGACAAACGGAAT
This sequence comes from Verrucomicrobiia bacterium, assembly GCA_036269115.1. Classification (GTDB taxonomy): domain Bacteria; phylum Verrucomicrobiota; class Verrucomicrobiia; order Limisphaerales; family UBA11358; genus UBA11358. The sequence continues at coordinate 58,208 of DATAST010000178.1, read as the reverse complement.
TCAAATCCGCCTCTAAATGGCGTTTGGCCCATTTGTGACACAGGTCGAAGAACGCTTGCGCCGGATAGGCTGTCGGGCGCTTACTCGCTTTTTCGGTTTCCTCATCTATATCCCCGGACAAAATTGCCAAGCTGCGGAGTTCTCCCTTTAATAAAAACTCTTCGGCCCATCCGTCCGGCAATCCCGAACGGATTTTCTTTACGTGATCCGCCTTACAGTTCACGCCTGACCGCAATTTAAGCTCAGCCATTTCGAGCGTTTGTATTTGAGCGGGAAATTTTTCCATTAGTAGTTTTGCGAGCGCCGCCATTCCGCCTTCTTTATGCGACAAGTGTTGAATAAACCAAATCAATTCCCGTCGCGCTGGGTTTTCGATGAGTGCGCACCGTTTGGCCACTAAATTAGCAAGTAGACCGCGCTCAAATTCAGCGCTGCTGGCGTAACGGTTTTGGTGAAATTGAGAATCGTCTTTAGCTCTGCGCGTGCTCATTGTTCCCCTTTCGGTTTGAATTTTTCAAATCCCTTCAATTGATAGTTCGTTTTTTTGTTTGGGCTTGCGACGGTTGCTGTTTCCGATTCCCCATTCAGATATTCATCTAAAAATTGAGCATCCTCCGGACGCACGTTTTTCTCTGCCTCTTGCGGCACTACAATCCCGGTTCGCTGCGTCAGTCTGCGCGCGCGCCGATGGTCTTTCTTTTGTTGCTCGATCCGGTTCGTCACATCCCGGCGCTGCGTCTCGATTTCCATCCCTAGCTCAAATTTCTCCACTGCTTGAGCGTCCACGAGCAATCTCCTTTGTGGCAATGGGAATTTTGCGACCACGACTCGATACCGGGTCTTCATGTAGGACGCCTGGTCTTCGATTCGTGCCAACTCCCGGCCCAATCGGCCGGAATCTGGTTCAATCAGGCATTCAAGGGCACTCGGATTTTGGGACCGTGTAACACAGATCGGATTTTTCCTATCAAGGTCTGTGACCGTCGCCATTTCAGGATTTTCAGGGTCAAACCAGAAAAGAACGTCGCGGCCAACAAGGTGGCCAATCTCGCGACCACGATAATTAAATTTCTGTTTGCCGATTTGAATTGTCACACCGTTGAGCGTGACGCGTTCCTGGCGTTTATCATGGGCGAGCAAATAACGCAGCCCGGCTGAAAATTGCATGGGCGGCTCATCGTGGTTTAGATATTTCTCAAAAGCCTGATCGGGGGAAAGCCCGGCGAGAATATGCCCTTGCTGCGTTTCCGCGTTGTAGCGGTCCACTAATTCCCCGATGCGATGATGCCACTGCTCCAGGGAATAAAAATATTTTGAGGGATGCGCTTTCCGCGCCTCGACTTCTGCCATCTGTCGGCGCAATGATTCCGGCGCGTCGCGGCGCTCATCCCTTCCGCAGTAGCCAGGCTCCGCCTCGGCGATGTCCTGAAACATTCCGCCGATGCGCTCAACGACTTTCGTTCGCGGGCGCACTGCATGAATAAATTTCACTCCAAATTCGCGCAGGCCCTGGCTGACTTCCGTAAACTCAAACGGCCCGGTTTTCCCCTTGAGCAATGTCGCGCTTTTCCAAAGGCCTCGCTCGAAATACAAAATTTCCGGCACGCCAAAGTAGCCGAAAACATGGGTGCAAAGGCTGCGGATCGTCAGCGAACTGTAACTTTTGCGCGGTTCCAGCGCCCAACCCAAAATTCGCAGAGACCGAAAATCAATAAATAAAATCACTTGGCCGCGCGTCAAATCGAACCATCCTTTGCCGTCAGGGATATAAAAATAGGTATTCAGCGTGAAATCGTCGCCAGATACACACTGCAATGAATGAATGCCATCGTAGCTTCGCGTCACATGGCCCTTTATCGCGTCGAATGCGTGCGGCCCCTGATACATCGTCGTCATGATGTCAACCTCTGCGCCAATCGAATCCATTACAGATTTGGGCACATGGGATTTATTAAGCGCTCGCCCGGTATAGCGGGACTTGATCACATCAGAAAATCCGTCTCGCAGACAATCTCGCCAGGCCGGCGCAATGTCACCGCGATAGTAAAAGACCGACCGATGAATGAGCAAATCACGGTCGCAGTCCGGAAGCTGCACCCGGTCACCGTTATTCTCGCGCCCATCGCGCAACGCTTTGGCATCGCCGCCAGACCCCTCAAATGCTTCCAGCTTTCGATTAAACGCCTTTAACAGCGCGTCGCGCGAGGCCGCCATATACGGCGCACGGGCAAAAAGAAATTGTCGCACGTCACGCTCGGCGGATTTTTTTGAAGCGCCCGCGCTGATAAGCGAAGCAAGTTTTTCAAAGGCGAGCGTCCAAATTCCAGCCCGTTCTTTTTCCGTTGGCGCGTGCGGGTTACTGCAAGCTTGAATGAAATTCTCCAACTCGACGAAATTGCCCGCCAAAGCCTTTGAAACGATGCTGGCCGACGTTTCTTTCTCTTTCAGCCTATCAGGCAAATAAATTTCCAGCCGATTCCACTCTTCAAAACCGTTGTCGCGCCGAATCGTCCGCATGAACAATTCGCGCCAATAGCGCGTCGTTATTCCATTGCCGAAAATACGCCGATATTCCTCGACGCCCCGTGTTTCAATTTCCGCCCTGGACAAATTAACGTTGTGCTGCTCAATGAGGAATGGTCGCAAAGCCTCTCGCGTTTTTGTGGCCGCCTGAATTTGTTCGGACGCGATTTTATCCATCGGCAAAGCCTGTTCCCATCTTTGTCGCGGCGCATTCAGCAAAGCCTCAGCGTCCCGGCAATTCGTCCGCCGTGCGGACTCTTCAATTTGCAGCCGTAAATTTTGAGGTAGTTGTGAAAGTGACCACGCGGACGCCTGGTTTCCACCGGCAATTTTCGTGCCCGCTGGCGGCACTGATCGCAATTGTTGCCGAATTGCTTGCGGTGTCTTGCCTGTCACCGCCGCAATTTGCGCTGCCGTAAATGCTGTTATGTTGGCAAGTTCGTTCACGCCTCTAAAAATGATTGTTCGCTGCGTTATTAACCCGACTTACTTGATTTGCAACACTCTCGAGCCACTGAACGACCCGCCCAATCTCCGCTCTCTGATCGAGGGTGTGTTTCTGAATGGCCTCAAGAAGTCGCGCTCGAGTTTTGGAATCGTCTCCCATCGCCTGTAAGATTGTATTCAAATATTCAAGGTCCTGCTGATTGCCGGCCGCGACGCCGGCAACGACAGATTGCGGCGTCTCCCCTGATTTGAAAATCCCAGCCGCAGCCTTGGCCGCCTCGGCTTGCGTTGCAGTCCGCCTTTGGGCGGCCTCATCGGCTTGCTGGCTCGCCAATTTAACGTTAAGCCGCTCCAAATGGTCGCTTAGTTCCTGAACTGTTTTTGCGAGCGCCTCCGTTTTTTTTTGCAGGGCTTCCGCGTCCGTCTTGGCCTGCGCGTCCGTTGGAAGATTGGCGCGGGCGGCCATCGCCGCAAGTTCCGCCGTGTCGCGATCTTGCGCGATCGCTCTTTGGCGCCCAACATTTGCCTCCATGGCTGCGGTATCGTTCCCAAACATGGAATGGGCCATATGGTCAAACCAGTTCAGCGGATTATACCAAGCATGATCACTATGGAAATCAAGGGCGTCATTGGCCACTTTCGTCGATTCCGCCGATTCCTTATCCAGCGACGCCTCTACCCTTGGCAGGCCTTTGACCAGCGCAGCATCACGGTCCTCTTGGTGTTTTGCCGCATCCGTCGCAGCCTTGGCATCAGTTTGCGACGGCAATTGCGCCTGGTCTTTTCCAGTATTGGTAATTTCCCCCTGGGTTTTAGCGATCTCCTGCTGCGTTTTAAGGGAAGGCGCGTCGATTTCCTGAAGTTGTTTCTTTAGTTCGAGTTGCTGGCGCAGCTCATCAGCCTGGGGCTTGGTGATAGCGCCAGCCTTTTCGGCGGCGTCAATTTGGGCGCTGGCTAAATCGTTCTGCTGCTGCTGCGTTCTGGAAGCATTGGCGGCGGCCTCATCCGTGGCATCATCATATTCCTGCGCCGCCACGGTCATCTGCCGCAACATTTGGGCGGTCGCGTCAGATTGCGCCGCGACCTGGCCCATGTACCGGGCCATATCCACGAACTCGTCATTGACGTTGCCGCCTGCCGCTAAAATATTCGCAATGGCCTCCTGTGATTTATCGGCGGCTTTATCCACCTCCTGGAATTCCTCGTTGACCTTGATAAGCCACTTAGCCCAATCATTAATTCCCGTTCCGATGCCTGCGATGACGGCGGCCACGGGCAACAATTCAGCGAGGTTCAGTGTCCCGGATTTGAGCAAGCTCCCTAGCGTGGCGGTCAGCTGGCCGCGCTGCCCTCGAGATATTTCATCGAAAAGTGTGACGGCCTTGCGCATCATGAGAATTTGAGCCTCATTAGCGGCCGTGCTGGCTTCGCTTGCCGCCGCATCAGCCACCTTTGCCGCCGCTGCCTCACGCCGCGCCGCCGCCTCAACCAAAGCCGCCTCGGCGTCCGCGATAGATGCCGCCGCCAATTTATTATTCTCAATTTCAGCCGCAATCGATTGCGCCTGCTCGGTCGCAAGGGCAGCCTCCAATGCCTTCAATCGCGCGGCCTGCTCTGCTGAAGCCGCCCCCGCCGCTTCTCTCAACGCGATATTGGCCCGTAGAGCCTCAGCAGCTTTTTGAACGGAGAGATATTCGGCTTCCGTCGAGATTGTGTAAGCTTTTGTTGCCGCATCCAGTTCCGGGATCGTCGTTGCCAGCCCCTTCCCCGTATTGGTCAATTTCTCCTGATCTGCCGCCGCCTGCTGTGCGCCTTTCCCGTCGTATGTGGACGTTATCGCAACCTCTACTTTTTTGATGTCATCAGCCATGAACTAAAGCCACTCCTTTCCCGATTGCCGAATTCAGGTTCAATGAAACTCCGTAAAATCGACGCTGAGGGGGTTTAAACCCGTTTAAAAACGGTCGGAGGCATGCCATGCCTGTCAGGGTGGCCAAAATCGAATTTCCAGCGAATGCGGCCAAAAGTTTTAATGGGGCGTTAATGGCCTTCCCTTGGCCGTGGGGCGCGCGGGATCTGCCAGAACCAAGACGACAGGCCGGAAGCGCTCCGCAGGAGCGCCGTGGCCGTAACCGGAACAAAATTGTGCCAGTGTTCATGTTGGGTTGGCCCCGGTCCATCGGGACAAAAGAAAAGCCTCCAAAACAGGGCGCAAAAACCGGCCATGCTCACACTTCAAAAAGTTCGCCCGAATAAGGTGCGTTACCAGATTCGAACTAATCTGCCAGGAAATCTGCAATTCAGAGCGGCGAATGGCCCGCGCCCCCCCTAATATCCTAGCTATGGCGTCCTGAATGGTAAAATTTCTCACCATTGCTGGCGCAGTCAATTCGACGCGCCAATATCGCAACTCCCGAACGCGCCACCCAATAGAAACATTAAATGAAAACCGGAGGTGCATCGGATGCATGGCATCGTCCACCATGGCGGCCAGGTCCTCGGCGTTCACACCTCGCGCCGCACGGACGGTTTCGCCCGTTACCAACGTCACGCGCGGAGAAAGCCTCAAATATTCCGGTATTCCGGACGACGACGGGTTGTGCCCCAATTCATCTTGGCCACAAGCCGTATTTTGATGCGGCTCGATTGTTTTTGAAAATGTGGCAAGCATGGTTCAAATTTGAAAATCCGGCGAGCGACGCATGCGCTTGCGGGGTGGATGTTCTGGATATTTAGCCCGAAGAGCCGCATCCGCTACGGCCTGAATTTTTTCAATCCTCGCCTGTGCCGCCGCGATGGCCTTTTGTTCAGCGAGGATTTGATAAAACAGCGATGTCGGAAGCGCCCACCGAATTTGATAATACGTCGGTGTCAAAGGCTTTCCAGCGCGTCGGCCCGGTCCCCAATTTCCGCCGCGTTGGCTGAATTTTTTCCACGCGCTGGCAAGGGATGGCTGGGGGCGGTCGATAATAAATTGAAGGAAGCGCGTCAAAATCGGGGAAGTAAAAACAGATTGCCGGCCATGAATGTAGTTGAGCCGGAAAACGTCCGATGATTCTCCGTTATGAGTCCATTCCCGGAACAAATGCCGCAAAGTCTTGTGATTTAATCGCAGCTTGCGTTCAGGATCGCACTTGAAAGCCAGCCCGTCATAGCGCCGCGCTACGATTTTGCCCGCGCGCTCCAGGCACTCGCCACGCTCACGACGGCCCTTAAGTGACCGGCAAGCACGTTGGAGAATCCCGTCCCGCTCGCGCTGCCACGCTGGAATTTGCTTTGTGGACTGGAGGAATGTTCGCATTGTTGAAATTAGGAGCGGGGAGGCGCAAGATAGGTGCGCCTTCCCCGCCGCTTAGCGGTGCCTGATGATTCAGAGCGGGAAACCGCAAAAAATTTGCGGTTCCCGCTTTGGCGATGTGGCGCATTCCTCCGACGCGACATCAAATTGCAAATTGACTGCGTGCCGGGGCTATGCACGACACCGGCACGCAGTTTTTCCATGAACCCGAGAACAAGTAACTCGGATCGCGTTTTGCGCGAAACCACGGCCACACAAATAGCCGGTACCAACAACGCGCAAACTTGTTCGAATTGGTTCAAGAGATTTTCGGATTAAAGTTCCAGGCAATCTCTCCGGCCAGAATCTCATCATACCGACGAATCATGTCCATAGCGGTGTGACTCCAATACAGCCGCGCCTTTAAAGCTTTGTAAGCCTCTGTTTCGCGTGCTAGTTTCTCCGCCTGGGCGTCCGAAGTTGCGAAGGGCCTGATGACAGCGACAATCGGCTTTAGAAAGTCCTTTATTGTCGATGGGAAAACGTCGTTCAAAAGCCGCCTGCCTTCATTCATTAAATTTACCATGGTGAGCTCGGCAGCCGGGTCTTTGGGCTTAATTTCGCCTGCTCGCCTGCTCACAAGTTCCAATTCTGCGCGTTTATCGCTGAGCGCACGGGCATTTGACTTCGACGGGGCAGCGCCTTCAAGTTCCTGAATTTCCGCCTGTAAAGCCGATTGCTGTGCAAGCAGATTGTCCAGATTCTTTTGGCCGCCTGTCATTTTTTCCAATTGCCCGGCGAGCGCGGCGCGATGGTTTTTGACTTTCTCGATGATCGCAGGCGTGATGTCCTTTAATTTCATGTTTTGTCCTTGGTTTCGATTTGGGTTTTCGATTATGGGTTTACATCCGTTCGCTTGCGGCTGACGACGCGGCCCGGTCGCTCAAAATTTGTTCGGCCTGATCGCGCTTGAGCGCACCGCCAGCCTGTTTGAGAATCTTTTGGATTTCCTTCTCATGCGCTTCGGCAGCGGCCCGTTTGGCAGTATCGGTTTCGCTCTGTTTTGCGGCATCCGCGCAACGCTGAACCGCGTCTATGAGGAAGTTGTCGCTGACGTTCGATTCCAGGCTCAGTGTCCGGCAAAGTGCTCCTTTTAATTCTGTGTATGAATCTTTCATTTTAGTGTGGGTTGATGGGTTAATGTGCGGTGACTCTATAAAACCGTTTTTGCCATTTCCTCCACGGTGGCCCACAAATCGGGAAACCGTGATTTGGTTGCGCGCAAAGCATCCTCGTAGCCCATGCCTTTTTCCTGCTGCGCAACCTCGCAAATGGCGTCAAACACGCGGCCAAAGTTTATCGGAGATACCTTTTCAAGGTTTGCTTTCCAGGCGGCGGCCCATTCGGCTTGTGATGTATGCACGGGCAATCGGAAAAGTGAACGGAGTTGCGGTCCCATGACTGGCACACCATCGGCCCCGGCTTGTGTCAGGACTTGATTCGGGTCCGGCGCTTCGTTGGCAAACTGAGGATAGACACGATTAAACGCCGCTGAATAATCACAATGGCGGCTTTGTATTTCTTTCTCAATGGCGGCCTGCATTTCCCGTCGTCTGTCCGTGGCCATCGGTGGCCCACCACGAAAGATTTTCGAATTGCAAAATTGCGCCACGCTCTGTCGCGTCGCACCGGCGACCCGGATCAATGTCACGGCATCCGGGAACATTTTTCCCGCCTGCTCCCAGGCAGCTTGCATAGTCCCGACGCGCGGGAGCAATTCGTTTGTCTTGATGGCCCAGAATTTTTGAACATTCATTTTATAGTTGGGTTTGATGATTCGCGTTTTTCAGATTCGATTAATGCTTGGAATCGAAGGATTAGAGTGAGGCTTTCGCGCTTTCCGCTCAGGACCTTGCTTAAATGAGTTGCTGAAACGCCCAGCGCCCGCGCCCGCTGATGTAATTTCAGCGCGCCTTTTTTTGTGCCCCTTCGGCTCTTTATATGACCGGCAATATCCATGTCAAAGATGGTGGTAACACAACATGTGTTACCATGCAAGCTTTATTTATGAATTCTCTTTGATAATCTGTGGCGTGCTCAAAACGGGCAATACATCGAAGTTCAAGCCACTGCCGGACATTGAGAAAAAGATTTGCTGGCGCATGACCGCGATCCGGCGCTTGAACAATTTAAGCCAGGGGGAGTTGGCCAAGCGTGCCGGTATCACCCGAAATCAATTGGCAAACGTTGAGGCAATGCGCGTGCCTCTGAAATTCGGTGTCGCCATGGAAGTTTGCAGATTACTGCGCCTCAATCCGCAGTGGCTCTATTCAGGGGAAGGGAAAGAAACTCTATTCTTAGATTTCAAGGATTGGATTTTTAGCAGACTACTGACACACCGGCAGGCCTCGGAAAGCTTTAGCGCGGCCTGGAAGGCAATTGGCGAAGACCTGCTCTATTTCGGCAACACGATAGACCGTAAGCTTGAAAATCAGGGCCGTGAGGGTCAGAGCGTCAAAGACCTTCTAGAATCACACAGCGGGCCGCTCGTTGTAGAAATGGAAAACAGGCGCGAAGAAAAAGCCAGCAAAGGAAAAACTCCTATTGACGATATTCCCAAACGTGGTAACAATGAGGTTGTGAAAGCGAGACTCCCGGAATTGCTAAAACGATTAAATGCCGCTACACAAGAGCGCGGAAAAAAAGCCGCGCTCGCGAGGTTTTTAAAAGTTCCTCTTCCAAAAGTTTCGCAATGGCTGTCCGGTACTCATTCGCCGGGCGGAGAAACCACGCTTCAGTTGCTCCAATGGGTCGAGCAAGAAGAGCGTCAATAAAAATGCCCTGGCAGCGTTCGAGCGCCGCCAGAGCGAAAGACCCGAACAATGAAGTCCTATTATGAAAAACAAAATTCGAGTCGGTAACAAAGGTGCCAATAAACCCACCTCCGCACAATCCGAAAAACCTTCAATCCGGGGCCAAAACGCTGCAACTTTCGGCCATATCAAATCGAAAGTAAAAGGCAAAATCACGCTCGGAGCTCTCCGGGCCGGTGAAGCAATCGGCCTTGCTGAATCTGAAATAAGGGTTCTGGCTTCCAAGGCAGCCCTGGACGGCTTAACCCCGGATGAATACTGCAAATTGGCAGTCCTGGAACGGCTCTTCCATCCAGACCATCCTTCCCGCAATGCTTCCTCAAATACAGCAGGCAGGGATACCCTCTGTGTTGAGGGCCGCGTCAGGACGCCTTTTGAAAAGGCCCTGATTCTGGCCGAAATCATTGGCCGTGAGCTGAGCCTCAACGAAAAAGAAATCAAGGCCTTGGCGCTGCTCTCCGAGTGTCGGACGGAAACAGTCTGTCAGTACTGCGCCCAATCTATCAGATACGCCATGCAAGAGAGTTACTCCAATCTTTATTTGCAAGCTCGCGATAGCCAAGTCCCCGAGGAAAGAGAATCGGCGGCAAACGCCCTGCGGCCACTGGATGAACTTGCCCTCGACCTTTTCCCGCCGCCTGGACAATGGCGCGAACCATATCCCGTTGATCTGCGACGTTTCGAAGCCAGAACGGAGTTAGAAAATGCAGTTACAGAAACGAAGGCTCTGCTTCAACTGATGTTTAATGTCATTGAGCACGATGGGGCGAACGACTTCGCGGCTAATAATGGGCATCTTGCCGCTGGCCTTATGGGATTAATGAAGTCGATTCAAACAAGGCTAGGGAACGCATGGCAGGCTGTCTGAAAAAGAGAACGCACCCGCAACCAAAATCAAACCATGGAAAACGAACCTAAAAAATCAAACGAACTGGAGCAGCGCGTCGCGAAGCTCGAATCAATGGCGGTAAATTCAGCCCAGGTATTGGTCGGCATCTGCACGAACTTTGCTGCGCTCACTTCCGCAGTTCTTAGCTGCAAAAATGACTGCATCGCGCTGATCGGCCAGCAGGGGGAGTTGTTGAGGCTCTTCGCCACGTTGGTGCCCGAAGATGGGGGCGACGTCAAGGCGGAGATTTTGAATATCATACGGCGTGGCGAAAGCGCCATTGACCAAAAAGAAGCGTTATTCTCCGACCTGCAAAATCAATTGGAGCTTTTAAAACAAAAATTGCCTAAGCCGATTTTGCCGCAAACTCCGCCTACCGATTAATCTCCTGCGCGCAAAAGCCGCTCCGGTTCATCTGGAGCGGCTTTTTTGTTGCATCTTTCGGAATGAGTTTTATTTTGATTTTGCGCCGCGCGTCCTGGACGTTTGCGCGAAGCCTGCCGTATTGGCGGTAGCACGTAGCTACGGCGCATTGCGCCGGCCGTTTTGGACGTGTGCTCGACGCCTGCCTTACGGCAGTGGCACCGAGTCCCGGCGCTCAAGTTTAGTCAGGCCCAATTTAGCATTTATTGTCAATGTCTGAGGCGACGCCACAATCCGAAAATATTTCCTGCGAATATGCCGGCGTCGAAGTCCGTCTTCAATGGAATGAGGTCAGCATTACGGATGGGCTGGAAACAGTAAGGACTAAAATCGGGAAAAGAGGCTGTTCGGGCGCTGGGACTGACAATTGTCCCGTGACTGGCAAACCGGGCCAGCGCGATTGGCCAAAATGTCCGCACCTTCCAAAATTTTGATATGAGCGCTAAGGAACAATTTCTAAAGATGCTCTATTCCACTTGGGGAACCACGACGCTAGAGAGTTTCCGTCAGGAATCGGATAATATTCCAGGCGGTGGCATTTGGCGGGCCATACGCAAGCCGGACGGGCATAGAGCGGCTATTATGGCTTGCGTCACAAAACCCGATGATATTGCGCTCTTCGAAAAGACATTTCTCTTAATAGATGATGGCGAAACGGATGATTGGACAAAGGCTACGATGCTGGATTTGATTATGGGCGCAAAGGAGCAAGGCCACGGCTTTGCATTCCAGCGAGACAAAACAGGACGCCGCTCCGCGCTAATTTTTGTGGCCGTAGATCCCGATTCCGTCGCTTCACTTGAGCGGATATTCTGCATTTAAAGCCCGCTTAAACGGCCATTAACCTCCCGTGCATCCGGCCCGTTATTGCCGTCGTTATGGCTAAAAAGCGCCTTCCACCTTCCACCCCATTTTGAAACCGTTGATTCTGTCCGGTTTTTCATTTCCCGAGTTCCAAAACTCTAAACCCCTTGATTTTATTATGCTTTTGTGATGCTCCTTTTTTGGAACTGTTGGAACTGCATTCCGGACATCGCTTTCAATTCCGGACACGCCCGGCCTGCTAAATTCGGCCAAAACACCAATGATTCGGCCATTTCCGGCGGTCTTCGGTGATTTTCGCCATTCCGGACATAATTGTCGCGGAGACTCACTCCGAGCGAAGACTGGTGCGCGCGAGAGGACTTGAACCTCTAATCCTTTCGGAACCGGATCCTAAGTCCGGCGCGTCTGCCAGTTCCGCCACGCGCGCGCGGACAATAAGTTGCGTCACACTGCGCAGAAGCTCAAGCCGTTTGTGCCCGATTATGAATTTGCTTTTCCAACTGGAGACCCTCAGTGGAGGCATGTGCCGCCGTTTTTGGCAGCCGAAATATTGCCGAAACCAGCCCCCAAAACTGGTGGTATTTGATTTTTTCGTGGCAATGGTAACGCTGACTCTTTCATAATGGGGTTATGACCCCTGCCATCGGACGTTTCATCCGGCGGTTGATGCTGCTCATTTTCGCAATTCCAACTTTTGCGGGAGCGGTTGAGCCTCAGGGCAGCAACCGGGATTATGTGATTAAGGTGTGGGGCGCGGATGACGGTCTGACGGAAAGCTCGGTCACAGATATCGCGCAAACGCCGGAGGGGTATTTGTGGGTGGGCACGCTTTTCGGCAGCGTGCTGCGATTCGACGGCACGCGTTTTGTCCGTTATAACTCAGCAAACACGCCGGAATTTTCCCAGAAATGGGGCGTGCCGCTGTTGATGGTGGACAGGAATGGAACGCTTTGGATCAGCATGGTGGACGGCGGATTGACCACGTGGGACAAGCGCGGTTTCCGCTCGGTATTCAACAGCAGCAACCGGCCCGACCGCCTCCTTTGGTCTGCGCCGGGCAAGGTCATTTTTATTTATGCCGATGGCAAGTTGTTGTCCGGCCAAAAGGCGGGCGGCCAATGGGACTGGCAGACAGTCACGTTGCCGGACGCCTTGCCGCAGGGTCAGCAATGCGCCGCAGATGCCGAAGGCCGGATTTGGTATTTGCAAAATGGAGACAGAATAGGCGTTTGGGCTGCCGGCGAAACCAAACCCCTTGCGCTGACCGGTGTGCTGGAACGTCAGGTTGCCAAAGTGCTTGTGGCTGATGCGCAAGGGGGAATCTGGATTGGCACAGACCGGGCCCTGGTTGCGTGGCAGACGAATCATTTTGAAGTGATGACGCCAACCAACGGCGAGGTCGTGCTGAACGTGAAACGCATTATTCCATCCGGCACGAACGGCCTCTGGGTGGAAGCGAATGGCCGAATGCGGCGCTGCGCGGGGCGGCACTGGCTGGCCGAATCCGATGGCTGGAACCGTGAGCTTGGACGGCGAACTTCGTTGAACTTCGCGCATGGGGACAATGACGGCGGTTTATGGGCTGGGGCCGGCCATTTGGGATTGATCCGCGTCGACGCCGACGGCGAGTTTCAGCGGTTGACCACGCGAGACGGATTGCCCAGTGATGTGGTCCAGTTTGCTTATGTGGACAGCGACGGAGACGTTTGGACGGGTTACGATCGCGGCGGTTTGGTGCAGGTGCGGCGGCGGTTGTTTCGAATCATCGGAAAGAATGCAGGATTGGGCGACAGCCTGATCAATACCGTTTGTGAAGACGGCCATGGCGCTATTTGGATTGGCACGCACAGCGGCATTGTTGGCCAATACGAAGGCGGCGTCTGTACCAACCTTGCTTTGCCGGAGCCGACGCGTACGCAAGACAGTTGCGTGGCGGCTGACGCGCAGGGACGTGTGTGGATCGGCGCGCAAGGGATCGGTCTTTTGGTGTCCAAGGGCGGGCGGTTGCTGCCTGTCGCATCTGAGGCGCAACTGCAGGGCTATCCGCGGCTGTTGTTGCCGGACCGGGACGGCCGGCTCTGGGTGGGAACCCTCTGGTCCATCATCAGCGTCGAGAACGGAAAACTCACATTCGAATACACGTCGCAGGCTGCCGGCGACCATCCGACGGCGCTGGCGGAAACAGCTGACGGGACGGTATGGGCGGGGACGCTGGATGGCCGTTTGCTCCATCGGAACGGCAAACAATTTGTCCCGCTCACTCCACCGAACCGGGATTCGCTGGGACGAATTTGGTCCTTGTGGGCGGCGCCGGACGGCAGCTTGTGGGCCGGAACGGAGGAGGGCGGATTGTTGCATTGGAACAACGGCCAATTCTTCCGGTACACGACAAAAGATGGGCTGCCCTCGGACAGTGTCGTCCAGATTCTGGGCGACGCTCGCGGCAATTTGTGGTTAGGCACGCGCGCCGGGATTGCCAGGATTCCCGCTGGTGCGCCGGCGCAATTCGAACAGGGAGAATTGAAAGAACTGCCCGTCAGCACGTATGGCGTATCGGACGGCCTGCCGACGATTGCGAGCGCGATCATGTACCAGCCGAGTTGCTGGCGCGGACGGGACGGCACCCTGCTTTTTGCCATGGCCAATGGTGTGGCGATGGTCAATCCGGCAGATGTTCAAATCAATCCTTCACCGCCGACAGTGTCATTGGAAGAAATGTGGGCGGATGATAAACCGGTTTGGCCGCAGAACGTAGGTGAAATTTTGACGACCGATAAAACGGACCAGGGTTTGGAGAGCATTGCGCCGGGCGTCAAGGTTGGGCCTGGTCGCGGGGACCTGGAATTTCAGTACGCTGGATTGAGCCTGGGTTCGTCCGCCCGCATTCGATTCAAATATCGCCTGGAGGGTTTGGAAAACACCTGGAACGATGCGGGAGCGGAAACGAGAGCGGTTTACCGCCATGTTCCGCCCGGGAGCTACGTTTTTCGCGTAGTGGCGGGGAATTGCGACTCGGTTTGGAGCCGGGACGATGCCCTGCTGGGGGTGACGGTGAGTCCCTTTTTCTACCAGACCACGTGGTTCAGGAGCGTCGCCGCGTTGTTCGCCCTGGCGGGTTTATCGTTCGCAGTCGCCGCCGCGGTACGTGTACGGATGCGGACGCGCCTGGAACACCTGGAACGCCAGCACGAAGTGGAACGGGAACGTACGCGCATCGCCCAGGACCTGCATGACGACCTCGGCGCGGGCCTGACTGAGATTAGTCTGCTGGGCGGACTTCTCCGGGACGCCTCGCGGGTCCCGGCGCATAAGCAGGAAGCATTGGACCGGATCGTCCATCGTTGCCGCGACCTGGTGGTGGCGCTGGATGAAATTGTCTGGGCGATCAATCCCCGGAACGACTCGGTCAACTCATTGGGCGGGTACCTTTGCCGGTACGCCCAGGGCTTTTTGGAGCCCACCACCATTCGTTGCCGCCTGGAAATGCACGAACCCGAACAGGACCAGCCGTTGACTTCGGAACAAAGGCACAATGTGTTCCTGGCTTTCGAGGAAGCGTTGACCAACGTCGTCAGGCATTCGGGCGCCACCGAGGTGCATATCAAAATTTCCGTGACGGACGAGAACCGTTTGTGCGTGGGAATTGAAGATAACGGGCGCGGCCTGGCGGAGGTGGTCAAAGATGACGGCGATGGTTTGAACAATTTGCGCGAGCGGATGAACCGAATTGGCGGCCAATGCGACATTATCAACCGCGCGGGAGAGGGCGTGTCGGTTAGCTTGAGTTTGCCGCTTGCCACGCGCCGCGCAAAATAGAACGATTGGCGGCAAAATCCCGATAAGAAAGAAAATATGATTACGGTAGCCATAGTTGAAGATGATGCGGGCATCCGCCAAAGCCTGGAATGGCTGCTAAAATCGTCGAAAGAATTTTCATGCGTCGCCTCGTGTGGGACCGCCCAGGAGGCGCTGCGCACTTTGCCCAAGGCCGTGCCCGAGGTGATTCTGATGGACATCAATTTGCCCGACCGCTCCGGCATCGAGTGCACGGCGCGCATCAAAGAGATGCTGCCCGCGGTGCAGGTGGTGATGATCACGGTTTACGATGATGCCGAAAAAGTGTTCAACTCCCTGCGGGCAGGCGCGAGCGGTTACATCCTGAAACGAGCGACACCGGAGCGGATATCGCAGGCCATCCGGGAAGTTCATGCGGGCGGCGTGGCCATGTCCAGCGAGATAGCGCGCAAGGTCCTGGGCGTCTTCCGCGAGCCGGCACCGGTTCCCGCCGAAGACCAAAACCTTTCGCGCCGGGAGCAGGAAGTGTTGGAACTGCTTTCCCAGGGAGCGGCCAATAAGGAAATTGCCGACAAGCTTTCTATCAGCATTGAGACGGTGACGTGGCATCTGCGGCATATTTACGCCAAGCTGCACGTGCGCTCGCGCACGCAGGCGGCTTTGAAATTTCTCGGCCAGCGGAAAGGCGCGTAATCAGCGGCAAATCGGTGGAAGGGTGGAGTGGCCCGCCAGACCCCAGTTTTTGGGGGCTGCCAGCCGGAAACCTCCTCGGCTAGATTAGGGTAGATGAACCCGCATGCAAAGAGCGAAGCTTTTACGCTGATCGAATTGCTCGTGGTCATCGCGATCATTGCTATTCTGGCGGCTATGTTGCTTCCTGTGTTGACTCGCGCCCGACAAAAGGCGCAATTCACCTGGTGCATCAACAATCTCAAAGAGTTGCAGTTGGCGGTCGAAATGTATGCCGACGATAACCACCAATATTTTCCCGAAAATGACGGGACGACGATTACGTCCAATGCGTGGGTTACTGGTGTTTTGGATTGGGATTTTCCCCCGAGTTATTCAAACACACAAAACACGAACACCTCTTTCCTGACCGCTGGGCAAATCGGCCAATACGTGGCTGGCAAGGTGGCGATCTTTAAGTGTCCGGCCGACACGGTTCCCGGCCGCTTGGGGCCGCGCGTGCGCAGTTATTCCATGAACGGTTTCGTGGGCGATGACCTGAATATCAGCGCAAAAAACAGCCCCGGATGGCGCAGGTTCCTGAAAACGAGTGACTGCCTCAGGCCCGGGCCTTCAATGACGTTTGTGTTGCTGGACGAATGCCCGGACAGCATGAACGACAGTTTCTTTAGCGTGCCAATGTCAGGAACGACCTGGACCGACGTGCCGGCGTCTACGCACAACGGCGCCGGGGGATTTTCATTTGCCGATGGCCACGCGGAAATCAAGAGATGGCTCGATCCGAACTCCAAAGCGCCGGTCATGCGGGTCAATCCCTGTCCGGAAAACAAACAGAGCGCGCCACGCGATATTGCGTGGGCGCAACAACACGCCAGCGCCCCGCAGTAACCCCAGTTTTTGGGGGCTGGCCGTATTTACGCAACGGCGCTTTACTTAGGATGATGAACCTGCGGTTTGCATTTTTACTACCGTTTGCGATGGCCATGTTTGCGGCGATGCCGGGGGCAAATGATGTTCGTGCGGCGGTTATTAAGACCGCTGCCGGTTTGTCTGTGCAATTGGACGCAAAAACCGGCGGCTATCGGATCTCCACTAAAAAGCCGGATTGGCAACTGGCGGGCTCTCTTCATGAACCCCTCAAAGACGTCGCCGCAAGCAAGGGCGCCGACGCCATTGGGCGATACCGACAATTGGCGTTTGATTGGCAACAGGGGCAAACGCCAATGAGTGGTCAAATCCGGATTTATGAAGAAAAACTGGTCGCGCTTTTTTCGCAAACGTGCCGCGCGGCCACGGAAACGGCGCCGCCCGCCTTCCCTGATTTCACTGCGTTGCCGGGTCCGTTGCATGTCTTTAGCTACGGCCATCACGAATTTGCACCGCCGAAATTCGTTGCTACTGATATTTCCACCCCGTGGCTGCTGTTTGATGATCAGGCCAATGCGTTCGTCGTTTCGCCAGCATCGCATTTCATGGTGGCAAGCATGAGCGGCGACGGGGAGCGGGAAGTGGCCAGCGGCTTCAATCCGGCGGTGCAGCATTTGCCGGCCAATTTCACCCAGCAAACTGTCGTCGCTTTCGGCCACGGCATCAACCGGACCTGGGATTTATGGGGCAGCAGCCTCCGTGATTTGTTCCCTGCCAAACGCCCCTCGAACGACGCCGACCCCGTGCTCAAATATCTGGGCTATTGGACCGATAACGGGTCCACTTACTATTACAACTACAACACGAATTTGGGCTATGCCGGCACACTCAAAACACTCGTGGCCAGCCTGCGCCGGGAGGAAATACCCATTCATTACCTTCAATTAGATTCCTGGTGGTATGATAAGAGCACGATGGGACCCGATGGCGTGCCCGGAAAAGAAAGAAAAAGCGACAAACTGCCAGACGGTCAATGGAATGCGTACGGCGGTTTGCTGAAATACGAAGCCGACCCATGGCTGTTTCCGGACGGGCTGGACTCCTTTCAAAAATCCATCGGCCTGCCGCTGGTGACGCATAACCGCTGGATTGATCCTGCAAGTCCCTACCATCAATTATTTGAAATTTCGGGGGTCGCGGCGGTGGATCCAAAATGGTGGGGGCAAATTGCGAGTTACCTGAAATCTTCCGGCATAATCACGTATGAACAAGATTGGCTGGATCGCATCTACACCTATTCTCCGGCCTTCAGCAGCAACGTGGAAACCGGCGAGGCGTTCCTCGACGACATGGCCTGCGCGTGCGGCAAAGACGGGATCACCATGCAATATTGCATGCCGTATCCGTGTTATTTTCTCGAGGGCAGCCGCTATGAAAATTTAACGACCATCCGAACCTCCGGCGACCGGTTTAACCCCAATCATTGGAATGACTTTCTCTACACTTCCCGCCTGGCTGAGTCCATGGGCATTTGGCCCTGGACGGATGTTTATATGAGCGGGGAAATCAACAATCTCCTGATTTCGACGCTATCGGCCGGTCCTGTCGGCATCGGTGACGCCATCGGCGCGGTCAACAAGGCGAATCTATTGCAGGCTGTTCGCGCGGACGGAGTGATTGTGAAACCTGATGCGCCGATTGTGCCGCTCGATTCGAGTTATCTTGCCGACGCAAACGAAGCCCCAGCGCCGCTGACGGCCAGCACCTGCACTGACCATGACGGCATCAAGACGGCATATGTTTTTGCGTTCAACCGGCCCGGTACTCCAGCGGGCCAGGTTCGCTTTAGTCTCGGTGAAGTTGGTTTGAATGGCCGGGCCTATGTTTATGATTATTTTTCCGGCACTGGCCAATTATTGCCGGACGGCGCTTCGTTCAGCGCGCCGTTGGGCAGAAATGGCACCGCGTATTATGTGGTCGCACCCATCGGCCCAAGCGGCATCGCCTTTCTTGGCGACAGGAACAAATTTGTGGGCACGGGCAGGCAGCGAATTGCATTGTTGCACGACGAACCCGGTGAGTTGAGCGCAAGGGTGGTGCTTGCGACCAATGAATCCGAGGTTGTTCTTCATGGCTATGCAGCCGTCAGGCCGAAAGTCACGGTGATTTCCGGCGAGGACGACCCGGTCAAATACGATCCGGCCAGTCACTATTTTACGATCGAGGTCAAGGCGGCAGGGAGCATGACGACGGCAGAATCCGGGGCTGACGCGGTGCGACGACTGACGGTGATATTGAGCACGAAACGGTGAATCCCCAGTTTTTGGGGGCTAGGCGGGACAGGACGTGGCCGCTTAGATTAGGTGGATAAACACCTAAAGATATTATGTTATGAAGACTAAAACTGCCTTTTTTTCATCCCTGGTTTGTAGCGGGCTTCTTTTGCCGGCGGCCGTGCCGGTATACGCCGACACCGTTGTTACCTTCCAATGCGACATGACGTATCAGGTTGAACAGGGCTTCTTCACCAACGGAGTGAGTCTGATCTACGCGCGAACGTTTAACGCCAATGGTGGCGCTACTTATACGAATATCAATAGCACGGGCCTTTCGCTGACCAACGATCCCAACGGCAGCAACACAAATCTTTACACGGGAACATATGACGATACCTGGGATACCAACGGCGCTCAAATGCAGTATAAATTCTATTCTCCCGGGATTAACGCCAGTGCCCCCGCCGCGAGTGGCTACGAAACGACGGCGACGTACAATAACAACCGGGCCACGGTTCTGCCGGGAGGCAGCGGGCAGCAGAGCCTGGTTTTGCCCGTTCAGTTTTTCGGTGACCAGGGGCCAAATTGTTCGTCGCCCCAATTCACGGTTGGCAACGCCTGGTTTCAAGTGGACATGTCGCAGCAGATTTCGTTAGGGGCTTTCAATCCGGCGACGCAAACAATACAAGTCAACGGCAGCCTGGGAAGCGGCAACAATTTCGGATTTGGACAGGGCGCGACCCCCAGCGGCAACATATTGACGAATGATCCGAGCATCCTGAGAACCAATCAGTTTGGCCTGGTGAGTTCCAATGTGTATGTGGGAAATCTAGCCAGCCCAATTGCCGGTTCGCCCGGGCAGATGGCGGAATTTAAATACATCGTCCAACCAACAGCCAAATATGAAGCTCCCGGCAATGTTAACGGCGACGCGCAGAACAGCCATAACCGTTTCTTTTTCCTGACTACCGAAACCACGAACCCGATTGTCTTTTTCAGCGACCAGCCTTATGCGCCGATTGCGATCAATCAGATCACATTCTCGGTGGATATGAGCGCGCAGAGCTGGAGCGGGCAGATGAGCAACCAACTGGTGCGTTTGAGCGGAGATTTCAATAATTACGACACGTCCGGCATCAATACCTGCACGAACAATCCCAATGCCGCCAACACGAACATCTACTATAATACCGTAACGATTACGGCCGGTGTCGGAGCCGTCACTGAATTCAAGTTTGGATATGTCAACGGGGCGTGGGAAAACAATCCGACGGTTACTTACCCTGGCTTTCCGCCTGTTCTGGGAGGCAATCAAAACCGGGAGTTCGTCATGCCCAATGTCTCCGGCACCAACCTGATTTTGCCGACCGTTTACTTTAACGATCTGTCAACTTTTTCGGTGTTGCCGGCGCCCCCGCTCATTCGCAACGTGACTTTCAGCGTCAGCATGACCAATGCGGTCGGTACAGACAATCATGTGTTTAATCCAGCTACGGACAGTGTCTATCTGAATGGCGTGGATGTGACCACAACGCTTGGAACTTATCGGTTTGATCCCTGGACCAACAGCCCGGCGGGAAATCCGTTGGGGAATTTTAAATTAACCAACAACCCGGCGGGCAGTGAGATCTATACGATCACCGTCCCGATTCCAGCAGGTTATCCGGTGATGCTGTCGTACCAGTATTCCATCAACGGCAACCAGGACGAGGCGAACGGAATCAATCATGTCCGCTACATCCGCTCCGATGGGGACTATGTGTTGCCGCTCGATATATTCGGCGGAATGGTGCAGGAACCGTCCTTTGGCAGCCTGGCGGCTGGACCGGCGTCCGGCGGCACGCTGCCGATCAGCTGGCTCGGCCGGCCCGGTGTCCATTTGCAGATGGGAACCAACCTGGTTAAGGGCACCTGGATAGACCTGCCAGCCACCGACGGTCTGAACGTCACGAATTATCCGGTCAACGGTCCCGCGAGCTACTTCCGATTGATTAACCCCTTCTGATTTGGATCGAATGTGACTATTAAACCGCGGCATGTATTTGCGAAATAAGAATCAAGACAGCCGGCCCGGCAACGGTTTTACGTTGATTGAGTTGCTGGTGGTGATTGCCATTATAGCCATCCTGGCGGCGATATTGTTGCCAGTGCTGTCCAGCGCCAAGTTGCGGGCGATCATCGCAACAGACATGAGCAATAAAAGGCAATTGACCATTGCCTGGTTTATGTACGCCCAGGACAACAACGACACGCTGATATTAAATGCCGACCAATCGGTTACGGTGAACGGCGTGGATTCCTGGATTCCCGGGACGTGCCATATGGATTGGGGCACATCCCCAAATAATACGAACTTCATGCTCATGACGACGAATCAATTAGGCCCTTTCTGTGCCGGCCAATATAAACTTTATACCTCGCCGGGTGACGTCTATCTATCAGTGCTGCAAAACGCGCTGCACTTCGGCGCACTTGGGAATCATCGGGCCAGGAGCATCGCCATGGATGCGGCTGTTGGCGGACCGGCGGGAGTGACCGGTAACGGCGTCAAACCGCCGGCTTCGCTGTCCAGTCTGAATCCGTTTTTTGTGGCGGGCAAACTCACGCAATTGCGCTCTCCGGGACCGAGCATGAGTTGGGTGTTCCTGAACGAGCACCCGGACAGCATCGATGATGGGATTTTTTACGACGATCCGCGGGCAAGTGGTGGCACGGGCACATTGATCGAAGTGCCATCGAGCTATCTGGGCAACGGGTGCGGCGTTTCATTTGCCGATGGACATGCGGAAGTTCATAAATGGACCACGAGCCAGTTCCTCGTGCCCGTCCGATATGCCAAATATCCCGGGACCGGTGGCGTGCAATATTCCCAAAATGCCGATATGGCCTGGCTCGCCCAGCACACACCTTCGCAATAGCTATAAACGGCAAACCCCCAGTTTTTGGGGGCTAGGCGATTTCTGGCATGTTGGTAAAATAGACTCAATTCTCCCCCCAACCGGAAGAGAACCATTGTAACCTTAAAAAACCGCAAAATTATGAAAATCGGAAGAAATTTCCATGGGTTCGGCATCGTTTTTGGCGTGCTGGCTTTTGCCGCGTATTCCGGGACCGCTCAGACGATATTCCAGTCAGGGACCAGTGGGACGACGTACACCGATATGACTGGGGATGGCCAGGGAAGCTCCAATCCTCTGCGCGATTTGTCGTTTGTAACGATTGCCAACGACGCAAACAATCTTTACTTCACGATGGGGATAAATCCGTCAGGCAACCTGGCGACGGGCGGCTCATTTAATTACATTATTGGCATCACTACGGGAAACCCGTCTGCCGTCGGCGACACGTCCGCCAGTGCTGACCACGGCAATCCATACAGCCGCGCGATCTCCTTTGACAGCTCATTTGGCGGCATGACGGATTTCATTGGAATATTTGGCGCGCCCAATAACGGAGGGTCTACGGGCACTCCCTACACCAGCTACGGATTCAATGATTATGTTTACGGAATGCCCAGCGGCATCACTCCCGACGCCTGGACAAAAATTGAAACGGTTACGAGCGGCGAGCCGCTGTCTGACCAGCCCTCAACCAGTAGTCCCAATGAGATTACCATCACAGTTCCGCTGAGCGATTTCGCGGCAAATCTTTCACTGATCCCCGGGGCAACGTTTGATTTCGACGTCGACAGTACGGGGACCAGCGCAGGCCAGACGGCCTATGACTCGCTGGCGACTCAAGGGGGAATTCAATCCGGAACCTACAGCAGCACCTTCCAATTCAACGAGACTACCCTGGACCAATACACGGTCGCGGTGCCTGAACCGGCCACGTCTGCTTTGGCAGGCTTATTCGGCCTTTCTCTGTTGGCAATCCGTCGCTTGCGGAAATAGGCCCGGGGTTTTTCGATGAATTTCCGATTGCGGATCGAGATCCCTTTCGTGGCCTTACTGGTGGTCGTACGAACTGCCTTGAGCCAAATCGTTGCTTACGACGACGCCTCGTCCTACTTCAAATCTGCCAACTGGACTAACGGCGCCAACCAGGGTTTTGGTTTCACTTCCTGGGTGCTGGCAACAAATTCGTTTAGTGGCGGCTTCCGCGGCTGGTATCTCAACAATGGCTATGCCATCGCCTCGGCCACGAATGTAAGCGGCACAGCTTACACGAATTGTTCCTGGGGCATTTACGCGAACGGCGCCGCTCCCACTGGCGGCAACCGGACGGTGGCCTATCGCGGTTTTGCCAATTCGCTGACGACCAACGTGGTATTTAAACTCCAATGGACGAGCGAGGGCGTTGGGTCCGCCACGACAAATTACGCGGAATTTGTCCTCCGCAATGGAAACGCCACCAGCGGCGTGACGGCTTACAAAACGGGCTATCGCTTTGAATTTTATTATTCAGGCGGCGGCACCGATTCATACTTAATTCAGGACGGCAATGGCGTCACCGCCGTCGGGCTTCCTTTTGCGGCGGGTTATGGCAATTCAGCCGGAGGACACGTGAATGCCGCCGGCTTGAACTCCGAATTTACGTTGGAGCCGAATGACACTTACCGCTTCGTCGTGCGCAGTGCGACGACTGGCGCTGTGCTCGTCTATCTTGATGGCCGGCCACTCGCGGGCACGCCGGCATCGACCGTCGACAGTGTGGCGCTCTTCGCCAACGAAACCGCCGGCAGTGGCAGCAGCGGTGGCGACCAGAACTATAACCGGATGCAAATCGTTTCTGCGTCGCTCATTCCGCCGCTGATTGTGAATGTGCAACCGACGAACGGGTCGATTTTCGTAAACCCGGCAAACAATGTTTCTTTTGAAGTGGATTCGCCTTCCGCCGTCGCCAACACCAACGTCACACTGCTCCTGAACGGGGTCCCGCAGACTCTCGCCTTCAACACCAGCGGACCGGCGCAGCAATTGCTGGCAACGAACACCACGCCGTTGACAACCAACGTTTTGTACAATGGGGCCATTGTCGCCATGGACGGCAATGGCAACAGCGCAACGAACCTGTTCAGCTTTAGGACCATTCAGACTAATTCTTTGTGGGTTGATGTGATGAATTACGGGGCGATGGGAAACGGGGCCGCCAATGACACCGCGGCGATCCAGGCCGCTATTAATGCCTGCCCGCCTGGCGGCTATGTCTGGCTGCACAACGGGACGTTCCTTTCGGGGACGATTTTTCTGACGAACAACATGACGCTCTTCATTGACCCGACGGCGACCCTGCTGGGCAGCGGTTCGAGCGACGATTATCCCATCCTCGACCCGCCGGCCAATAACAGCCAGCAGCATAATTGCGACATGGCGCTGGTTTATGCCCAAAGTTGCGTCAACGTGTCGATTGACGGCGGGGGAACCATCAACGGCAACGGGCGCAACAACTTTACCTCCGGCGTTGAGGCGACCCGGCCTATTTCGATTTGGACGGCCCTTTGTAATGGCGTAAATATTCGGAACATCAACATCGTGGACGCGGCCATGTGGACGGTGGTCAACATGCAATCAGACAACCTGACGATCAGCAACCTCAACATCAACGACGACGGTCTAAACGGAAACCGCGACGGCTGCGATGTGGTGGATTGCTGGCACGTGGTTATCACGGGCTGTACGATTGATTCGGGCGACGATTCGATTTGCCTCAAGAGCGGCAACCGGCGCGGCGTGAACGATCTTGTGGTGACGAATTGCACTATCACCAGGTCACAATCCAACGGGCTGAAAATCGGGACGGCCACGACCGGGCCATTTACGAACATCCGGTTTCAAAACTGCACGGTTTTGAACACTTCGCACTCGGTGATGGCCGTTGAATCGGTGGATGGCGGCGCGATCAGCGATGTGACCTTCCAGGGGATCAATTTTTCCGGATGCCAGAACGCCATCTTCATTATTTTAGGGTCGCGCGATGCGGGGGTAACCCCCGGCAGCGTAAATGGAATCACATTCAGAAACATCACCGGTTCAGGCATGACGGACACGCGCGGCTGTCCGGTCTCGGGCTGTTTCACAAATGGAGTGACCTACAAAGTACAGAACCTGCTTTTCGATAACGTGAACATTTCATTTGCCGGTGGCCTGACTTATCTGCCGCCAGCGCCGCCTGAGTATGCCGGCCAATACCCCGAAAACACAATGTGGACGTACCTGCCAGCCTACGGTTACTACGTCCGGCATGCGAACAACGTAACGTTTACAAATTGTTTTACGAATGCGGCTGCGCCGGACGCCCGGCCCTGGCTCTCGACCAACGACGTTTCCAATTTGATTACCATGGGTCCGCCGCTGAATATTTTTCGCAGCGGCACGAACGCGGTGATCCAATGGCCAAATGCCTTCATCCTGCAGGCTGCCACTAGTGTTTCAGGACCTTATTCCGACGTGACCGGCGCGGTCAATCCGTATACGAACTCAATCGCCGTGGGCGGTCTTCCGCGTTTTTTTAGATTGCGCCAGTAAATCATCCAAAGTGATATTTTGGCCTTTGCGGGTCTGGAGAACAACTTCTTTTCCGTTATATCGGACACGACAAGGCCCGCCCAGGGTCGAGTGAATTGTCGCCGAATCAAGGACGCCAACTTTCCATGCAATGTCCACCTCGAAACCGCCGCGGGCGCACAAACCGCGCACCGTTCCGTCTTTCCAGGCGGACGGCAAAGCCGGAAGCAAATTGATGGCACCGTCCTGACTTTGGAGCAACATTTCAGCAACGGCCGCCGTAGCGCCGAAGTTGCCGTCAATTTGAAACGGCGGGCAGGCATCAAACATGTTCGGATAGACCCCGCCACCGTTATCGTAACGAATTTCCTGCGAAACGACCGGACTCAGAGCTTTTCGCAAGAGCAGCCAGGCGTGATTCCCATCGTCCAATCGAGCCCACAAAACCGCCTTGTAAGCGAGCGACCATCCCACACCGTCGTCACCGCGCGTTTCCAGCGATTTGCGGGCCTCTTGCGCCAGGTTGGGTGTGGTATCAGCGGATATTTCGTCGCCGGGATACGCTCCCCATAAATGCGATACATGACGGTGGTGCGGTTCAGGTTCCTTGTACGGTTCCAACCATTCCATAATTCGTCCATCCGGCCCGACCTGCGTGGGTGCAAGGCGCGACCGTTTCGAGGTCAATTCATCGCGAAAATCCTCGTCACGGCCGAGAATTTTGGAGGATTCGATACAGGCGGTGAAAAGGTAGCGTGTGAGTTGCTGCGCCATCGTTGGGCCCATGCAAACGGCAGCTTGCCGGCCATCGGCCATTTCAAAATGATTCTCCGGCGAATTGGCCGGGGCCACGACCAGCCAGTGATGGGTTGGTTCTTCAACCAGCATGTCGGAGTAAAACAGTGCCGCGCCTTTCATGATGGGATACGCCCATTCCAGAAATTTTTGGTCGCGGGTAAACAGATAGTGATCGTATAGATGCTGGCACAACCAGGCTGAACCGCCGCTGAAGGCGCCCCACGACGCTCCTTCGCCCGGGGACGTAAATCCCCATGGATTAGTAATCACATGGGCAACCCAGCCGCGCGCGCCATAGTAATCGCGCGCTGTTTGGGCGCCGGGTTTTTGCAGCGAAGCAATCAATGCAAAGAGCGGCTGGGTCAAATCGGAAAGATGGCAAACCTCCGCCGGCCAATAATTCATTTGCACGTTGACATCCAAATGCCAATCGGCATTCCAGGGCGTATGGATTTCCTGCGCCCAGATGCCCTGCAAATTGGGAGGCAAACCGCCGGGACGCGACGAGGAAATCAGCAAGTACCGCCCGAAATTAAAATAGAGCGCGCCAAGGTCGGGATCACCTGAACCGGCCGCGGCATTTTTGAGCCGTTCGGGCGTCGGTTTTTCGGCATCGACGACATTCGATGGATTGAGCTCCAACGAAACACGGCCAAAATATTTCTGATAATCGGCGATATGAGCTTTGAGAAGAGACGGATAAGCATGGCGCGCGGCGCGGTTCATATCGCTCAATGATGCGGCGACCGGGTCCGCAGTTTGCCGGCCTGAAAATCCGCGATAATCTGTTGCTGCCGTAATGAGAATTTCTGCATCGGTCGCGTTGGACAAGACGAGGGTGTTTTGCCGAAACGACAATTTACCACCGTGATGCAATATTCGAACGCGCGCCGCATATTTCATCCCTTTGCCATCTGTGCCATTGTCCAATTGGCCGGTCATCAGCAATTCATTTTTTGTCGACGGGCCGGTTTGAAAGCGCTCGGGGCGGTCCAACGAAGCGGTGAAAGAGATTTGTCCCGGTTTGTTCGCCGACAATTTCAGAATCATGGCTTGCGCGGGGGCGCTAACGAACATCTCGCGTTGATAAGTCACGCCGTCCTGCTCGAACTGTACATGGGTCAGGGCATGATTGAGGTCCAATTGCCGGCGGTAGTTTTCAAATGGCGCACGGGTGCGCCCCGGGAACAACAAATGTAAATTTCCCAAAACCTGATAACAACCGTATTGCGACCCGCTGGAACCAGGACCGGCGCACGTGAAGCTGGCATTGACCAGCGCCTCGGCTTCGGGATTTTTCCCATCCAGCAGGAGCCGGCGAATCTGTGGAAGCACTTTGTAAGCATCTGAACGGTCCGCATTCTGGGGCGAGCCCGACCACAGAGAGCTTTCATTGAGGACGATGCGCTCGTCGTTGACACCGCCAAACATCATCGCGCCCAGGCGGCCATTTCCCATGGGAGAAGATTCGGTGAAATCACGGGCGGGCGCGTTAAACCAAATAGTCGTTTCGCAGGGGAGGGATTTGATTTCCGCAGCCACAAGCGGCGCCGTTCCGGCTGCCAAAATTGAAAGCAGCAATAACTTGAAGGAAATTCTCATTTTCACAGGAGTAGACTATTTATCCATGCGCAGAATAAATCCGCCTCGGGGAGGAATCGTATGTTGCCATCGTCTGGATTCGGGCAATGTGGTAACAACAACCTGCATTTTGGCATCGGCGGCTTCGGAGACGAGGATTCGGCGGCGAAATTTTTTATAACTTGAGAGGTCCAACGTTATTGGCAAGGCGTTGGTGGTTCCATTGAGGCCGGCAATAAACCATGAATTGGCGGAGCGCCGGGCGAAGACGACTGATTCGCCGGGCTCGCCCATTAAACATTTAGTTTCATCCCAACGGGCCGGAGCGTCGCGGAAGATTTGCAGTGCCTGTGGCGGCAGGGATTCAAAGAATTCGGGTTTGTCGGCGTAATGAATGATTCCGCTGGTGAATATGATGGCCGTGGCCAGTTCATGGGCCGCAGTGGTTGTCCGGCCATAGAGTTTTGGGGAGACGGCGACCGGGGTGTAGTCCATCGGGCCGGCGACATTGCGCGTGAAGGGAAGAATCGTATGCAACTGCGCGGCCATTTCGGTGTATCTGGAATCGTAAAAATAGGATTCGTTGCCCAGAACAGCCTCGGTGGATAAAAGGTTTGGCCAGGTCCGCTGCCAGCCGCGCGGGATCGTACAGCCGTGAAGGTTCACAACCATTTTGCGCGCGGCGGCATCGCGCATTAACGCCAGTTGCGCGGCGATAGCCTCCTGGCGGTCCGAGCACCAGAAATCCACTTTGACACCCTCAGCTCCCGCGGCGGCCTCTTCATCAAGCTTATGCTTGCGGCTCTGAGGATCGTAAAAATCCTGCGCATGATTCCACACCAGCGGTTTTATCCCTTTGCCAAGAGCATAGGCCGCGATCGGCTTAAGGCCCGGGTTCCACCAACCGGCGTCAAACAAGGTATACTCCCAACCCATCTTTGCGGCGAAGTCAGTGAACTGATTGAATAATTCAGCTGTTGCCGGACCGTCCGGATACGACCACCACGCCCAGGACGCGCGACCGGCGTGAATCCAGGACGTGTCGGGAATACGCGACGGCGCCGAGAGGTCCGTGACGAGGGTTGAGGTGGCGATGTCGCCCGGGGCTTTTGCTAAAATCATGACGCGCCAGGGCATCGTCCACGGCAACGTGAATCGCGGTTCCGGCCCAAACTGATTTGTGTGGCCCTGGGTTGTTTCGTCGGCTGCGGGAAACGCGATGTGGTAAAGGCCGTTGTCTGAGTCAGCGCCTAAATGACAACCGCAATACGATTCGTCCGTTCCTGCCTCGGTGATAAGGACCCACGTTGCAGCGTTCGGCACATAAAAGAGGGCCGGGAATGCCCAACCCCTGGCTTTTTGACGCGAATTTGGCGGGGGCTCGCCGGGAGAGGTGTGGAAGAAAAAATCTTCATAGGCAGGCGTATATGGTCCCGCGGCGTGATATGGCTGCAACCAGCCTCGCGCGTCGATCGGCAGCTTAAAGCCCGTTTCCTCGGATTCCGCGATGCGTGTCGTGCTGTTCGTTTCGGTAAAGCGGTACCGAAATGCGACACCCTCATCACTTGCGGCCAAATCGATTTCGATGGGGGAGCCGGCCGAATTGCGAAAGCTCAGCGCGCGAAAATTAACCCGATGATTTATCTGCGATTGAATGCCCGCGAACAGCGGGTAATTTTCACGGCGTTTTTCGACGCTCCCGGCTCGTTGGAAAACCAGGCCGTCTTCAAAATCCTGGTCGTTGCAGCGCAAACCCAGCGGTGATTTTTGAACAACGATTTTGCCATCCAGGGACGCCTGATAAGTCAGCTGACCTGAATTCAAAATTGCCGAGATTTCATATCGATGATCTGGCGAGGCAAGCGACCACGTGCCCGCGGCGGCGCAGCTTATAGAGAAAAAGAAAAGAAGCAACGCCCCAATCCACAAGGGATAAGCGTTTGTTTCACGCTTCAAGATGCAAGTTAAGCGAACAGGTGCATTCATGAGGCCAGATATGTATCAAACAGGCTGCGGACACGAAGTTGCCGAACAAATTCGCCTTTTGACAACGAAGACGCCGGGCAGACCAGGATTTTCTTTGGCGACTCCGGGGCTAAATGAAAGAAATTGTCGTCGTATTTAGCGTCCGCATTTTCGAGCCCGGCCCAAACCCATAGGGCCGGATTTCGAGCGGTGACCGTGACCGCAAAACCTCCACCCGTTTCGTCAACCCGAATATCGAGCGCAGGATCGGCAAGCGGGTACTCTTTTGGAAGCGTGAACAGGACAAGATTTTCAGAAACAATTTGCCCGCCGATATCCAGGTTGAGCCAGGTGAGAAATCCGTTCGCGCCGAATTTATTGATAAGGTCCTCAAAATCCAGCGTTTTGACGTTCAGGCTTTTACGCGATGGAAGATCTACATGAAATGAGTCACCCGCCAGGATTTCGCCTTTCAGGCCGGCGGCTTTCCAACTGACTTTGCCGTCCTTTGCTTCCAGGAGATCGTTTGTGACGAAGAGGTCCAGCTTTCGTGCCTGCAGGTTTTCAAGGCCGGACACCAGGATTGGCGAATAAAATTTTCGCGCCAGGTAATGTAACGCTTTCCATCTGCCGAAATAGTCCACCGACGACCAACTCATTCCCGGCCAGATGTCATTGTACTGCCAAAAAACGCAACCCATGGATTTTGGCATCGTCTGTCTCCAATATTCCGCTCCGATTTTGATGCCATAGGCTTGTAATATTTGGCTCAGCCAAAGTGTGGTTTCGAAGTCTTTCGGCTCATTGAAATAACGGCGAATCATGTCGAGCATTTCCTGGTTGCCTTCCACGTTGCCGAGGCCGGAACGCTGATGCCATTTCATCACGGGAGTGACCACGGACGTCCGGTCCTCGTCATTGGTGAACGCGCGGATGGTTTTCAGTTCCGGAAAGGATTGATAGCCGAACTCGCTCATAAAACCGGTGAGCGTACGGTAGGCGTCGAAAGTTTTTTCCCCATGCCACACGTCCCAATAATGGGTGTCGCCGCAAGCCGGGCTGCCAAAAACGTACGCCGCCTGCGGGGCGAGTTTCTGCACTTGTTCTCCGATTAAATCCTTGAACAATTTATCGTAGTCGGCGGCGCTCATGGTGTTCTGGCGCCATCCTTTTGCTTCATTGAGCAGGCCGACTTCATTATTGCCGCACCAAACAGCAATGCATGGATGGTGGCGAAGGCGGAGCAAATTATCGCGCAGTTCGTGCCGGACATTATCCATGAACTGATCGTCGAATGCCGGATAGGCTGCGCAGGCAAATTTGCAATCGAGCCAGACGCAAATGCCCATTTCGTCACACGCATCGAACAAGGCGTCGTCTTCGTAATAACCGCCGCCCCAAAAGCGAAGTGTATTGATATTCACCGCGGCAGCGTCCGCGACGTAACGCCTCAGAATGTCAGGCGTCACGCGGCTGGTGAATGAATCACAGGGAATCCAGTTTGCGCCCTTGGAGAAAAAGGGAATGCCGTTCACTTCAAAATGCAGCGGATTGTCGCCCTGCGGCAACACCGCCTTCAATTCGCGCAGGCCGATGCGTTTGGCCGTAGCGTCAATCGTTTTGCCATCGTCGTCCATCAACTCGGCCCGTACCTCGTAGAGGGGCTGTTTGCCCATTCCGGCGGGCCACCAAAGCTTCGCGTGCCTGATTTCCAGCCGGCCAGTGCCGCTGCCGTTTGAGAGCGGGACGGTTGTTTTTGATACAGTTTTCCCTTCATGCCGGACCGTGATGGCAGCCTGCAGCGGCGGCGGCATCTTTCCCGGCGCTTCCGAATTGACCGTGACATCGAGTATTGCGCGATTCCCGGTTACATGCTGCATTACCAGGACGTCGCCAATGCGCGCGTGGTTGAAAGTTTCCAGCGTGATGGCTTTCCAAATGCCACAACTGGCCAAATCAGGACCCCAATCCCAGTCAAAGCTGCAGGGTTCCTTGCGTATCCATGCCCGGCCCGTTACCCAGGGGTTGGAAGCGCTCTCCTCGTGCCGTTTTATGTAGGCAAGAGGCGACCCAAAAGTGATTCGTATGTTATTGTTCCCGGCGCGCAGGGCGGACTTCACATCGAATTCCCAAACACGGAACATGTTCTCCGCGTGGCCAACTTCAATTCCGTTGATTTCAATGGTCGCCACGGTATCCAAACCTTCGCATCGCAACCGTACGAATTCGTTCTCCAGGACGGCCTGCGGCACATCAAATGAACGTTCGTAAATCCAATCAGCTTCGGTGATCCATTGCACCTGCTTTTCGTTGTCCCGATAATACGGATCGGGAATTTTACCGGAAGCGAGCAAGTCGGTGTGCATACAGCCCGGCACGGTTGCAGGGATCCAATCGTCTTTTCCTTTTTGAGAGACACGCCAGGCCCCGCCGAGGTTCAAACGGCGCGGCGCGGCGGCGGCTTCGCCCGCGGAAACCAGCGGCTGCCACGCCATCACGGCCGCCGTGGCAGCCATGGTCGTAAGAAGAAATTGCCGTTTCGTTATTTTATTTTCCACGATTGCTCCGTTAGAGTTGGTGAATCATGAGCCGAGGTCGATCACCGAGGCTTCCAGCGCTTGTGTACACGAAGGTGTGATGCCATCGCGCATCAATTGAGAACCTGTGAACGTTTGGCCTTCCTGCCCCATGGCCGGCCGGCCGGGCATGGGATTTAGTTCATGGATAGTATAGTGCCTGTCCGGGTCCAGCCCTTGCGGGTGCACGACGGTATTTTGGCCATCCTGCAATTGAAATGCAAAAACGACTGCATGGGCCTTGTCCTGTGACACAAAATCTAAAGCGCCCCGATCGTT
Organism: Verrucomicrobiia bacterium; assembly: GCA_036269115.1. Taxonomy (GTDB): domain Bacteria; phylum Verrucomicrobiota; class Verrucomicrobiia; order Limisphaerales; family UBA11358; genus UBA11358. Next base: position 25,678 of record DATAST010000178.1, on the reverse strand, counting down.
ATTGTGGGGATCTTCGAGACGATACAAATCGCCCTGGGCGATCACGTCACGGATTTGTTTATACGCGGCAATTGCGCCGGTGCAGATGGCTTTGTCCTGCTCCGACAACCTGGTCAGGTCGAGGTCCATACCAAAACATGCGCTCATGGCCACGCTGCAGGCGAAGTGTGTAGGACGCTGGCCCCAGCGCGTGACGTGGCTGGCAATCGCCATTGGCGGGAAAAAATAGGAATAGTCCCATTGCATCAGCACGCGTGTGACGGGGTCGGTGTTATCGCTGGGCCAAAACTCGTGGAAATATTTCAGCGCGCCATATTCGGCGCGTCCGCCTCCGCCCGAACAAAGCATCAGCTCGGTGTCGGGAAAGGTTGTGGCGGTTTTATCCATCAAGGCGTATAACGCGTGAACATAATCAATATCCAAATCAGATTGCCGGTCTTCCGGCAAATACGGAGAGCCCGGCTGTGTCAGGTAGCGATTGCAATCCCACTTGGCGTAGGTGATATTGGGCACGCTCAAAATGGATTTGATTGTGTTCCACTCGAATGCCTGCACAGCGGGACGAGTCAGGTCCAGCACCAATTGGTTTCGCTGCAGTTCCAACGAACGTTTCGGCTGCGAAATCACCCAATCCGGATGTTCGTGAAATAATTCGCTGTTGGGATTGACCATTTCCGGCTCCATCCAAATGCCGAAGCGCAGGCCGCGTTTGACCGCCTCAGCGGCGAGAGGGGCGAGTCCATCCGGCAGCCGCTTGCGATTGGGCTGCCAATCACCAAGACCGGCATGGTCGTTAACGCGCGGGTACTTGTTTCCAAACCAACCATCATCCAGGAGAAATAATTCCACGCCCAATTCTTTCGCAGGTTCAAAAAGGCCGGCGATTCGATTAAAATCGAAGTCGAAACCGGTTGATTCCCAATTATTCAGCAGCACCCGCCTGGGTTGATGGCCATTACGCATCCCGAAATCGCGCGCCCAGTCATGAAATTTGCGGCTCATATCGCCCAGGCCGTGATCGCTCCAAACCCAAATCATCACCGGCGTGGCGAAGGTTTCTCCGGCCTTGAGATGATACGCGGTCGCAAAGGGATTGATGCCGCAGACGGCTCGGACCTGGGCGGAATTATCATCGAAGGCACATTCAAAACTTCCCGACCAGGCCAACGAACCGGCCAAGACGTCGCCGCTGGTTTCAGTCGCCGGGCCATTGATCGAGAGAATGAATGATGGATTTTCGAATTGGTCTGCCCGCACGCCCAATTTGGAATCCAACACTTTGGTGCCGGCCGTCAACTGCTCAGTGATTGGATGAATCATTTCTTTGGCCCAATCGCCAAAGAAATGCGTGAGGAAAACGTTTGTGGAAAACAACAGCGACGTTGACGCCATGCGTTGCAGGGTGACAATCCCCCGTTCCTGATGACGAATCTCCGTCCATTCCTCGATGACGTCTTCATCATAGTGAGCACGAAAGCAGAGAGTGACTTCAAAAGGATAAGCCGGGTCATGCAAATGTATCCGTGTCACGGTGATGTCCGGCGTTACATTGGTTTCTTCCATGCTGCGGTATTGAAGCGCGGTGGAAGTATTTCCATCCGCGTGGACGGCTTCCAGAGCCGGGTCCCAAACGTAACCATCGCCGGCCTGCGGATAAAATTCCTGGTCCCGAAGCAACTTTGTGCCTGATGCAGCGCCAATCGGTTGCTGGTACAGTCGCCCGTCATCGCCGGTTTGGAAGGCAACCGCGAGGCTTTTGGTCTTCACGCTGAACGTATCAGCAAACAGGGAACCAGCAAATGAGGTGAGAATTATTACGAGCCAGGTTTTCAAATGATTCTTCATTCGACTAATTATCGGGATATTATTGTTTTTCAGACCCTATGCGCAGTTTAAGTTGCCAAGCGGCCGAACTGTTGCCGGCAACAATTCCACAACGATTCTGCTCCGAGGCGGTTGCCATTGAATCGTGGTTGGCATTGGTTGGTTCAATTGCGAAATGATGGTAACCATGCCAGCCGCCCCGCGTGATCCACAGGCCAAGACAGTTGTTTTGGACCGGGTCCCATGTGAATTTCAGGCAGTCACCGGTCGCGTCATTTTTAACGGCAGCCCATCCTTCAGAAACCGGATGCGCATACGTCTTGGCACAGTTTTGCGGCATGGATGCCGAAGCCACATCATCCACCCAATTCGCTCCATTCAACAATCGCCGCGTTGAACCCGGCAACTCGAGTTGGTCTCCCGCAGTCAAACGCAACAGCGGATGGATAGCCCACAGGAAATGCTCTTCGGTATCGCTGAGGTTCGAGAGTCTGTAATTGAAATCAATTTCGTTCTCCTGCAACGCAATGGACCGCTCGAACAGAAACGGCAATGATTCCAACCGAATCGACGTTTTTAAGATACCGTGCCGCCAGGCGTCTTGGTCCACGTCCCATGAGCGGCTCCAGACCTCGCCATGATCCGGCAGTTTTCGGCTGCGCCATGCGCAGGCAGAGATTGTAGGCAAACATTCGTCTACTCCAGCCAGGGGGCTCCCGGAAAAGTCATCGAATGGTTGATTTTTGAATAAATCCAGCTGGCCGCCCGGATGCCACAACCATTCACGCCGCGTTTGAAGGTCTTTTAGCGAGACAAACCTCGCGCCTAATTCCGGGACTACGGCCAGGGCCACGTGTGCGTTCCGGAGCGAATAGAGAGCGAACCCCTGAAACTGCTCGATGGCCACCGTGTTGGCGATAGTATCCATCACGCCTTCTCTCTCCGTTTCCTGATTTCGCTCAAAAGGTCCGCCGCTTGAGCATGACTTGGGTCGCGAGATAAAACGCGTTTCAACAAACCTTTGGCCTGCGTCTGTTTACCCAGGCCAAGCAGCGCCTGTGCTTGCAGAAAAAGCGCCGTCGTTTCCTGGCGAAACTGTAAATCATCTTCAAATATCAGCATCGTGGGCAGCGACGTGGCGAAATAGTCAATTTTGGCGGTGGACCGCTGGAGTGTTCGCGCATAGCCCAGCAAATCCTGAAACAATTTTTTCGCTTTAGCCGTTTCGCCCAGTTTTTTTAGAGCCAGGCCGGAGTAATAGGTCATCTCGCTGAAGGCGCGGACGCTCATTTCCTGAAAATCGCCTTTGAACGTGGCCGCGAGGAGCCAGTGTTTTCGCGCGGAGACAGTGTCTCCCAGTTCGGCAAGCGCCTCACCCAGCTGAAAGTGGATGTCGCTTTGATTGGCGAGCAAATGTTTTGCTTCGCCCAAATTGAGCGGAGATGTCAGCGCCAATTCAAAATGTTGTTTTGCGCGGGCGAAATCCCTGGCGGCCATGGCGGCTGAGCCCATGGCTACATGGGCCCGGACATGCTGCCCCAATGGCCCGCCTTCGCCGCCTTCCCACGGCTGAAAATTCCGCTCACGAATTATCTGCGCGGCTTTCTCATGGTGGCCGGTTTGATTGTAAAGCGCGCAGAGTTCCAGGCTCAGGTCATCGCGCCGGGCGACGAGCTTTGGATGTTTTTCCAATTGAGCCAGCCGTTTTTGAGGCTTTTCGCCCATCCTCTTCCAAAGTTGATCGAGCTCATACAACAATCGGGCATCATTCGGATTCGCCTCAAACGCCCTGGCGTATGCGGCCCGCGCCTGCTTCGGTTTTTTCGAAATATTGAACAATCCAATCCCGAGATTGCGCCAAACAATTGAAAAATTCGGATCCAGTTTTGCCGAGCGTTCCCAAAGGGCGATTGCCTCTTCATGCCGGCGCCGGTCATACATGAAGTTACCAAGATAATATGGTGCCCGCGCGTCCTTCGGATTGGCGCGCATCGCCGCCTTAAAAATGGACTTCTCTTGAAGTCGCGAGGGAAAACAATAATCGGGCGGCAGGGAGGCACCCTGCTTGAAATATTTTAACGCCGACTTTTCGTCGCCGTTTTTTTCGCACAGCCATCCGAGCGTATAAGCAACGAGCGGCGCGGCGCCCCAGCTTTGGTTGGGCAAATCGCCAGCGCGAGCCACGGCATTTTTCAATATATCAATGGCATCCTCGAAGAAACCGGCCCGCGCGTAATCGTGGGCCAGATCCAATCGCACCTGCAAATCGCCGCCATCCTCTTTGGCGAGGATGTGCCTGGACCACCAATCCAATGGATCCATTTTAATTGTTGCGCGCAGCAGTACGTCGGCTTCGTCCGGGCGGCCGAGTCTGCGCAAAACGAGCGCCTTTAAATTGCGCGCGCGCAGATTGCCCGTGTTGAATTGCAAGGAGCGGACCAAATGATCCAGCGCCCGGTCCCAATGCTGCCGTCGGCAGTCAATCTCCGCCAGGGAATGATAAGCGGCCCCGGCCCATGCCTGGTTCCAGGTAGCTTTGTAAAATGAATCGTAGGCGTCGTCCCATCGACCCAAAAACCGCAAACACAAACCCTGATTATATAACGCCTCTCCATCGTAAGGATTGGCGTTTCTCCGCGTGAGTCGTTCGATGGCTTTGGAGAAATACCCGGCAGCAACGGTAAATTCTCCGCGTCGCATATGCCAAAGCCCCATCGCATTGTTGCATCGAGAATCCATGGGGTCGCGGCGCAAGGCCTCAAGCCAGTAAAGAGTCGGCATCCGGGTCGCATGGCGATATTGATCCAGATGTAATCCTGTAATGAACAACTCGTCGTTTGAGCTGATTTCTTCGGGCGCCGGCGGTTCTGTGGCAGGCGGCGGGACTTCCCCTTTTGCCGGCGGTTGTGGCTGGTAAGAAATCAATTCGCGCCCATCCGATGTGCGGACCCTAAGAACGCAATCTGTGGCCGCGATGCGTTTTGGCAGAGTGATCGTTTCGATGACTGCCAATGCAGGTGAGAGGTCCCGGGTCCAACGCACCAAAGACTTTCCGCGTGCTGAAAGCGAAACAACCGCGCGGGGATGGCTATCGGTGACGGCAATGCCCACGTGCAATTTCCGTTTTTCGAGCCGCAGGCTGATCGCGGCATCCAGGTTGGCGTGTTGTGCCGGGCCGATTTTTTGAATCGGGTACCAATACTGGCTCCAGGACTTTGTTTCACCGGGTTGGAGAAAACTGAAGTCGGGCTGATTGTCAGTATAGACGCCGGCCATGATTTCGATATATGGCCCAAACTCGCCGGTGGCGTCTGCGTCCGTGAGATTGCGGTCCCACGCGTAGCCAAATTCGTGATTGCCCCAGGTCCACTGTTTCTTTCCAGGGGAGATATGATGGTTGGCGATGTGGATGATGCCTGCGCGGGCCTTGTAATCATAGCCGCCAAAAAAATCCTGCCGGCTGCCCAGACACATGTACGAAGTCGGCACCGGGATATTCGCGTAAAACGAAAGGTCGTTTGGCGCATAGTCCGGCAGGTCCGGATTTTTGTTCCTGGGCGCGCGGCAATGCGGCGGGACAAATTGCGACGGAATTTCATTCGGCGGAATGCCTTTGGCGCCGCGTTTGCCGTAATTGACTCCATAATAGAAGCCTTTGGCGGGCGGATATTCGCTCATCGAACGCCGGGCGTGGTCGGCCACATAATAAACGTCTGGAGGAAAAAAGCTTTGATAGGCCTCATGCACGCGTGTGGCGACGTTGGCCCACCATAGAAATGTATGGACGAATGGAGTGCGATTGTAGGCGCGCACTTTGAGTTCGAGAAAACTTTTGCCGGGGTGAAGGCAAACGCCGTGCATGCCTTTCATCCGGCACATGGGGTCATGATCACTGCACCAAATGGTTATGGAGCCGTCCGCGTGCCGTTCAATTTCAAAATCAACCGGCAAAAATGTCGCAGGGCGATGATGCTGCGGCCAATTGAATTCGATGCCGCCGGAAATCCAGGGCCCAGCCAGGCCGACCAGCGCCGGCTTGATGACCGGCTGACGGTAAATGACGTCGTAGCCATTAGTTTTGTCCTGCAAAACGTGGATTCGCCCCCCAATTTCCGGCAGAACCAAGGCGCGGATATACTGGTTCTCAATCCAAATGGCCTTCCACTTCCGTTCGATGGGCTTTTCGGAGATCCGGTCGGTAAATGGCAGTGGATATACCTTGCCGCTGCTTCCCTGATAAACCCGCTTCTCCAAAAACATCGGATTTTTGTCCGGCGGCGCGGGCATATATGTGGGTATCACGAGCTCTTCGACCCGCACTTCTACGTCACTTTTAACGGAATCCCCATTGCGGCCGGCAACAGCCGGCTCCGCCACTTGGGCCCGGTCATAATCAGGAATGTTCATTCTCTTATACTTCAACATAAATCAACAGCTCGGCAAATCGCCGCTTTGGTCGAGTGAAAAGATCCCCAAACGGCCAAATAAATCACATATTTTTGATTCATTCATGCCAAATGTGTCATTGAAGTTTTAACAGGTAAAACTTCATCAAACTCGAGCCCGGGTTGTTGGTAAAACTGAAATTTCCATATGCGTCAAAAGTATTAGTCGCCACCTGCTGCCAACGTGCCATCGGAATGGAAAGATTCGTGGATGCCACGACACAATAATTCCAACCTGGTATTCCGTTGGTTCCGCTAAAAACAAAGCTGTTGGCATTGGCCGGAGACATCGAAACAACTCGAGGCAGCGGCGCGTTGTTCATAACGAGCCGGAACAACTTCGCCTGGCTGGCGTTTAAACTGACATTCAAAGTATTGGTTGCCCGGGAAGTTGTCCCGTCCTTTAAGTTCGTGGCGAAAAAAGTTTCGGGCGGCAGACCCGCGCTGCTCAAATTGACCGTCTCGTTTGTTGCGCTTCCGGTGTAATTAAAGACGGCGACGCACCAGGTTTCCCCATCCTGTCTCACAAAGACGTTTCCCGCGCCCGTGCCGGTAGCGCCGTCTACCGGCCGGAACGTTTGCCCAACCCTCGCTACGGTATTGATCGCGGCGTTGGTCAGGCAACTCTGCGCCTCGGCCACGCTGGCTGCATTGGTCAAAATGCTGCCGTTTAAATACAGGCCTGTAATGGCGCAATTGATCAGGCGGCTTTGGGTTTCGTTCGTGGACGGTCCGTTGTCAAATGTCATGATATCCGGATCATTGTACTGATATAACCGTCCGCCGATCCACCATCCCAGAGACACCGAGTTCATTGTGTATTTGGTATTCGAAATGAAGGAGGTGTAGGCGTCACAGGCGATACGCCGGCTGTGAGCATATTGATAGGGAAACAGTGGCGCGATGGATTCGTTGATGAACATGTGGCCGCCGGTTTCATTGAGCAGGAATTGCATACCCTGGTTATAAGCCTCAATGCCGGTTGTTATGTTTGGATCATAATGAACGCCTTCGAGCGCGCCGTGTGAGAGGAAATCTATTTTGACATAATCGAATCCGTAGCTGATGAAGCTGGTGATCTGATTGTAAATCCAGTCCTTTGTTCCCGGATGCGTCGGATCCAGCGCGATAGCGCCATCGTAGGAAATCGGCACTCCACTGGTCGTCCGCAAGTATAAATCACTCCAGTGGTAGGCCGAGCCGGTTGCGATGCTATTACTGCCCTGCGACGCCGTTCCCCAGTATGTAAAAGGAGTAAAATAGATGCCGGCCTTCTGGCCGTTCGCGTGGCAATGGCTGACAAAACCCATCAATTGCGAGCTATTTAAGTTATACGTCCCATACGAATCCAAATTCACATAGACCGTGCCGCTATTGGTGAATCCGCCTGGTTGCAGATTGGTGTGAATCGAATCCGAGACCGCAATCGCCGCATTATAGGTGATACGGCTCTGGTAGTTCGTCACACCCCAACTGTTCCAGCCAAAGGGCACGCCGTTGGTCCACGGGAGCATGGGCGCAAATAATTCATTCTCGCTGGCAAAATCCTCCATCGTTGTCCGCCAGTCATTTCCGAATCCAACGAAAATTACCGGTGAAGTAATATTTGTTCCGATGATCGAGCCGTGGGGCATCACATCCCAGGTCCAAAAGCCAGTCACGCCGCCAAAGGCGTGCATTTGTGTGATCTCATTATTGGAACCGCTCCACCAAATCCCCGTTTTCCATTTGTCGTGAGTCACCGAGCCGACCACCAGGCCGTGACGGCTTACGTTGTCGTAAAATGCCCCCGCTTCATAGCCGGTATCGGAACCGTTCATCGGTTCGGAGTTGTATGAGACAAAATCATCATTATCAAATGGCACGAACAAAGCGCGGTTGTCGTTGGTAATGCCAATATTCAGGAAGCCCTGAGTATCCACCACAAATGGGCTCATCCAATTGGATTGGAGGTTCGTCGAAGCAGATAGCGACATGCTCGTTAGAAAACTGTCGTTTTGATCGAATATGAACGTCTGAACCATCATCGGCCAGATGCCCGTCGTGGACGTGACTATGACTGTGTTGCTCGCGACCGTCCATGAGTGGCCCGTGTATACGGTGTCGGTAAGGTAATTCGGCCCTAGATCCACGCCCGCATAAAAACCAGATACTTTCATCGAATTCTGCCAATAAAAATTTGCCCGGCCCGTGCTTAAATTATATTCGAGCTGCACGTCGCCATTGGTCATTTCCAACAAATTGCCCGTTTGACCGAGCTGCAGGGCCGCGGCGGTGAATGCCCAGGACCCCGTCAGGAGAACCCCAAGGACTATTCGGCATAGACCCGACATGTGCTCTTTGCGGTTCATAACGGCGTCCCATGCCATCCAGTCTCTCGGACAGTGTCTGCAAAGGGAATGGATAACCTGATGGTATGCATGGACAATTGACCTGTCTTTCAGGATTCCGCTCCAGACTCCGGTTCCGGCCTCCTGGCATCCGGTTGCGGCAAACGCCCATAGTGCCGCCGATGCTCTGAGGGCGAGTGATTGTGCATTTTCGCGAACGCCCGCGAAAAATAGAACTGGTCGCAAAATCCAAGCTGGTCACTGATTTGTTTGATGGACAAATCAGTGGTGTTGAGCAACTGCACGGCGCGTTGCATCCGCAGGTGATTGAGATAGCTTAGAGGCGCGTAGCCGGTCACGCGCTGGAACAGGGTTGTATAGTGCGAACGGGAGAGGCTCACCAATCCGGCAAGCGTCGCGATTTTCAGCGGCTCGCGCAGGTGGTTCTTCATGAAATCGATGCTTTTGGCCACGCGCTCGCGAACATTGGTCGCGCCGTAGCCTGATTCATTTTTGTGCCGCAGCATCAGACCCATGAGATGAGTCAGCGCGTGTGCTGCATACAGCAGATGCGCCGTGGTAAATCCGTGCTCCAGTTCCTCAAGCACGTCTTCAAACAATGATAGCAACTGGACGTCCCCGCCCAATGGGACAACGGGTCTTTCGGCGGTTGTTCCCAGCATTTCCAAATAAATCGGCAAGCGGCTCCCTACGGCGTGAAACCAATAAATGGTCCAGGGATCCGTTTTGCTCGCGCCATAAACGTGAGGAGTGGACGCCGGCAGGACCAAAAGCTGGTTGCGCCGAATCTCATACGTCCGGCCTGCGATTTCGCACCAGCCATTGCCCTCGGAACAATAAATAAAGACGGTCTCCGGACAGCCCCTCTCACGCGCGCAGGTGTGCCCTTTTGCCTTCGGATAAAAGCCCGCATCACTCGGTGTCAGGGAATTGAGCAGTTGGTTCTGCAAGGCTGTAGCCAATATCGGCCGAGGCACCACCACCAAACGTTGGCCCGCAAATCCTTCCGGCTTCTGACGCCATCTCATAGTGTTTCGATGATTAGGAACGTATGAGAAATGATTAGCAGGAAGGCGAGGGCTTATCAATCGTTTCGCCAACGCCGCGCCGCGAAGGTCCAGCGAAAAAGCCGGTCTGCTGATAGTGCCCCGGGCTGCCATTTCAAAGCGGAGGGGCGTTTTTCGGCTGCCAGTTGAGGTGCCAGTAATACGTCCACAAATTCTGAAGTTTTACCACTTCCACGTGGCCGTCCTCGAATCCAATGACAATGCTCCCGGGCAGGTTCCAGGTAACTGTACCACCCGCGTTTTGAGGAACGACCTGTTTGGGCGCGGCGCCTGCCGCACGGCCCCCGTGCCTCGCAATACAGCAACGTTGCATTCCTTCGGGAAGACTTCCCGAGCTGGTTGCAGTCACATTGCCAGGATTGTAGAGGTTCACGTTGGGCGGGTCGGTATCCAGTGGATCCAAATTAATCCAGACGCTGTCCATAAAGGCGGGCACCATTGCCGGGGACCTGACCTTGGATTCATTGACGTAGAGGTACTGTGGGGAGGTACTGGCATTGCCCAGACCGGCGGTCGGACTTTGGGCCAGCCAATCGTTCTTCGCGTAGCTGGAACTGTAATTCGTTTGCAAAGTCCAATTCCACGCCGTATCCGCCTTTCCCAACGGATTGGTCAAATTATGGGGATTCCCGTCATTGGGCGCGCTTGGGCAAATCAGCACGTTGCGGTTTTTGAAGTACGTCAGCATGGCGCCCATCCAGTCGCCTTCACTTAGCATCGGATTATTGGTATTCGACGGCCCCACCCAGATCTGGTTCTCGTCATAATACATCTTGCCGGCGACGCTCAACTGTCGAACGTTGTTCACACAATTGATTTGTTGGGCCCGCAATTTCGCGCTCTGCAAAACCGGCATTAATATCGCCGCGAGTATCGCAATGATGGCGATTACCACCAGCAGCTCAATCAGCGTAAAGCCCCGCCATTTTTTTAATCCTCTAATCTTCATTACGGCACCTGTAGAATATAATACTCATCCGGAGTATTGGCATTGATGATATTGGTACTTAAATTCAACATCCCACTGGGATTGAAATTGTTTGTCAGCACCGGTGTCCATGGCAGCGGCGTCAGCAGATTCGTGCTTTCCATCAAAACGAACTGCTCATTTGCGGACCCATTCGCAACAATCGTCAATGTGTTCCCGTGGACGGCGATGCTGGTGATCTTCGGTCCCAACGGGGGAACTACGGACAACGTGCCGTTGATCGCCAGATTGTTGGTGTTCCATAGGAGGCCCGGGGCGGGCGTGGCCGGCGAAATGGAGCTAAACGCGCCATTGTAACTGGATGCCGTGAACAACTTGAAGCTGTTCCCCGCAGCCAGCGCGGTGCCGGAAATGTTGGTCACCGTCAGCGTGCCGCCGTAGGTGACGGTGCCGCCTACCGTCAGGTTGTCAACGGAACCATTGGTGAGTTTCATCAGGATATTACCCGCCAGCGTGGCATTTCCCGAAACGCTGAATGTTCCCACGTTCGTTGTAGTGCTGCTAACTCCAGGCAGGAGCGTGCTGCCCGGTCCGGCATTCAGGTTGCCGGTGATTGTTCCCGAGCCCTCCAACGTCTGGCCGACGGCCAGCGTCAGTGTCCCGTCCACCCGATTGGTGACGATCAAATACGCCGGCCCGTACCCGCCCGACCCCAGGCTGATGGGAGTGCTGTCGGAAATTGAGCCGTTGCCAATCAATGAAAGTTCCACGCCCGTACGGATATCGGTGATTCCCTGGTAAGTATTGGCGGCGGCAAAGACGAGCGGGGTGCCGCCGTAATTATCCAGATAGAAACCGCCCACGCCGCTGATTACGTTGCTGAAAGTGATCGGCGCGTCCCCGACCTCAATATGCGCCAGGCCGTTGAACGTCACTGTCCCGGCATAGGCCACGCCGCTGCCGCTGCCGCCACCAACACTGTACTGATACAGGTTCGCGCCGTCCTCCAATACGAATGAAGTATTAAGGCGGTAGTCGCCGGCCCCGCCGTTTGGCTGGAATATCCAGGTGGCGGTCGGAAGGATATGAACAATTTTCGAATAACCACTGTCGCCGCCCGCTTCATCGCCGTGCTGGATGTAGAAGGTAACGTTGGAATGCAGGGTGAGAACATTGGTCGGATTTCCCAGGCTCAAGCCAAGGTCCTCGGTCTGAAACTGGCTGCCGGCGGTTGTGTAAAGATCGATGTTCCCAAGATTGGTATCAAAACCGATATCATACCATTGCGAATAACCGCCTACGCTGACGGTGAGGTTGTAATTGCTGCCGTGCGTGCTCAGAGTCGTGCCCGCACCAGGATAACCCCAGTCGAAGCGCCCGGATCCGGTGAAACTGGCGTTGCCCGTCAGCGTGATATTTTGGCCCAGACCCCGGGTGCTGCCGTCGTTGTAAAGCGGATTTCCAGTGAATTGGATCGCTCCATTGCCATTGGCGCCGGTTCCGGACACCACAATTGGTTTCCCGCCGAAGCCCGCGTCGCCCTGCGGGTAGCCGCTAGTCAAATTCACCAGCAAGGTTGCGCCATTGCTGACAATCAATGAGCCGTTCGCCGCTCCCGCTGCCGCAGTCACGCCGTTCAATTCCACGGTGCCCGCGCCAACCGTCAAATTGCCGGTGAAATCGTTGGTGTTGCCAATGGTCAGCGTGCTCGGACCCAGTTTTAAAACACTGGCCGCGCCGCTGATTTTGCCCTGGCCCGTGATTGTATAGTTGGTCGTGGAATTGTCGGTCACCACGCTCGGGACGACAACAGTACCTGACGGGATCGTGATCGTACTGTCGGGATGCAACGCTTGCCCAATCGTATCATCAAATAACACCGAATCAGGAACCAGGAATACATCATTGGAACCGGTGGTTAAATTGGTCCAATTTACGGAAGCGGCGACGTCCCATTGTCCGTTGTTGGCAAAGTTGTTCCACCTGAGCGTGTCGCCCTGGCCGCCAACGGTCAGATACACTGAATTGGCGTTGGTCCCAATGGTAAATGTGTATCGCGACGGCGAAATCGTGGATGCCGTCGGCATCGTATTTACCGTCAATGTGCCCGTGTAGGTAAACAGCGTGTAATTGCCATTGGCAAGAAACCCATTGTACGGGTTAATTGAGATTGTATTTCCGTTCAACGTCAGGTTGCCCGTTACGGCCACCAGGGCATTCCCCGAACTGGTTGTTGTCGACAAATTCATCGCCATTGTCGCGCCGCCTTCCAGCGTCAATCCGCCCGCGGAGCTGAACGTTCCGCCTGCGCTACCGCTCCCGGGTGTAAATGCCCCGGATATATCCACCAGGCCACCGGCTGTTCCCGTGCCCGTAAGAGTGGTGCCCGAGGCGGTACTGAGACCCGAGCCGATAAGTCCATTCAAGGCCATTTGACCGCTATTCAATTGCACGGCGCCGGTAAATGCGGGGCTGTTGCCTGACAGGACGGATGTCCCGGTGCCGGCATTTTGCACCAGGATACCGAATCCGCTCATGGAATTGCCTAAAATGAGTGACGTGCCGCCGCCAACGTTGATGGTTTCAACGCCCGGCTCCATCGTCATGGGTCCCATCATCAGGCTGCCGCTGGAGCTGTTGATGATGGTCGCGCCGTTTTGGAAATCCACGGCTTTGTTGACAACGTTATTGTTGCCATAAAATTGCAAATTCGCACCGGCCATGATTGTAAGGGTGCCGGCCGGATCGCCGAAGGTCGTATTGCCGATGATGCCCATGGTTCCGGAGGCAAGGGTGATGTTCTCTACATTGTTTACCTGGAGATTCGCCCATTCGAAATATCCGTTACCGTTGACCGTCAGATTGTAGGCGCCGTTCAGAACGCACGTTGTGCCGTTGCGCGAACCCAAATCCCACCGATTCGGGGAATTGTCGTTAAACGTCGTATCGGCGGCCAGCGTGATGTTCGTTGCCACGGCGGGACCCGGGTTATCGTAGATCGCGCCGCCGCTATCTGCGAGAGCACCGTTCCCATTTGCTCCCCCGCCGGATACCACGACCGGCTTCGTCGCGGTATAGCCATTGACGTCAAGCGTCGAGCCGCTCGCAACCGTGATGGCGTTTGCACCTGTTCCGGCGGCCGTACTGTTGCCCAATTGCAACGTGCTGTTGTTCGTGACCACGACCGGACCGCTAAATGTGTTGGCTCCATCCAATTGAAGCGTGCCGCCCGATCCGGCCTGAACTACGGCTCCTGACCCTGCAATGACGTTACCGTTGATAGGTTGATCCGTGCGGTTGAAAGCCAAAATGCCATTATCCGTCACCGTGCCCAGGGGCAGGCTGCCGTTCGCGTCATTATTGCCTACTTCCAGGATGCCGCCGCTGATGGTGACGGCACCTGAGAAATTGTTGACCGCACTGTTGTCAATCACAAGCGTTCCCGGTCCCTGCTTGGTCAGGCCGGTGGTGCCGCCAATCGAGCCGCTCCCGCCCAGGGTATAAGCCAGCGCGTTGTTGCTCACGGTCACGCTGTTGGGCATGAAATTGGCCGTCAAATTGACTGTGCCGGAGGCTGCGCCGTCCAGGAACAGCACGGCATCCCCGTCCACATAGGTGCTCGTGGCCCCGCTCCAGTTGGCTGAGGTCGTATCCCAGTTGTTGTTGCCGGCGCCGTCAGTCCATGTCTCCCCCGATGGACCGCTCGTCAAAACCAGGTCTATCGATCCATTTGCGACGTTGTTCACCAGATGCCCCGCGTACAGGTGCGGCAGTGTGCCCAGCCCGAAATTATAACCAGACCCGCCAATGCTGCCCTGGTATTTGATCAGCGAAATTGTAGCCGGATAGCTCGGGAAGAGCGGCGCGGTCGTAATGTTAATCAGGTTTGTCGTGCCATTGGCCGCGAAGGCGCCGGCGAAAATGTTTGTTGTATTCAACGAAATCGCAAGGTTGGCTGTTGAGTTGGAGAGCGAAAGAGAGCTGATGGGCGCCGACACCGTGCCGCCCGTGCCTGTGAGCGTCAGCGTACCGCCGTTGACGTTGATCGTCCCGGTGCCTGCCCCGTTGGTGATGATTCCGGCCACGAGCGCGCCGCCGTTGATGTTGATTGTCCCAGCGGTACCGGGTGTTAGCGTGCCGGACACGGCTGCCAACGCAAGTGTGCCACCCACGGTGAGAGTGGCATTCGCACCGTAGAGGCTATTGCTATTAATGTTCACCGTCCCGACGGCCATTCCACCGGCGCTGTTTTGCTGCCTGCCAACGTAGGCAGTGGTCGCGTTGATGCCGCCCATGTCAAAAGTCAGCACACCTGTCGAGGTGCCCAGGCCCGAGGCCGATAACCCTACTTGCAGGAAGCTGATCAGCGCATTGACTGAACCGCCGCTCAAATTGCAAAGACCGTAACTCGCAAACGATTGGCTGGTGTTGCAAACATACAAATCGTTGATTCGTCCGCTGCTCGCCGAGCTGTTAAAGAAAGCCGTCGGCGGATTGGCTCCTCCGAGGAAGGCCGGGTTGAACGCCACAATGGCGCCGTTGGTCGACGTGCCCGTCTGGCCGATATTAAAATTGCCCGAACTGCCCAACGTAATCGAATTGTTCATTCCCAAATAAATTGCCACCGGCAGGGAATTGGACGAGGTCGACTGATTGCTCATCTGAACGCCGTTTCCAAGGGAAATATTGTTTGTTTTCGCCAGGTAAAGGACTCCGTTGGCGCGCGCCGCGGCGCTTGAAGCCATATAAATGTAATTATTGTTGGCGCCCATGACGAAGTTATCCAACCCTGAGAGGTCGAGTGTCACATTGTGCGTGTCATTGGACGCCACCGAACCCTGCCCGACATAGAGGTTGCCGTTCATATTCAGTGTGCCTCCGGGCCCTTCGAACGTTATCGTCTCCACCGCGTTGGCCGGGGCGGGGCTTCCGGTATGCAGAATATCCGCGCCCACCTTGAAATTGCCGTTACCGGCGCCAAGCTGCATGGTAACGCCCGGATTGAAGAGCGTCGTGTAATTGCCATTGGTAGGAGTGAAATCCAATTCCCAGATCGGCATTTGGGCAAAGGTCGTGGTCTGGTCGAGGACGTTATTGACCGCGACATTGTTGTTGGCGTTGGCGCCTATGCCCGTAAGTTCCACCTGGTTGTAATAAGTGTTGTTTCCCCCATTGGGCGATGTCCAATTCGCCGAATCAGACCAATTGGTGTCCGCGCTGACGCCCGGCACCGCGATCCAATATTCGTTGGCGGCCTGCGCTGTATACGCGGAAATAAAGGCCAGCGCCGAAAACGCAACGGTTCGAGCTGTTCCGGTTAGTCTGGGAGTCGGGAATTTTGTTTTCATGGACGGGATGGGTTTTTTTATGAGCAGGCGATTCGGTTCTATTTTAGAGGTTGATATCTCGATTTGCCGCGGCAAAGACGCGTCTCAAAACGATGACAGAATTCGGTGGCATGATGGTGACTATAACAGGAGAGTTCTAAATAGGAATGGATAAGCCGCCGGACTGCATGGACAATTGACCGCTCATCTTTATTGTTAGCGAAAATGCTTCTCTATCAGGTTGCGGATTGTGCAAAAATCCGAGCGCCATAAGTTCCTTGTCCATCCGAATTTCCAACGGAAAATTATTATACCTGTCGAAGTTCGTATGCCGCTGGCATGGATAAGCCGCTGGAGCGCATGGATAATTGACCTGAGAGGCAGGGGAGGTTCGGTCACTACGGCAACCAAAGCCTCGACTGGCGCGTTTTCGCGGGGTCATTAACTGCCAGTATACAAGGCAGAGTGAACTCGACAATGGACTTTCACGGACAAAATCAGAACCTTTTTCGTCAGGCTGGAAAATGCGAAATCGCCCATAAATACAAACCCCTTGGCGCCTGATTCAGTATTTTCAACAGCCGTGAAGTGAACTTTTTTATCACTATTGCTGGAACCTTTTCCTTTCATCGCCGCTTTCATCGCCGCCCCGGGCCGTTTTCCTTCGCTGGTAATAAATCATCCGCCAATTTTGCCGCCGAAGATTGCGCGCGGAACTGTGCCGGCGTCATGCCGACTTTTTTCTTGAAGATTCGGTTGAAGTATTCGGTGTGCGAGAGCCCAATTTTCTCCGCGATATAGGCGAGTGAAAAATCCGTTTCTGTGAGCAACTGCTTGGCTCGATTGAGCCGGAATCGCAAAATGTCATGTTTAGGCGAATGGCCGGTGACCTTTTCATAACGTCTCTCGAGCGTGCTTCGCGACCATCCGGTCAGCCGGACCACATCGGCTACGTCAATGCCGTCGCAAGTGTGTTCGCGAATGAAGCGCGCCGCCGCCGCAATTTGCCGGTCTTCAATCGCCAGCACTTCCGTCGAGCGGCGGGTAACGACGCCTTTGGGTTCGATAAAATATCGGTGCGGCAATGGTTTCTTTCCGCGCATCATTTCATCCAGTAACAGCGCCGCTTCATAACCAATCTTTTCGGTGTTGGGTACCACGCTGGATAGCGGTGGGTCGGACAAGTCGCAAAGCAGTTCCTCATTGTCCACACCAATAACCGCCACTTCGTCCGGGACCGCCACTCCCGCCGAGCGGCATGCGTTAAGCACTTGTTGCCCGCGCATGTCGTTGCAAGCCATCAGACCGATCGGTTTAGGCAATTCGTGGAGCCATCGCTCTACCAATTCCCCATCTTTCAGGCCTTCCTCCTCAAAGTCTGCCGTGCTTGAATTGTGGCCGCGGGTCGCGCCTTCGTAGACATGACATCTCAATCCGGCGCGGGCGGCCAATTCCACGAAACTGTCGCGCCGTTCGTCCGAATAATCCGCGCCGTGATAACCGCAAAAACCAAAGTGCCGGAACCCGCGTTCCTGTAAATGCTCAAACGCCACGCGTGATGATGCCGCATTGTCGGTCAGCACCGAGGGCATCTTCATGTCTGACTCCGTGTTCCTCAGGAAGACAGCGGGAATTTTGAGTCCCCGGATGACCTCGTTGAGTTCACGGTTTTCCATGCGGCTGATGATCCCGTGTCCGTGCCAGCTTTTCAGCCATGGCGGCAAGTCATCGCAAAAGCTCAGTTCCTGGAAGAAGATCGACCACGGTCCGTGCTCGCGAATATATCTGGAAATGCCCAGGAGAGCGCCGCGCCCGTAGGCCCGGGAAGACTCTACCAGAAGCGCGACTTGCGGGCGGTTTGAGGGCGTGACGAACTTCTTCATGGAGAGCTACACCAGTGATAGCAGAACAATGAAAAAAGACAAGATTGTGCCAATGAAAAATTGCCATCGCTACGCCGAATATTAACCTCCGTTCATGCGCATTCACCTGGCGGCGACAGATTACGCAATCCTCTTCGTCTATTTCTGCCTGGTCATCGTCATTGGCTGGATGGCCAAACGTAATCTTAGCCCGGGTGAAGGTTTTCTTTTTACCCGTTCGCTGCCGGCGTGGATCACCGGCCTGGCTTTTCTCTCAACCAATCTTGGCGCGCAGGAGGTTATTGGCTCCGCTGCTTCCGGCGCAAAATATGGGATCATGGCCAGCCATTTCTATTGGATCGGCGCCATTCCCGCCATGGTCTTCCTTTCCATCTTCATGATGCCGTTTTATTACGGCTCAAAAGTTCGTTCCGTCCCGGAATATCTCAAGCTGAGGTTTGACAAAAAAACCCACGCATTCAATGCGGTCACATTCGCCGCCACTGCCATCGTCATTTCCGGAATATCCTTGCATACTGTGGCCTTGCTCATTTCCACACTCGCAGGCTGGAGTTACGGATCGTGCATCGCCATTTCATGTTTCGTCTTGTTCGTTTATATCTTTCTGGGCGGCCTTACTTCGGTGATTTACAACGAAGTGTTGCAGTTCTTCATGCTGGTGATTGGCCTGACACCGCTTTCGATCATGGCCTTGCGCGGCGCGGGCGGTTGGAATTCACTCAAACAGAAGCTGGCAGTGACGGCAACCGATCATCACTTTCCCGCGGGCGCATGGACTCACGCATGGCAGTTCACCGGCGACCCGGCTCAGAACCCAATGGGAATCGGTTGGTTCGGCATGGTGGCAGGCCTGGGGTTTGTTCTCTCCTTTGGTTATTGGTGCACGAACTTCACCGTGGTCCAAAGGGCTATGTCCGCGCGTTCCATGTCCGCCGCCCAAGTCACCCCGCTCATTGCCGCCTTGCCAAAAATGCTTTTCCCGGCCCTGATCGTCCTGCCAGGCATTGCCGCCATGGCGCTGAACACCTCAACGGGCGGCTCATTTCTTCCGGCCGCGCCGGATGGAACGCCGGATTACAACCTCGCCATACCGGCCCTGATGCAACGTTATTTCCCGACCGGGTTATTGGGCATCGGATTCACTGCCCTGGTCGCTTCTTTTATGTCGGGCATGGCGGGAAACATTAGCGCCTTCAACACCGTTTGGACGTTCGACATCTATCAAAGCTATTTGGTGCGGAACAAATCCGACACTCATTATCTTTGGATCGGCAGATTCGCAACCATCGCGGGCATGCTTTTGAGCATCAGCGTCGCGTATGTGGCATCGTCAAAATTCAACAATATCATGGATATGCTTCAATTGGTCGCGAGTTTTGTGAATGCCCCGCTGCTGGCGACGTTCTTGCTTGGCATGTTCTGGCGCCGCTCCACCGGACATGGGGCATTCCTGGGACTGCTCTGTGGCACTGTGAGCGCGGCCGCTCTCCAGGGAACGTCGCTCGTGCGCGGGGATTCTCCCGGCATCAAAGGCGGCTGGCTTGGCGTACATTTCCTCTTCTCTAGCGAAATGGCGCAAAATTTTTGGATCGGCATTGTCGCTTTTAGCATGTGCCTGGCATTGACCATCCTGATTTCGTTGTACACGCGGCAATTGAAATCGCATTCGGAACTGGCCGGTTTGGTCTACTCATTGACACCTGGACCCGGAACGGGCGCCTCCAAATCAGTGATTAGTCCCCTTACCCTTGGCCTGATCATCCTGATTTCGACCATTATTTTAAATGTCATCTTCTGGTGACGATCACGGGCTTAGAGCGATTTAAAAAATAATGTAGCCGTTCGGAGTGAAATTTCCCCAAAAGCCGGTTCGCGCATTGAACCCCTGAACCGCTGCGATGCTCCAGCCTATCAAGCCATCAGACGACCATTCTCCCTCTCTCTTGGCAAGTGGCGCTGCCACCGGGAGAGGGCAGGGGTGAGGGAGATTCGAGATCCTTTGGGAAGGGTCGAGAAGAATTTGGCGGAGCCGAAAGTTGCGGAGCAACCGAGCGAGCGGGAGCGAGCGAGTCAATCTTTCGGACGCAGATCTTCGAGCCACGGTTCATGCGGAGGATTTTTGGTGTTTTGGTGAGGCTCCGTCCCCACCCCGCCCACCGAGGTTGAAAAACACCCTTGACTTTGCAGATGCGTATGTCTATATTGTTGTTGGAGTTATGGGGATATCATTGTTTGAGCAGTTTGCAGCAATGGTCGAGAGGTTGCCGGCACGGGCGGTCATTTCGGCCGTGATTCTCCAGCGAAAAATGCTGGAGGACGACTTGGCGCACGAGCGGACTGTGCCGATGGATGATTTTCGCTCCATAATGGCCTTCAGCGATTTCCTTGAAAATGCGCCGGACACAACGCGACTTCCCAAAGTAGCCATCTTGATCCAGCATCTGGGGCTCTATCGGACTACCGTAAAGCGATTGGTGGAAGCGGGGGAGCTTCCGTGGGAATGTCTGGGGTTGTTTGACATGGCGTTTTCTGCTGTGGATTTTCGGTCGCTTAAAGCCCTTTAAGGCAAGTTGATCGTGACCCATCAGCGCTGGCGAACCATGCCGGCTCGGGTAACCCTGCCACACCCCTTCCGGGCTCGACTTTGGGCGTATATCCATTAACATATGGTTATGGATATAGAAGAGCGCGAGATCTTTCTTTTTTTGAAAACGTATGGCTCTACGCATGTAGCCGCGCGCGAAATTTGCCGCCGGGCCGGCGGGCGGAGGAAGTATGACGAAGACCATGAATGGGCCAAGCCCATTCTTTCCAGGATGGTTGAACGGGGGGTATTGGAGACCAACGCCGAGGGGCAGTATCGAGTCAAGCCGCGCAAAAAGGAGAAAGAGGGCAAGTGGGTTTCGCCCGATATCGCCAAAATCCTGAAAGAAAGCGGCCTTGAGGTGGATACGGCAGGCCCGGAGCCGGAATCGGACGATTTCTACGAGCAACTCTAATGCTCGCCGCCCTTCTTTCCACGCTGCTTTTTTCCATTTCCGCCATTTGCGGCCAGCGGTCGGCGCGGCAAATTGGGGGCGTGGAAGCAAATTTTTGGAGAATTTGCATCGCGATCGCTTTTTTAGCGATCTGGGCGAACTTATTTGGAACCAGGACCAATGGCGAGGCGCTTCCCTATTTTGCCCTAAGCGGCCTGTTGGGCATTGGCTTGGGCGATACCTTCTATTTTCAGGCACTCACACGTTTGGGAGCGCGGCGGACAGTCTTAATTTCGCAATGTTTGACCGCGCCCGCGGCTGCGCTCATCGAATGGCTTTGGTTGGGAACGAAATTGAGCGGGGGGCAAATGCTGTTTATCGCGGTTATCCTGACCGGTATCGCCCTGGCCATGGCCCCAGGCGAACATTTGGAAGTGCCGCAACGCGTGATGAGAGAAGGAATATTTTTGGGCCTGATGGCCGCGTTAGGAGGAGCCCTGGGAGCCGTGCTAAGCCGCAAGGCCTATGCGGTGGCGTTTGCATCAGGCAGCGTTCCGGACCCGGGTACCAGTGGTTACCAGCGCGTGCTGGGGGGCGCGATGATACCCGCGGTCATTTTGCTGGTTGCAAAATGGCGATCAGCCCACTCTCATGGCGGTGTTTTTGAGCCCAAAACGTTGAACGTCTCGCGCGAAAAATGGGGACGCATCTGGCCGTGGGTGCTGGGAAATGGCCTGGCCGGCCAAACGCTCGGCGTCACCGCCATGCAATGGGCCCTGGAAAAAAAGCCCACAGGCATCGTCATGGCCACCATCGCCATGACACCGATCGTTCTCCTGCCTATGACGCGCGTCACCGACGGAGAAAGAATCGGACTGAGATCTCTTGCAGGAGCCATGATTGGCGTGGCTGGCGTGATTGGATTGGCATTCTGGCGATAGAACTTTGAAACTGAAGACCCCGGGCTATATCTGTAAAATGAATGAAGCATTAGAGAAGGCCGTCGAGAATTTCGGCATTGAACGATTCAAACGCCATATTTTCCTCTGTGCCGGACCGACGGAAGCTAAATGTTGTCCGGCGGAACAGTCGCTTGCGGCGTGGGATTATTTAAAACGGCGATTGACCGAGTTGAACCTGGTCGGATCGCAAGCGACAGTGTATCGGTCAAAGGCCAATTGCCTGCGCGTCTGCACCCAGGGGCCCATTGCGGTGGTTTATCCGGAGGGAGCATGGTATCATAGTTGCACGCCTGTGGTGCTGGAAAGAATCATCCAGGAACATTTAATTGGCGGAAAAGTTGTGGAGGAATACGCATTTGCGCAAAATCCTTTGGAAAGCTCACCGCAAACTGCGGATTGAAAAATGAAATTTGCTGCTAAACAGTCTTCACCTCTTGACGCGCGAAGGCGCGCTCAATCCGTTTCAACGCTCTAACATTTCAACGGTTCAACGTCCCCCATGTGGCAATTCATTCTAAAACGTGTGCTGCACATGATCCCACTGTTGTTGGGCGTGTCGCTGCTCACGTTTTTACTGATGGCGCTTTCGCCGGGGAACTATTTTACCGCGCTTCAGCAGAACCCGCAGATTTCGCCTGAGACGATCGCCAGGCTCAATGCGCAGTTCGGTTTGGACCGCCCGTGGTATGTGCAGTATTTGCTTTGGCTTAAAAATATTTTTAGCGGGAATTTTGGATATTCGATGGCCTATAAAATTCCGGCAACGTCGCTCATCATGGCGCGATTGTGGAATACGTTTTTGCTGTCCTTCACCGCGTTGATTATCGCGTGGGGCATCGCCATCCCATTGGGCATCTGGGCAGCCGTTAAAAAAGGTTCCTGGGTCGACCACTCATGTTCGCTTGTCGCGTTTGTAGGATTATCCGTCCCTGACGTCCTGCTCTCTCTGTTGGCGCTTTTATTTGCGGCATCCACCGGATGGTTTCCGGTGGGAGGCTCGGAGAGCCCGCTCCATCATTTTATGACGCCG
Source organism: Verrucomicrobiia bacterium (assembly GCA_036269115.1). GTDB lineage: Bacteria > Verrucomicrobiota > Verrucomicrobiia > Limisphaerales > UBA11358 > UBA11358. The sequence continues at coordinate 2,883 of DATAST010000178.1, read as the reverse complement.
GGGCAACAATTCTGGGATTTCATCCATCATTTGATTCTCCCGGCAATCGTTCTGGCGGCGTCGGACCTCGCCGGAATCATGCGGCGAATGCGCGCGTGTCTGCTGGACACTTTGCGGGCGGAATATGTCGCCGCCGCGCGTGCCCGCGGCCTCGGCGAGGGGTTGGTCATATACAAACACGCCCTCCGCAACGCCATTAATCCGCTCCTGACCATTTTCGGTTATTCCCTGGCCGGATTGTTGAGCGGGGCATTCGTGGTTGAAAACATTATGGCCTGGCCCGGCCTCGGGCGGCTCACAGTCGAAGCATTCTTTGCCAAGGACTCGTATTTGGTCGTGGACAGCGTCGTCATGGCCACGGCGCTCCTGGTGGCCGGCAATTTCATCGCCGATATCCTGCTGGCCTGGAGCGATCCAAGGATCCGGCTTAAATAAGCATCATGGAAACGACCGAACCAATTCCAGTGATCGAAATCCAGGCGTTATCATCGCCGTGGCGATTATTCTGGCAGCGGCTGCGACAGCGCAAAATCGCGCTGGTCGGTGGCGTGATTTTAATTGTTCTTTATACGGTCGCCCTCTTTGCCGGGTTCATCTCGCCATACACATACGACGCCCAGCATCACAACGCCTTTTTTCATCAGCCGGTTTGGCCCCGATTTCACGGATTTCATCTGGTTGTTCCCAGAACTCAGCAATTGCCCGGTGACTACGCCTTTCAAGAGGTTTACACGGACACAAAGCCACTTCATTTTTTTGTAAAAGGCGGTTCCTACAAGCTCCTTGGCTTTATTCCCGGATCCGTTCACCTGTTTGGCACGGGGGATGACAATTATCCGGTCTTTCTTTTCGGCGCGGACCAGTTTGGTCGCGACATTTTTTCACGGTTGCTTTACGGCTCGGAGATTTCGCTTTCGATTGGAATTGTCGGGATTTTGATTTCCTTCACGATGGGCCTTATTATCGGTGGCATTTCGGGTTATTTCGCCGGTGGCGTGGATACACTCCTCATGCGGTTTTGCGAACTCATCATGTCTATTCCCGCGCTCTATTTGATCATTTCGCTGCGCAACGCATTTCCGCCAAATATAAGTTCGTCTGAGGTGTATGCGATGATTGTAGTCATCCTGAGTGTCATTGGTTGGGCGAGCATGGCGCGCGTGATTCGCGGCATGACGCTTTCGCTGCGTGAGCAACAGTTTGTCCTGGCGGCCCGGGTGATCGGCCAATCGCATTTCAAGGTGATTTGCCGCCACATTTTGCCGAACACTTTTTCCTATGTGATTGTAGCCGCGACCTTGAGCGTGCCGTATTACATCCTGGGCGAAGTGGTGTTGAGTTACCTGGGCGTGGGAATACAGGAACCCCAGGCAAGTTGGGGGCTCATGCTCAACGAGGCGCAAAATACGGAATATCTGCAGCGTTTCCCGTGGTTGCTCGCGCCCGGGGCGGCGATTTTTATAACGGTTCTGGCTTTCAACTTTCTCGGGGATGGTTTAAGAGACGCCGCCGATACAAAACAAATCGAGTAATAAGAATCAAAGCCCAACAGCCATGCGCGACGAATCATTGAACTTTCTGAAAACCTTGGTCAACACACCCAGTCCCGTGGGCCATGAGGCCAGAGGCCAGCGTGTTTGGATGGATTATGCCGCGCAGTTTGCAGACACCACCTGGTCAGATTCTTATGGCAACTGCGTGGCGGTGCTAAACAAGGGCGGTTCTCCGCGCGTAATGCTAGCCGGCCACGCGGATGAAATTGCCATGGCGGTGAACTACATCGACTCCGACGGATTTATTTATGTCCGAAAATTGGGGGGCGTTGACGCGGCCATTACCAAGGCCCAGCGCGTCGTGATCCATACCCGCAATGGCCCGGTCAAAGGCGTCGTCGGCAACGTGGCGCCGCACTTAAAAAAAGCCGATGACAATCCCAAGCCGCCAAAAATCCATGAGCTCTTCATTGATGTTGGTACGCGCAACGCCAGGGAGACTACAAAATTGGTGCAGATTGGCGATCCGATTACGTTGAGCGATGAATTTGATGTGTTGCGGGGAGATTTGGCCGTGGCTCGTGCTTTCGATAACCGTATCGGCACTTTTGCCGTGGCTGAAACGCTGCGATTGCTAGGCGGCGCCAAAGGCAAGCTCAAGGCGGAAGTTTGCGCCGTTTCAAATATCCAGGAAGAAGTTGGCCTGCTGGGAGCGCGACAGATTGCGTATTCGTTGAAACCAGATGTCGCGCTCGTGGTGGATGTGACCCATGCCACGGATTATCCCACGATCAGCAAGACCCAGCACGGCGACGTCAAAATTGGCGCCGGACCCACGATTACTCATGGTGGCAGCAACCATCCGGAGGTGGTTTCCCGCATCGAACAGGTTGCCAAAACCAAAAGAATACCGTTGCAACACGAGGCCACGTCCTCCACAAGTGGCACCGACACCGACGCCATCTTTTGGACACGCGGCGGCATACCCAGCGCGTTAATCAGCCTGCCCAACCGGTATATGCACTCACCGGTCGAAGTGGTCAGCCTCAAAGACCTGGAAATGATTCCTGAACTGCTGGCTGCGTTTTCGCTCTCCATCAAGTCCGGCGAAGCGTTCAAGGTGAAGATCTAAGCCGTAACCATGCAGTTGGGAGGGAAGTGGATTTGCAAGTGGCGCTGCCACCGAGGCAGATTTTGCGCAAGGCTAGGAGCGAGGCGCGCGCATATCCTTCATGGATCTTATTTGTCGGCGAAGCCGCAAACCCAAACCCCGTCAGTAGAGTAGGCCGGAATGGACGGGTTGAAAGGCATAAGCCAATGACCGGCACATTCCGACCCCTCATCAAACCGGACGGACGGATTTCCCGTATCCGGCTTTCCGAGTTGGTTC
>DATAST010000177.1:0-54590 GCA_036269115.1 Verrucomicrobiia bacterium | reverse complement strand
ATTCCAGCGCAACAACACGTGGGCTTTGGCTTCCAGTACCGCCGCCACACCCGCCCGATGGCTATAGCCCCGATCCGCCAGAATTAATTCCCCGGACTCAAAGGAAAAGCGTCCCAGCTTTTCCCCGCCATGCTCGTCCGTTAATTCATAGTGGTCGCACGTCAGTTCGGGCAACCGAAGACTGTAATGCACCCGCAAGCTCGTTCCTGTATCGCCCGGTTCCTGGATGTCGGTCGAGTCAATAATTCGCATCCGATACGGCGCTTTGAGCCGATCCACCTTCCCCAGCAGGCGCTGATGATCGGCTAACATGTATTGCGTTAAATCGGCCAGCCAACGCTCAGCTTTGCGCAGACGTTTAAACAGCGCCACCCCGGTAATTTGAGCCAACCCCAGTTCCCGCGCCCGCACCGCCGTTTGTTGTAAGGACAACCCTCCCGCCACATGCATCAGAATCAGTCGCAACCAGCGCTCGGCATCCTGCAAACCGCGCGCCCGCTGCATGAAGCCCGTGCTGTGGGCGCGTTGATCCAAGTCCCGAGGAAGCCAGCCGCGCAAAATTTCCCAGTCTTCCGGCAACGCAATATCATTCATGCCTCCTTATCATTCAGATTCCCAAAAGAAAGGCAAGGTTTTTAGGTTAACGCTTATGGGACAGCGCGCTGCGCTGTCCGCGCCGCGTGCAGCGGCGCAACGAGCGGGCGGTTCCGCGCGCTTTACGCGCGGTGACAGCGCAGCGCGCTGTCCCCACCAACAGTGACGCCTCGACAGAATTGCGCAAGATTGTTAGCGTTCGCCCATGAATTTTCTTGTCACTGGCGGCGCGGGCTTTATTGGCTCTCACGTCTGCGAACGACTCCTTCGCGACGGACACAGCGTCTGGGCAATCGATGACCTGAACGATTTCTATGACCCCGCGCACAAGCGCCGCAACTTGCGCGAACTGCAGGCCCTGGCCAAACCTTTTGAATTCATTCACGGCGACATCACCGACCGCGCCGCGCTCGATGAAGCGTTTTCTTCGGTAAAGTTTGACCAGGTCATTCACCTGGCCGCCCGCGCGGGAGTTCGTCCGAGCCTGCTGCAACCGGCCCTTTATCAACGTGTAAATGTCGAGGGTACCGTCAATGTCCTGGAAGCCGCGCGGATTGGCGGCGTGAAGAAAATCATCATCGCCTCGTCATCATCGGTTTATGGCATCCATTCCCGGGCGCCGTTCTCCGAGTCTCACCCGATCACCTCTGCCATATCGCCCTACGCCGGCAGCAAGCTGGCTTGCGAGGCGCTCGGCCACGTCTGGCATCACATTTACAAAATGGACGTTGCGATGCTCCGCTTTTTCACGGTCTACGGCCCGCGCCAGCGTCCGGACCTGGCCATTTATAAATTCGCCAAATTGATTTGCGAAGGAAAACCAATCCCCGTTTTCGGCGACGGCTCAGCCGCCCGGGATTACACCTTTGTGACCGATACCGTGGATGGCGTAATCGCCTGCACCAGGAAGGAACTCGGTTTTCAAATCTTCAACCTCGGCGAATCCGAAACGATTTCGTTAAGCCTGATGATTCAATCGCTCGAGCGCGCCCTGGGCAAGAAGGCCGTCATCGACCGTCAACCGCTTCAACCGGGCGACGTGCCGTTGACCTTCGCCGATATATCTAAAGCGCGCGAACAACTTGGCTACGATCCGAAAGTGAAATTCGACCGCGGAATCCAAATATTTACCGAGTGGTTTTTGAAATCGGCAACGCAGGGATAGCCCCGGGCGCATCTTGAGACTGTTCTTGGTAGGGACGGCGCGCTGCGCCGTCACCGCGCGTAAAGCGCGCGGAACCGCCCACGATACAACGTCCAACTTCGCTCGTTGCGCCGCTGCACGCGGCGCGGACGGCGCAGCGCGCCGTCCCTACCACGGACCCTACCAGGGACAATGCCCTGCCCTATTTCAATTCGCGGGCATGGTCCGACCCCTGGCTTTCTCCGCCACCGCTCGCCGGCATCACAACCGACTGAACATCTACAACGGGCGGAACGTCCGCTGCCGGCGCGCGCAAATGGCGGGTGGCAATGAATAGAGCAAGGGTCCAGGTGGGGGCAATGTCCACCAGGGGTATCAACTTAAGGAAGAACGATGGCAAAAATGCCACGTGAAATCCAACCAACCAGCAAAGTAGGGCGCACACGACTACATCCGAAAAATCATCAATGGATGAGATAAAACCTTCGGCCACCAACGGAACCAGGCCAATTTGGATCAAATCGGCACAAATCGCGACCGCATAGGCGGCGACCAGGGTCTTGCGATTAATGACGGTTTTCATGGAAAACAAAAATCAATTTGAAGGCCCACTGTCCCTGGCAGGCTGCGCCGGCAACGCGTTGACGTGCATTTGATTTGTTTGGTTTACGGTCGCCATTCCGGAAATGCGCAGGTTTGACCATGGCAATTGTACTGCCGGATTTGTTCCGCTCGATTTTATCAACTGTTGGGCAACAGCCGCGCCAAGCGCCGCATTGGCGCTCATTCCAAATGTCATTTGGGCGTTTTTCATCACCGACAAATCTTTCAGTAATGTTGCCGTAAAGACGACGTTCTGTTTGAGCGTGCGGTTCATTCCGTCCACGCGAAAAGTATAACTCTGCTCTTTCTGTTGTTGGTCGCGATCCAGCTCGCCGACGACTGTCTGCCTGCCGGGAGCGATCTTGTCTGTCGCCGCCGGCTCAGGGCTTTCTACTTTCTTCGCATTGTCGCTCTTCGTCATGTCTTTTTCCGTAACGCCGTAGTCTTGCGCCTGCAACGTGCCAATATAAACCGACCCGTCCCCATCCACCACCCGAATGGAGTTCCCGTTTTGCGACACTTCAAAATTCCTCAGCACCGGGCTGCATGGCATTGGCGGTTGGATGGTGTTTACATAACTGTTTTGTACGGCTGGACTGGCGGCCGCCGCGGGTGGAATTGACGGGGTTGACGGCGATATGGCAGGCGGTTCCGTGACAGGCGCAGGGGCACGGGAAAAGGCCTGCGGTTGCTCAGGCGCCCCTGGCGCAGGGACGTTCTCCGCCAAATTCACGCCATTTGTATCCGAAAGTGTGTTGCCCCCCATGGACGGCCGCACCGACCCGGCAATTTGCCTTATGCTTTGTTCGTTCGCCGACTGGCCTAAATTCGCTTTGCTTTTCGGAATGGGGATTTTTGGCAAAAACAGGCTGGCCAGAAGGAAAATACACGCGGCAAATCCCAGCAAAAACGCCCAATTCCGCCGCAATACTTCCCATAACGATAATGTCTCGTCATCGTCCTCGGATGGCGAAGCATTCCGGGATATTTCGTTATGCAACAGCCGGCGCGTGGCCGGGTCGAGGGTGAACGAATCGCCGGCCTGGCCACGCCGTTTTCTGGCGTAACCCCGCAACCACTTCTCGATTTTTCGTTCCGGTTCCACTAATGACCTGTGAGATTTCTTTTCATCGCACCTTAATTGGACGGGAAAACTCCCGGTTTCTCCCGCAAAAAAATTCTTTGCGCGATTTCTTCAAGCCGGTCCAGGCATCGGCTCAGGCGCGAGCTGACCGTCTTCGGATTCAGCTTTAATGTCGCTCCAAGCTCCTCATAACTCAAATCGCCCAAATAACGCAGTTCCACGATTTCCCGGCAGGGCTCTTCCAATTGGTCGAGCGTTGCGCGCACCATGGCCATTTGCTCGGCATTCATTGCCATTTCGTCCGGCGCAGGCAAGGGATCAGGTGGGTCGATGGTCAGGCCCGTTTCCGGATTTTCTTCCTGTAGCGAGACGGCATTCTGCGCGCCGCCCCGTTTGGCCGCGAGCCGCTTTTCCCGAAAATCCCTCGCTCGATTCATCGCGATACGAAACAGCCACGTCTGAAACTGGCATTGTCCCTCAAACGATTCGAGATTTTTGATGACCGACAAAAAGACTTCCTGGCAAATCTCCTCAGTATCCTCACGCGAAAAATCCGGGGACAATTGGAAAATAAATCGCCCGGCCGCCGCGTAATGGAGATCGAACAATTCGTCCCACGCGGAAGCTTCGCCCTGCGGCAGCGCGCCAGCAAATCGGCCTCGGATGCCATGCCCGAAATGTAGCAATGGAAGATGGGAGATGGAAGATGGGAGTTGGGGGAGGAAGCGCCAAGCATCCGCCTCCGCGACGCAGCTTCGGCGCGACGTGGCCAGAGAACACCCAAAATCCAAGACCCAACGCCAAAGCTCCAAGCTCCAAGTGCCTCGTTTCATTTTTTCTGGGTATAGGCGGGGAAACAGGAAACGAGGACAGAAATAGCGATTTTGCTGGGGAAATTCGCGGTTTTTGAAGAAACGGGCTGATGGAAGATGGGACCCGTCTTCGCCTGACTTCCACCTTCGCACAAACGCTACGGCGCGACGAGTCGGCGCGGCAAGTCACAGAGAACACAAAGGTTTTTCATTCGGACAGGATTTACGGGATGTGCAGGATGAAAGGAGTTGGTTTTGGGCGTAGCAGCGAATGTGAGTTCGCTCTGAATTGGTGCCTCGAAATTCAACCTGCGTAGCATCAAGCGTGAGCTTGATCATTTTAATCCGATCGCCCCGCGTTCCGACGCGCCCCATCTCCAATCTCCTATCTTCAATCTGCCATTTCCTCCCAACTCGTCGTCTCCTGCGCGAACTTTAGTGAAGATCGTCATGCTATGGTTTTGCGGGCTAAAGTTCGCTAAACGAAAGGCTAAAGTTGAAGTTTAGGGGTCCAAAACGACGCGGTTCTGTTGGGAAATTGGACGATTCGAGCTAAATTTGCGGGTCGGGTTTTCTGGGAAAAAAGCTAAATTTCGGTGTAAGCCGAACTTTAGGGGGGATGTTCGGATGAGCGGAATGCTCTGAAGCATTGGCTCGGGAGCACCCGGGCGTTCGCCGTTTCATTAATTCAACATGCCGCGACAACAACTGCCAGTGCGCAGCGATGGACACCGATGGTCAGCGCATCGTACCCATTATAGAAAGTCTCAAAATCAAACAAATGTCGGTGACTGGAACGGTCCCGCAGGACGATTTCGCCTTTTCCGAGATGGCCTCGACCATTCGGCCGGCAATAGTCACGAATTGCGAGGATCAATTGATTTGAGTCAGGAATGTTAAAGCTTTGGTCAAAAGCTGCAGAAGGAATCAAGTGCCTAAAGCCGGGAGCGTTGCCTGTATGACTCGGATGATGGCCGATTGCGCCGATGATCGGTTGTTCTTCGCCTGCGTATTCAATCATCCGCCATAGGGTTGTTGTAATGGTGTTTCCGTAACGTTTTTGCAGTTTCTGGGCGTTTTTAAGGTTTGCGTGGGACTGTCGGCATTCATCACGGAATCTGTCTCCGAAAAACAGCAGTGACCCAGCCGCGTAATTTGCCTCAGCCTCCATTTTGTCGTGAGTACTTGGCGTTGGCGTCACGGAATCATCGCCCAACAGCATCTCGTGATGCCACGGTAGCAAATCATGGCCAATTTCGTGCGCTTCCAGCCAACGATGCTTCGGCTTCGGAATCGAATCATCGATCATGATTCTTCGCCGGTCCGGCAGGTACAACGCTCTCAGGTCGAATTTTTTGACCGCCTCGAACAGTATCATTGGTCGCGCGAGGATTTGGATTCCGCCGCGCTTTAGCTTGCTGACCACGGCTTTCAGCAGGCCGTCCGAGTCACTTGTGAAGTAGTCGCGATCCAGTCGCAGCAATTCTCTCAAAACGTCCAAATTCAACGGTGGCTCAGGATTTCCAAGCTCGCGCAAGATTTTATCAGTGCGAGTTTGGATATCACGGCGCACACGAGGATTTAGGACGACGGCATTTTTCATCATCGCCTCTGGGGGATTTCCGAGATCGCGGATACGAAAGCCTCAAAAGCTTCGCGTTCATTTTGATTTAGGCTGGCCATAGATTCTGACCGTGCGGCAAAACGAACTGCGGCATCCCGTAAGTACGGCGTTCTTGGCTCTATCAAGCCGGCCAGTTCCAATAATACCTGGGACGGCAACTTAAACAGCCGTGCCAGATTGTAAACTGCGCTCGGTTCCGGCTCCGATTGTGGATTGCGTTCAATTTCGAGAATCTCTTCGGTATTGAGACCAGCTTCTTTCGCCAGGCGAACCGCATCCCAACCGTGATTGCGCCGCCACAATTCCACAAATGTTCCAAAAGCGATGCGCGTCTCCAATGGTTTGACATTGGCCGCCTCCGCTGCGTTAGCGCGGCAATGCGGTGGCATTCCCGCGCCGATCTCGGCATTGCCTTCAAGGGCAATACGCCGCTCATACCAGTCTTTTGATCTTTCCAGTTTCATAATTCGCTAGATTTCAATGTGTTTGGCGGAAATACTCCGCCTTTTTTTCTGTCATTTCATAATACATCAAGCCCTGATAGGCTGCGTCGTTTCCGAGTTCGGTCATCCCACACTTATCCCGATAGAACTCTTCGGCGTCGCCCAAGGAATGAAGCCCGATTCGCCCGCGATATCCAAGTTGCCAGCTTAATTCGACCGCTGCCGCCACCATCACCGTTCCTGCACCGCTGTAACGCTTTGGTGTTTGAAATTCCGGACGGTTCCACGGCGCCGTTGCCAGGAATTCCACATGCACGATTGGCTTGCCAAATTGAGCTGGAATACGCGCGGATTTGAAGTCGCACGCGAGCATCAAGCCCTGCAACTCCCCATTGCATGTTATCGCAAACGAGTGGTATCCTAACAAGGGGCGCCACCCATCGGCCTTCAATTTCCAATCCCAATGATGGTCTTCCGGTCTGTCGCCTGGTTTTCGCCCTCTGCAACGTTCCTCCATAACCGGTTGCCACGTGTCAATCCACATTGCCAGGTGTCTGTCTGTAATCTCATCCAATAAGCTGGCTTCCACCAACTGGCCGGTCGCCATTTCTTTCAGATAAACCCGGGACTCTTGCATGATCAAATTAGGACCATCTCACTTTTTTCCTTCGTCTTTTCATCTTCGAACATCATCTTCTGGCCCATTCGGATCTTTGCATCCACCGCTTGCAACAACCGCAGCGCCAGCCGCATCACACCCGTCTTGCTCAGGTCCTTTTTAGCTGCCAATTCTTCCAGCACCGCCATTTCCCTGGGCGTGAGATTGAGCGTCATTGTGCGTTTTTCATTATCTTCCATGCGTAAAAGATATTTACAAAATAGCTATTTGTCAATCAATATTTAGCTAATATTTATGTAAAAAACAGATTGGATAGAGCCATAATTTAGGGGTCCGGCGGCGGCGTGTCTTGCGCATCACACGGCTAATTTGGTCGTTGATAGGAGATGGGGCAGAAAAAGCACCAAAACCCAATCTCCGAACCGGAAGTTTTTGTCCGCAGACCCGTCTTCGCCAAGGCTACGCCGCGGCAAGTTTCGCTGATTTCCGCAGATTCAAATTGACCCTGTGAGGTTTAACCGCGAAATACGGGAAACGCGCGAAACATTCCTGGATGAACGGGATGTTAACCGCAGAGAACTCAAAGATCACAAAGATGTTTTATCCGCGAATGACGGGAACCCTGAACCCTTTCGGGGGGAACTTAACGCGAATTGCCTCGCCGCGCCGTAGCTCCTGTGTCCGCAGATTCCGCTGATTTCCGCAGATTGGAATTGACCCTGTGGGGTTTAACCGCGAAATACGAAACACGCGAAACATTCCTGGATGAACGGGATGTTAACCGCAGAACTTAACCGCAAAGAACGGCGAGAACACAAAGGTTTTTACTTGTCGCGCCGAAGCCAGGCGAAGGCGGATCTTCAATCCCCTAACTCCCAACTCCCATCTTCTATCTGCTACTTGTCTCTTGTCCCCTCACACGCTGGAAAGCTCTTGCAGCCCCAAAACAGATTGCCTGAATTTCTGCCGCGTCGAGCGGTGCGAATGACCATCGGTTTGCCACAGTTGGGGCAGGCGGGTACAGCGGCTGCGTCCGGAGCAGGGATTGGGGACTCTTTTGGACTTGGATGAGGACCAGTTTGGACGGACTGAACCAACGCCAACAGTTGCGGGCCTTCAATCAATCGAATGGGCTTGCCACTGGCAAAACTTTGCGCTTCGGCAGTGAACCGGCCGGTTGTGACAATAACGGCTTCATGGGCTTTTTCGGCAGTCATTAAGCCAAACATCTCGCGAACGACTGAAGGGCCGACAGAAAAGACTTTCCACCGTTTACATTGGACCAATGATGTCCGCCCGTCCTTCCGCAGAACCAAATCCACGCCACCATCCGCGCCACGATTCAACGAGAATTCGACGCCATATCCCTGGCGGCGAAACGCCTCGGCCACGAGAAATTCAAATTGTTTCCAAGGCGTCTGCCGTAACGATTCGAGGCCGGTCTGTTTATCAATCAGACGACCGCGCATTTTGCCAAACCAATATGAGCCCAGGGAGAATAGGCCAAAAAAGAGCATGGCCAGCGGGGCCAGCTTTGAAATTTCCTTTGTGAACGCCTGACTGATAGAGTCGTGCACGGGCCAAAGAGCAGGTGCAAGGAGCATCAAGACACATACAATCACGCCCAACGCCGCGCTAACCCACCACGGCGATTGTAGCAGGAGATCAGCAAAAGATTCGTTTCGGCGTGGCATTGTTGGCTAAGGAAGGTCTATCCCTTTGGCATATAGCGAGAATCATCATTTTCATCGTGGGGCGAAAACGCCATCTTGCCTTTGCCAGGCGGTACAGGCTGCTCTTCCGGTGATCGTTTCACACAGGTAACCGCTTTATTCAGGATTTGATAAAAATTACCCGGCGATTGGATATAATGAAATTTTAGAGGAAGCCCGCCCACACTCGTGACGATAATTGAGCCATATCCGAATACACGCCCTAGTAACGGGTCGACTGTGACCATTGCATCTACGTTTTCGAGTGGCAACTCACCTTTGACGATACTGATCAGACCAGTCCTGTAAGTCAGCCGCCGATTTGTCAGGATGACGGTGGATTTCAAATAAGCAACCAGGGTAATCGCGAGAGCTGGCGCAGTAGGAAGAACAATTGCAAACAAGGCGAAAATGGAAAGGTAGCGGTCAATTCGTCCCGTTTGAAGTTGAACGACTTGGCCGACTTGGCTCATGATCAAATGAACCATCAACAACGAGAAAAACGTCGGTAAAGCCGCGACCATCGCCATAAATATGGGCACGATGAAAATTGCCAAGTGCAATCTTTCTTGCGCCAATATTGTCTCATTTCGAGTTCCATTCATAATCCACTCCAAGGGGCGTAATTTCAAAATAACACGCAATGGCAAGGAGCATTCTGTGTGCCCATTTGGGCCTGAATCTTGCCTTTTTCGCCGTAAGGGAGCAGACAACCAACAGCATTTTGAAGCTCGATGTTGACGATGGAAGTCCTCAGATAGTAGGGCCGCCCGGCCGAGGACGGCTTTGTTGGGTTACCTCCGCCACCGTTTAATTTTGAGGATTCGGCCAAGCCGAATGGCGTAGTAATTTTTACCCCGTCTTTTAATCCTCCGCAGCCCGCGAAACTCCACCAACATTTCCGGCGCGCTTGTGGCGTAACCATTCCGAAATAGAATGACGCTATACTTCCGATTTTCGAGTCGGGTTTTCCAATAGGGACTGCGCTTTCGATATTCGATGCGCTTTGTCTTGTCGGCAATCGCCGCGAAGAATTCGCGATGCAGGGTCAGGTGCAGAACGTTCATTTGATGACTATTTGCCATTTTTGCTCAATTTTCACAAATGCATTTACCGCAAATGCAACCGAGCGCAGAATTTCCAACGCTTTAGATTTTGCCGCGATATTTATTCTCGGAAAGGAGGACACCATATGAACGAAACATTATTGAAACAAATGATTCTGATGGTCGTTTTGAGGGTCGGTATTCCCGTCGTCATCAACTTGACGATTGATGGAATGACCTACCGCATCGAAATAACCTGAAGAATCCGGAGGGGACATCGGGAACGATGTCCCCTTTATTTTTCAACTTGGTCGGCGCGCATCCCGCCATTAAACCGCGGCGTGAACATTCCTAAATATGGGGTTTTTAAGGGGAACAACGTCCAGCAGTGGCATGGACGGGTTGAATGGCATTTTCTGGTGATTGAAATCGCGAATGTTCTCTTAAAAATTTGCTAAGAGTGATTCGATGCACCCTAAGCCTGCGAGCGGCTCGGCTTTGGGAGAAACCACGATGGAGCAGACGAGCGATTTCATCCTCGCGCCCGGTTAATTTGACGTGGGAGCTCTTGCGGCCTCTCGGGCGGCCCAGAATGACCCCTTCAGCACGGCGGCGGGCGAGAGCTTCCTTGGTACGCTGGGAGATCAAATTCCGCTCAATTTCGGCCGATAAACCGAAGGCAAAGGCAAGAACTTTAGAACTAATGTCAATGCCAAGGCGATAGTTGTCTTTGATGGTCCAAACTTGAACTTCGCGTTTCAGGCATTGATTCAGAATATCCATAATCATAAGCAAGCTGCGGCCTAGGCGAGAGAGTTCGGCGCAGATTAAAATGTCGCCCTTTTCTAATTTGGAAAGCACCTTGCCAAGTTTACGCTTGTCTGGTTCTTTGGTGCCAGAAGTTGTCTCTTCAATCCATTGATGAATTGTAACCTTTTCCCGCTCACAAAAGCGGTTGATCTCATATCGTTGATTTTCGACTGTTTGTTTATCTGTACTGACCCGTATATAGCCGTAATTCATAAAACGTCATTCTGTTTCACAACATGTTAGAATTAAAGGAGCGTTTTTGTTAAACAACACTCGGCTGCCCAGTCCTTCAAGGGCTCAGAGAGTTGGGTAATCTTGTCGCGGATTGAAGAGGGTATTAAAAAGAAGATCGAACACATTGGGGCGCCGCTTAAAACATGGGACATTTCGATAAACTACGGAATTAAAACCGGCTTTAATGACGCCTTTATTATCAATGAGCAAAAACGGGCTGAAATTCTTGCCAACTGTACGAACGCCGCCGAACGGAGGCGAACTGAGGAAATTATACGACCCATATTAAGAGGCAGGGACGTCAAACGTTATTCGTACGAATGGGCAGGCTTGCATTTGATTGCGTCACACAACGGCATTCCCGAGAAAAACGTCCCGCGAATTGACATCGAAAATTATCCGGCCATCAAGGCGCATCTTGATTCCTATTGGCAAGAAATAAAAGATCGTTCCGACCAGGGCGACACGCCCTATAATCTTCGTAGTTGCGCTTATATGGACGATTTTTCTAAACCAAAAATCGTATGGGGCGACATTTCCGATGTTCCAAAATTCGCGTTGGATGCAAAGGGTGAATTTTTCTGCTCAAACACCATTTATTTTCTGACCGGAACCTCGCTTGAATTTCTTTTCTGCTATTTGAACTCACCTCTCTCTGAACATCTTTTTTCTAAAATTGGCTCATCAACCGGAGTTGGCACAACTCGTTGGCAGTTTTTCACGATTGAACAATTATTTGTTCCTCGTATTACACACAAAGAGCGAGACGAGTTCGTGCGATTACTGTCGCAGCTAAGACTCGGTAGAATAACTGAGCCAGACATTAACCGTCGCATCTACGCGCTCTGCGAACTGACTGAAAGTGAAATTGCGTTCATTGAAAGTGAGTCCATCAGCACCTGAATCAACCTCGCTCAAGCGGGGCCGTAAGCGCCTCTCTCAGAAATGATTGCTCGGATGGCGATATTCCAAAAGCATCAAACACAATCGCATCAATTTCATTCTCCATTTCTTCATTTGCCGTGATACATCTAACGTTGAGCAATTTTTCCACAAGGGAAATTAACTGCGCTTTCATTTTTGTGTTTACCTTCGCGATCCTGATTTGTTCAATATAAATTTTCTGCATGAGATAGCCACCATTGTCCATCATAGAAACCGTATGACTGAGCTGATATCGACCGACAGTAGAATTCAAGAAGGCAAGCACCCACTTCAAATCGTCTCCGACGGCTATGAAACAGGTTTTGTCGGTAAAAATTGATTCCGGAAAATAGGAGAACCGTGGAAAGCGCTGGCTGTTTTCGCGTTGTATCCGCATCGTCTCTGCCCATATAAGTTTAGGTCTAGAAAAATCGTCCAAATAACCTATCTGATCTTGCGTTTCAAACCACTTATTACTCGTCTTTTTGCGTGCGACAATTTTCTCGCCGTTAACGATATGAGCTTTCCCCGTCTGCTCGAGGCGCTCCATGCCGAACGAAAGCAGGTATTTTTTCACTGTCGGATACTGCTCAATGTCAATGTGTAAGGCAGGAAAGGTTGCAATGATGTAGAGGCTGGCCCATTCGTAGGAATAGCGTCTAACATCCCTACCTCTCAAAATAGGCCTGATCAGTTCTTCAGTCCGTTTGCATTCGGCAGCGTCTTTACAATTTGCGAGAATTTCGACCCGTTTCGCCTCATCTATTATGAATGCGTCGTTGAGGCCGGTTTTAATTCCGTAGTTTATCGAAATGTCCCAGTTTTTGAGCGGTATTCCGATGCGTTCGATCTTTTCTTTTATTTTCTTTTCGATCGGCGAAAGGATCACCCAACTGTCCGAACCTTTGAAAAATTGCTTCGTCGAGTGTTGTTCAACAAAAACGCTCATATTTTCTCGGCATTTCTCGGTGGCAATACAGGCGAGTGTGGGGCCGGCAGGAGCATCTGACCTACGTTCAAAGAGCAAAATGTTGGTGTCCACGGTAGCAGCCTCAAAAATCTTTTGCCCTGCGAAATCTATGAGGATTTTTGGCTGTGTTTTTGTGGCGAGGAAGGTGCGAAGTTTTTCACCGTAACCGGCCCGCATCCACTTGTTGCTGGTGATGTAGCAGAGATGCCCGCCGTCCCGAAGGAGTTGTTGTCCCCGTTCATAGAAGAGCGCGTAGATATCTCCCATTCGTGCGAAAGTTTCAAATCCACATTCCTGGTATTTAGTCGCAAGCGCACCCTTGTCATTTTGAAGTTGGATGTAAGGCGGATTGCCAATGACGATGTCAAAGCCGCCGCGTTGCTGGAACACTTCGCCAAACTGAAGTTGCCAGAGGAAAAACGGTTTGCGGTGCGTGGCGCTGGCGTGTTTCAATTCCGTCAAGGCATCCTGCCGCCCCTGCTCGCGCAATGTGGCCTCCATGAAATTCCATTCCAGTCGGTCCAATTCCTGGCGCAGCTTGTCTTTTTCTGTGCGGGAATTTTCGTTAAAGAATTTGGAATGGAGATCTTGAATACGCTTCAAGCTGGCCCAACTGTTCTGTTGGGTGAGTTCGCCCTGGCCGTCTGTCGTGGCTTTCACCGGATGCACGAGGCTGGCGAGTCGCTTTTTGAGCCGCTTGATTTCCTGCTCTACAGCGAGCTTGGCTGCTGCTCCCTTTTTGCCTTCGCCATGTAGTCGGAAAAATTCCTGTGACGCGGCGTTGATGTGATTCTTAACTTCATCGATTTCCTCTGCATTTGAGGTCGCCGGTAACTGCAAAAGCTTTTTGTCCAGCAGTTGCTCGCCATCAAATTCTTCCAATAGCGAATTGCCCTGCATGATTTTGTAGTCGAGGTTAGGTAACGGCTGGATTTCGTTGATGTTGTCCTCGTCCACGACCATGGAAAGCCAGAGACGGAGTTTGGCGATTTCAACTGCGCCGGGATCGAAGTCAACGCCGAAGATCGAGTGTTGGATGGCATGGCGTTTGAGATGATAAAACGTTTGCGGCGGCATCCCTTCCACGGCGGCCAGTGCCTTACGAGCGCGGCAAATTTCCAGCATCATGCCGACGGGAAATGCGCCGGAGCCGATGGCGGGATCGCACACCGCGATTGTGGCGAGTAATTTATCTAAACGGGCCGCATTGGTGCTGATGGTATCTGGCAGGCGTTTGTCGGCGTGTTTTTTGGTTTCTTTGGCCTGAAAATCAGTGAACCGTTCCGCCAACTGCAGGAAAATAGTGAGATCAGCTTGGGGAACGTCAGCGGCGTGAGCGGTGAGATAATGCAGTAACGCTTGCTGGCACATGTAGTGGACGATGACGCGCGGCGTGTAATAGGTGCCGCTAGAATGACGACTGTTTTCCGGCAGCAAATTTTCAAACACCAAGCCGAGCATTTCCGGGTCAACAGCAATTTCTTTTTCCAACGGCTCGGTTTCGTTAACGGTGAAGTTGAAGCGGTCAAAGACATCAAGGATGCCTGTGCCCGTTTCGTCACCTTCGCCGGTTGGCTCGTCATTGGCGAACAGGGAATCGGGCAGCAGGATTTCCGTCTCGACCCAATTATACCCGTAAAGCGGTTCAAACAGCCCGCCATTCAGAAAAGGAATTTTGCAGTCAAAGCGGGAATAGTAATGATCTTCATCCGTGCGCGGAGCGGCGATAGCTTCATAAAACAGCGGTTCAAGAATGTCGTTGAAAAAATTGACCGGTCGTTTGCGCTGGCCAGGAATGTGGGCGTAATCAGCGCGGTTTGTAAAGAGATGGCGGATAAAATCTTTGCGCCCACTACCCCAACGATGGCCACTCTCAACGCCAAACCATCCTTTCTTTTGAAGGAAATAGAGAAAGACTATCTGGCCGAGCAATTTCTTTGCAAAATCATCGCATTCAATGCCGCGCTCGGCGAAGTGCACACGGATCTTGGGCGCGGTGTCGAGAAACGCAGCCAAGGCATCTCGCGCCTTTTCATACATATCTTTGTATTGGTCGTAAAACTCTTTGGTGACCTTTTCGACGCTGAAGGCGGCTTCCAGCTGCGCGGCTGTGGGATTGACTTCCTGCGTTTGGAGCAGTTTAAGAAACTGCTTTTGCGCTGTATGGCAATGTTCATACTTGCCGACAAGGTAGCTGTAACGCCGTGCCGGTGTAAGTTGGATGCGTTCGGCGACGAAACCGAGGTCGGTTTTCTCAAATGTGTAGTCCAGTTTTACGAACGAAAAGCGCCAGTCATCTTCAGTTGGCGAAACAAACGCGGCCATGACGGCGGCTTTGCCCTGACCGTGGCCGGTGGCGAGATAGTCGGCAACGAAGTTGCGAAGTGTCACACGGCCACGTGCCAGCGTGGTATTTTTTCGCAAGTGGATTACCAGCACGTCCACAACCTCGCCAGTCGGATCGGTATATGTGCCGATGCGAGTGAAGTGGTTCACATAGTCCTCGAACGCCGCCTTTTTCAGAGTCCAAGTCTGTTTTTTATTTTCGTCAAGGTGGTTAACGAGGTTGCGGATGAAGTAAAGGAATCGGGCGTCGTCGAATTTTTGCCGGAAAGTCTCAACAATCGTTTTGCGGGCCAGTTCGAGATTCATACTTGGTTAATAAGGAATGACGACAGGATGACTTCTCGCGGAGCGTCGACATGAGCGACCTGCGAAAAGTTTGTCCGCAGAAATTCACGCGGGACGCAACGACGCAAAATCCGCAGAATGTTGAGGGGTTGCAATTCAGTTTTAATGGATTCGGCGATTTTCTGCGTGGTTCGCCTGGGCAGCGAACCTTCTTCCAATAACCGAATAACTTTGCCGACAAATTCCTCGTCATCGTTGGTGAACTGCTGGCAGCGGCGGACCTCCTTAGCGCGCAGCCGTTTCAAAACAGTCGCCGCAACACGGTCGCCACGATGGGCTACTTCGGCCTGTTCGGTGGCTGTGGTTGTGGCGGATTGGAATGCTTTTTTATTCTGGTCCAGCAGATCGTAGAACTCGCGCGGAATATGGTGTCGCAATTCGTTTGAATCGAGGGGTTTGAGGATTTTTGCGGCGGTGAAGAAATCTATTTCAGCGCTCTCGTTGCTGGCTGGAGGCGAGAGGAAAAATTTATCGAGCTTTTCGCGGCGGAAATAGGTAAGCAACGCTGGCAGTTGTCTCGCCGACGTAACGGTTCGTAGCAAGCGAGTGGAGCGAGCTTTTTTTGGCAGGCGTTTGACCCGTTCGAACAAATCGCCATTTTTGTCGCGAACTTCACGGATTTCCAATAAATACTTGAGTTCGCTTTCCTCGTCGGCAGTTTCGCCGGTGATGGTTTCCTTGGAGTTCAATCGCGAGAATAAACTTTGTGATTTGATCTCTTCGCCATCGGTGAGCAGCTTGGCATCCGCGCCGAGCATTTCAATGAAGGCATGAATCTTGGCCTCGGCAGCTTCGCGAAGCTTGATAATGTCATTGCTCTTGGTCGTGGGGAAAAAGTTAAAGGTATAAATTTTGTCGAATTTGGTGTCCACGCGATTGACGCGACCAACGCGTTGAATGAGCCGCGTGGGATTCCAAGGAATGTCGTAGTTGATAACGACGTGCGAACGGTGCAGGTTCACGCCTTCAGCCAAAACCTCAGTGGTAACAAGAATTCGAAAATCGTCTTTGGGGTGTCGTACTTTAGCGTCAAAATTGGAAATCACCTCAGCGCGGATACTTTCATGAGATTTGCCAGTGAAAACGATAACCTTGGGATCCACTTCTTTCGCGATTTGCGCACCCAGGTATTCAGCGGTTTCCTTGGATTCTGTAAAAATTATGACTTTGCCTTTTTTTAAGTGCGCCTTTGTTTTTAAGACGCCGGCGAACTCTTCCCACTTGGGATCGCGTGTGATTGTTTTCCAGTGGTCGCGTATTGTGTGGAGAATTTTGAGGTCGTTTTTGAGGTCGGTGACATAGGTCGCCTTAAATTTGGAAGCATCCAGTTTTTCGGCCTTGTCTTCGTCAATGAGTCGTTGCAATGCCTCGGTATCATCGGATTCCAGCAACTCGAAAACCTTTCCGATGTGCTTTTTACTGATGAAGACATGTCCTTTTGAGAATTCTTCGATGACTCGTTCATAGGTAGCGATGAAACGTCCCAAAGTCTGTCGGAACGCGGTGAAACTGCTTTCAAGGCGCTTCACCGTGAGAATTTTCATGAACTTGGCGAGGTTCACCTGACTTTGGACTTCCTGCTTGGTGTGCTCGCCTTCGAAATACTCGAGTGGCTTGTAGCGGGCGTATTTGAACTCTAACGTGAGCAGTCGGACAGTTTCATCGAAGATGTGATTTTCATTTTCGTCCAGCTTGTAGAAGAGCGGTTCGGGATCGGCAACTTCAGGAAATTTCAAGCCCTGCTTTGCAAGGTCTTCCCCGTAAAATTCTTTGATCTCGTTTCGCGTCCGGCGAATCATTAAGTGCTTAAGGATTTTTTCGCGAGTATCGCGGGCATTGTCCTGCACAGTCTGAAAGTATTGCTCACGGTCGTCCTGACGATCCAAACCGCTCAAGTTGCGGCGTAGTCTGGCAAAGAATGCTTCAAGATTACGAATGCCGGGAATGGTGCTGTTCTTTGCTGGCTGAAACAGTTTTATCTGGCTCAAGATGTCCTGCGGGGAATTATTCAGTGGCGTGGCCGAAACGAGGACGACTTTCTTGCCGCTGCAAATCTGCGCAAGCAATTCGTAGCTCTGTGTGTCCTCGGTGCGGAACCGGTGTGATTCATCAATGAACACGTATTGATAATTTTCAAGGTCTTCCCTTTCCAGCAATGAAGCCAACTTGCCGATGGATTCAAATTCTGCACCGCGCACGCCGAAATCACGAAAGACATTCGGCCACGACCCAGGGTTGTGCTTGTCCAGTAAGTGCGGTGGTGCAATGACTATGGAGCGTCCATCCAGATGTCGCGCCAATAACGCGGACATAAAAGTTTTGCCCAAGCCAACGACATCGGCAAGAAAAACGCCTTTGAATTCATCTAGCACGCGGGCGGCATTTAAAACAGCGTCCTCCTGATATTTTAACTTTTTGAATTCAGTGGGCAGATAAGAGTCGTCCAAGTCGTCATGCTGGTTGAGTTCGCCGCGAAAATACTCATAGAGGAATTTCAAATAGAGTTCATGCGGTGTGAACTGCGCGTATGGTGATTCCTTTTCGATTATCTGGACAAAATCTTTGGAAACCTCAACCCCCTTTGCCCAAAGCTCGTTGAACTTGGCGAGCGCAAAGTCGTAGTCGCTTCGATTCTTCAATTCTACATTGAATTCAAGATTTTCCAGCAACCCAGATTCCGTGAAATTGCTCGAACCTGTGATGACACGACCTTTATCGCGGTCATCCTCGTGGAACGTCATGATGTAAAGTTTCGCGTGGATACGTTCGGACGGGAATGCCTTGATTTCCAGCTTGCCGGAAGCAATCCACTCGACAAACTTTTTGACGCCTTCCTCGACATTTGCCGAATCTTCAGACTTTTCCAGTTCACAGCGAACCGCCCCGCCGACCGCTGCGCGTGCCTGTGCGTGTGATTCCAAAACGAGTTCTTGCTGTTTTGCTTCCTGAATCAGCTCGTAGGTCTTGCCGTCGGTCTTGATGCCAATTAGGATGCGAATTTTTTCAGTCTTTGTTAAGGCGGGATAAAGTTTATAAAAGCCGCTGATAAAGAAATATCCGACGAGACAATCGAAAAAGCGTGTATCTTCTCCGAGCAATGCTCCAAAGCGGTCACGCAGATTCTGCCCCGCTTCATTCGTGATAAACGTGAGGTCTGAAGACATTATTCCAAAATTCGCCCGTTATAGTTACCGAGATTGCTTGTCATCATAAGCAAATTGTTTATCGAAGCAATGTAAAAAAGAGCGCCTCGCAAACATATTGCGATCCAGGCGAAATTTCGGCTAGGCTCAGGGAAAGCCAGAGACTTACCAATCAAAAATTCTAAATGAAATTTACGGTTGAACTTCCGGCGCTGGTTAAGATGCTGGTATCGGTTGGCAAGAAATCGCCCGCCAGCAAGAGGCGCGACAAAATAGTGCGCTTGTCGGCATGTGCGGCGCGTGTGTTCGTAGAGGCAAATCAAACGACCGCCGGCATCGAAGCGTTGGTTTTTGCCGACGGTACCTGCGAGTTGCCGCATGACGTTTTTCTGAAACTGCTGAAACGCTACGCGCCGAAACCAAACGTCACAATGGAGGCGGACGACCGCGCCATTCGATTCTTTTCAACGGCGCTATCCGTCACCGGCTATTCGACTTCCGTGACCCCGCCCGGGAGGTTTCAGGTGTTTCCAGTTACGGATTTGAATGTGCTGCGGCCGGACCAGCCACCGGTTATCCGTGGGTAAGCCCGAATAGCCAGGCATCATCGTTGCGTGGTCTTGCCGGCCAGGGAGGAGACACGCTTAAGCGTGGACACCGAACTGAAACGCGTTGAAGCGTTGAACCGTCGAAGCGGCGGAGGGCCACCACAAGCGGTCTTCCCGTGAACAGGTGGCGAATCCGGCGTAAATCATTATAGATAAGCATAATACGTTGATAATCCGCGCCCGTTTACTTGTTTACTTACATATACACGGTTTTTTGTAAACGGGGCAGAAGATGGAAGTTTGGAGATGGGGGAAGAAGCTCCAATCTCCAAGCACGCAAGCTCCAGAGAATACCCAACATTCGACACCAAAGCTCCAAGCCCCAATCTCCAAGCACCAGGGAATACGCAAATATCCAATTTTGCGCGCTTGGAGCGTGGATGTTCTTTGGTGCTTTCAACCTGTTTATTCTGTCAAAAGCGAACCTTTGGTGGGTAAAATGAATCGGATCATTGATGAAGGCTAAACCGAATCCGCGGCACGAAGTTTTCCTTTCCGAGTTGAAGAAGAGAAAGCGACGTTTCGTGAAGTGGAAGGGCATCGCCTTTCGCGCCGCACCTCTGGAATTTGCCAGGCTTGCGAAACTCCTGGATGGAGCGGGAAGCCTGAAATTCGGCGGGAGATGGTCGGCAGCAGGGCGAGGATAGAAGATTGAAGATGGAAGATAGGAGTTGGGGGAAGGAATGGCGACGCGGCAACACCGCCCCACAAATGCGACGTGAGAGGGATTCGGTGGCTCAGGAAGCGGTAGTGCAAAAGTGCATGAAAATATGCTTGTAAAAGGACGGGAATCGGGTAAGTTTGGGATATGAAAAAAGCGCGCCATTCGGCGGAAACCGTAACGCTCAAACGGCAACCCGGACGTTTCGACGTCCACTCGAAGGCACACGGCTTTCTGAACACGGCCGGATTGGGTGGTTCCATAAGCAGCCTGGATATTAAAGCATTTTGCGATTCGCATCGGGTTACCCAGGAGACGTTCACGCGGTTGACCGGATTTTCGCCGCGGGCCGTGGCGCATTGGGTTCAGGGTCGGAAACCGGGCGGATCGGCGGGGAGACGCATGGCAGAGTTGAAGCGCATTTTCCAGGCCCTCGACAAATTTCTTTCGGCGCGAGCAATTGGTCCCTGGCTCAAAGAGCCAAATCCCGCTTTCGACGGCTCGACTCCCCTGCAAGTCATAGAGCGAGGCGAAACCGACCGAATATGGCGAATGATCTACGAACTCGAATCCGGCGAACCGGGCTGACCGCTTTCAACCTGTTTATTCTGTCAAAAAGCAGTTCGATTCCAGATCGCAAATTGCGGCGGTAAATGCTAGGTTGCTGGCGTGAACCACGAAAACCAATGCCTTCCTCCCACCTTGGAAGCCCGCTTGAATCAGCCGCGGCTTACCTCTCAGCAGGCTCTCGCGCAGGCGGACCGTTTTCTAAGTACGAGACCGAAACGCTCGCAGCCCGAGCCGATCGCTATCAAGCCGAGCACCGGCGCCTCCTCGGGTGTTGCCCCGACGTTGAAACGTTGAAGAGTTGAATCGTTGAAGCGGTCGGAATGGGGCGCGACAAGCGGTTTCCCCGTGAACAGGTGGCGAATCCGGTGTAAATCGTTGGAGACAAGCAAAATACGTTGAAAACCCGCGCTCGTTTACTTGTTTACTTACATAGACACAAAAAATGTGCGGAACCTGCCGATAGATCCGGGGATGATTCCTCTTGCTCACGTGCGCCGCTCTGCTTGAATGAGCCGGCGGCTGCCATGAATCTAGATAAATGGAAAAAGTACCGGACGCGTCAGCGAGACGCCGCTGAAGCTCTGGCGTGGCTGCGCGAGGCCAAGTCGCCCAATGACCGAACAATCACTGGCGGAGACGGAAAAGGTTGGCGCGGCGCCAGGGCCATTGCAGTAGTTCAAAAACTTTATGATCTCGGCGCTGAATGCGTTACCGCCGTCGAGATTTATGGGCGCGTTGAGCGTGCGCCGCAACAGGACACCTCAAGCCTGGTTATTGAACTGCCCAAAAATCCCGCGAAGCGAGCCCGGCTTTTCGAATGGGAAGCGAAGTTTGCGCGAAAAGAGGGCTGGGCGCCTACTCCCGATTCGGGCCAGGATTATCTCCTAATCTGGCGTGATTAATTCGTGCCCGGCGATGGAAGATTGGAGATGGGGCAGAAAAAGCACCAAGCTCCAAGCACGCAAGCTCCAGAGAATACCCAACATTCAATATCCAAGGCGCAGCATCGAACCCGGCTTCGTCTGACTACGGCGTGGCGAGCGTCTGACAGCAAACGCGGAAAAATTAGAGCCGATTCACATCGGCTGCTACGGGATTAAGGCGATGCCAAGCTGCGCCCTGGAATGATTTCTTTCGCTCCTGATGGAGGTTTGTTTCGGGAACTGGCGGCGGGACGCCGCCTGAACCGGCAGGCGGGACGCCTACCCCACGGAAAAAAGCATGTTTTTGAATTTAATTTATTTATTAATCAATCGGCGCATACGGCTGGCCAGTATTCCCAACAGCCCCAGTCCCGCCAGCGAAAGCGTCGCCGGTTCAGGAACCGGGTTTACCGTCAGGCTCATGTCGTCGAAATAAAAATCCGCGTTGGCATCGGCGTTGATGTCCAAAAGATATGCGCCCATGGAAGCTGTCCCGGTGGGAGCAGTGCCGGTGATACTGGCATACGTCCAGACGCCTTGAGGAAGGGCGACGGCCGGCCCGCTCGCGGGGTCGCCGACATTCACGCCAAACGACGTCCCGGTTCCGCCCCCATAATTATTGGGCGGAGCGCCGGGGAAAAACGTTAGTTGCAATATCGCAAAATCGTTGTCGCCGCTGACCAGGGCATTCGGCGTATATACCCACCCGGAAAAGGTAAACGTGTCTCCTGGGTTGGCAGCGAATACCTGATAAGTTCCCGGCACGTTGTATCCGCCGCCGTTATCGGGAGTGTAGAGAACATTATTGCCGCTATGGGCAAGGGTCGATGGCAGGAATTGGGCCCCGCCAAAGTTCGCCCACCCCGGAATACCGTTCGGGTCCGGGTTTGGCGCCGAAATTTGTAGTTCGAAGCCGGGATCGGTCAATAGATTTTGGGCGTTACCTGTCAGCGCCAGCGACAGCGCTCCAACGCATACCACCGCCGCAATGGTCCGAATGGATAATTGTAGGGTTTTCATAGTTTGAGTTTCAAAGCTTGCACACTTGGTTACTTGGGTTGCGGAATTGTAGTACTTTATATCACGATTTGCCAGATAGCGTCAACCAAAATTTTGAATAATATTTAATAGTTAAGGTTACCGTTAAAGTCTTATGTAATACTCGTATTTTGGAGAAAAACGACAACCGGCATTGCGAATTGGGAGTTAATTTGCAGGCCATCCGGCTGACAGTGGTTGGGTTAGATATTGCAGCCCGTCGCGGCGGCCAGAGCGACAGAAGCTCAGTCTAACTTTATGTCTCCGCGACAACGGAAATCAAAGTTGAAACCTAAAATCGGTCTTTTCCCCAGAATCCTAGTCTCGAAGAATTATGGTAGCGGTACGTAGGAGATACGGTAGAAGCGGTCAGGGTAATTCGTCCATGCCGAGTCAGCAAAGTAGATTGAACCGTTCGTGATGCTGCAAGATTGGACATTGCTCCATGTTCCGCTTGTTAAATTGGTGCGTGCTTGGATAACGATTGGGGTATTGGTTGGACCCGAGATTGTGAAACCGAATTGCCCGTTTATTATCCCGAAACTGCCTTTAGTAGTTTTGATCGGCGGATTCCATAATACCGCCGGAACACCGCCAAAAGTCATACCCCAGCCAGTTGTTCCAGCCAAATAATAGGCGGTCGTAATGCCACTGTTGCCAGCGAAAGCAGCGCCGTCATCGGGAGGGGCGTTCCCTTGAAAATAAGCGGAGGTTAGGCTGCTGCAACCCTGGAAAGCATCATCGCCAACGGTTGTAACTCCAGATGGTATGGCAATACTGGACAAATCGGAGCTGGCAAAAAAAGCGTAAGGTGCGATGGTCGTCACGCTATTGGGAATGCCAACGTTGGTCAGGTAATAGCAAAGTTCGAATGCATCGAGTTCAACGCTAGTGACGCCGTTGGGTATCGTATAGCTCCCACTCAAGCCGCTCGGGAATTCCACCAGAGAGGTTTGATTTTTGTTAAACAAAACACCGTTCACGCTGCTATAATTTGGATTCTGCGCGCTCACTGAAATCGCAGTCAAGCTGGCAGATCCAGCGAAGGCGCCGGCCCCGATGCTGCTGATGGTGCTTCCGATCACCGCGTTCGTTAATCTGCAATCAGAAAAGGCAAAAAATTCTATCGTCGTAACGCTGTCAGGAATCACATAAGTGTTTGCCGTGTTAGCTGCCGGGTAATCAATGAGCGTTGTCTGATTGTAATTGAACAAAACTCCGCCAGCGCTCATGTAGGCTGTGTTACCGGCATTGACGTTTATATTTGATAGGCTGCTACAGAAGGCGAACGGCGCTTCGCCGAGGTTTGTGACGCTTGCGGGAATAATGATGTTGGTCAGCGGAGCGCCGACGAACACATAGGTGCCAATACTTGCGATCTTGGGGGGCAAAGTGATGCCGGCTAATGCGAAACAGGCATAAAACGCACCATCCCCGATGCTGGTGACGTTGGTGCCCATGACGACGTTGTTCAAGGCGATACAGCCGTCAAAGGAGTCGTTCCCGATATTGGTCACACTATTGGGAATCGTGACGCTTGTGATACTGCTTCCCTGAAACGCACTGTCTCCGATGGCAGTGACGAAGTTGGAAATAGTCACCGCCCCCCCAGAGCCTGTGTAGGAAATTAGCGTGATAGCACTCCCGTTGGTGGAGTATGTGAATTGTGCGAGCACGTTTGAGGACACAAAGAGAAACCCGCATATCACCCATAAAGCGCGAAATATTTTCATAATTGTGGGTAAGCCAAAGCCGCAATTTGGTTTTTTATTTCAAAACACATGTATGTTTTTGAACTTCCGAATTACCAAAACCAATGTTCATCGACAAATTAGAATTTTCGCGAGTCAAAAGCGAGCTAAAATGAAGGAATGACCTATACGCGGATTAGTCAGAGCCCCGAAAGCTTTCGGGGCTGCTACGCAAATTAGGTTCAGGGGTTGCGGGCGGTTCCGCGCGCTTTACGCGCGGTGACGGCGGTGGCAGCGCCACTTGCGAAGAGCGCCGTCCCTACCGGCGTGCGGATTAGTTCTGCGCAAAATCTTTTTCCGGATGCAGTTCATCCAGGATTGGATGGTCCAGGCTGCCGATGACGGGAACCCCTGCCCCTTCCCGACCATGTTCCAAATCCAGAATCACGATTTCGTTTTTGCCGCGCTTCAGCCATGGACCGGGCACATACATCGTTTGCGTCGGCCCAATGTTCCAGTAACGACCCATGCAATGCCCGTTCACCCACACGACACCCTTGCCCCAGGAACGCATATCGAGAAATGTATCGCCCGGCTTTTTAATCTTCACGATCGCGCGCCAAAACGCCGGGGCTGGACCGGCATCCTTTGAATCCCCGTATTTCAAGTGTGACAGCATTTTGTGATCAAGTGGCAGATTGAATATTTTCCATCCGGTCAGTTCGGCATCGCCCAACTTCACCGGACCCTGGATCCCTTTTCTGTCGGTGATTCCGGTTCCGAAATTCACGCGCCCCATGGTATCCACCAATATATCCAGCTTTGCACTCGCAGTTCGTTCCGGCAGTCGCACAACGAAATTGGTCGTGCGCCGGTCCATATCACCGATTTGCCTGCCATCCAGATAGACGAATCCAAAATCATGAACGCTTCCAACCGCGAACGTCGTTGCTGGACCGGCCGGTACCGTCGTTCGATAATCAATGCAACCCTCAGCCTGGTCGTAGGCTTCCATGTTCCGCGGCGACGCGTCGTCAACGGCCTCAGGCAAATTATCAAAAATTTGCGCGCACTCTTCAGCCGGGGCCGGCGGGAAAGAGATCACTGCGTTTGTGGGCGGAACATCGGGCAGCGTTTCGCCCGGTAACAGATACTGGGAAAACAACGCGCGTGTTTTGTAGAATTTCTCCGTGGGCCAGCCGGCTTCGCTGATGGGAGCGTCATAATCGTAACTGGACGTGTCAGGCTTGTATGGATGATCCGCGCCCGACCAAAGACCAAACGTGGTGCCACCATGCACCATATAGATGCTGAACGAGTCGCCGTGCGAGAGCATGTATTTGAGATCGCCAAGGTATTTGGGCGTATTTCCGAGGTGATGCGGCTGTCCCCAGGTATCGAACCAGCCGGGATAAAATTCACCGCACATGAGCGGTCCCTGGGGCAGAATTTCCCGCAATGCTTTAAATGCTTTGCCGGGATCGGAACCAAAGTTCACGACGGGAAAGATGTCGGAGCGATAACCGTGCTGCAAATCGGCGACCGGGTTGCATTCAAACAGCGGCACGTCGAAGCCTGAATCCCGGAGCGCCTGCCGCACTGCGCCCATGTAATTCGTGTCGTGCCCGTAGGAACCGTATTCATTCTCAACCTGCGCCATTAGAATCGGGCCTCCATGCGTAATTTGGAGCGGCCCAAGTTCCTTCCCTACTTCCCGGAGGTACGCTTTCGCCGGATCCAAAAACGCGGGATCAGTCGTGCGCATTTGAATATCAGGATTTTTCAGCAGCCACCACGGCAATCCGCCTTCCTCCCATTCAGCGCATGAATATGGACCAGGACGCAAAATGACCCACAGTCCCTCTTCCTGCGCAATCCTGCAAAACTCAGCGGCGTCGGCCTGGCCGCTCCAGTCGAATTTCCCGGGGCGTGGCTCGATTTGGTTCCAAAAGAGATAGGCGCAAACGGTGTTCAGCCCCATGGCTTTCGCCATGCGCAAACGGTTGCGCCAATACTCGCGCGGAACCCGCGCGGCATGCATTTCGCCGCAACGGATTTGAAGCCGCTGGCCGTCCAAGAGAAAATCATTCGTCCCAATGGCAAAGGTATGAGCCGGTTTGGCTTCGGCAGGCGTTGCCCCGCCAAATCCGGTTGCAATTAAAAACGCGAAAACAGGAATAAGAAGAATCTTTTTTGTCATGCCGGGGAAAAAGTTTAGCGCCGTCATGCTGGAGTTGTCAGTCGGCAAATGCAACCGGAAATTGACGGCGGGCGACCTTCGGACTGGCGCGCAGCTTACGCCGCGCGCCTGGCGGACGGGCACGTCCGCCCTACCAGTGGAAGTGGCAAATGCAACTGGAAACCGCCGGCAGGTAGGGACGCCGCGCTGCGGCGTCACCGCGCGTAAAGCGCGCGGAAAAGCCAGCAAAAGAACGTCCGACCACACTCGTTGCGCCGGTGGCAGCGCCACTTGCGAAGAGCGGCGTCCCTACCAGCGGAACTTGACTGGCGCGCAGCTTACGCCGCGCGCCTGGCGGACGGGCACGTCCGCCCTACCAATGGATCTACCGAATCACGTTCATTTTTACTACCGCCGCCGATGCGGCTGGGACCTTCACGGTAAATTTGCCATGTGTCACCCGCCCCAACGCCGTCCAATGTCCGTTCCAAGTGGCGTTATTGGTGATGGATTCGCCGCCCAAGGTCACGCCGCCGGTCGCCTCGACATCGCCACCGGCCACGGTCAAATACATGGCAGAAACATCACCCTTCGCAAAACCTTTCAATTTGATATTTACCTTGGCATCGCGGCCGTTGGGGCCGTATTCCTTGTTGATCAAGGTCACAAAAAGATTCGTCGGGTCGGCGACGGCATAGGCCGTGAGATTCAGCTTTTTCTTATTCGTCATCTCGAGCGGGTCAACCCGGCCGTGGCCGCCCAGGTCAAATGCCCTGATGCCGTAGGCCTTTGGCCGGATTCGAAAGCTGTAGTCCCTCCTGGTCAAATAAACTGTGTCCGTCAGAAGCCACTCATTATTGTGAAAATTAACACCCGCGGCTCCATTGGCGGCCCACCAATGCATGACATCCAACGCCCACAACGCCGCGGCATACGCATCGCTGGCGTTTCGCACACCGCCCAGATAATCGTTTAGTTCCGTCAACCGAAACGGATATCCATCGGCAATAACGCGAGACTGCGCGCGAAGTTCCTTTGGATAGAGTTTTGTGACCCAGCGCGGGGACAGCATATTGCTCACGGCCGTATCCGAAGTTTGCCCCTCCCAATGCCCACCAAAGTAATCGTGTGTGGTAAAAAGCGAGACCATGCCGGAACTTTTTTCATCGTCGGCAAAATTTGTATTCCACGGGCTCCCGCCCGTGTCTGGCGCGGCAAACGTCACGCCCGGCAATGCATTGGTGACCGCCGAGGCAAAAGTCTGCCAATGCGGCAAATACGTCGCGTAATTCGTGATCGTGGGATCGGTTCCATGGCCAAAGGGTGGAAAGCGGTAATCCGGCTCGTCCGGCTCATTACCGATGGCCACCCATTCCAATCGCGAACGATGGTTTTGCCAAACATAGCGCGCCTCATCAACGTCATTGGTAATATTGCCGTGGAGCAATTGAAGCGAGTAAATCACCTTCAAATCCGCGGCCTGCGCGAATGCAAATAGATTGTCTATGTCCGCGTGAGTCAGTCGGCTGCCCCCGCCAAATCCGTCCACGGTCCCCCCGCCCACGCGAAGATTGCGGATGCCGGCGTTCCGAAACAGCGTAACGAGTTCAGTATTTGTGGGGCTGAAAAGATTTCCACGAACGCCATTCTTATCCGGCATTTGATGTCCCGACTCGAAACTTAACCCGCTAAAATCATCAGGAATTGCGTAACCCGGCGAATTGTTAATAGTGATGGTAATTGGCGATTGGGCCGAAGCGGCATACGCCAGTCCCATCATTATAAAAAACGATAATAATTTCATTGATTGTAAAAATGGTAGGGACAGCGCGCTGTACAAACTCGTGCAAGCCACAGGGAAGGGACGCCTGAAAGCGTAGCGCACAAATTCCAACCGTCCCTTCGGGACTCGGGCCTTTCTACGTTCCCTCCCGGCGTTAAAACGCCGGGCTATTTCCACTGATCCCTCCGGGATTCAATGCGCATTCCCTCTTTCCAAAGCTGCCTGGCGATCCATGACCGCGAGCATGGCATAATAATTATCCGTGAGCAGGCCTTCGTAACCTTTGCAGGTGCCGTCCCACATCTTCCAATCCTTGCTCAAGCCGTTGGGCCCAAAACCCTGGAAATCACCATCGTAAAAGGCCTTCAGCATGGGCATCAGGATGCGGTCGCCGTCATTAACTCTTCCCAAATCATATAGCGCGGCGAGGGTAAAATAGGCGAAACACGCTGTCGCTCCGCCGTTTTCATAGATTTGAAATCCGTCGGAATTCTCTTCAGTCTTTCCACCGCCGAAACGCACTCGCAAATCCACATAATCCTTTCGCGCCACGGAAACCAGGTTGCCCGGCAAACCCAATTCAAAGTTCGTGTAGCCCACCTCATTCATTTTCGCGAGCAGACGGTCCATGATGTCATTGGCCTTGTCTGTGGGCACGAGTCCGTAATGGATGGCGATGCCGTTGACATAAAGAAAATAAAAATCATGAAGCTGGCCGTCCGCGCTGCGCCACCCGGCCAGAACGCCATTTTTCGGATCGTAGAACGCATCAAAATAAGCCGCCTTCAATTTGTCCGCCGCGGCCTCAAAGTGGCTGGCATCATCGGAATGCCCCGCTCGTTGTGCCATGGTTTGCATTCCGCGCAACGCCCGGTACGCCAGCGCATTGGCATAAGCGTCCTCATAACCAAAACCAATCGTGTCCCACCAGTTTGCGGGGCGATATTTTATCGGCCACGGCCATGAACCGGAATTGCCGCTCAAAGGAAATTTTATCAGGCCGTCGTTGTTGGTGTCAGTCGCCAGCATCTCATCGGCCCATCCTTTGATGTGGTCGTAATTTTTCGTCAACCAACCCTGGTCGGTGCTGCCTTCCACGTAGTCATCGGCGGCGATTAAAAACGATGGCAAGGTGTCCGCCGCGTATTTCGGATGGTGCGGATCTTTCGACGTGTCAAAGAATCCGTAGGCAAACGCCCCGGCGATGATTCGGTCCAGGCTTTGGCGGACCATGTCCAGGGCCGTGACGCCCTCAGCCAGCGGCGGTGTGACCCGCGCCAGGTCCGCGTATTCATAAAAGCAAAACCCGCACGTGTCGCTGGTGACGTTGTTTGCCAGCATCCGGTTTCCCGGGCTGTATTGGAAAATGTTCAGCCAATCGCGCCGAAAACTATCGAACCGCGGGTCGGAAGCCAGGGCCGGAATTTTCGGGTGAACGGTCACAACCTGCCAATGATACGTGACGTCCGGATTCTCGGGCGTGGCGGCTGGAAAAGTGATTTTCACCGGCCCCTTCCCATGCACCGCCGAATATCCCAACGGCATGGGATTCGGAGTATTGGCGGAAATTCGAAACGTCCCCTCGTCGGCAAAGTGCAGGAGAGCCGGGAGCCGCATGGACCCGTTTGGCTCCATCAACCCCAGCAAGGTTGGGTGACACTCCCTGTTAACCATGTCCATTTCCATGGGTTCCGGTGGATCATCGGCTGACCAATGTGACGTCAGCACAACCTCGTCTTTGTCCACTTCAATCGCCCACCGTGGCAGCTGGGAATCCGAGTCACCCGGCTTTCGATATTCCACACGTGAACCATTCCGCACGGCCTCGGTTGGTTTCGGATTCGTGGTAGACGGCCGAATCCTGGCCAAAGGAAAATGTTCTTTGCCTAAACTGTCCACGGAAAGCCCGGTAAACCCCGGATACTCCAGCGAGACCTTCGCATCGATGAAATCCGTGGTGATTCGCGTGGCGCGGACGGGACGATCAGGAGACGTGTCGCGCCGGTAATTCACGCCCAATTCGTCCAGCCTCTGGTTATCGACCGCAAGCCTCTGTTGAAAACCGTCCCAATCGCGCGCGTCTTTGGCCGACCACCCCACCTCCGCCATCGCGCATGCGCGAGGAAAAATCATGTATTGGGCATGCGCCAGCGACGCAATGTATTCGCACCATAAATTACCCTGCGGTCCGAGAATATGCGATTGCAAGTCAGCGGGAAGATCCTCTGGCACTGGTTCAAATGAGTAAACCCGCGAAAGCGGCAAAAATCCGCCGATGCCGTGCGGTTCGGTTAAATGATTCGTCGATTGATAATGGTCAAAATACGCATAGTCCACCGGCGACGACGGCGTCATAATGGCATCGTGCCCCTGCTCCGCCGCCTTCTTGCCGCCGCCGATCCAATCCATTACAACCAGATTCGTGGTAATGCCGCCTCGGATCGCTTCGCTCCATCCGATCGGAGTTTTTCCATGGGCGGTGATGTAATTTACCATCTGCTTCGTAAACCAGGTCTGCAACTGCCCTTCGTTTTCGAGACCTTCCCGTTTCATTAACGCCTGGCAATCGGGATACTTTTCCCATGCACCCCGAGCGACTTCATCACCACCGATGTGCACATAGGGAGCCGGAAACAATTGAAAGACCTCGTCCAAAACGTCGTCTAAAAATGTGAAGACCTCGGGCTTGGCCGGGTCAACGACGCCGACGTGAAATGGACCGGGCTTTTCAACTTCGTACGGCTTTCCCGAACAGCCCAGTTCCGGGTATGAGGCCAGTACTTCTCCACAATGTCCCGGCATCTCGATTTCCGGCACCACCATGATGTGCCGCTCCGCTGCGTAAGCTACAACTTCGCGAATGTCCTGCGGCGTATAAAATCCACCGTAACGACCGTCCGGCCCGAACTTGTCGGAACTCGCCGCGGTCCAGGCCGGATGCGCGGTTTGCTCACCGTCAGTTCGATGCGTTCGTTGCAGCACGATGTTCTTCCGCCACGCGCCGATCTCCGTGAGCTTCGGATATTTTGCCACTTCAAGCCGCCAGCCGTCATCATCCACCAGATGCCAATGGAACCGGTTTAACTTATACAACGCCATCGTATCCAGGATCGCTTCCACCTCCGACTTATTGTAAAAGTGCCGGCTCACGTCCAGCATCTGGCCGCGCCACGAAAATCTCGGCCAATCCTCGATTTGGACGCAGGGAACCTGCCAGTTTTTCGTCACCGCATTCGTCGAAAAGATTTCCGGCGGCAGCAATTGCATCAGTGTTTCGCCGCCATAAAACACACCAGCCTGGGCCGGCGCGCGCACGACAGCTCCATCCGGAGAAACTGTAAGATCATAACCTTCGTCGCCCACGGCCTTATTGGCGCGTTTGGTTGTGAACAAAATAACATTGTTGTGCGGCGCGCCGCCCAACATCCGCCAATGGACCTTTAGCGGATAGCCCGTGGATTTGCGAAGGCGTTGCGCGAGGAATTCCGCCGTCGTGCGTGAAGCGGCATCCGCATAAATGCGTGTCTGGGCGTTGAGCGTGAACGTACCGTCCAATCGCTGGACCTTTTGCGGCAACGGAATCAACGCCAGATCATTGGTGTCCGCGCAAAACGCGGTCGCCGCTGCTGAGAGCGCAACAACAATTCCAACAAACCATTTTTTTACAATATGTTTCATGTGAATCACGTGATTTCATCCCTTCACTTTCCCCGGGAGTTAGCGGCCTGTTAGACCAATTAAATTGTCGCCACAGAGTTTGGCGATAGCCGGGATTTTTTGAAAGCGTAAATTTTCTGAACGCGGCGAACGAAGGGACGGCGCTCTTCGCAAGTGGCGCTGCCACCGCCGTCACCGCGCGTAAAGCGCGCGGAATAGCCCGCGATTCAACTCCAACGACGCTTGTTGCGCCGCTGCACGCGGCGCGGACAGCGCAGCGCGCTGTCCCTACCGTGAATTGCGCAAGTTGGCCGCCCCGAAAGATTACCGAATGGGAACTATCTGCGGTGGTCGCGCCGCGACACGCCGTCTCGGCTCTGCGCCAGCCGTTTTGGTTTTGTGCCGTTTTTGCGCACGATGGGCACTTCGGCGCCGTGCTTGTGTTCCAATGGCATTCCTATTTCCTTGCCCAACCAATGGATCGCACTATCGAACTCGTTGAACGCCTCGACCTGCAATCCCTGCTTTCGACTGATAGACGTAAAATCCCGAATCGTCCCATGAACATCCTGCCGGTAAAGGACCGCCAGGCGTTGACGTTGTGTGAACCCCGCCGCGCTAAATGCGCCGGCCAATGAAGCCAATTCGGCCTTCGTAAATCGGGGTTCGGGCGGCACGGGCAAATCCCGCAGATCGATCATCGCGCGATCCAGTCCTCGTTTTCGACAGGCCAGCGCCAACTCTTCCAGCACTCTCCGGGTATCCGCAAAATCGAGGTGCTCGTCAGCGTCAAATCGAACAAAGTCGCTCGCGCGAATCACTTGAAATTCGATAGGCATAATTAACTCCTCTCATCCAGCCTTATCACCATACCAGCGTTTCGAAGACTGTCCATAGGGAATCTGTCGGGCGGCATCACGGGGCGCATCTTGGAACCGTCTTTAATTTCCGGCGGTGGTAGGGACGGCGCGTAAAGCGCGCGGAACAGCCCGCGATAGAACGTCCAACTCCGCTCGTTGCGCCGTTGCACGCAGCGCGCTGTCCCTACCACCGACGAAGCGTCACAAAATAGACGTCGTTCTCTCGCATAGCGAATTCATGAACGAACGGTTTTCCCCTTTTAACCCGGATGATTTCCACGGATTCAGGATCGCCATTGCTTTTCTCGCGCAGAGTTTGCACTTGGGCCCGCGTCAACTGCGATGGCGAGCCCAAGTCAAGATAGCCGGCGAAAACGTCATTGGCGCGGTAGCCCGTATGATAAATCTCCAAACTATATTTTCCCGGCAAAAGGTTCGTGATGGTAAGCGCCACGTGGCCAATGTCCCTGGCCGGAATTTCGTGTCGGTAAAACTCCTGGTCGTTCATTCCCTCCGGCGGCACGATGGGAGTGTAGTCCCAAATTAAAGCCTGGACTGAATGGTCTTTGCCCTTGCACACCCACGAAGCCGGGTCGGCGTTGGCCAGTTCAACCGGGCCAAGTTCATTCAGAAACTTGAACGCGTAGAACGCCGGCTTTTTCAGGTCTTCATAATTAATCAGCCCAAAGCCCCCGTGGAAGGGAGTCATTCGCGGTCCATTTTCTTCGAAGATATCGGTAAACACCCAGTACGACATCGAGTCAACAGATTGGTCGCAGCCCTTGACCTTGCTCAGGATAAAGGCCGCCTGCTGATAGCTGTCATGCATGAAATCCGTGGGCGTGTAAGCCGAGCTCCACTCGGTAAAATGCAGCGGCAATCCGGGCATCGCGGATTGATCAATCATTTTGCGTTCACCAGTCATACGGCCGATCACGGAATTGGAATCGGAATCAATCACCGTTCCTCGCCGTCCCGTTTCATCCAGATAGCCCCGCTTGACGCCATACGAATGGGCCGAAACGAAATCCAGCGGCACGTGGTTCGTACTGCAGTAGTTGATGAACGATTCGTCCCATTGGCCACCCGCGGTGGCCGGGCCGCCGACACGATAATCCGGTGAGACACTTTTGATGGCGTTTGCTGTGACGGTGTACAGCTTGAAATAATCCTCCTTCGATCCGGTCCAGAATCCGTCGTGCAGGTCAGGCTCGTTCCAAACTTCAAAGTACCAGGTCCGGACCTCGTCATGGCCATATCGTTCCTGGAAATGGCTGACGAGATGGCTAATGAGGCCGGCCCATTTGTCATAAGATTTTGGCGGGGTAACATTTCCTTTCCACCAGAAAATGGTCCGGCTGCCGCTGGCCAAATCGTTGGGCATGAACGACAGCTCCACAAATGGCTTCATGTGAATGCTCAGCAGGAAATCATAGAGCCGGTCAATGTACTGCCAGTTATAAATGGGATTGCCGTGGTCGTCCTCTTTGTACACACCCATGTCGTCGCAGAGCAAACCGTGCATGCGGATATACTTGAAGCCGCAATCGCGCCTCGCCTCGCGCAATTGATCCTGCCAATCCGCCCGAAGACCTTCGTTGGCCCGCCCCGCCCCGATACATTGATTGAAGGACATGTCCAGTGGGCCCTTGATGACATTTGCGTCCACGGTAATGGACCGCGTCTGGCCATTGACGCTGACGGTCACAATCAGCGCAGCCATCGCGGCGAGAATCCCTCGCAAGACCGGGCCTTTTTCAAAGAACATTGCCATGGATTCCGGGAACCGCGCTGGGAATATGAGCGAACTTGGCGACTGCCTGCGAGCGGGAACGGACGTGCAATTTCTCGTAAATCCGCCGGACGTGGGTGTTTACCGTCGGCACGCTGATACGCAACACTTCGGCGATTTCCTTATAAAGATGGCCGCGGGCGAGCAGTTCCAGCACTTCGTGTTCGCGCGGCGATAGATTCTCGGTTTCGAACGGAGAAGAATTAAATTTTTGGAATGACTGCACGATCTTTCGCGCAATGTTGCTGCTCATGGGCGAGCCGCCCGCATGAACGTCTTTGAGCGCGGAGAGGAGATCGGCCCGGGGAACGCGTTTCAAAAGATAACCGCTGGCGCCATACGTCAGGGCTTTGAAGATGTGGTCGATGTCTTCATACACCGTGAGCATGACGAATTGGGTGTTTGGCAATTGCGGCTTGAGGCGGCGAACGCATTCGATACCGCTCATGCCCGGGAGATTGATGTCCATCAGGACGACGGACGGTTTTTCCTCGGGAAGCGCGGCCAAAGCGCTCTCAGCGCTTTCATGCGCGCCCACGCAACGAAATTCACCCGCGCTTGAAATCCAGTCTTCCAACATCCCGCGCGCCGGAGCATCGTCGTCAACTATCGATACCGCGATCTTCATCGGTTTCATTTTAGAAGGAGTGCTTTTCGCGGGAACGTCGTCGTTTTTCACGATGCCTGTCACCTTATCCTGCAATCGGGAAAAATGGAAGGACGAACGGTGTTTGGGGCGCATCTTGGAACCGTCCTTAATGCCCGGCGATGGAAGGGACGGCGCGCTGCGCCGTCACCGCGCGTAAAGCGCGCGGAACTGCCCACGATACAACGTCCCACTACGCTCGTTGCGCCGCTACACGCGGCGCGGACGGCGCAGCGCGCCGTCCCTACCAAGGACAGTGCCAAGATGTGCCCGGTGTTTGCCCGGCGCATTGAGGGTTGACGCGGCGAGGCCATCGCATGACTCGCGGTCCGCTGCATGGGTTAACGGGGCAGGAGCAGGGTGGCTCGCTCTTCCACCCAACTGTTGTCCCGGCTTGGGGAAGGATTGGCCGCTTCGCCGTTTTGGCCGTTGAATTTGCCGGTCAGTATGTCGCTATCGGACCAGGTTTTACTTTCGCAGTGGCCATCGGCGAAGGAAAAATTGCAGCCGTTGATATGGTAATGCGCCGGCAAATCAATCCACCAGTTCTTTTTGGTTGGGTCAATCGCCCAATAACCATCGTTGATGGAACCGGGATTTTCGTCCAGAAACACAAAAGCATTGTTGATCTGCATTTTGCGCGCAAGCTGCGATGATTTGGTGAAATCATAACAACTGCTGTTCCACGCGTTCGACCCATTCATCCAGCAATTCATCGAAAAATTGCGAACGCGGGGAGTCGTATCGGCCGGACATTTGTAAGCTCTTACGTTGTTTAGATATTGATAAAGGAGCCCGTGGCTGAGCAGGAGGACGTTAGTCATTCCCACATCGCCAGTGGCAACCGATCCCAGAACCCAGCTTGCACAAGGCTGGCCGGGCTGCGCATTGGCCGTCGTCGGAATGTCAGTGAAGGCGGCGGTATCACTGGCGAGGTTTTGCGGGAGCATGTCGGCATTATCATCGGGATACATGTTCCAGGCGGTCTCAAGTTGCCGGAGATTGCCCAGACACTGGATGCCGTGCGCTTTCTGTTGCGCTTTATTTAGCACGGGCGCCAAAATCGCCGCCAGGATGGCGATGATGGCGATGACCACCAGCAATTCAATGAGGGTAAACGCGAGCCGATGAACACAAGACCTGCCCTTCTTTTTCGCCTCGTAATTCCCTGGCAACATAAGTTTATTTGGCTGAGGTTTTTCCCGTGCTATTCACTGGTTCGATAGAACATTCTGCTATTGCCTGGGGCCGGCGTGAATTTCGACGGGCCGCCCAGGGAAATTGCGGTGGCGGCCGACGATTGCGCCACAACATTGGTAATATACAGGACATTAGTTCCCGCCAGCAAAACGCCGTTGTAATTGATGACCGGCCCGGATGCCGTTTCAGATATGGATATGCTGGGAGAAAACGGCACGGTTCCGGCAATGACCGAGCCGGTGAGGGCGCTGGCCGCTCCGCCCGAAGTTCCTGGCACGCCGGAATTCGGATCGGCTTCACTGGCGATTTT
Source organism: Verrucomicrobiia bacterium (assembly GCA_036269115.1). Taxonomy (GTDB): domain Bacteria; phylum Verrucomicrobiota; class Verrucomicrobiia; order Limisphaerales; family UBA11358; genus UBA11358. Next base: position 18,219 of record DATAST010000177.1, on the reverse strand, counting down.
GAAGGTAGCGCCCATGTCGTAGCCGCCGCCAATTTGGACATGCTCGAGCTGCATATAATACATTTTCCCGGCCTGCAGCTTGATCAGAGCTTGGCCATTGGCATCCACATTGGGCCAGAAATTCGTCACGCTGGCAGGAACGCACGCGCTGACCAGAGAGGACGCGGTGGCGGCCCAATTGGCCTGGTCAGTAGCGCCGGCTGGTTCGCCTGCTGCGCCGGTGATTCCCGAACTGTCCCAGTAAGCCACGATAAACTGATCGGACCGATTTTGATCGCAGGCTGTGGCAGGCGATTGCGCCGCGGTCGAATTATCCCAGACGTAGCCGGTACCGGTTACAGCCGTGGCCGTGCCATCTCCACGATGCGGGGCGGACGGATACTGATCGGTGATATTGGTCCACTCATCCGGCCCGTTCCAAAGTGAATCACAGGCAATGACTACAAGGTTCGTGGGAGAATCATTGGTGCTCAAAGAAAGTCGTCCGCCATCATCGCATGACAGGAAAAACACATAGTTCGTCGTCACCGGCGGAATGAACCATCCATAAACTTTACTGCCGAAACCGTCACCGGTGTATCCGTCAGTGCCGACAATGGTGATGCCGGTGCCAGGGCCGTCCCAGGAAGTCAAAGACTCAGATTGAAGAATGGGCGGGCTGGAATTAGCCGGAACAAAGTTGTTGAAATAATCGTTTTGCGATGCAAGCGTGGGATAAAGCCAGGCATCAAAGTTGGCGACGCCCTTTTGGACCAGGTCGGTCCAAAAGGCGAGATTAGTCGTGGTCAGGGTCCCGCCAACGACATTGGTTACGCCGCTGATCGTCAAGGTAACCTTGGTTCCCAATGGCAGTGGAGAGGTAGTGACATAGGCCTCAGTGGTAGTGCCGTTATTAACCACAGTCACATTGCTCGCCACAATTCCACCGGTAAAAATATAATCATTGGTCGAACCAACGCCCGTGAGATTTGGCTCGCTAAAGGTAACAAGAAAACTGTTTTGATTGTGGAACATTGTCACCCCGGAGATTACGGGCGCGCTTAATTGTGTCACCGTGATCGTCACCGAATTGGTGACCGAACCCCAGGTACCGCTGGGATCGGTCGTGACGCACGAGAATACCCCAGCATCGGTGCCCGCGGGCATACTCGAATCGCTTGTGGAAGCTGAGGCAATGTTCAGGTTTTGTGAAGTCGCCCCGCTGATGGGAAGGCCGTTCTGATACCATTGATAGTTCAACGTGCCATAGCCTGCGGGCGGAGATTCGAATGAAAAGGAATTAGCTTCGACGGCCAGATTGGTAATATTGATCGGGTAGCCGACGTAAGTGTCGGCCAATGGCGACACCTGAATGCGTCCGGGGTCAAGTCCCACAACGGCGTTGAAGTTAGTGCTCGCGCGGAAACCAAAGACATAGAAGGGAAATTGCCCGTTTTGGAAGAGCAGCATGCGCGTCATGGTACCGGTGAAATTGAACGAATAGCTGCAATCCCAAATGATCGTGGATGGGTCGGTGTCCAAATTGTAATTCCAGGGACTTCCGCCAACGGTCGTATAGTACTTGGCGTCCAGGGTAGCGGTGCCATTTCCAAAAGTCTTGAGATGTCCTAACACGACAATGCCATCTCCCTCAACTGTGCCGATCGTCGCGCTATTGGTATCAAGGGCGCGGATATAATAGGGCCCGCCGGTGAAATTAGTCTGTGAATAAGTAGGAGAGCTCGTAAGCGACGGCGCATTGAGCAGCGAGTTGGGATCGCCCGACTGCCCTAACGTGCCTTGGGAAATATAAACGGATTTACTGGCGTTGGTCTGTCCCAGTCCAATGAGAACATTGAGACCCGTCACCCCCACGGCCACAAAATCGGCATTGGTGGTGCTGCCATCGGCAAAACCGATACCGCCGGCGCCTGTCGCGGGACTCTGCACGTATTGAGCGTCCAACGACGCAGTTGAGTTGGCGATGGTCATTGCGAACCAATATTCGCCCACGGCGTTAAAATCGATGTAGCCGGCAGGGTCAAGGCCCCGGGTCATGAAATCCCCGGCCGTCCAAAACGTGCCCTGCGCTCCAGTTGGGAAAAAGTTGATGTTATTGTTTTCCTGGACCAGAGAGCCATATGAGCCATCCAGGGTACCCGGAAGGCCCATCGTATTGGCTCCCGCCAGAGGATCGTTGGGGAAGCCTGGACGGAAGGCCATTAACTGGCAGTTGGTTACTTCGGCCGGATTGACAGTCCACGGATCAGTCGCGGAAAAGCCGACGGAGGAAGTGTCGTTCGTTACGGTCTTGTAGGAAGGCAGCAACTCGCCTGGCAGGTCGTCCCACAATTCGCGAACCCAGAGTGCCCCCTGGGACGGAGGCAGAATGCCTGCTCGAAGATTGTCCAGATACATCGTCCCCGCGCCGCCGCCGCCAATCTTAAACGTCAAATACGTGGGCAAAGATGGGTTGCTCGTTAAGGCAGCCCTCACGTCCGGTGAGATGGGCCAGGTCAAAGTTGATTCCGGTCCGCCGATGGATGGGCTTTGACCGTAATCCCCTCCATCCAGGCTTATCGTACCGGCGCCTCCCGGTTGGTTGACTTGCAAGTCAAACTGCAGGTAATAGCCAAAGCTGCCGCCGACCGGCGTCAAAACGTCCACACTGACATTCGTCGAGTTAGCCAGCAATGAGGTCAGTGCCGTAGACCCTGGCCCGCTTAGGGCGAGGCCGTAATCGGGACCGGCGGATGCCGTCAATTCCCAGCTGGACAGTCCGGCGGTCACACCAGTGCTTGTGGATAGTCCAACGCTGGTCCAGTTGCCGGGCTCATTATTTGTCCAGCTTCCTACCTCTGCGGAACTTTCCCAGGAATCAATCAGTCCCACGGGATTGACCCGGAGATAGTCCACATACATGGTCCCACTGCCGCCGCCGCCAATTGAAAATGACAAATAAACGGGCAGGCTTGGATGACCCGCCAGTGCCTCCCGGACTGACGCCGGTACAGCCCAGGTCAAGGTTGATTGCGGTCCGCCTATGGCCGGGCTTTGGTTATAGGTATTTCCGTCCAGGCTTATGGTACCGGCGCCTCCCGGCTGATTGACCTGCAAGTCCCACTGTTGATAATAGCCAAAGCTGCCGGAAACCGGCGTCAGAACGTCTATGCTGATCGAACCGGCGTCCACCAACTGCGCCGTCAAAGCCGTGGAGGAAGGGCCGACCAGCGCAACCCCGTAATCAGGGCCGGCGGCGGCGGTCAAATTCCAACTATAGGTGCCGGCGGTCACTCCCGTGGTCGTACTATATCCGGTCGTGCTCCAATTACCTGATTCCGCGATCGTCCATCCCTCGAGGGAATTTTCCCACGAATTCAACAAGGTTTGGCATTGCGCCATTGAAATGCCAAAGCCAAGTATTCCGACTATCGCCAATACATTTTTTTTCATAGGTTTTTAGGACGGTTGCATGATTCAGATTCAGAAACATTCATCGCGGGTTGCGGTCCAAAACCGCCCGTAACGAGCAGGCTTCGCAGCGGTCGCTCTTAAAAGCAATGGGGACATCGGGTGCTAGATTCCGATAAAAGGCCGGGGCTGTCATGTCGTCAAAACTAATGATGTCTGACATGTGCGCTCCTTGAAGCAGTAGTGGAACCGTCCTCGGTAGGGACAGCGCGCGGACAGCGCGCTACGCTGTCCGCGCCGCGTGTAGCGGCGCAACGAGCGTAGTTGGACGTTGTATCGCGGGCGGTTCCGCGCGCCGTCCCTACCTCGCCAGAAGCCTAGCTTGGAAGCTTTTTAATGACTGCCGACTGTAAACGTGATTTTCGTTCCTTTGCCGGGATGGCTTTGGATGTCACACTTTCCACCAATCGCTGAAAGGCGCCGGACCATATTGTCCAGTCCGTTGCCCGATAACACACGTCCGGACGATTGGGTCTGATGACGGGTTTCCGCGGAGAAACCGCACCCGTTATCCTCGATCGAAAGGCTGAAACTTTTTTCTGCGATCAGGAGCCGGACAAACACTTCCGAAGCAGCCGAATGTTTCACCACGTTATGAAAAGCCTCCTTGCAGGCAAGAAAGAGATTGTGGCGAATTTCGGAAGTTAAATGCCATTCCGGAAGTTGCATCGGCATGTCAATACGGCAGCGTACGCCCGCGGCGGCAAGCAGGTCCTGCGCAAACTTCTCTAGATATGCCGCAAGGCTTTCGAGGGTGTCGTGCCTGGGACTGACTGCCCAAACGATTTCATCCATGCTTTGCGTCAATTGATGGGCAATGCCATAAATCTGTTCGAGTCCCCCCACCATCCGGCCGGGATTTCCCGAGTCGCCGCGAGCCGACTCGCTGATCATCGTGATACGGGTCAGGTGCGACCCCAAATCGTCATGGATATCGCGAGCGATTCGTGTCCGTTCGCTTTCGATATCACGCTGGCGTTCCACCAATTCAAGACGCCGGCGCATCCGCCGCCGGGTATCGAACCAAACCAGCGCGCCGCTGGCCGTCAGCAAGGCTCCCAACGCCACGAGGCGAAACCACGCCGTCTGCCAAAAATAGGGGAGCACGCGGAAGGTCATGCTGGCGCCCTCCTGGTTCCAAACGCCGTCATTGTTGCAGGCGGTAACTTGAAACGAGTAATCTCCCGGAGGAATGTAGCTGTAAGTGGCCAGCCGCTTTGTCCCCATGTCCACCCAGCCCTCATCAAGTCCAACTAGCCGGCATTTGAACTGAACTTTTTCGGGCACGATAAAACTCAGGGCCGTATATTGAAAATCAAAGCGATGACGCCCCGGCGGGATTCTCAAGGCGTTTTCCGCGGACGAAACCGGGGCAAATTTGTGGTCGTCCACCCGCATTTCTTCGATGACGATGGGAGGAGGCAATGGATTGATTGTTACGCCCGCCGGGTCCACTGAAACCAATCCCCGGGCAGTTGGGAACCACAGGCGGCCATCAGCGGTTCGACATCCTGCGGGCTGCAGACCCTCCGAACATTGAAGCGTGGGCAACCCGTCATTGATTCCGTAAACCCGGCAACTCACCCTCTTGGCTTTTCCATCGGCGCACTTATTCAACTCTTCCTCGCTCACACGGATGATGCCGCCATAAGAACTCATCCAAAAGAATCCTTGTCCGTCCTGTTCAATATCGCAAATGACATTGTTGGGCAGTCCGTTTTTGCCGTTGATGACGGAGAATCGTCCGTTTTTGAAGCGATTAAGCCCGCCGCCGAAGGTTCCAATCCATAACGTCCCGTCCTGGTCAAAACGCAGGCATTCAATAAAATCACTGGACAATCCGTCGGATCTCCCAAATTGGCGCACCGTATTGTTCCGAATGCAGTCCAGGCCGTTGCCTGCCGTGCCTGCCCAAATAGCGCCGCTCGCATCGCGGGCCAGGGCGCGAACATCACTGGAAAAGAGTCCATGGCCGGTGCTGAACCGGAGAGCCAGGTTGTTTTGATAGTGTAATAAACCTTCAGTTGTCCCGATCCACAGACCATCAGGCTCAGACAGGAGCGCCGGCATCGGCAGCGTCACATTCTTGATGCCCGGCGCGAAATCAAATGCGCCGTCCTTTTGCGCGAACAGTCCCCCACCCCAGCTCCCCGCGTATAATCGGCCCTTGCGGTCCTCCGCCAGGGACCAGATATACAAATTGCGAATGCCTTGCGCGGTTTCATAATTTGTCCACGCGCCATTTTGAAAGCGGTACAAACCCGCCCCTTCGGTGCCGGCCCACAAATCATCGTTGGAACCTGCGCAGACCGCAAGAACCGCCCGGCCCTGCCATTGGTCCGGCGGCGAAACGATTTCCAGGTTGCCCGGATGCACCATGACTAAACCGGCGCCTGTGCCGCTCCACAAGTTTCCTTCCCGATCCTGGCACAAGGAAATAACCCAATCCGACGGAAACCCATTCGCCCTGTCAAATCGCACAAATTTTCCCGGGCGATCCGGAAAAACGAGGTAAAGGCCACCGTCAGTGCTGCCCGCCGCCAGCGCGCCGTTGGCGAGTTGAATGAATTCCGAAATGATGGGCCAGCCCCAGGGCGAAGTCCCCAGATCCTTGATCCATTGGCCATTTTTCCATTCCCGAAGGACTGCATTATTGGCGACCCAAAGGCCGCCGTCACTGCTCGCGCAAATGCCCTGGATATAGGCGTCAATCGAAAGATCCGTTAAACGGCCATGCCGAAGCATGGACACCGCCCCATTGCGGGCGATCCAAATCGTTCCGTCCGCGGATCGCGCCAGTGCGACTACTTTGACGATGCTGCCAGCCCTGGGCGCCAGGAACGCACCGTCACGCGCGCGTGCCAACTCACCGGCTTCATTCATGAACCAAACGTCTCCGGAATCGTCCGTCACAATCCGATAGATTCTTCCCCAGCTCCATTTTGAGTGGAACGGAAAAGCGGCGAATTGTCCATTTTTGTATTGGGTGATCTGGCCGCTTTCGTCCCCAATCCACAACGTGCCATCCCGCGCTTCGCACAGGCTGGTGATCCGGCTGCTGTGCAGTTGGGGCGTATTGTTGTCGTCAAACACCTTGAATTCGGCGCCGTCAAAGCGCGCCAATCCGTTATAGGTGCCCACCCACAAATATCCGTCGCGGGTTTGCAATACGGCGGTGACCTTGTTTTGCGGCAGGCCATTTTCCACCTGCCAGGTCCGCGCGAAATAATGTGGCGGGGCCGCCAAAACAGGGAAAACCGAAACGGTCAAGAGAGCCAATGCTAAAAGCGTCCGCCGGAAAGAAAAAGTCCAGGCGGGGAAGCGGGGCATGAGGCAATTTTGTCCGCCGGGTCCCCGAAAAGGCAAGTTCTTTCCCATCGGACCACGTCGTTGATTTTGACGACAAGACAAAGTGCTGAAATAAGCGTTTTCTTAATGGAAAATCCGGCAATGAAACGAAACGCCTGCAGATTCATCTTTGCGTGCATCATCCTCTATCAGGCCTGCGGCGCCATGGCCTCCGGCGGGCCAATAGCTCTGCTCAATGCCCCGGTCGATGTCAGCGGGGATTTTCATGATTTAGCCAGCTTTTACTACCTGGCCGATCAGTTGGTCCATTTTGACCCCGCCACGCATACTGGAGAAATCGTTTACCAGCGCGCGCAATATTCGCCGCGTCATGCGTTTAACAATGATCTGGCCGTCGTCAAAGTGGCAGGGCCAAACGAATTTCCGGACAACCAATATGCCGCGAACCCGCAATTACCGTTTTCGATTGAATTTATTTCGCCGCGCGCGCTGCGAATTCGGATGACCAGCGGTCCGCAATATCATTCGTCTCAGCCCGAACTCATGCTGGCGGGTCCCGTTCCACACGATGATTCATGGCAATACTCGAAAATCGACGGCGGCTATCGCTACCGCAGCGCGGCTGGATCCATCACCATCCTTGAAAACCCGTTTCACCTGGAACTCCGGGACGCCGATGGAAAATTGCTGACCCGCACGGATCATGCGACGGACAACGTCACTTCGTTTACTCCCATCCTCCCATTTTCATTTGTGCGCCGCGCCACGGATTATTCACGCAGTTTCGATGCGGCGTTCACCCTGTCTCCAGGCGAAAAGATTTTCGGTTGCGGCGAGTCCTTCACGTCATTTGACAAACGCGGGCAAAAGGTTGTGCTCTGGACCGACGACGCCAACGGCATTCAAAACCAGCAGATGTACAAACCGGTGCCGTTTTTCATGAGCAATCGCGGCTACGGAATGTTTTTGCACACCAGCACGCCCATCACGCTGGATTTTGGAAATAGTTTCAGCGGAGTAAATTCAATGATGGTGGGCGATGACGAGTTGGATTTGTTCGTCTTCCTCGGTTCTCCCAAACAAATCCTTGATGAATATACGAAACTCAGCGGCAAATCACCCCTGCCCCCTCTTTGGTCCTTCGGCCTCTGGATGAGCCGATGCACTTATAACAGCGAAAAGCAGGTTCGCGGCATTGCCTCCAAATTGCGCGAAAACCGCATTCCCTGCGACGTCCTGCACCTGGACACCGGTTGGTTTGAAACGGATTGGGAATGTGATTACGAATTTGCAAAAGATCGATTCCCGGATCCCGCCAAAATGCTGGGAGACCTGAAGGACGAAGGCTTCCACGTCTCGTGCTGGCAGCTCCCCTATTTCGTGCCCAAAAACAAACTATTCCCCGAACTGGTGGAAAAAAACCTGGTTGTGCGGGATATCAAAGGCAACTTGCCATACGAAGACGCGGTGCTTGATTTCTCCAATCCTCAAACAGTCGATTGGTATCAGCAAAAGCTGGCCGGCCTGTTAAACCTTGGCGTTAGCGCGATCAAAGCCGATTTTGGCGAAGCGGCCCCGACCTGCGGGATCTACGCTGATGGCCGCAGTGGATTTTACGAACATAATCTTTATCCATTGCGCTACAACAAAGCCGTCGCGGATATCACCAAAAAAGTTACCGGCGAAAATATTATCTGGGCCCGCAGCGCATGGGCCGGCAGCCAGCGCTACCCCATCCATTGGGGCGGCGATGCTGAAAGCACGGACGATGGCATGTCCGCGGAGCTGCGCGGGGGCCTGTCGTTTGGTCTCTCGGGCTTTTCTTTTTGGAGCCATGACGTTGGCGGATTTACCGCCAGTTCGGTTGCGGCCATGGACAAGGATTTATTTGGACGCTGGCTTGCCTTTGGCATGCTAAGCTCGCACAGCCGCTGCCATGGCGAAGCTCCCAAAGAACCCTGGAACTACGGGACCGGGTTTATGGACAAGTTCCGGACGATTGATGAATTGAAATACCGGCTGATGCCTTATGTGTACGCGCAGGCGAAAGACTCTTCCGACCATGGCCTGCCGATGGTGCGCGCGCTCTTCGTCGAGTTTCCCGACGACCCCGGCTCGTGGCTCGTGGATGATGAATACCTTTTTGGCTCGAGCATTTTGACCGCGCCTTTGATGCACGAGAACGGAACCGGACGAAATGTCTACCTGCCGCCGGGAAACTGGATCGATTATCAGACCGGCACAAGCTATTCGGGAGGCTGGCACAACATCCAGGCGGGGCCGATCCCTGCAATCATATTGGTGCGTGATGGCACCGTCGTTCCCCGGATCGCCCTGGCGCAGTCCACGTCAAAAATGGATTGGTCCAAAATCGAGCTGGCTGTTTTTGCCAAAGACTCAACCACGGCCAACGGTCTCATCTTTATGCCGGGCGACCAAAACTCGCACGAACTGACCCTGGCCAAAGAGAACGGCGCGTTTGCGCTCCAAAACGATCCATTCAACGGCCGCGTTCAATGGAAGTTGTCCGATGACTAAACCGCTGACCAAAACACTCGCCATCCTGGCAGTTGCCTGGGGCATTTGTCTCAATGGCCCGGCCGATACAGTCCTCTCGGAGCCGTATCAATGGCATAATGCCGTCATCGGCGGCGGCGGTTTTGTAACCGGACTCATTACCCATCCCCGTGCAAAAAATTTGATCTACGCCCGCACCGATGTCGGCGGAGCCTACCGCTGGGATGAGATCTCCGGACGATGGATTCCCCTGACTGATTCGTTCAGCGTGGATTTCACCGGCATTGAAAGCCTGGCGGTCGACCCAAATGATACCAACCGCGTTTTTTTGGCTGCGGGGATTTACGAATCCATGCAGTCGGCGATTTTCCGTTCGGACAACCAGGGCCGCTCTTGGCAGCGCGCGGACGTGCCCTTCAAAATGGGAGGCAATGAAACCGGACGCTTTAACGGCGAACGCCTCGTGGTCAGCCCGTTCGACCGCGATGTCTTATTCTTTGGTTCCCGCCGGGATGGACTCTGGAAGAGCATGGACGGCGCCGCGTCCTGGAAAAAAGTTGAAGGCTTTCCCAAAATTGACGATGGCGCTGCAGCGTCAACCGGCCGCCGCCGTTTTTGGAATAGTCCCGTCGGGATTATCTGCGTTTTGTTTGATGACAAAACCATGTACGCGGCCGCATCGGTCACCGGAACGAATCTTTTCTACAGTCCGGATTACGGCGATACCTGGCAGCCTGTCCCCGGCCAGCCGATTGGCTTGCGCCCCAATCACGTCGTTGTCGCAAGCGACGGCATTTTATATTTGAGCTACGGAAAAGAACCCGGCCCCAACGAAATGACCGATGGCGCCGTTTGGAAATTTGACCCTTCAAAAAAAATCTGGACGGATATCACGCCGCTAAAATCGCCGGACAACGGCCAGACGTTCGGTTACGGCGCGGTGGCAGTGGACCCCTCGGATCCTCAAGTGCTTCTGGCGTCCACGTTTTGCCGTTGGAACCCCCACGACGAAATATTCCGGAGCACCAACGGAGGCGCAACGTGGTTTCCACTGTTCAACGGTGCGACGTGGGACTCCGCGAGCGCGCCCTACGCGGGAACCATGAAACCACACTGGATTGGAGGCATTGCGATCAGTCCCTTTGATTCAAACCGGGTCTGGTTCACGACCGGATACGGCATCTGGAATTGCAGCAACCTCACCGCCGCGGATGATGGCCGGCCAACGCGATGGCAATTTGCGGACGAAGGCCTGGAGGAAACGGTGCCGCTGGCCCTGGCCAGTCCGCCCGCGGGCGCCCACCTCTTGAGCGGCGTCGGCGACATTGACGGTTTTGTCCACGACAATTTGGATTTATCCCCCACACGCGGAAGTTTTACCGGCCCGCATTTCATTAACACGCAGGACATCGCATTTGCCGCCGACAAGCCGCAAATCATCGTCCGCACAGGAACCGTGCGTTCGGAAACAGGGCACATTGCCATATCCACCGACGGCGGGAAGAATTGGCGATTCTCCGACAGCGAACCGGCGCCCGATCGAATGGGCGGCACGGCAGCCATCTCGGCAGACGGCCGGACAATCGTTTTGACCAAGCGCGACACGACGCCGGAATTCTCAATAGATGACGGCGGCGCCTGGAATCAATGCGCCGGTCTGCCGCCGGGAATCCGCGTCATTGCCGACGAAATCAATCCATTGCGCTTTTACGCATTCGATTCGGAATCCGGAAAAATGTACACCAGCACAAACGAAGCGGCCGGATTTGAGCCCACGACCTTTGTCTTTCCTTTCGCGACCGCGAACGCGCCTGATTACGGATTTGCGCGGCCGGCGGATTTATTGGCCACACCCGGACGGGAAGGCGATTTGTGGCTTTCGTTCGGCGCAAAAGGACTTTGGCATTCGACGAATGCCGGCGATTCCTTTGATAGAATTGATAATGTCAGCCGGGCCTACGCTTTCGGTTGCGGCAAGTCCGCCAGCCCGAATGGTTCCCCGGCTCTTTATTTGTTTGGAACGATTGAATCATTGTCCGGAATTTTCCGTTCGGATGACAATGGCCGGACCTGGCGCCAATTAAATGATGCCGACCATCAATTCGGCTGGATTACCAGGCTAACCGGCGATCCCCGCATCTTTGGGCGCGTTTACCTGGCCACCACGGGCCGCGGCGTTATTTATGGCGAGCCCATTTTACAATCCAAGGCGGATCGGGCAGAATTCAGAGGTCACGCGGGAGAAGTTGCGCAAGCGCCGCTTCATGAGCAATGAGGCAGCCGGCGGCGCGACGGCCCCCGGCAACGTATTGCGGCCCATCAAAAACTATGCGCATCCATTACGCGTCGCTCGTTCCAATAGTTGCCGCCTCAATCGCATTCCAAAGTCTCGCCGGCAACCCGGAACCCAATCCACTCACCGTACCACTGGCAGCGCAAAAACCGCTCTATCTGGATACCCACGCATCGGTGGACGCGCGTGTGGCGGATTTGGTCTCGCGCATGACTCTGGAGGAAAAAGGAATTGCGCTGGACCACGACGGCCCGGACCTGGAACGGTTTGGCCTGCGCTCGGACAAATGGAACCAATGCCTGCACGGTGTTTGGTGGACGGAGCCCACGACAATGTTTCCCGTGTCCATCGCCATGGCAGCCACATGGGACACCAACCTCGTGCACGCGGAAGCCGTGGCCATTTCCGATGAAGCCCGCGCAATCAATAACGGCTGGCATTCAAACCCGAATTTCCCGGGCGAGCACAAGGGCCTCATTTATCGGGCGCCGGTCATCAACATCAGCCGCAATCCTTATTGGGGACGCATCAATGAATGTTTCGGCGAAGACCCATATTTGACCGGGCGCATCGGCGTGGCTTACGTGACGGGCCTGCAAGGCGACGATCCGCATTACCTGAAACTGGCCGCCACGCTGAAGCATTTTGCGGTCAACAACGTCGAACGCGACCGCCGAAAACTCAGCGCACGTGTGCCCGAACGAATGCTTTACGAGTATTGGTTCCCGCACTGGCGCGATTGCATCGTCGAAGGCAAAGCGTCGTCGGTCATGGCCTCCTATAACGCCATCAACGGCACGCCGGACAATATCAATCGCTGGCTTCTGACGGATGTGCTCAAGGATGCATGGCATCACGACGGATTCGTCGTCTCGGACCTGGGCGGCGTGAATACGATGGTGAACGGGCACTTCAAAAGCCAGTTGAACTACGCCGACGCCGTGGCGGAATCGCTCATGGCCGGATGCGATTTTTCCGACAAAGAGTTCCGGGAAAACATCCCGGCGGCCGTACGCGAAGGCAAACTAAGCGAAGCGCGCCTGGACGACGCGGTCTCACGCGTGATGCGGGTGCGAATGCGACTGGGCGAATTTGATCCGCCACAGAGTAACCCCTATAGCAGGATTTCAACAAATGTGATTTGCTGCCCGGAACACCGCCAACTCGCACTCCAGGCAGCCCGCGAAGCCATCGTGCTTCTTGAAAATAAACATCAGTTCCTGCCCCTGAATCCGGACACACTTAAAACGATCGCCGTAATCGGACCGCTCGCGGACACATTTATCCCGGGCGGCTATAGCGGTGTTCCAGACCACCCGGTCAAACCGCTGGACGGCATACGCAGCCACGCACCCGGCGTCGAAATCCTGCACGTGCAGTCCACAGTCCAGGACGCGGTAGATGCCGCTAAACGCGCCGATGCCGTAATTCTCGTTTTGGGAACGACAACCGCAATCGAAGCCGAAGACCGTGATCGAAGGACCTTGGGTCTACCTCGAAACCAGGAAAGTCTGGCCGAAGCCGTCATCTCAGCGAATCCCCGCACAGTAGTGGTATTGATGAGCGCCGGACCGCTAACTGTGCCATGGCTCGCCCAACACGCGCGCGCAATGATGCAGGCATGGTGGCCGGGCGAAGAAGGCGGCGACGCCATCGCCGACGTGATCTTTGGCAGAACCAACCCGGGCGGCCACCTGCCCTACACGATTTACGCCTCGGAAGCCCAAGTGCCGCCGCAGGACGAATATGATATCAGCAAAGGATTCACGTATATGTATGTCCGCGGGAAACCGCTGTACCCATTCGGCTATGGCCTGAGCTATTCCAAATTCAAATATTCAAATTTCCGTGTCTCACCCCAAAAAATCCCCGGCACTCCCGATTCCGTCATCACCGCAACAGTGGACATAAAAAACATCAGCCCGCGCGCAGGCGATGACGTGGCGCAACTCTACACCCGCGAGATTCACCCCAGCGTCGTTCGTCCGCGAAACGAACTGCGCGGATTTCAGCGAATCACCCTGCAACCCGGAGAAAAGAAATCGGTGGCGTTTACCGTCCCGATAGAAAAGCTGGCATTCTACGACGAATCCCAACACGCATTAGTGACCGAGCCCGGCCAATACGAGATTCAAATCGGCGATTCATCCGCAGATATTCAAGACCAAGCGCACATCCAAGTCACGTCCCCATGGACCGGAGAAAAAATGCCGCCCGTCGTTGTTAGACAGTGAGCCACCGACGACGTACGTGAGCGAATGGTAGGGCGGAAGTGCCCTTCCGCCGGGCACCCGGCGTAAGCCGGGCGCCGTTCAACATTCGCCTCGCCCGGAGATACGGCTGCCTGCCGTCCGTAGCCTTGGCGGAGGATGGTGTCCTGCCCGGAGCCCCGAAAGCTTTCGGGGCAGCAGCAACATCCGCATAATAAAGCACCCTATCCACCTCTGCGCGCGCCCGCATCAGTCCCATATGTCGTATCTGTCCTATATGTCCCATTATCCGCGCCACAAAATCCTTTTTCGCCTTCGCTTTTTATTTTTAAATCTCCCGATGCGTCGCATTCTCTCTTTGGCCTTGTCGTTGGGCTTTATACCGCCGGCGGTGTCTCTCCACGCCGCGGATACCCAACCCGTGGACTTGGCCAACCCCCTCGTGGGCACCGCTTCATTGGATGATCCCAAATTGCTGGGTAATGCGCCACCGCCGGGTGAAGAAGCCTATACCGGACTCGTCTGGCCCGGACCCGCGCTGCCACACCACGGGGTCCTGCTCAACCCCGTCAACAAAGACCTCGATTCGGCTAACGTGAATCACGGCATCATTTGCTCCTATAACCATTCGCGGCCAACCATGATCGGATTTTCCAGCGTGGTTCCCGGGATGACCCTCATGCCGTTGGTGGGCGATTGGACCACGCCGCCCGATCGCGGTTACGCCGCCGCTTATGACAAAAACTCCGAGACGGCGTCGCCCGGATATTATTCCGTTTATTTTCCCTCGTACCAGGTTAGGGCCGAATTGACGACAACGGAACATACCGGCCTGTACCGCTTCACCTTTCCAAAATCAGACCGTAGCGTCATCCTAATGGATCTGGGCGCTGGCAATTCCGGAGTCAAAATTGTCGGCGACAATATGATTTGCGGCACGGGCGAGGATGCGCGCCGCAATGGAGGACAGACGTTTGTGGTTGAATTCTCGAAGCCATTCAAGTCGTTTGGCACCTTTCACCAAAATGTCCCTGCCGAAGAAGGCTCACGAGTACTGCGAGGCGACCTGATCTATCCGGATTCGCGTTCGGTCGAGGGCGGTTACGCCGGTTGTTACCTGAATTTTTCCACGACGAACGGCGAACAGATTTTAGTGAGAATTGCGGCCGGCAAAACGGTGGACGAGGCACGCGCGAAATTGAACGCGGAAGATTCAGGTTGGGATTTCGATGGAGCCTGGAAACAGGTCCGAAACATCTGGGCGAACAAACTCGACCTCATCCAAATCAAAGGCGGCACGGACCATGAACGGCGCTTTTTCTATTCGGCCTATTACCATTGCTTTTACAGTCCACGGCTCATTGCCAAACGTGGCGCACCATTTCGAGACCTGAACGGCGAGCGGCAAGTGGCGGACTACGATCGCTATACCGGGGTCCCCTTCTGGGACACTGGCCGCGACCAAATCACGCTGCTGATGTTGCTCGAACCAGACCTGATCACGAACGTGCTGCAAACCCATCTGGAGATGGCCCGCGAATCAGGCTGGATGGATACGTCGTTTCACGGCGACAACGCGGTGTTTCTCTATCTCGGCTGCTGGGAACGCGGTTACAACTTCGATTGGGCGGCCGTCTATCCATTCCTCCGCAAAAACGCCATGGATCCATCCGGGCCGCGCGGTTGCCTGGCTGAATATCTCACCAACGGCTGGATTCACGATATCGTCGTGGACAACCCCAGCCCGCCCTACGCCGACGGCAATGCCGGCGCGGCCACCACGCTCGAATACGCATGGGATGACTATGCCATGGCCCTCTACGCCAAAAAACTCGGTTTGGAGGACGATTACCGCATGTTTCTGGCCCGCGCTCACAATTACACAAACGTGTTTGATTCCAGGATTGGATTTATGCGCGGCCGTCAGGAAGACGGCTCGTGGATCTCGCCGTTCGATCCTCAGGAACCCTATTACAATTTCATGATGAAAGAAGCCAACGGCTGGCAGACGCTCTGGCTGGTTCCGCACGATGTGCAAGGACTGATCAATCTTTTGGGCGGACGCGAAAAATTCTGCGCCAAATTGGATGAATTCTTCTCAACACCGTATCATCCCAAAGGCATTGCCCGGGATGTGACGGGATTGATCGGCCAATATTGCCAGGGCAATCAACCCGACCGGCAAACGCCGTACTATTACGATTACGCCGGGCAACCCTGGAAAACCCAGAAACTGGTCCGTGAGATTCTGACAGAACTCTACGGAAGCGATAAAGCCGGCCTCGCCTATCCCGGCATGGACGACCAGGGATCAACCTCATCCTGGTATGTGCTGAGTGCTTTGGGCTTCTTCGCCACAAACCCCGCGCGCCCTGAATATCTCATTGGCAGCCCGCTGTTTGACCGTGTTACCATTCACATGGGCGAGGGAAAAGATTTCGAAATCATCGCACATCATAATTCAGCACAAAATTGTTATATCCAATCAGCCAAACTGAATGGCCACGCCTGGAACAAGCCCTGGTTTAGCCACTCAGACATCGCCAACGGCGGCCGCCTGGAACTGGTCATGGGCCCCCAACCAAACGTCCACTGGGGCAGCGCGGCAGACGATGCGCCGCCGTCTATGACACATTGGTAGGGCGGCGCTCCCGCGCCGCCTTCCGCCCGCTATCGGGTGTCATCATTCTCACCTGCCCACCGTAGCTTCTGAGCGAAGGTTGGGTCGTCATCGTCATCCTCATCCTCATCTAAAACGTTGAAACGGACCCGGAGACAGCGCTCACGCTTCGTGCCGAGAGGCACAACCGGAAAGTAGCCAGACACAACGTGTCTGGAAACCGACCGAAAAAAGAGATTCGTCCCGGCAGGGACGATCGGAACGATGCCCGGACATTTTCGTCCCTCTTTATCTGCCCACCCATGGTCGGATATCCATCTGCAAAATTTTGCATCTACTTAGCGCCATAGTCAGCTCGGCGAGATGTAATCATTCTCATCGTCATCGTCATCCTCATCCTCATCCTCACCTAAAACGTTGAAATCCCATCCGTCCTATTTGTCCCATACGTCCCATTTATCCACTCACGCCTCCGAAGACATCTTTTTGTTTTGTTTGTATTACGGATGCTCTGCCGCCGGTGGTTTTTGATTTCCCGCTCTAAAAAATTTTGCGACTCCCGGCAGGTTGTCTGTATTGATCAGGTCCACCCCCGCAACATGAATTGCCTGCCAGAAATTTGGATTATCGGGCGAGTTCCAAAAGCGCAGGCGACGCCCCTGCTCGTGGGTGCGTTTTACAATGCTTTGCAGTTTCCTCAACTCCTCGTCAGGCATCGCGCCTAGCCCATTCCAATAAAAATAGGACTTCCAATTCTCGCTGATCCAGGGAACCAACGTGACCGGAGGATTTTTGTCCAGGTCACTCATCTGCCCGTCCAGCGCCGCGTAACGAACCGTTTCGCCCGCAAACATCTCCTTATCACGATGCCCCGTAATGATCGCGAGAATGGCATTACTCCGCCTGACTTCATTAGTCACCCATGCGCCCGTGGGAGATTGAGATACCACCGTCCTGTAGCTGACGAGCATATCAGCATAATTTGCAAGAACATCACGCAACGCCGGATATTCCCCGCGCCAATCTTGTTTAAGCTCAATAAGCAATGTAAATTCCGGGCCATTGGAGTAAACGCGTCCGCCATTCTCTTTTACAAGCGTGCGCAGTGGCTCCAGATAAAGTGATTGCAACGTGCGTGCCGGCCGGGTATCCGCCAATGTGTGTGCCACCAGCAATTGCCCGTTTGTCAGAAAGATATCAGCTTCGACACTGCAAAAGCCGTTGTCCAAAGCATCGAATAACGGGCGATGATGCTCATAATCGTTGTGTGCGTGCGCTCCGGTTATCAGCAACCGTTCATCCGCGCCAGGCGCGTTTGACACAATTAAAAATGTTAAGACAAGAATGTTGATCCATTTCATAAAGACTATCCGGAGAAAAGAAGTTAACGTCATTTCACGGCAATTTCAACGACGGCGCATAACGTATTATCGATGGATCTATCCGTCCTATTTTGTCCCATATGTCCCATTTATCCACTCCTCCTCCTGGTGCGCCAACGGCGCTCTCCATACCAGCCTGGGGCAAAGTCCCAGGAACGAAACGCCAAACACCCCGAAGGGCTGAAAGCCCGCGCCATTAGAGCGTTTTAAAAAATAATGTGGCCGTTCGGAGCGAGGATTTTTGGTGTTTTGGCGAGGCTTCAGCGAAGGAGCATGTTTGAAAACCCTGTGACTGCCTGTCCGCCGTAGCTCCGATGGTTTGAAAATGTGTTTTCACACAACCGCTTCCGAGCGAAGGCGGAAGCTGAAACGACGCCAAAACCCAAAAAGACCGCTTCCCCTTCTTTTTCTTCCCGAATGGCTACAGTATTTTTTAAA
>DATAST010000176.1:0-1504 GCA_036269115.1 Verrucomicrobiia bacterium | reverse complement strand
CTTCCTCGTCGTCATGCCGGTAGTGTTCGGCCTCGCAAATTACGTCCTGCCGTTACAGATCGGCGCGCGCGACATGGCTTTCCCGCGTCTCAACGCCTTTGGTTTCTGGTGTGTGCCGTTTGGTGGAATTCTTTTGCACTTTAGCGTGCTCGCCGGCGGCGCTCCGGCGGTCGGCTGGTTCTCCTACGCACCTTTGAGCGAAACACCCTATTCTTCATCTCCCGGGGTCGACTATTGGGCAGTAGCTCTTTTCGTCCTGGGAATCGGCTCAATTAGTTTTGCCATCAACACCATCGCGACAGTTATTTCGCTGCGCGGTCCAGGAATGACGATGCGTCGCCTTCCGCTCTTTACCTGGATCAATTTCGTTAACGCGTTCATTATTATTTTCGCTCTACCAGTTTTAAACGCCAACCTGGCGATGATCCTGATCGATCGTCAGCTACAGGGTCATTTCTTTCTACCCATTGGCGGAGGTTCGCCCGTTCTGTGGCAGCACATTTTTTGGGCCTTTGGCCATCCGGAAGTCTACATCATGGCCCTTCCCGCCTTCGCCATCGTCTCCGAAATCATTCCAGTTTTTTCGCGGAAACCAATTTTCGGTTACGAATTTGTCGCCGCTTCGAGTGTTGCCATCGCAGTCCTAAGCCTGGGTGTCTGGGGACACCACATGTTCACGGTGGGAATGGGTCGGCCACTCGATGTGTTTTTCGCCATTTCCTCGATGCTCATTGCAATTCCAACCGGCGTGAAGGTGCTCAATTGGACCGCAACAATGCTCGGCGGTCGGATCCGTTTCGATGTGCCGATGTTATGTTGCATTGCGTTTCTCATTCAATTCCTTGTCGCGGGCCTCACCGGAATCAGTCATGCCAGCGTGGCACTCGACTGGCAGACTAAGAACAGCTATTTTCTGGTCGCACATTTTCACTTTGTGGCGGTAGGCGCGATCGTCTTCGCAGTCATCGGTGGCCTGCACTATTGGTTTCCGAAAATGAGCGGCCGCATGCTTTCAGAGCGGCTCGGCAAATGGACGTTCTGGCTCATGGTTATCGGCTTTAACATGACATTTGTCATCCAACATTTCCTTGGGTTGTTAGGCATGCCGCGCCGTGTCTATACCTATCCCGACCTTCCACACTGGGGATGGATGAACATGCTCTCGACCACGGGCGTTTTCTTCATGAGCGCATCCGCGCTTATCCTGGTCTGGAACCTGGCAGGTTCATTTTTCCGAGGCAAAGTCGCGGGCGATAACCCCTGGGACGCATGGACCCTCGAATGGGCAACAACGTCGCCGCCGCCGCACGAAAACTTTGTCGCGCTCCCCCCAATCCGCAGCCGGCGCCCATTATGGGACCTAGCTAACCCCGACCGGCCTGATCCGATCGTAGGCGAGAATAGCGCTGCGGTAACTCTTCCCGATCACAACAAGGTCGGGATCCTAAGCTTCATTCTTTCCGAAGCAGGATTCTTCGCGGCACTTATCCTGGCCTATTTGTAT
>DATAST010000175.1:0-1853 GCA_036269115.1 Verrucomicrobiia bacterium | reverse complement strand
TTTTTTCACCGCGGGAACCGTCATCAGTAAGTTCGATTCAAAGGGCAATCTGGCGACGAATTTCTCGAACACTTTTTCGGATGATAACTACCCAGGATCATTTGACTGGGGCGATATTGAAATGGATCAACAGGGCAAGGTTCTCGTGGCGGGCTATTTCACAAAAATGAACGGCGCAGCGCTGCCCTATCTGGCGCGTCTTTGGACGAGTGATCATCCACCGGTCCTGAACATCCCTTGCCCCTCGGGCACGAATATGAATCTCACCTGGCACGCGATTTCCAACCGCACGTATCGCGTGCAATACACGGAAGATTTGCAAGCAACTAACTGGAACGATTTGCCTGGTGATGTTTGCGCCACGAATGATCTCGCCAGCAAAACGGACGTGAATGGCGGCATGGCGGAACAGCGCTATTATCGCGTGCAAGAATTGCCATAAACGAATTCGACCTGGTTTCACACACCTCCAAAATTTACCGATGCAATTGACGCCGTCGAGTTGTGGAACGAACAGGAACTTGCCGAGCTAATACCACCGCAAAAAATTGGCTCCAGAGGTAGGGCTCGAACCTACAACCCATCGGTTAACAGCCGATTGCTCTACCATTGAGCTACTCTGGAACCCAAACGGACGCGCAATTTACAAACCGATGCCCCGCCCGTCAAATTCATTTCTGCAATTTACACGCAATTCCTCGTTTCAAAAGCGGGTGTCACTAAAAGTGAGGGTCAAACTTCGCAATCGGCTCCCTCTCCCTCTCCTCGCCTGAGCGGGGAGGGGGTGAGGGGATTTCGCCTCATATTCGAAGGCGTCACTTTGATCCTGAATAATTCCAATCCCCGTAAAAAAGATTTGAAAGATCTCACAACAATGGTAAAACCGTCACGAAAGGAGCAGAAAGGGAAAAATTGGCCCGCCAACCGAAAAGGGAATGTGAGGCCGCCATCAGGTCCCAATTCCGGCTTTCGCGTCACCCGCACCTCGTCGCGTCAAATCCCGCCAAAGCGGGAGAAAGCGGGTCAAAAATGCCCAAAATCAAACCGAATCTCGTCGGGGACGAACTCCAGGGTGCCCAAAGAGGACGCCAGCCTGTTTGGCGCTTGGAATTTGGAACTTTGCGAATCCCGACACCCTGTCGCCCGTTTCTCTCAGAAATCCCGCCATTCCTGCCTATTCCACCCCTTGCGGGGGGTATGCACGCCAGCCAGGGCAATCCAAACTCGTTTCGATATGCGCTCGAAATTTTTTATTTACCTTCCAGTCCGCGTTTGCCTAGCATCGCGAATCGGACGCCGCACATGCGCAAAACAGAAAAACTTCGTCGGAAGACCAGGCTCAATTCAGCGCTTCCCGGTTGTTAAAAACTCTTTCGCGGTCAAACCCCTACAAACATTCCAGAATACGTTACGATGCAAAAAAATCCGTTTCCCCTGATTGGCTCGCTCCCGAAAATCGGCATCCGACCCACCATCGATGGCCGCCGCAAAGGCGTTCGTGAATCGCTCGAAGGCCAGGTCATGGCCATGGCCAAAAACGCCGCGAAATTTCTTTCCACCAATCTCCGTTATCCGAACGGCAAGCCGGTCGATTGCGTCATCGCCGATTCGTGCATCGGCGGCGTGGCCGAGGCCGCGGCGTGCGCGGAAAAATTCCGCCGCGAAGGCGTGGGCGTGTCACTCACCGTCACGCCCTGCTGGTGTTACGGCAGCGAAACCATGGATATGGATCCGCTCACGCCCAAGGCCGTGTGGGGATTTAATGGCACGGAACGCCCCGGCGCGGTGTATCTGGCCGCGGTGCTGGCCGGCCACAATATGAAGGGCCTGCCCGCCTTCGGCATTTATGGCCG
>DATAST010000174.1:0-3462 GCA_036269115.1 Verrucomicrobiia bacterium | reverse complement strand
GTGACGCAGATTGAGCACGGAACCTTCCCGGGCACTTTCCCGACCGACCGCGATATTGGCTGGATGACCGCGCACAGCACTTCTCATCTGTGAATTTCAAAAATCATTTCGGAAGTGAAACATTAAACTTTGCGAAAGACGACAAACGCCGAAGTGACGTTAGAATTTTCACATTTCGTCTATGACTTCCCCTTGTATTCTGCCTTCCTATCGAAAAATTGACGTGAGAAAAATTTTAATTTTTATAGCGGTGATAACGCCTGTTCTTTTGGGAAACGTTCTCAAAATTCAAGCCGCGCAAATCAACGTCGACGCCACTCGGGTGTTGCATCCGGTTTCACCCTATTTGACCGGCGCCTGCATTGAAGACGTCAATCACGAGGTTTACGGCGGGATTTATAGCCAGATGATTTTTGGCGAAAGTTTTCAGGAACCCGCCCCACCGGAGCCGATTGCCAGCTTCACGGAATATGGCGGGAGTTGGTTGCTGACCAACAATGTTTTGTTCTCCACCGCCAGTCCAGGACCGAAGTTGATGAACAGCACCGTGAATCAATCCAGTGGCGACCTAAAGGTCCAAATGCGGTTCGCAAATGAAGGCGGTGATGCCGGGTTTATTTTCCAAGTGACGCAGCCTGGAGCAGGGGCCGATACATTTAACGGTTATGAAGTTTCTTTGTCTCCAGGCGGAGCCTACGCTGTTCTGGGGCGACACCGGCAGAATTGGGAACCGATAAGCCAGGTTCCGTGCGCAGTCCCCCTCAACCAGTGGATCGATCTCGAAGTGCAATATACCAATGCCACTATTTCGGTTCTCGTGAACGGCTCCAACGTCATTCAATACACCGACACTCAGCATCCGTTGACGAGCGGTCAAATCGGCTTGAGAAATTACCAGCAGGACGTCCAATTTCAAAATTTCCAAATCAACGGCGCGCCGGTGACCTTCTCCTACGACGCGAGCAATTGGCTGGGATCCGTCAGCGGAATGTGGGCGCCCATCACGAATGGTTCCGTCGTAGGACAGTGCTCGGTCGAAACTTCGAATCCGTTCGTAGGCGCGCAGAGCCAACGAATCACCGTCACGAGCGGGACGGGAAAGTTTGGCATCGCCAACCACGGTTTGAACCATTGGGGCATGGCGTTTGTGGGCGGCAAGAATTACGAAGGTGTGCTCGACGTGCGGGCGGACGTGCCGACGCCGGTGACCCTAGCGTTTGAGAGCGCGGATGGGTCCACGGTTTACGCGCAAACCAATCTTTTGGTGACAAGCAACAATTGGCAGAATCTGCAATTTTCTCTGACACCCACGACCAGCGATACCAATGGCCGTGTCACGATTTCGTTGACTCAACCGGGTTCCGTGGTTGTCGGTTACGCTTTTCTTCAGCCGGGCGCGTGGGGGCGGTTCCAAAATCTGCCGATCCGAAAAGACGTTGCGGACGGTCTCGTCGCGCAAGGCATCACTGTGCTTCGATATGGTGGCTCCATGGTGAACGCCTCCGCTTATCGCTGGAAAAAAATGGTTGGGCCGCGCGATCGTCGTCCGCCTTACAATGGCACTTGGTATTCCTATTCGTCAGACGGTTGGGGAATTCCGGACTTTTTGAATTTCTGCGAAGCCGCGGGTTTCCTTGCCATTCCCGATTTGAATGTCAATGAGACGGCGCAAGACCTGGCCGATTTCATTCAATACGTGAACGGCCCGACGAACACCGTCTGGGGAGCCCAACGCGCCGCCGACGGCCATCCGCAACCTTACAATTTAAAATACATGGAGTTGGGGAATGAGGAGAGAGTGGACAACACCTACTATCAAAAATTTCAAGCGCTTGCGACCGCGATTTGGGCGGCGGACCCGAATATTATTTTGGTGGTCGGAGATTTTTCCTATCATCAAGTCATCACGGATCCTTTTAGCTTCAGCGGTGCCGATTCGGGTATTACGACGCTGGCTGCGCAGCAACAGATCCTTCAGTTGGCCAAGCAAAACGGGCGTGAAGTTTGGTTTGATTTGCACGTCTGGACGGATGGGCCAACACTCGATAGCACCATGCCAAGTATGTTCTCTTACGATACTGCGCTGGCGTCGATCTCCGATGGCGCAAAATTCCGCGTGGCCGTGTTTGAGTTGAACGCCAACAACCATTCTCAAAAGCGAGCCATCGCCAACGCTCTCGCGATCAATGCGATTGAGCGAGACGGTCGCTTGCAGGTGACGACGTCGGCAAACTGCCTCCAACCTGATGGTGAAAACGACAACGGCTGGGACCAGGGACTGTTATTTCTCAATCCTTCGCAGGTCTGGCTCCAGCCGCCGGGTTACGTGACTCAAATGTATTCTGCTGTTCATCAGCCGCAGCAGGTATGGACCAGTGTGATGGATACGAACAGCGATTTCGACGTGAGCGCTCAAAGCAGTCAGGACCGGAAGACATTGGTTTTGAAGGTCGTCAATTCAAGCAGCTCGTCAAAGTCGGCGGCAATCAATCTTGCCGGCTTTTCTCTTACGAATCCGATCGCCGTGGTAAAAGTGCTTTCCGCTTCACTGAACGCGGCGAATACGGCGGGGAATCCATCTGTGGTTAGCCCAGTTCAAACTAATTGGCAGTATCACATCACCAACAACACTGTGAATTATACCTTTGCTCCGAACTCGGTCACGACGATCGTTTTTCAAGGGCAAGTATCGCGTGGCCCAGTTGCGACGCTTCAGCATCGCTACAGTTTTAATGGCGCCGCGGGCTCGACCATTATTACCGATTCCATTGGTGGACGGAACGGCGGTTTCATCGGAACAAGCGGAGGATTAAACGGAGCAGGGAACCTCGTTCTAAATGGCGTCGATGGTTACGTGGATTTGGGAGCCGATCTTATCACTGGTTACACGAACATGACGGTCGAAGCGTGGATGAATGTGGCTGCAAGTGACGCCACTTACGCACGCCTTTTTGATTTTGGAGACACCGATCCTTTGAGTGGATTGGGCGCTTATGGTATGGATTTTTGTCCGCACGCCAACAGCAGTTCCTGGTTCGAAGTTTTCAATACCAACCCGGGATTGAATTCTGCCGCGCAATTAGTTGGCCCATCGCTTTCGGGAATTGGTCCTTTGCATGTGGTGGTGACCTATGATCCTCAAATGTCCTCCGCTGCCGTATATACCAATGGAGTTCTTGAAGGAAGTTCTTCCATCAACTACTCGTTTTCCTCGCTGGTGGATTCCCACAATTATATCGGAAAATCTGGCTATCGCGGCGACCCTTATCTTGCCGGCACGCTGTCGGAATTTCGTGTTTACAGCGGCGTTATAAGTTTAGCGCAAATCATGGCAAACGACCAGGCGGGGCCGGATACTCTTACAAACATTAGTTCGACGCCGGGAGCAGCGGATTTTAAAATCGCAATATCGGGTGACAAAATAATCCTGACATGGCCTGCGGAAGATTACGGCTCCAGCGT
>DATAST010000173.1:0-1682 GCA_036269115.1 Verrucomicrobiia bacterium | reverse complement strand
CACCACGGGCTATAAGGACGTCAACTTCCTTCCGAACGATTACGGCAACAATTGCAACTGCACCGTGGCGCTGGGCGACGGCATGCTCAATATCAAAAGCGGTTCGATCTCCAGCAACCTGCCGAGCCAGATCGCCGGCCCCATCTTTTACGGCGGACCATCCGTGGGAACACCGCTGGCGTTAGCCGCAGGCGAACTAGGGCTCAGCAAGAGTCCAACAGGCGGTGAAACGGCCCCAGGAATTGCTGGATTAAAGTTGCGCGTCGAATGCGGAACGAGTCCAGGTACGGCAAAACTTGTTGCTCTCGCTGGTAATTCGAATCTTATTTTTACACTGCTCGACGACATCGGAAGCGGCGTTCAAAATTGCTAGGTTTTCCTATGATGAATACAGTGAATAGGCGTGTCTGGTTTCGGGAGAGATTTGGACGTGCATGCAAGCGCGCAGCATTGCTTTGGTTTGCGGGCGTTTCCCCTGGGGGGGCCGGTCAAATCGTCAAATTCGATCCGCCCGGCTCTCTAGAAACTATGCCCGCCGGTATTGACGTTGATGGCCGGATTGCGGGTTGGTACGTAGATGCTAACGGAATGGGGCGCGGGTTCCTTCGTGAAATTGATGGAACGATTACAGCCTTTGACGTAAAGGGCGCTGCAAATGGCAGTTTTGGATTGGCAGTAGACAAAAAGGGCGAGATAGCAGGCTGGTTTAATGATAAGCAGGATGCCAATCGTGGATTTTTGCGCAAATTAAATGGCGTGTTCAAGAAGTTCAAAGTTGCAAATTCAACAGAGACTGAACCAAGAGCAATCAACGATAAGGGCTGGATAACCGGTTGGTATCATGACGATAACGGTAACGAACATGGCTTCATACGAAGCCCTCGTGGCTCTCTGTCGGAGTTTGACCCGCCTGGATCCATTGAAACTAGTGCATACAGCATAAACAATTCTGGTACAATTGTGGGCGGGTATGAAATTAATAGTAACCAATATTATGGATTTGTTCGATCAGGTAGTGGAACGATAACGACGCTTAGTGTCCATAATTCAATTGAAACAGATGCCAACTGTATAAACGACAATGGGTACATAGTTGGAGAATATTACTACAATGACACGTTTTATGGATACTTGCGTGCATCAGATGGAACAATTGCAGTGATAGAGCCGGCCGGGTCGATTGAAACGTTTCTATCTGGGATCAACGACAAATCATTCATTATTGGGGCGTATAATACGAATGAGGGTATCCAGCATGGCTTCGTGCGTTCCGCTCGTGGAATCTACACAACGTTCGATCCCAAGGGGGCAGTTGATACGTTCCCAGTAGCCATAAACAAGAGCGGCGTGATTACTGGATGGTGGGCCGATAACAATCAAACGGTCCACGGCTTCGTGCGCACTCCATGATTGTAGACTTCTCCGGCAATGCGCTTTCGGCGAATTATTTCAACGGGGAGTTCCGGGGGTATAATGTGTATGCGGGCCAATCCGGCGGGAACTGTGTGGACATCGAGAACAAGGGCAATCCGTCGCGCTTCTACGGCCTGACGGCCACGGGCTGCACCTATGGCATCAACCTGGCTTCGACGGCGGGAGGGGATTTTCTGGGTGCGGTCGCCTTCGGCAATGACATCAATCTCTACGTTTCGGGGACGACGCGCCAGTCGCAGGCCTTTATC
>DATAST010000172.1:0-78143 GCA_036269115.1 Verrucomicrobiia bacterium | reverse complement strand
AAACACCAGGTGACGGGCAATATCGCTAAACATGCGTGAAACAACGGCGATCATGGACCACACTCTCATTGCAAATGTGGGTTAATCCATGAAATCGCCGAGCCGGAGGCCGCGCCGAATCGCCAGAAATCCAAACAGGACAACCGACGTCCCCGTGCCGCACTCCAGGCCGCTGGTGAAATACCAAGCCAAAACCCGGTCATCATCCGACGTGGACCGTAACACGCTTTGTTGCGACACCGAACCTTCGGCATCAACTGCGTACAAGCAGCCGTCTTGCAGCAAACACATCGCGCCACTGCTACCGGCGTCGATCTCAATTTCATTGGTGGCGGTGGATGATGGCGCAAACGCGAAAGATTGGCCGGGCAACAACTGGAACTGGATGGCCCCGGTGACGTACACGGTATTTGTCCAACCATTCAAGAAAGCTACATCCGCATGGACAGGTAAAATGCCCAGGCTCAAGGTCGCCAGAGAGATGATGAAGTCCCGCATCATGTTCCAATCAAAGTTTTAACGATGGCCGACAGGACTGCATCCAAAGCACGAATGGCAATCCAGAACACGATACGTGTCCCAATCGCAGAAATGAGAACCCCAATCGGGATGATCTGCGAGGCCCAGGAGTAAGCCCAGGAATTACCAGAAGAATGAAAGAACGTCGTTGGCGATGTGAAACTAAGCCAAAACGACATTTCGCCCGTCAGGAATCCAACCGCTAGTGTAGGAATGAGCGACAAAAGCGAGATAATAATCGCCGCGACCGTCAGCGCCGAAACGACGTTTCCGCCAAGCGCCGCCGCAATCGTGCCAGTATCCGGGCCCTGTGCCCCTTGAATTTCGAGCACGCCGTGGACGCACTTGAACGTGTCGTCAAAATTGGCCCAACAAAGAATGAACACGATCACCCAAGCCACCAGTGACCGCAGGGACGTGTAAAATGTCATCATGTTGGATGGGATTGAGCCGACCTGAAACTTGATCTGCCCGGTGTTAGGATTGCCAACGGTGATGTCTTGCTCCTGGGCACTGCCGGGGTCATCGGAAAGGGATGCAGGCAATTGAGACGTAAATGTGTTTTCAACGCTGCCCAGTGGGTTCAAAACCTGATAGGCCGCATTTGTCCCGGCCAGCATTTGTGCGATCGCGTTGCTGGCAGAGGTTCCGTTGGTAATCGGCCAGTTTTGTACCCAAACATTGGAAGCATTCCCCCCGCCGTTCGTACTGAATGTCCCGCCGGCATTAAAATTGGACGGCCAGTTTTGCACCCACACATTAGACGCCGAACCACCGAAACTATTTGACGACATAATATTAACATTCAACGGCTTAGAGAGCAGATTGCTCAATTGCTGCATTTGCAACAGCTGATTATTAGCAATCGCGCTATCACCAGCAGCAACCGTAGCCGCAGTGTTTGACAACGTGTCAGGTTGCCAAATAATCGGCCCACCCGCATTGCTATACAAGTTGTCAGAATAAGCCCCATTGTTGTTTATGCTTGGCGTACCGTACGAAGAATAATTTGTCCAACCATTTGCCGGACTCCACGAAAAATTGTTTGTGATAGGGATATAAACCCCATCCTGCCACATCCCCGAATTAGGGTCCAAAGCCCGATTTGTGTATCCACCAGACCCGTTCTCAGGAATCGTAATCAACAAATTGCTTTCCGTTTGCCCTGGCTGAAGGATTGTCCCATCAGGCGTTTGCACCGGCCCGTCAGTTATGTTTTTGTCAGGTACAAATTGGGCACTCTGCCCGCTATACGGCCCATCAGACGCAGGCCCACAAGGATTTGAACCATCAGGATTCGACTTCGCAACGTACCCCACAGAAGGTGGATACACAGGTGTAGGAGTTATCCGCGAATTGATGCTTTGCTGAACGTACTGCGAAGGTGGACTATCACCACCAGATGGTGTGACCGAATAGTTTACCATGCCCCTTTCTGTAAAATCAACGTAGTTATACTCAGGCACAGGCCCAACTTCCCAATACCAAACACCACCAACTTGGACCATACCTTGCCCCGGCGTACCAGCCAAGGTGTTAACCGTAAACGATTCACCGTTGGGATGACCAAGAAAAGTCTCATAAATCAAGTTTCCACTACCAGGAGGCGAATAACCACCATAGCCCTCATTCGGCGCAGCGACATACCAAGCAGAAACATTAATAGATACATTCGTACTGATACACGGAGAATCATCACGAACAGCCAGCGTCCAGGCACCCGTCACGGGATCCTGTATCATGTCCCCTCGAACTACCGAAACAACCACCGTACAATACAGAAGGCAAAAAAGAATCCCACGAACCAGGCACCGATATGAAGAGACATAAAACATCATTCTCAATTCCAAAGAAACTGCCAACAGGTTTGCTTTTGGATGCGGGGGGTGGATTTGCACCACCTTCTCATGGACACAATCCATGTATGCTACTTATGCACCACGCCCGCCCCGAGAGGCCCCGCCGCCATGTACCCATCAGCGGGGCTTGCGACCAAAAACCCGGCTTGCCGTTTAGGCGATACGCCGAAGAGCCTTTTTCACCCAGGATGCACCGACCAACACGGTGAACACACCAGCCGCGAGAGCCGCAGCCGCCAGGAACGCCGTGTTAGCGCCCGAATACATCGTGGAAAAGTCGAAACTACCTGTGAGCTTATCCTTTCGTTCAACATTTTGACCGAGCCGCTGACCGCGCCAGCTACCAACCCAGTCTTCAACGAAGGGAGAACGCTACGACAGTTCTTGGGGTGGCCCGAAGCTTGCTCGCATTTACAGGTCAAAGTACCGCTATGAAATTTTATTTCGCCGCCATAAACCTGCCCTTACCACTCCTTATCATGGTGATGCTGCTTGCAACGATGGCGGTTATCGTCGTTTTGCTCGTTTTAACGGTGACAATCATCACGCTCTGGCAGCGTTCCGCACTGGTGGCCAAAGCCAGTGGCGGGGCTCGTTATCAGGCAGTGCCATTGCTTTCGCCGGCCGAGCAGTCCTTTTTCAGGGTTTTACAACAGGTGATAGCACAGGCTTACAGCATTTTTCCAAAGGTCCGGCTGGCTGATATTATTTCCCCTGGGAAGAGTTCGAGTCGAAGCGGCTGGCGATTCGCATTTAATCGCATCGCCTCCAAGCACGTTGATTTTGTGCTTTGTGATCCGCAAAGTCTCCGCGTCGTCGGCGTCATCGAACTGGACGACAGCACGCATCGAAGATTTGAGCGAGGAATTCGCGACTGGGTGGTAGATTCCGCGTTAGGCGATGCTGCTATTCCGGTTTTTCGGTTCCCTGCCGCACGTTCTTACTCACTGGTCCAGATTAGGCAGCAACTCGAAAGTCTTCGCTCTCCAGCGCAGGCAAGTCAACAGCGCGATCTCATCAAGGCATAGGAATTCTACAAGGAACCCCACGGCGGGGGCGGCGGCGCTCCGCGCCCGCCGCCCGCTCGCCGCGGGGGCCCCGGTTACTTTGACACGCGCCACAGTAGCTTTGGCGTTTTATCACTGGGCTGGCAGTTCTATTTTCCCTTGTCGCAGGTTAATCGTCTCCGTTTGGAGATGGTTCAAACCGCCTGCAAATTAAACGTGGTCTATGCCGTTATCGCCGGCACAGTGACCGCATACAAGGAGACTGGTTCAGCCAATGAGGATGTCTCATCGCAAAGCGCGTCCCGCCAAACCGGGCACACCACCTGGTGTTTCCAATTTTAACGACCTCGCACCATCCCGTTTTTTCATGTGTCCAGGTCTGCCGCGTCTCTCACTAAACGCATCCATTACCGCTATCAACCGGCAAACGGAGCGCGAGAGCGTCACGGTGTTGGCAAAACTGTATTTGTTCAGTTCGTACGCGTTAGCCCCAAGGCACTTTGCGACGTACTCCGCTCCAGCCTGTGAGCGGTCATATTGCCGAACATCTACACGTGCGCCGCCAGTCTGAATCTTCCACAGCCATTGAGCCTGGTGTTGCAGCGTGTGATAGTTGCGCGTAGCAGTTCCCCCAATCAAACAGTGAAAGTGGAAACGCCCAAACATCTCGCCTTCTTCACCGCGCAGTGCAATGAGAAGGCGTTTATAGGGCACGCCACCGACTTTGGCCAATTCCTGCAACCAGCGAAACGCTAATCCGTAACAAGTATTCGGTCTTGGAACGGTTCCTTTAAATGACATGGTTGCAAAAAGGTCCCACTGGATTCGTCCCAGGGTGATGCCAAAATCGGTGGCGACCTCAGACTTGCGAATCGGTTCGCGCCAGTTCCTGTCTATCTGAGGATTTTTCGCCATGCTCCGTTACTTTTTCGGTTCGGCCATGATGGTCCCAATCAGGGTGGCCCGGCCGTTGTTGTCGCCATGACGAATTTTCGTGACGCCGACCTGGATCGTCGTGCCGACAGATTTGCCCCAAATGCGGGCACGCTCATCGTCTTTGGTTCGGTAATAGAGCATTTCTTCCATCCGGTGTTCCGCGGGATTGCTCATGTCCATGCACAGCAGGTCAAATGACTCGCCACCGGGTTTTCCGTTTTTGGCTGGCCACGTATTGTGGACCTCTTTAAACACTGTCAATGTAACTACCATCTTTTTTCCTTTCGTTATTGTGATGTGCGTCATTGATACGAATCCGCCCGCCCGCGCACGAAAGGACGGGGGAAATTCTTTGGACGAGCACTGAGCCGCCAACTATTGGTATGGATGAATCGCATACGCCATACGCGGAACGCTACAGCCTCAAACTGATGGCGCGGTTAAGACGCCGTTTTCCGAGGTTTCCCGTTTGAGTGGTTCACTTTTCCGGTTCCAGGCATGACTTTGCCCCCGGTTGAGAATTTTGAAATGGCGCGACGCTTCGCCGGTCAGTTCCCAAAGGTTTGCTTTTCGGGTAATGCCCAGACTCTCAGCGAGTTTTGAGGCGGACGGCGAGCCTTCAAATAGCGCCGGATTGAGAACCCAAGCCAGGGCAATGAATCGCCGTCCAATCAGCAATTGCGAATTGGGCCGCTTTAAGTCAATCGCGACCACCCATTGGAACAGTTTTCGCACAAACTCATTGATTCGCTCCATGTTTTCATCATGTTTCTGTCGGTCTGACATTTCGCCGAACCGTTCGTAAAGCTCGTCCCAATTAAAATCTTCCTGCATTGGCGGAGCCAATGGATCGAGGGTGTCAGTCGTGTAATCTTCGTAGAATTGTGGTTTCATAGTTTTTCTTCTTTTGATCGCAGCCCAATGACGAGGTTTCCCCGGAGGCGTGCACAGTCTTTTATTTTTTCGTGTTCGTAAGGACAATACAGGGGAGGGTTGGACAAATGCTGTCCAACCCTAAAAATTCTTTCACTTTTTTTCTTTCTCCTTTGCTGTGGGCTGTTTGGCGAGCGCTTCCTGGACGCGGACGGCATTGAAATAAACGAGCCGGCCAAGTTTTACGTAGGGAATTTCTCGTTTCTTTTGTCGCTCGCGCAGCCAGCGCAACGTGGGTCGGCAATCTGGAGGAAATAGAATTTCGAGAAGTTTAGGTCCATCCACCAATTGGACGGTCTCCGCAATGTCGCTCATGCAAGAGGGTGAACGCTACGGCTCGAAAGTGAGCATGGCGGCAGACTCCACTTTGATGCTCCGGCTTCGGCAGGCGGACTATCTCTTCGCAGTAAAGTCGCCGAGACTCACTTGGAGCCATTGCCTGATTCCGCGTCTGAATCGGTTCAGGTCGTTTGACTTTTCAAGCGGCAACGCGTAAAATGTCGAAAATCAAAGGATTCTCTATCAGGGGGGCACAATGTATGGTGTTTGGCGCGTTTTCAAAAATGATTCATAATATGCCCGTTCAGGCGGTTCTCAAAACCCTTGAACTCCAATGTCGAATGCTTGAAGCAGACTTAGAAAATCACCGCTTGGCTTCGGACGAGGATGCTCTCTCAATTTTGTGCTTCAACCAATTTCTTCAGACAATCAAAATTGGACAAAAAGTGCAGCGTTTTAGGTCTTTGCCGCTTGATCATTTGGAGTTTTATCGAGAAACAATCACGAGACTAGTGAACGCAAAAGAGTTGCCGGCTTCGGCCATGGAACACTTTGAACATGCGTTTCCAATGGTCGCATAGACGTGGCGCAGAACGGCAATTACCGTCTATCGAGAAGGGAAATATAAAAAGGACATTTGCCAAATCCGGGAAGCTCACCTTTCCGACCAACTGGACAATGCTCCGTACCCTTACCAGTACATTGATGTTGCCCCATCTTCCGAAAGGCATCGGATTCCATTCCGCTTGAGATAGTTTTAAAACTCCATTCAAAAGTCACTTTAATCTGTGCCTGGTCGCAGAAGAATTCTTTTGAATGGTCAAGGGCCATGCGTGGAGAGTAAATGGACGTCCCGCATTTTGTCAATCAGGCTGAACAATCAACGCCGCTATTGCCGGATTCTGCCGTCCGACGCGGTTGGCCAGAGTGCGTACGACCGACCACTGCGCTTTCGGTTGATTTTACCGGTGCGTGCAAGCCAGTAGCACACCTCGCGAAATTTTTCATGCACATTTGAAGCGAACTCATCGCGAAGGTCGAGCTGATGAATGCCCGGCTTCTTTGTCACTCTTGCGAGGACGTTCTCGATCAGATCCGTCGCCTTGAGCCACTCATTCGTCACCACCCACAGCGGATTTTCCGGCGGAATACAAGCGAGGTTATTTCTGAGAGTTTCGAGGCCCGATCTGTCACCTGCAAGTGCGAGAAGCATTGCTCCCCGCTCGACAACTGGCGAAGCCACTATGTTAAAGCTCCCATACTCCTCAATCGTTTCGGCAATAACATCGGGAACCAATTGGATACCTTCGCGGGAGTATCGCACCGCTGTTTCAAACTGGTTGTTCCCAATCGCCTCTTCCACCAGTGACAACAGCTTGAAGTACCGATCAACATGGAGAGTGCGCATGTCCAAGACGCATTTAATCACTATTAGAATTTAAAACAAGGTTGAGGTCCAAATGGGCGCAGACTGCGACTTTTGACGTACCAGGTAAGTTCACAAACGGGCTTGTGCTAAAAGTCGCAGACTGCCGCCTGGAGAATTTGCCTGACTTCGAAATTGAAACGGCCGCTCGCTTGCCGCTACGTGATCCGCAACCCCCTGTCCCTGACGGAGCACTCCGCGCCGCTTGCCGGCTCGCTTCAGTTTCGGAGACAGGCCCGAGGATGCGCAACTGTTCATGCCCGATGCGTCAGCAGTCGGACACGCCAGTTGCGCCCGCTCACGCGGATTCAGTTTGGCAAAATAATTTCAATCGTTTTCAGGTCCTTTTCCGCATTGCTGCCCCTGCATTCGGCTCGTTCTTTCGCCCTCACCAGCACCTTTCATCAGGGGGCAATTACGGGCGGGCCCCTGCTGAAGCCTACATCCCGCCGCCGCCCTGACTACAGGTGCTTTAAGAGGTGAAGGGCGAAAGACCGGACCGAACAGCAGAGCACAAAAAAAAGACCATGAAAACGAAAAGCAAAAATCAGATCAAGGCTCAGAGCCGTCCCGAACAGTTGAGCACGGAAAACAGACCGAAAATCAATATGGAGTTGCGCCGGACAAACCGGGCGCTGGATACCGAAAAATTGCTGGCTTTGCTGAGCAAACAAGCACCGCGTTTCTTTGAACTGGCGGAAGTCGTTGGCAAATGGGTTTGGATTCAATTCACTGAGAAACAACCGGCAGAAGTCACCAGCGTATTGGCTGAGTTGGGGTTTCATTGGAACAACGCCCGGCAGATTTGGCAGCACCCTTGCGGCACGATTAACGAGCAACGTGCAACGTATGACCCCCGTAACCGTTATGGCAGTCACTTCGCCGCAGACCACAACGCCGCTTGAAAGGAGAACTTGCCATGAATACTACCGCAGTTTTTCCCGGATTCGAAACGTTGGTTAAACCGTTCAAGTTT
Organism: Verrucomicrobiia bacterium; assembly: GCA_036269115.1. Classification (GTDB taxonomy): domain Bacteria; phylum Verrucomicrobiota; class Verrucomicrobiia; order Limisphaerales; family UBA11358; genus UBA11358. The sequence continues at coordinate 70,208 of DATAST010000172.1, read as the reverse complement.
GCCGCCAGCCCGTATGAATACAAGGTGACGGCTTTGCGCGAATGTCCGACCCCGGACGCTTTGCAACAATGCGATACACCCGATAAAGCCGCCGATTATTGGCGGATGCACATTGCCACACATCCGCATTTTAACCCTGACTGTGAATGTTTGGCCGTGTTGCTTTTGAACACGCGCCGAAAGATTAAGGGACATCACCTTGTTTCCATTGGAACGATGGACACGATTTTGGTGCATCCCCGCGAAGTCTTTCGCCTTGCCATCATCACCGCCGCCAGCGCCTTGATTGTGATGCACAATCACCCGTCCGGCGAAAGCACCCCCTCAGATGCTGACATCAAAGTGACCCGCGATTTAATTCGTGCAGGCCAGCTTTTGAAATTGGAATTGCTGGACCATGTTATCATTGGCAACGGCAATTTTACGTCGCTCCGCTCATTGGGTTACTTCAACGCCTAATCCTCCCATGAACACAAATGAAAACGAATCGCTCTTTGGCGAAGTCATTTACAGCTACACCCGCAAGCAGGCTGTTGCTGATGGCGTCCAAGTGGACGTAACCGAGACGGCACGCGAGGCCGGAATCCGTTTCCCGGTTTTCCTCACCCGCACTGTGTTTGATGCTTACGTGGCCGTGCCGGAAGGTGTTACCGGCCAGGACGAAGCCGGACGGCTTTGGGATATTGTCTGGATGCTCTGTTTTGCCATTCGCAAGGCGGCAGCACAGGGAATAGTTCGAGTGCCATTTGCGCTTTATGTCCGCAACGACAACCGCAAACCGACACTTGTGAAGCTCATTGCCACTTGCGGCGCACTAGACATTGACGACACGCAGACCGCCATCACCGTAATGTTGCCGGGCGAAGATTGACCCGCGACACTCCGACACTCCAATATACCGGCTGGACTGGAAACGGTTCAGCCGGTTTTGATTTTGGGGACTCTGCTGCCGTCCCCAAACCCCGCAGCCAAAGGCATGGCCTCTGGACTCCATTATCCGCTCGCGCTGGCCGTAACGCTGTCGCGCCCTTTCCGCAGGACGGAAAGGAAAGTGTTTGAAAATATCTGAGTTCGCTGCACGCTTCCAAATCCTAGGCTTTCATTGCCGTCTCGGACTGCCTTTTTCGATTTGTCTCTTAAGACAATAAGTTCTGCCTTGAATTTCCTCGTCGTCGGATTTAGATGTATCGCTCAGCGGGGACTTGTCTGTGAATAGATAAATCCTCTTTGGCGGTTCGGATGCCACGTCTGCATCATTCATGGCGGATAAACCGTCGGGGACAGTTTTCTTCTTCGATGGCTTACCCTCCAGTGAGCCATCCTCATTTCGTTCAGCTCCCATGCCTGTCATATTAACACACAGGGCCAAACATTCAACATCCGTACTCAGTTGAATGGCAATCGCTTACGCCCGTGCTTCGCTGATCTAGCATCTTCGGAGAGGGATTTTCACAATTTGTTCGTAGTCGGAGCCACTTTTTGTTTGCTGGATTAGCGCACTTACTCATTATAAGGCTGTGACATCACAACAGTTCGAAATGTTGCTGCCTATTGCCGAAGCGTGGGCAGCAGACCAAGAGTATATCATTCTTCAGTCGGGTGTCTTACTTACTGAATCACAAATTGCAGACGCGAGACAAATTGGCGTCGCCCGCCCCGAACGAGTGCGTTTGCTTTCGGTTGCACAGATACCTGTACCAACCGATCCTGCATTAGGGGAAGCGGCGATTGAACTTGGACTCATTTCTCCTGCGACCGAAGGGTTGACCCTCGGATATGGTATTTTTATTAGGGCTGATTGCTGGCAACAACGCCGTCTCACGGTCCACGAACTCGTCCATACGTCGCAATATGAGCGGTTAGGATTTGCTACGTTTTTGCGTTCTTATTTGTGGGAATGCGTCACTCTGGGTTATCCAGATGGTCCGATGGAGCAAGAAGCCATTGTCACGGCAGAAAGATTGTGCGGCTAATTCGTTGTCAAGCTGCTACCGGTTGTGTTGCCGGTAACGCCACAACATTTGTGGGTGTCGCCGGCACAACATTGAACCATTGGTCCGCCAAAGCCGGTTTAACTCGGCGCAGATAGTGTTGCCGGATCATTTGCGGTGAATTCCCGGCCTCATCTGCTACGCGCGGAACGTCCGCACATTCGGCCACCCGATAAGAGATGAACGAATGACGAAGGGCATTGTGTTTCCATTTAATACCAGCGTGCCGGGCGATTTTCGCAATCTGCTTATTTGTGTTGGCGTAGGAAATCACTTTGCCAGAGTCTTTGCGATAGTTGAGCAGCCATTTTTTGAGATTGTCATGAATTGGCACCAGCCGCCGCTCGCCAGTTTTGGACTTTATGGCTTTCACTTCGATAAAACCATCCTCCAGGTCAATTTCGCTCCAATCCAACCGGCCAATTTCGGCGTGACGCAATCCGGCAAATGCTGCAATGGCCACAAATGGCGTCATTTCGCCAGCCACCTGCAACAGTTTGGTCAGTTCCTCCGGTGTAAATATCTCAATCTCTGAATATCTCTTTCCCGAATACCTCTGGACATTTTCCAGCCAATTCGTTCCCTTCGGTAAATAGCCCTTCAGAATCAGCCAGCGGTTAAAGCAGCCGATAACGTCGCGGTGGTTCTTTTTGGAACGGTCTGATAAAGGCAGGTTAGTTAGATGGCTTGAGATCAAGCCCGGTGTGACCGTGTGCGCTTCGTCATTGAAGCTCTCTGCGAAACGGTTCAGGACAATGCGGAATTGCTTTTTCCGTTCTTCGGATTTGTTGTCTGTCTCTGCTTCACTTTTGAACAGCTTGATAGCATCAGGGAGGTTGACCTTGGGGCATTCCGTAGCATTGCGCTTCATCCAGTCCCGACAGGCTTCTGCGATGGATGTTTTGCCGCCCAAGATTTGCATTGCCGCTGCATATTCGGTTGCAGCTACGTCCAATTGAAAGCCAACCGGCGCCAGGGATTCGGTCGCGCGAAGATAAACCAGTCGATCTTGATTTGTTAGAGTGAACGAATCTTGCCTGCCCTGGGAGATGGAGCGGCAGGCTTCCAGCGCGTGCTGTTTGGCTTCATCGAAACTGGATCGGCCAACCTGTTTCCGTTTTCCAAACAGAATGTAGTCAACAATATAAACGACATAATCTGTGCCGTTTTTGGTTTGGCTGGTTTTGCGGATTTTGGCGGATACGCCCCCCTCAGTTATGGTCACGGGAAATTGCTTCCCATCTTTCGCGGTCTTCATGTTTCTTAACGGGCAACGCTCCTTAACTGAACTGTTAAGAAAGCGTTAAGAAACCGTTGACCATTGAGAAACCCCTGAAAAAATGGTCGGGGCGGTGAGATTCGAACTCACGACCTCTTGTACCCGAAACAAGCGCGCTACCGGGCTACGCTACGCCCCGAACCAAAGTGTCAAACTGAGACAGGTATTCTGCCAAAATTTCGCGTAACGGCAAGTGAATTGATTTGTGATTTGATTGAAGGGGTGTGCGCGGCGCTGGGTAATACGTTGTGACTGGCTTTCGGCTTCGCCGTCGCCTTGGCGGACGAGCACGTCCGCCCTACCACTGCGGGTCAGAGCGGTTCGGAGATTTTCAGTGGTTTGCGCAGGCGAATGTCGTCGGAGGCGGCACCGATGAGGAGTTCGTATCGGCCTGGCGCGACGACGTATTGGTGTTTTATTGTATCCCAGTAGCGAAGCTGCTTTGCGGGGATGTCTATGGTCACTTCGGTTTTATCGTCACTGGCGAGATGAATTCGTTTAAAGCCGCACAGCGCCATTTTGGGCTGGGGTACGGTCGAATTGAGATGACGAAAATACACTTGTGCGACCTCATCACCATCGCGTTTTCCGGTGTTCTTGACGGTAAAGGAAACGTGGATTGTGTCATCTGGGCCGATCAGTTTGTTTTCAAGATTCGGGTCTGAATATTTGAAAGTGGTATAGCTTAATCCGTGGCCGAAAGCAAAAAGTGGTTTGCCGCTAAAATATCGGTAGGTGCGATTGCTCATTGAGTAATCGGTGAACGGAGGTAAATCCGCCGTGGAGCGGTAAATGGTGATGGGCAGGCGCGCGGCGGGATTGACGTCGCCAAAGAGGATTTTCCCGACAGCGATTCCGCCTCGTTCGCCCGGATACCATGCCTGAACAATGGCGGGGAGATTTTTCGCTTCCCACGGCATCGCGATGGCGCTGCCGCTGCAATTGACGAAAATGACCGGCTTGCCGGTTGCCTTGAGCGCCTTGAGCAAATCCTCTTGCGGCGAAGGCAACTCGATGCGGGTCCGGTCACCACAATAAAATCCCTGAAAATCATCCTTTGTCGGTTTGGATTCTTCCTGTTCGAGATTCAGGTTTAGGCCGCCGACGAAAATGATTACATCGGCGGCTTTTGCGGCGGCAATGGCTTGCGCCGTCATTTCCGGTGTGGGGCGGTTCGAGCCGCTTTCTTTCAACGCGAGCGGGCAGCCGGTGGCGTAAGAGACTTCAATGTTTGGGCCGGCGATCTGTTTGATGCCGTCCAGGACGGTAACGAGTTGGAAGGCGTTGCCGTGGTAATTGCCGTAGAGCGCATTCGTGGAATCAGCATTTGGCCCGATGACGGCGATCCGTTTGATGGCGTCGCGATTTAGAGGCAGCAGGCCATTGTTCTTCAACAGGACGATGGATTCTTCAGCGACTTTGAGGGCCAGCGCCTGGTGCGCGGGAGTGTTGTCGTCGGCCAGAGTGAGGTTCGACCACGGAACCTGAGACGGCGGGTCGAACATTCCCAATCGGAAGCGCATCGTCAATTCCAGGCTCACAGCGGCATCAACGGTTTTCTCTGAAATTAAACGCCGGGCAACAGCGGCGGGCAAAAATGAAAACGCCGCTCCACCTCCTTTGCCTTCCATGCCGCCGGAGGATACGTCGCAGCCAGCCTTAACCGCCGCGGCAGCTGCTTCCTCAGGACTGGCGACATATTTATGCCTCATCCAGATGTCGCCGATGGCGCCGCCGTCTGAGAATACCACGCCGTTGAAACCCCACTGCTTGCGTAATAAGTCGGTCAACAGAAAAGGATCGGCGCAGCAGGGCACGCCGTTGAGAGAACTGTACGCACCCATTGCTGAACCGACGTGTCCTTGGCGGACGGCGGCTTCAAATGCCGGCAAATAGGTTTCGTAGAGATCGCGTTCGGGTGGCCGGGAGTCAAATACGTGGCGCTCGGATTCGGGTCCGCTGTGGACCGCATAATGTTTGGCGCAGGCGAGGGCTTTGACGTATTTGGGGTCGTCCCCCTGAAGGCCGCGAATGAACGCGACGCCGAATCGCGCGGTCAGAAACGGGTCTTCGCCGTAAGTTTCCTGGCCTCGGCCCCAACGCGGGTCACGGAAAATGTTGATATTGGGCGAATAGAAGTTGAGCCCCACGTGTTCGCCGCTGTTGCCGTCATGTTTGGCAATGTAATCGTTGTGGACGGCGCGGCCTTCGGTGGCGATGACCTCTGCTTCCTCGTGAATTAACGATGGATCCCAGGTGGCCGCCATGCCGATCGCCTGGGGAAAGGCGGTGGCCATGCCACCTTCGACGCCGTGCAGACATTCATTGCGGTGACTGTAAGCGGGAATGCCCAGGCGCGGAATCGCGGGCGTATTGGCCGTGAGCAGCAACGCCTTTTCCTTCAATGACAATCGACTGACGAGGTCCCGGACGCGCGCGTCAATCGGTTGTGACGGGTCTTTCCAGATTTCCGGTCCGCTGACGACGGGGACTTTTAGGGCGGCGGCGGTTTCAGCCGTATTGGATGCGCTTGCGGAGCTGGACACGCAAAGAGGGAGTGCCAGACACAATAGCGCAAGGCTGGTGAATCTTAGGGTTGAGGATGCGTTCATTTTTAGAAATCGTTTTCGAAACACGGCCGTGTTGAGGGCCGGCCACAGCTTTCGCGAGTGCTGCGGTTGGTGCCCCGGCACACAGCCGCGCTCCGTGCGCGAGCCGTTTCACGGATCGTGAGCAGGCTTGAAAAGGACATGGAGCTTTGCACGAGTGAGTTTCTTCCAAGGACGATGTTGCCTAATTGGACTGAAAAAGCGAGGCCGTTATCCGATTAACCTCTTCCCAAATACTTTACTGCTGCCTCTGTGCGACAATGGACATGGAGCTTGTCGTAGACGGCGCGAAGATGCACGCGCAGGGTGCCGATGGCGATTCCCAGGTCGCTGGCGATTTTTTTGTAAGGATAGCCTTTAGCCAGCAGGGTAAGGACTTCCTTTTCACGCGGGGTAAGTTTTTCAACCTCGGACGCCGACTTTTGAGTTTGGTGGAAATAGGTAATGACCTTGCGCGCGATTTGCATCGTCATGGGCGCGCCGCCGGCGTGAACCTGTTCCACCGCCTGAACCAATTCCTCCGCCGGTGTATATTTGAGGAGATACCCGCTGGCGCCGGCGCGGATGGAGTCAAAAATCTGGTCGCTTTGTTCGTAACGCGTGAGCATCAAGACTTGCAACTGCGGGAGGCGTGCCTTGAGTTTTGCGACGCATTCGATGCCGTTCATGCCTGGCAGATGGATGTCCATCAGCACGACGTCGGGCTTTTGGTCGGGAAGGTCGCGCAGGGCGGCTTCAGCGGTGGCGTAGGTGCTGACGCAGCTTAATCCCGGCGCTTGATTCAGCACTCGGGCGACGCCTGAGCGTATGTCCGCGTTGTCTTCAACAATGCAAATGGTTATGGGCATGAAATCCGTCATTAAACCAATACTATCTACTCTGCCGGGCGGCAATTGGATATAGTATATTTGGAGTAGGCATTAGGAATGAAGCGGCCATGAATAGAGCAGGGCGATACGGGTGCCGGCGCCGGGACGGCTGTCGAGTTCAAAGCGGCCGCCGATTTCTTCCATTCGTTGGCGCATATTTCGCAGGCCATCGCATGTGGTGTTGTCCGGCGGGTTTTCAAAGCCGCGTCCGTTGTCCTGGATGACAATGTTCAGCTGATTTTGGGAAATGGTCACGCGCAGGCAAACTTCGGTCGCGCGGGCGTGGCGAACAATGTTGTTGAGCGCTTCCTTAACAACGAGTAGCAGATTGTGCCGCGCTTCGGGCGACGTTTCCCAATCCGGGATTTCATCGGGCAGCTCGACGAGACAGAGAATGTCGGCGGCTTGCAGAAACTCGACGGCGAATTGGCTGAGATAATCCACCAGGTAACGGAAGGTGTCGTTGCGTGGATTAATGGCCCAGACGATTTCGTCCACCGATTTGGCCGCCTGGCGGACAATCGTGGAACAATGCCTGATTTTGCCGTTCAGTGATTCCCCCATGCCTTGCTCGCGTTGGGTCATATCCAGGGTCAGCGCGGCCAGGTTCAAGCTGCCGCCCAGGTCGTCGTGCAGATCCCGGGCGATGCGAGTCCGCTCGCGGTCGAGGGCAGCTCGTTGTTCGAGTTGGCGCATTTGGGCGGTTAAGCGCCGGACGAAAATGTAACGCACAATGGCAATGCCGGCCAAAGCCAGAAGCAATACCCAGCTCAGCCGAAACCACCAGGTTTGCCAGAAAAAAGGCGCCACTGTAAAAGAAACCGTGGCAGGTCCAATACTCCATGGGCCGTCGCCGACACACGCTTCGACGTTGAATTGGTAATTTCCCGGCGTGAGCCGCGAATAATCGGCATGCCGATCGGCGGTGCCATCTATCCAGCCGGTATCGAAACCGGTTAGCTGATAACGGAACCGGAGATTTTCCGGCGCGCTAAAATAAAAAGCAGTGTAATCAAATTCCAAATGGCGGTGTGACGGCGGCAATTGCAACGGTTGGTCCAGCGTCGCCAGATTGGCGACGGTTTGCGTGGGCGCCGCTTCAGCGTAAGAGGCTATGATTTGTCCATCCATCGCCACCCGGGTCAATAAAGCCGATGGAGGCACTCGGACGGCCGGCAGCAGTTTGGGGTCTGCCGCCACTACGCCCATTTTCGTAAGCAACCAAACCCGGCGATCGTGGCTGTAAAGGGAATGCGGCAGCGCAAAGGGCACACCGATGCTGACGAGGGCTGCCAGGCTTGGCAGTCCTTCGTTTTGGCCATAGGCGACAGGACGCAAATGGAAATTGTGATCCTGCGCGGCCTCTTCCAGTTCATGTAATTGGACTTTAAAGATTCCATGATCGCCCGCGCACCAGAGCCAGCCGTGACTATCGATGACAATTTGTGCGATGTAATCGTCAAGCAATCCCTGTCCAGTCCCGATGCAGTCGGCCCGCCCATTCTTGTATCGCAGCAGACCCAGGCCTCCACCGCTCATCCACATGCTGCCGTCGGGGGTTTCATAAAGGGTGTTGACCCTCCGACCCGCAATCGGCAGATGCGGTGATTCATCAATAATATTGGTTCCATCGAATCGCAAGACAATGTCCCATGCAGCAAGCCAGAGGTTGCCAGCGGCATCTTCGGTCGCGGCGGAAATTCTTCGAATCTGCCGTGGCAATTGGACTTCGCGTAATTGCCCGTCGTGGAAGTATTGCAACCTCTGTGCGCCAATGATCCAGACATCGCCGTTGGATGAAGGCTGGAGCGCGGAGATGGCGCCATCGGGTGTGGATTGCACAAGCACCAGGCCCTGGTCCTTCAAACGCAGCAGCTTTCCATCCACAGTGCCGATCCAAACCGCGCCGTTGTTGTCAGCCGCAACGCACGTCATAGCACCACTAAAGGGCGAGTTTGTGAAAGCCGGAGTCCACTTGCCGTTGACATACGAGACAAGCAAACCGCGATAGGGGAAGCCGCTATATGCCGCACCCCACAGACCGCCGTTGGCATCTTCGCAAATAGATTGCACTCTCTCCAGCGCTCCGCCGACTTCCAGGGTCTCCAGTCGCACGGCGCTTAATGAAATCCGGTCCAGGCCGCCGCCAAATGTGCCGGCCCAAATATTGCCTTCGCCGTCTTCGGCCAGGCCCAGAATACTGGGATATGAAGTTTCAATCTTTTCAAAGCCATTTCCATCGAAGCGAAATAAGCCGTCGCCGTCGGTGCCAATCCAGACGGCTCCCGAGTCGTCTTCCAACAAAGCAGCACCTCTTGCATTAGCGATTCCGGGAAGAGCGCCTTGGTCAAGCAGCTCGCCACTAGTGTCACATCGCAGAAGGTGTGCGCCGGCGATGGCCCATACGGCATTGGTTGGCGTGGCGGCCAATTTGCGAACTTCCGGTTGGGTGGCAATTTGCTCAAAGTGATCGTCCCGGAAGACGCAAATTTGGTTTCCCTTAGCCAGCCAGATATTTCCAGCGCCGTCGCTAATCAGCGAATGAAATTGGCCGATGGGCATTCCTTTTGCGGTTGCATATCGCGCCACGTGTCCGTCTTTGATTCGACAAACCACGTTGGCATATGCCAGCCAAAGTGAACCCTCTTGATCTTCAGCCAAACCGAATGGCGTGCTTTTTGGCAGATTAGCCTGCGGGACCGTCACGGTAGTAAAATCCGGTTTCAGCCCGATCACTGTTCCGCCATACATGCCGATCCAGAAGATTCCGGCGCGGCTTTGCAAGACAGTCCCAATGTGGTTATCCGCCGGGCTGGTATAATTTTCCAACGGAAACCGACTGAAATTGACACCGTCAAAGCGCATCAGGCCCACGGGAGGCACGACCCATAAATAGCCGTCTCTGCCCTGTGCAATAGCGCCAATCTGATCATTCAGCAGGCCGTCATAGGTATTCCAGGAGCGGGTGAACCAGGTATTGGTATCTGTTGAAGCCAGCGTATCGGCGCAGCGCAGGATGCAAATCAGAATCGCCGCCAGAAAAAAACGGCGGAACTGGATTGCCGGGGAAGCCACGCTTTAAGCATAGGGTCGATTGGGCGGGCAATCAAGGACGAGATTTGAAGAGTAAATTTCTCGAGGATTCTCGAAGGGTGCAGGCCGATCTTGAACCGGGCTCGTTTCAATCGGAAGACTCTCTTTCCCCATGAACCTTCTCCGGCGCGGCTGTGTCGATGAACAGCCGCAGCATGTGGCGGGCAGGAGGCTAGGTGATTAGGTGTGCGCATTGGCTTGCGAAGCTGCTGCGGCTGGCTTTCAGCACAGCCGCGCTCCGTGAGAATGGTCGTCCGATGGTTTGATACGCCTCACGAAGGGTCATCCAAATATATGATACCGGACCAACTGTTTATGCATTAGTATGGCAATCAAGCATTCTTGACTACAACCGTTTTAATATCGGCTCTGGCGCGTAGAAAAAGCTTTCTTTCGCTTTCGAAATAACTTAGTGTGTCCAGACACCTCCCTAAAAACCAACAAATCTGCGCAACACAAATTATGAATACGAAATTACTCAGGATATCGGTAGTGCTGCCGGCGATGTTGCTGCTGGCAACGATGCGGCTGTCAGCCCAATTGTCTTATTCAAATGCCATCACCAGCCTCAATCCAATTGGATATTGGCCGATGCACGAGGTGGAGGCGGCGCTGCCGGGAGATATCGAAACAAACTATGGCACACTGGGGCCGTTGGGCGAAGGCTTTTACCCGGATTGGGCGGTTGGCGGTGCGGTCTCGTCGATGAAGCGCGGAATTGCGGGTGCGATAACCGGTGATCCCGGCGATACGGCAGTCAATTTTACTCGCGGGGCTTCGCCTGCCGCGGCGACGTATACGAATTTTCTATATGTGCCCCATACTGTGCCCCAGACGACATTGAACCCGCCATTTTCGGTTGAATGTTGGTTTTACCCGACGAACACTGCGAGCGAAGACATTTGGGCCCAATGCGGCGATGAAGGATTCAACCAGGGGGGCAATTCCGGCGGAAATGTCGGTTCCCTGGCGGGGGTGCGACTGACATGGGAGAATGGAACCAATACCGGCTTCCAGATATTCAATCTGGACGGCGCGCAATTCTCGGCAGGTTTTTCTGGCGACACGAACGTCGGCTCCGCCCCTGTTTCTCCACCATTCAATTGGTATCATCTGGTTCTGGAGTGTGATGCCAACACCAATTTCAGTTTTTATGTCAATGGCAACGGCGCACAATTGAATTACCTGGTCACCGGAAATGGCGTCGGAACATATACTCCGGATACTTGGACACCGATAACCATCGGCGGCGGCAGGGGTGGCACTCGCGCGTGCGCCGGCTATATAGATGAGTTTGCCGTTTATACAAATTTGCTTGCCGACGTCAGCACGCATTACAGTGACGGCATCCACGGAGCAGCGGGCCAGTATTTCCACGATGTGACGAACGATCACGCCGTGGTTTATTTGCGGATGGATGCGCCTGCCGCTTATGTCACGCCCAGCGCGGGCACATGGCCGATCCTTGCGAACTATGGAAAGACCAACGGAGTGGCGGTTGGGAACGGCGTTTATACTCCCGGCACACTTCCTGGAAAGTTGATCAGTCCGCTGATGAATCCGAACGGCGTCGCCTTTAGCGGAGTGCCGTCGAATCTGGCGGCGCTGAACGGTATCAGCAGCTTTGGAGACGCAGGCTATGCGCCCGCATATAATCCGACAGGCGCAGTGCCATTCACTGTGACCGCTCTGTTCAAAGGCAACCCCGCCGACAATCGCAACAACACCGTGGTGGGACACTCGGACAATTCGTGGAGCGTCACGCTCAACAACGCGGGGCGCCTTGTGTGGCGTTTTGGCACGAACACACCTTCCGGTTTGACTTCGGGTGGTGTTTATAATGACGACCAGTGGCACCAGGTCGCGGCGGTCTATGCGCCGAATTCAAATCCCGCTTTGCAGGGAACCAACTTCCTTTTTGTGGACGGCATCCTGGACAGTTTTACCAATAACGCCAGCACCAATGGCATGGGCCCGGGGTCAAAATTGGACGTGATCATCGGCAGCGACCCGCAATATACGAACAATCCCGCCGGCGCAGGACGGCAATTCGCCGGGCAAATCTGCGACGTGGCGTTGTTTGCCCAGGCATTGACGCCGGCCCAGATTCAGACGTTGTATAGCGCCTGCGACGTTGCGCCCTATATTCTCACCCAACCGCAGACGGGCAGGGCGGTCAATGGCGGTCCTGGTACTTCCATTGCCTTTGGCGTGACCGCCAACGGTTCTCAAGCATTGACTTACCAATGGTATTTCAACAGCAGTCCAAGCTACAGCGGCGCGACGGAATTGGTGGATGACATGGTGCATTATACAAATTCCACCACTGCGCAATTGACGGTTACCAACATGACCGATAACGACAGCGGCTATTATTATGTGATTGCCGCCAATAGTTACGGTTCAGTGACCAGCATCCTGGCGAGTTTGACCGCCTACGCCAGGCCGGTAATTCTCAGCCAGACTCCCGTCCCATACACCAACCTTTTTACATTGTTCGCCGGCGCCAACCCTTCCTTTTCAGTTGCGACAGCCGGCGCCCAGCCGATTTCGTATTATTGGTACACCAATGGCGTGTTGGATGCGGCGATGACCAGTTCCACCATGGTTTGGCCCAACGTGCCGTTCGGCTCTATTACGAATGTTTGTGTTGCAAGCAATTACCTGACTACGGTGACCAGCATGGTTTGGACTGCATCGGTGATTGCGGCGCCGACTGCGCCATATCCGACGAATGTCATGGCCGGGAGTCCGATTGCGTACTGGCGTTTGAATGAGGGACCGGATAACAGCGGCGGAAATAATGGCGTGCTTTGCCATGACTACGTGGGCGGCAACGATGGCTTTTTTACGAACGTTTATATTGACCAGGCAGGCTATAACAACAACACAGATCCAGGCGACACGTCGACAACCTTTGGCGAGTTTGGGTCATTACCGGCGATCAACGAATACGCAGGCCAGATTCAGGGTTTAGACTTTGCGGCCACCAACGGAGCGAACGGCGAGTTCACCGTGGAAGCGTGGGTCAACGGTATCAACCAGAGCCTTTATCCGCAGAACGTCGGATCGCCGCTGGCTGCCAAGGGAATTATCAATGTGGACGACCAGTTTAACCTCGGCATTGATACAACCAAAACACATTTTCGTTTCTATGTGCGCGACGCCGGAGGAACTGTTCATACAGTAGGCTCGGGCGCCACGCCGCCGACTGAGCTGGATAATGGCTGGCACTATATTGTGGGTGTCTGCGATGAAGCCAATGGCCTGTTGTCGCTTTACTACGATGGCGCGCTGCTCGCCACAGCGGCCATTCCCAAGAATTCGGGTGTGGCCGAAGCTCCAGAACCTGTGTCTATTGGGGCGGGAACCGTTGACGGAATCAATTATACCAACCAGTTCATTGGCAGCATCAACGATGTGGCGATGTATAATTACGCGTTGACTGCCAGCCAGGTGGCATCGCATTACAGCGCGGCGGGCGTCCCGCCGGCCTTTGCCGTGGCGCCGCCGAACAGCGTTAGCCTTAACCCTGGTGATACGCTGAACATTCCGGTCAGTGTCATTGGAACAATTCCTTTGTCTTACCAGTGGAGTGACGTGAGCGGAGGCACGAATTTGGCATCGGGCTCAACCAACGGTCTTCCCATGAATGCCTCGCTGATTATCTCCAATGTGCCTGCTGTCTGGAATAACGATCAACTGCAGTTGACAGTTCACAACACGTTCGGCACAGAGACAGTTGATGTGTTGCTTTTCGTCAATACGAATGCGCCCCAGATCAGCCGTAACCTACCATCGCCGGTTACGGTTGTATCGGGACAATCTTACATTTATTCGATTGGTATAAGCGCCAGCACTTTTTCGCCTTATTATTTTCAATGGTATAATTCCCTCGGGCCAATCTCAGGGGCGACGAACGTGACTTACACGGCAATTGCCGGCGCTCCTGGCAGCACTCCGTATTCTGTGGTCATCACCAATGCGTTTGGCGCTGTGACCAGCACAGTCTCCATGTTTACCAGCATCAGCGTTCCGCCTGCGCCCACGATTGGTTACGGGACAAATATTCTTGGACTGCATCCGGTCGGTTATTGGCCCATGCACGAGGCGGAAACAGCCTCGGCCGGAGACACCGAATATAATTATGGGAGCCTGGGCCTTTTGGGCACAGGCTATTATCCCGATTGGGTGCGCGATTATGGCGGTTTCACGCGCCAGCAACCTGGCGCTTTACCAGGCGACGGTGACTCTGCGCTTGGCTTGACCTTCGGCACCGGGAATTCCGGGACGACTTTGAGTTTTACAAACGGCGTGTATGTTCCTCACAGCTCGCCCCTGACGACTTTGAACCCGCCATTCACTGTTGAATGTTGGTTTTATCCGACCAATTCGCCAACCGGCGAGGCTGTTTGGTCTCAAACCGGCGCAGCAGGGCTGAACGATGGCATCGGCGGCGACCTGGTTAACTATAGTGGCATGATGTTAAATTGGGCTAACGGAACCCTGGTGCCGTATGGTTATAACGGGGAAAATGCCGGCATCACTGCGAATAATGGTGACAAGTTAATCAGCGGCGGCACCTCCGGCGGTGCTCCTGTGCCCGTAAATAAATGGTGTCACGTCGTGATCACTTGTGATGCCCAGACAAACTTCACGTTGTATGCCAACGGCGTTGCAATAAATTCGACACCCACGGCGGATGTTGGGAAATATTCTCCGGATTTCTGGACGCCGCTCAGCATCGGCTCCGGCAATGGCGGTCTGCGCTCGTCAGCCGGCATTGTGGACGAGTTTGCCGTCTATACGAATGTGATCGCCGATGTTGCCACACATTACAGCGACGGCACCAACGGCGGCCCAGGAGTTTATTTTCACGATGTCACCAATGACAACCCGGTGATTTATTTGCGAATGGATGCGGCGGTGTACACTGCGCCCCCGGCGAATACATGGCCCGTCGTTTTCAACTACGGAAGCTCGGGAGCGAATGGGCTGTACACACCCGGTACCGTTCCAGGTGTCGAGCCTGGACCCTATCAAACCAATGGCACGTCCCTCATTGGACTGTCCGGAAACAATGTCACGTTGTTCAGCGGCATCAGCAGCTTTGCTGATGTCGGGTACGCGACGGCATTCAACCCAACCGGTTCAAGTGCGAACTTCACAGTATTGGCTATGTTCCGTGGCAATCCCTGTGACAACCGGGTACAAACGATTGTGGGTCACGGGACAAATTCATGGCAGTTAACCGTCACCACCAACGGTTGCCTCGTCTTCAACGCCGGAAACGGCAATCACGCCGCCGCAGGCACTGGTAAGGCTGTTGGGGACATTTCCACAACAGGAGTCTATAACGATGGCAACTGGCATCAAGTGGCGGCAGTCAACCAGGGCGATGTAGTTTCCATTTATGTAGATGGAAAGCTGGATACCAACGGAACGCCCAACGGTGTCACGACCTTGAGCGTTATTTCTGGTAATACCAGCGATGTGATAATCGGTTCTGATCCAGTCTACACTAATAATCCGACCGGCGTGGGTCGGGAGTTTGCCGGCCAGATTTGCGAAGTGGCTCTCTTCACTAACGCGCTGACTGCCGGCCAGATTGGGACGCTCTATGTCACGACGGGAAGCAGTGTTCCGCCGTTCTTCGCGCCGTTGCCGCCCGCCAACGTGACGAATGCGCCCGGAAGCACGTTGATTGTGCCCGCTGGCGCGGCTGGCACGGCGCCATTGAATTATCAGTGGGCAATTATTACCAATAGCGTTACCAATCTGTTGGTGACCGGTTTCACCAACAACCTTCCGCTCGACGCCACTCTGACCGTCGGCAACGTACCGGCTGACTGGAACGGCGGTCAGTTGCAATTGACTGTGGCGAATGCTTATGGTGCCAGTTCCGCCCTGGTCGCGCTTTCGATCGTCAATTTAGTAAATACGACCCCGACTAATATCGTGTTCTCGGTGGCGAACAACCAATTGCTCTTGAGCTGGCCGTCTGACCACACCGGTTGGAAATTGCAAGCGCAGACCAATAGCGTGGCGGTTGGGCTAAGCACTAATTGGTTCGATGTCAGTGGTTCGACTTCAACTAATGAGTATTTCGTGCCGATTAATCTGAATAATGGCACTGTATTTTATCGGTTGATGTATCCGTAATGACATGGGAAACTGATTCATAATACCTATGAGGAATCGCAAAGGTACTTATTTTGTATTCGCCGGAAAGGCAGGATGCATGGGCCTATCCAGATTAAAGGCGAAAAGACGGAATTCAGATGGAGTCACTCGTGGCGTGAAGAGACGGCGGCGCGCCTTCACGCTCGTGGAATTGCTGATCGTTATCGCCATCATCGCCATCCTGGCGGCAATCCTCATGCCGGTGCTGGACAAAGCTCAACAGCGCGCGATAAATATCGGAGCGGTCAATAACATACGCCAGGAGGGTACCGGTTGCAGTATGTATACTACCGATAATGGAGGGTATCTGCCGCAAGGACGCAGCGCTGAAGGCGGACCTGCGTGGTGCGCAGGTCAGATGAGAGGCCCGCAAGGCGGCACAGCGCCGTCTATCGGTGGCACCTATGCGGGCGTGGAAGATTATACCAACAGGGCGCTTATCATGGATCCGAAATATTCTCAACTCGGCTCTATCATTCAGGACCCAAGGGTAATGTTGGACCCAGGCGATAAAAGCACATGGAAGAATCCTGGTGGAGGAAGGTTCGGGCGCGTGCGCAGCTTTTCTATGAACTGCGCCATTTCTCCTGATACCAAGGACGATGGCTACCCTCTCGGCCCGCAGGGCACCTGGCGATACTATTATAAGGAGAGCGATATGAAAGCGCCCAGTCCGTCGGACCTTTGGCTTTATCTGGACGAACACCCGGACAGCATCAACGACGACTATTTCTCATTTGTGATGCCAATAAATGCGAATTTGACCTCTTGGGTTGACATGCCGGCTGCGTATCACAACGGCGCTTGCGCTTTTGCCTTCGCTGACGGTCATGCTGAGCTTCACCCATGGCGATTGCCGGGTGTCTTTCCGCTGGTAAATTGGAACGTTGAGCAAACTGTCACTCCGATCAGGGCCCAAACCAGCAACCTGGGCAATAACCCGGACATATTGTGGTTCGCGGCGCACACGACAGCTCCGGCTCAAACTGCGCCCCCGAATACCTTTTATCCCTGAAGTCGCAGGCACCGGTCCGCTGATTTCCACCATGCGCTTGCCGATAAATAGCACAGCTGTCCCCATCCTGGTTTTCGTGATGTGCTTTCTGGCGCGCGAGATGCCGGCGCAGTCGCCGGTGGTTCTAACGATCAACACGCGATTCCCCAGCACGACAGTCCCATCGGATTTTGGCGTGTTCAGTTTCGAAACGGCGAGCCTGCGATACGGCAGCAAAGGCTATAACCCAAATGGTTATTTCTTTAATGCAACAAATGCGCAACTCCTTACGCTTTTTCATAATCTCGGAGTACGGGGCCTTCGTATAGGCGGGGATTCGGTGGACTCCAGTTATTTTCCATCGACTAATGACGTTGACTCCTACTTTGGATTCGCGAAGGCGGCCAATCTGAAGACGCTTTATTCATTGGACATGGCTGGAAGCACGCCGTCCAGGGATGCGTCGGTAGCCCGGTATATCTGGCAAAATTATCAGACCAACGTGATTTGCCTCGCCATCGGCAATGAACCCAACGAATACAAAGTCAACGGCCAGGACCATTCCATAACGAATTTCTCAACCTTTATGGAAGCGTGGAAACGTTTTTCGTCGGCGGTCATCGGCGCGGTGCCGGGTATTCGGCTTGGAGGACCCGACAATGATGACGCAGCCGGCTCCTGGACTGCCCGCTATGCACGGACAGAACGTGATACCACCAATGTTTCCTGTATTCTGTATCATTTTAAACCCCTGAGGAGCGCAAAAGGCAAGACCGAGGATCAACTGATTGCGGGCGAACTGGCGCCAGGCCTGGACGCCACGAATTATCCCTCATGCTACAATCGGATTGGCGGTACGGCACGATCTTTTGGATTGTCCTATCGCTTCTCCGAATTCAATGACTACGTCGCGCCGATCAAAACGACTCTGACAGATTACTCGTTTGCCGCGGCGTTGTTTTCGTTGGACGCGTTGCACTGGTGGTCGGCACATAATTGTCTCGGTGTTTATTTCCATACCGGGCTTCACGGTTTCCACGCGGCGTTCTATCGTGATTCGAATGGCAACTATCAGCTGTATCCGATCGGTTATGGCATTGCTGCCTTCAACATAGGCGGATATGGCGATGTGGAACCGCTTAATATGACCAACCTCGAACGGTTGAATCTAACGGCCTACGCCGTGAAGAATGACACAAATCTTTACGTCACCATCATTAACAGGGAGTACGGCAAAAATGCCCGCAGCGCGGCGGTGACAATAAGACCCGAGGGGTTTGTGAACGGAAATGTCGCAGTGATGTTTCTCCTTCAGGCCAACGACGACGTGGCTGCTACCAATGGGGTGATGCTGGGCGGAAAATCTATTTCCAGTGCTGATCCATGGCTCGGTCAATGGAACCCGTTGGCTCCCGTTACGGACGGTCATTGCGCGATCATTGTGCCGGCGTCTTCTGCGGCTGTGGTGAAAATATCTGAAAGCGTGGTGGTAGGCCGGATTCTCAAATCCGGGGATCCATCCAACGAACCTGTTCTTGCCCGCTGAGGGCGCCCATCGCCCAAATGGGAGAACATCGCCGTTAGTTCAGACTCGCCAGAAGATTGCGGTTTCGGTAGATATGTTTGATGTATTTACGTCAATTTCTTTGTGTCGCAGCAGTTTGTTCCACATTGATCGGTGCGGCGCATGCCGGCGACGAATATATGTCCCCGGCTTTGCAGACGAATGGGGAGGTCATCCTTACACCAAAGCCCGGCCCGGCTCCGCGTATCAATGGCCCGGAGGTCTATGGCGCCCGCCCGGGGCATCCATTTCTTTATCGGATTCCCGTGCAGGGCGAACGGCCGATGAAGTTCACCGTCCGCGGTTTGCCGAAGGGCCTGGCGTTGGATTCGAAGACCGGCATTATTACCGGCATTACGCCGCGAGCAGGAGAATACGACGTGGCTTTGCGCGCGCGCAACCACCACGGCAAAGATCAACGCAGTTTCAAAATCATTAGCGGCGAAACACTCGCACTGACGCCGCCGATGGGATGGAATGATTGGTATGCGCATTACAGGCGTATTACCGATGCCAAAATGCGCGAGGCCGCGGACATCATTGTGAGCAGCGGCATGGCCGACGCCGGTTATCAATACGTGGACATCGATGATTGCTGGATGAACGCGCACGGCAAACCGGACCCGATGCAGAACGGTCCTTATCGCGACTCGCAGGGGAATATCCTGCCCAACGCGCATTTTCCGGACATGAAAGCACTGACGGATTATATCCACGCGAAGGGATTAAAAGCAGGCATTTATTCGTCGCCCGGCCCAGAGACTTGCGCGGGCTTTGGCGGCAGTTATCAGCATGAAGCGCAGGACGCGCGGCAGTTTGCCAATTGGGGTTTTGACCTGCTGAAATACGACTGGTGCAGTTACACCAGCGTGACCGGCAAAAAACCGTCGCTCGAACAAAGGAAACAACCTTACGAGTTAATGGGCGGTTTGTTGAAACAACAAAACCGGGATATTGTCCTCAACCTTTGCCAATACGGGCAGGGCAACGTCTGGGAATGGGGTGCTGCGGTGGGGGGCCAATCGTGGCGCACGGCGGGTGACCTGGGTTTTTCCTTAAACAAAATTTTTCAAGTCGCGCTGAATAATGTGGAACATGCGGCGTGGCAAAAGCCCGGAGCGTGGAACGACCCGGACTATATTCAGATCGGCTGGGTCGGCAACGCCCACGGGGCTGGACTGCCCAAAGAAAGCACGCTGACGCCCACCGAACAGTATTCTTTCATGTCGCTCTGGTGCCTCATGAGTTCGCCGTTGTTTTATAGCGGTGACCTCACGAAACTGGATGATTTCACGCTTAATATTCTTTGCAATCCTGAGGTCATAGCCATTAACCAGGACCCGCTGGGCCAATGCGCGCGCGTTGTCTTCGTGGGCGCTGACCAATTCCTGATGATCAAGAATCTGGAGAACGGCGATCACGCGCTGGGCCTGTGTAACGGCAGCGACGCTGCGGCGGATATGACCGCGACCTGGTCCGAATGTGGGCTGGCTGACAGTGAGCATGTGCGCGACTTGTGGCGGGAGATGGACCTGGGAACGTACAGACATTCATTCAGCGCGCGCGTGCCGGCGCATGGGATTATTCTGGTCAGGCTTCGGCAAGCCCCCGGTCTTTAGAACGACCGGAGGCAGAAACATCGAACATCGATGTATCCACGAACCGTGTGCGTAGCAGCGGACATGAGTCCGCTCTAATTAATTTGGCGGTTAATCGTCCGATTATCTTATGTCGTTCACCTTGTCAAACGACTGGCGATAATTCCCCCTCGCCCTGGGGAAGTTCACACCCACATTGGACCCGGTGACCTCTTTTTCATTTTAATTTTTCGTTGCCCGACTATTTTGTTATCCGTCAATGAGCACAGATGAGGTTACGACCAATGCGGCCGCTCAGAGCGCCCATGCTGTAGGGACGAATACGGTGACAAACACCGGCTCGTCGCAGGGAATATTTGATACCTTCTGGGGAAGCACGCATCACGCCGTCCACATCCTCGTCATCATCGGGATGGCTTTTGCCGTGCATGTGATCGTCCGCTTCATTCGTTTTTTCAGCGAACTCGTCATTACCAAAAGCCACGAGAAGCAAAATCCGCTCGGATTTGTGACGCATCAGCCCAAATTCATCACGCTGGCAAGGCTGATCGTCAGCACCATTACCTTCGCCGTCTATGCGGTCGCAATTTATGTCATTCTTAAAGTCGAATTCCCCAATGACAGCACTCTTAAGACCTACCTCGGCAGCGCGGCAGTGGTCGGACTGGCGCTGAGCTTCGGTTTGCAGGGACTCGTACAGGACGTTGTCACGGGGATTACACTTATTCTTTCTGACGCGATGGATGTTGGCGACACCGTAGACCTGATGAATGGTGTCATTGGGCGGGTCGAGCGAATCGGCCTGCGCTTCACCAAAGTCATCAATTTTTATAACCAGGAAATTTTTGTGCCGAATCGAAATATCATCAACGTCAGCCGCTTTCCCCATGGGGGTATATTAGCTTACGCCGACATTCTGATCCCGCCGAAGGCGGACCAAAATGCAGTCGCAGAGACCATTCAAAATGTTTCAAAAGGGGTCTGGACGCAATTTGCCGCCATCGTCCTGAGCGAACCCGTGTTCAGCAAAATCCGCTCGACACCTGGCAATTGGAATTATCTTCGCATCATGTTCAAAATTTGGCCGGGCCAAAACTCAGTTATTGAAAACGCTTTGCGAGCCCAGATGGTTAACGCCATGAAAGCAATTGATCCCACGTATTCAGATTGGCAGGTCGTGGTCACCTATCGTGCAATGAATGACTGATAAATATGATATAACGTACAATTGTAAAAATATGAAGAATATCCTCATTTCTCGACGCGTAGCGCTTCTGCGCTTGTCTCTTATCCTTGCCACCGCGACATTGGCCGCTTCTCTGGCTTTGGCGGCAGATTCGCCGCAAATAATAAAAGTCGCCTGCGTGGGCGACAGCATCACCTACGGCGCCGGTTTGACGAATCGGAACAGCGTATCCTATCCTGCGTGCCTGGCCCGCTTGATGGGGCCGGGATATGACGTTCGAAATTTTGGAAAGAGCGGGGCCACGTTATTGCACAAGGGGGATCGTCCGTACATTAAGCAAAAGCAACATGCCGAAGCCCTCGCCTTCAAACCCGACGTTGTCGTCATCATGCTGGGCACCAATGACAGCAAACATCACGGCGGAGGAACGGCGACCACCAATGCTGTCCCCGAAAACTGGCAGCATAAGGCCGATTACGTCCCTGATTATGAGGCCTTGATTGCGGAATTTCGCGCCGCCAATCCCGCGGCAAGTATTTACGTTTGCTATCCAACGCCGTGCTTTCCAGGATTCGGAGGCATTGACGATAAGACCATTCACCACGAAATATGCCCGTTTGTAAAGAAAGTTGCCCGCCGGTCCCACGCAAAGATCATTGATCTTTACAAGCCATTCGCAGGCAAGGCCGGTTTGTTTCCCGATACCGTTCATCCCAACGCGGCTGGCGCGAAAATGATGGCCGCCGTCGTTTACCACGCCTTGACGGGCAAACAGGCTCCGGAGAATCAATAACCAATCGGCAAACAAGTTGTGCGCCGTGAATTTAGTGTTAATGTTCGTTACGTTTGACCGCGCATGAATCCCCTCGAAAAAATTCTTCGCGAAGCACTGGAGCAATTTCGTTCGGAATCCGGCACGATTCATACGCTGGATTCGGAAAAACAATTGCTGCATCTGGTCGCGCAGGTTGGATTGCCGCCCCAATTGATTGAAGTTGTCAAAACCATCCCCGTGGGGAAGGGGATCGCCGGCCAGGTCGTCGCGCAGGACCGGCCAGTCACCATCTGCAATTTACAGACCGATTCCAGTGGCGTCGCCAAACCGGGCGCAAAACAGACTGGAGTGGGCGGCGCGCTCTGCGTTCCGATTCGGGCGGATTCCAAAATTGTTGGCACCTTCGGTATCGGCACAGTCCGCCCTTACGAATATACCGCCGGCGAAACGCGGCAATTGGAGGCTATCGCAGCGCGCGCTGCTGAAATCTTAAGACAATAATCTTATGGCATTGATCATTCCTCTGGATAAAAAGCCGAAAGTCGTCGTGCCGCCGATTGAAAAACCAAAAACGCTGACTCCGGCAGAAGTCTCGCAGACGGCACGGGACCTGATCGTGAACATTGAAAAAGTTATTGTCGGCAAGCATGACCAAATTGTGTTGTCCGTTGCTATTTTGCTCGCCGAGGGGCATTTGTTGATTGAGGACGTGCCCGGCGTTGCCAAGACAATGCTGGCTCGCGCTCTTGCCCAAAGCGCAGGCGCCACATTCCGCCGCATTCAATGCACTCCGGACCTTCAGCCGTCGGATGTTTTAGGCGAGCCGCGCCTGGACCCGCAAACGGGGCGTTCTGAATTTCATTTCGGCCCGTTATTCGCGCAATTCGTTCTGGTGGACGAGATCAACCGCGCCAGCCCACGCACGCAGGCTGCCTTGCTCGAAGCCATGGGCGAAGCTTCTGTCACGGAGGGTAACGTCACTTATCGGCTGCAAAAGCCGTTCATGGTCATCGCCACGCAAAATCCAATTGAACAGGAAGGCACATTTCTTCTTCCCGAGGCGCAAAAGGATCGGTTTCTCATTCGAATCACGTTGGGATACCCAGGCCTGGCAGACGAAAAGGAGATGGTTGGACGTTTTCAACTCCGGCATCCGATCGAAACACTTCAGCCCGTCGCCACGCCCGATCGAATCTCGAGGTGCCAGGAGGCGGTGCGCGAAGTCAAAGTGCCGTCCGAGGTAAATGATTCAATTTTAAAAATCGTCCGTGCCACGCGGGAACACCCGGCTTTGCTTCTGGGCGCCAGCCCGCGCGGTTCACTGGGACTCTTTCGAGCGAGTCAGGCCCTGGCCGCCATTGACGGCAAAGACGCGGTTTCCGCCGAACAAATAAAAAATCTCGCCCAGAAAGTTCTCGCGCATCGGCTTATTTTGCGAAAAGAGGAGCAATCTCGCGCCGCCGGTGTCGCGGGTATCGTTCAGGAAATCGTCGCGGCTTCCGTTTGAGCTGACGTTTATGCAGGCCAATCCGGTTCCACACACGGCGCGGGAAAAATGGTTTCATCGCCTGTTCGAAATTGGAATTTGGATCAAAGGAATTGACGGCCTGGTTGAAGTGATCGGAGGAATTCTCCTGCTGAGTGTCAGCCTGGAGGCGCTCAACCATTATATTATCGACCTTGTACAGACTGAAATTGAGAAAGACTCGGGCGACCTGATTGTAAATGTCCTCCAGCATGCCGCGGAACATCTGACAAAAAGTTCCAAACTCACGGCCGGGATTTATTTGCTGGGCAACGGCGCAGTAAAACTCTTTCTGGCGACGTGCGTCTTGCTCCGCCAGCTTTGGTGCTATCCCATCGCTATCGTCATCATGACGATCTTCATTCTTTTGCAGTGCGGGCGCCTCGGCTTTCATTTTTCGTGGTCCATGCTCATCGCCACGATCATTGATGTTGGCATCACGCTTCTCATCTGGCGGGAATACCGGCGGCTCGAGGCATACAAACTGTAGTCATGACCGGTGATAAAAAACGGCTCGCGCTGAACTTCGTCCTGACGATGGGCGTCGTGAGCCTCTTCGGGGACATGACCTATGAGGGGATGCGTGGGATCGGCGGGCAATTTCTCCTGACTCTCGGCGCGAGCGCCGCCGTGGTGGGATTCGTCGCCGGTTTTGGGGAGCTCGCCGGTTACGGCCTGCGTTCGGTCTTTGGTTATCTCGCGGATAAAACCCACAGTTACTGGGCGTTTATTTTTGTCGGTTTTGCCGTTCAATTGCTGGCCGTGCCCGCGCTCGCCCTGGCCGGAAACTGGCCGTTGGCTGCCGCGCTCATGATTAGCGAACGAACTGGACGCGCTATCCGCCGTCCCTCCGTGCAGGCCATGCTCTCGCATGCCGGAAGCCAGATCGGCACCGGCTGGGCATTCGGGCTGCACGAGGCCCTCGATCAAACTGGCGCCACCCTCGGCCCGCTCATCACGGCGTTGGTTCTCTATCTGCATGGCGGCTATCATCGGGCCTTCGCTGTTTTGCTCATCACCGCGTTATTGAGCCTGGCCTCGCTCACGGTGGCTCGAATTTTTTACCCTCGTCCACACGAATTGGAGGAACGTTCGCCAGTGGTCTTAAAGGCCAAAGGTTTTACCAAACTTTATTGGCTGTATGCCATCGCTGGAATGTGTGTAGCCGCCGGTTTTGCCGATTTTTCCCTGGTTGCATTCCATTTTCAAAAAACACAAGTCGTTCCGCAAAGCCTTATCCCTGTCTTTTATTCGGCTGCCATGGTAACGGGTGCGATAACGCCGCCGATTTTTGGCAAATTACTGGATAAAATGGGAGTCGCAATCGTCCTGCCGGCGTTCTTTCTGGGCGCGCTTTTCGCCCCATGTGTTTTCCTGGGCGGATTCTCATTGGCCCTGGCCGGCATGGTTCTTTGGGGACTGGGCATGGGCGCGCAGGATTCACTCCTGAAAGCCGTTCTCAGCGACGTGATTCCCAAGGACAAACGCAGCACCGGCTACGGCGTTTTTGACACGGTTTTCGGTATCGCCTGGTTCGCCGGTAGCGCTGCCATGGGACTGCTCTACGATAAATCCATTACCGCCCTGGTCATCTTTTCCCTCGTTCTCCAACTCTCAGCCTTGCCATTCTTCGTTTGGGCCAATAGCAGCCGGGATTTGTAAGTAAGCCCCATCTGAACATCCAAACCGTCTCAATTGCGAAAGTTTCCTGGTGCCTGAAGCTTGAATTTTGGAGTTTTTCTGCCCCATTTTGTTCTCACGCCTTGCCGCGCCGCCCTGTCCTCTCGCCGTCTTGAGTTCGACGTTTCTCTGGTGCTTGGTCCTTGGGATTTGGAGTTTAACCACGGTTCCCTTTTTTCATCATCCCATGCAAATCAAATCAATTGAAACACCAGGATTTTGGGTTAGCTTGATTCGTTCCCATGATTCCCGTTTTCGCTCGCGTGGCCGGCATGGGCCTCCTATTTTTACTTGTGCCGGGCGCGCGCAGTTTCGCGCAAAGCCCGGCCCTGCCGATTATTCCAGCCAATTCGTTTAACGTTGCCTCGTATGGAGCTGTCGGCGATGGCGTCACAACCAACACCACGGCGATCCAAAATGCCATTAACGACGCGTCCGCTGCCGGCGGCGGGACGATCGAGTTCACTTCCGGTGTCTATTTGAGCGGCCCGCTCAACCTTGCAAACAGTATTAATCTCCAATTGGACGTTGGCGCGACGTTACGCATGCTGCCGTATGGGTCCTATCCCGGGGGAACATCGCCCGCGGATTTCATCACGGCTCAGTCCGGCGGACACGACTTCGAAGTCAGTGGCAGCGGAACGATTGATGGTTTTGCGGAAAATTCGGGCTGGTGGACGAATGGTTTAAGCACGTCCGCACGGCCGAGTTTGTTTAATTTCAACAAATGCAACCGGGTGCTCATTCAAAATGTTACCCTTGAAAACTCCCCGTCGATGCACCTGGTTTTCAAAGGCACGGGTGGTAACATTACTATTCAGGGCATCACCATTAACACTTCCGGGTCGTCGCCGAATACCGACGGCGTTGATTTGGTCGGGACCAATTGTCTCGTGGAAAACAGCTCCATCAGCGACGGCGACGACTGCATCGCCCTGGGCAGCACGGGCGGTACGTCCTCCGGCACGCTGATCACCAACTGCAATTTCGCATTTGGCCATGGGCTCACCATCGGTAGTAATACCTCCAGTGGCGTCTCGAACTTGACGGTGATAAACTGTACGTTCAACGGAACGCAATATGGCATCCGAATGAAATCGGACAATGCCGCCAAATCGCCGGGTTCCGGCGGCATTGCGCAAAATCTTTTCTATTCGAATCTTAAAATGACGAATATCGTGGAGGGGGCGATTGTCATTTACAGCTATTACAACACATACGGAACGCCTACAGGCATCACGCCTGCGACGGCTGCGTCGCAAGCCATTCCTTCACCAGTCCCATCCACAACCTGTCTCTGGCGCAATATTGTGATCAGCAATGTCACTGCGTCGGTCAAGTCCGGCGGCATCGCCGGAATTGTTTGGGGACGCACCGAAATGCCAGTCACAAACATATCTTTGATCGGCGTAAACATCACGGCGCCGAAAACGTTTGATATTTATAATACGTACGGTTTGCAGTTCGCGAACTCCTCGGTCACGCTTCCCGCCGGAAACAGTACGTTTGCGATATACAACACCGGCCTGGTCCTGTCCAATGCCACTAACGTGACGCTGACTGGATTGACCGGCACAAATTCGCTGGCGCTATACAATGCGTCCGCGTCCACAACGGCTACGGATGTATTTGGAGCCGACCCGATAACCGTCGATGGCGGAACATTGACCGTGAGCAATAATTATTTTGTGCCCGAATCAACGGTATTTGATTTTGGTGTGGGTACAAATGCCGGCATTATTCGCGTCGTTGGCAATCTCACGTTTGCCGATTCCGTCATCAACGTCACAAATGCCGCCGGCTTTGGACCCGGAAGTTATTCGTTATTTACGTATACCGGCAGCGAAAGCGGAACGTACGCGCTGGGCGCCACACCGCCAGGTTACCACGAAACGCTGGCGAATCCCGCCGGCCAAATTCAATTGGTGGTGACCGCTACAGGACCGTCGCTTACCCCTGTGAGCCTGGTTTGCTCAAACGCTGGCGGATCGCTGAATCTTTCCTGGCCGCCAGACCATAAAGGATGGTATCTACAGGTGCAGACCAATCGCGCTAGCGCCGGTTTGGGAACCAATTGGGTAACTCTGCCCGAATCCGCGCTCACAAATCAGTTCAGCCTTCCGATCAGTTTAACGAACGGCTGCGTCTTCTTGAGGCTCGAATATCCGTAGCAATGGGCCAGGGGAATCATTCTCATCGTCATCCTCAGACGTTTCAACGCTTCAACGGTTCAACGATTCACCATTTTAACGGGCTTAGGGCACACACGCCCGCGGTTCGCACGACTGGGATTGTATATAAATAGTTTGCGGCTGCAGGCCATCGCCGGTCGCACTCAATGTGATTTGGCCGGCGACTTTCGTGGATTGCACAATGATCTGCGCCAGGCCGTTGAAAACACTTCGTTGCCAGCCTGATTGCGTCGGATATTGGTCGGGTTCGTGACAGCTGGGATCGCCGTTGCCGACGCCGATGATGCGTCCCGGCCCTTGAATCGCAAAATGTACCAGGTTCGCTGCTGTGGGTACGACGCGGCCCGGTTCATCACGCACCGAGACGGTAATGATGCTGATGTCCTCGCCGTCGGCGCTGATCGTGCTGCGGTCCGGTTGCAGTTCGACAGCGTTGGGGGCACCCGTCGTGTCAACCTCGGTCGAGGATACAACTTCGCCCGAGGCGTCGTAGCCTTTGGCGCTGAGCGTTCCGGGGGCATAGAGAACTTCCCACTCCAAATGCCCGTTGCGCGGCATCGCTTTGCGACCCTGGCTTTGGCCGTTTAAGAATAATTCCACGTCCTTGCAGTTGGCATAGCACCACACGTCAATGTTTTGGCCTTCCTTGCCCGCCCAATTCCAATGCGGCAGCAGGTGCAGGATAGGTTTGTCGCTCCAAACTGATTGGTAATAATAAAAATTGTCCTTCGGGAAACCGCACGTATCCAGAATGCCGAAATGGGAATTGACGCACGGCCATTTGTACGGTGTCGGCTCGCCGCGATAATCGAAACCCGTCCAGTAAAAGCCGCCCGAAAGCCACGGACGATCCGCAAAATAACCCCACCACGCTTCCGCCGTGCTCGCCCAGTGCGGAAAATTAATGTCATAGGCGCTTACGTAGCTGCGCGCTTTATCGGTTTGATAGACGCCGCGCGTACTCACGGTGCTGCCTTGTTCCGATCCCACTTCCGGTTGTTGCGGATGTTTGCGATGATAATCGTCGATGGCTGAACCCACGTGATAATTCCAGCCGCGGACTTCGAGCGCGCTCATCAGCCCGGAATAAACATCGCCTGCACTTTCCGCGCAAGTGACCGGCCGCGTCGGGTCCAGGTGTTTGACGAACGATTGCATCGTGGCGCCCACGCGCCCACCGTCGGCATTGGTCTGCCTGGATTCCTCGTTGCAGATGCTCCAGATCACAACCGACGGATGGTTGCGGTCACGCAGGATTTGTTGCTGGAAGCGCGCTATGTTTTCAGGATCACTGCCCAGCAGCCGGTTTTCATCCATGACCAGCATTCCCAGTTGGTCGCAGGCGTCGATGAGTTCAGCCGTCGGCTCGTTGTGAGAAGTCCGATAGGCGTTGCAGCCCATTTCCTTGAGGCGTGAGATGCGAAAATATTGCAACCGGTCCGGCAGCGCCGAGCCCACGCCGGCATGGTCCTGGTGATTGCAGGTTCCCTT
Source organism: Verrucomicrobiia bacterium (assembly GCA_036269115.1). GTDB lineage: Bacteria > Verrucomicrobiota > Verrucomicrobiia > Limisphaerales > UBA11358 > UBA11358. The sequence goes on along the minus strand of DATAST010000172.1, from coordinate 41,179 downwards.
GATTTCATAATGCTCGCCGTTCAGTAAAAAACCTTTGTCCGGATCAAATCCAACTGTGCGAATCCCGAAAGGGGTTTCCTCGCGGTCAACAATTTGCCCGCCGCTTTCAACCGTTGTGACGAGCTTATAGAGGGCAGGGGTCTCTGGCGACCACAGCTCCGGTCTGGACACGTGCGTCATTTGTTCCACTTCGGTAGTTGATTCGGCAGGCGTTGTCACCGCTTTGCGCACCTTGGCAAGTTCCTGGCCTTCCGGCGAAAAGATTTCCTCCGTCACCCTCGCGTCTGAGTTGGTCGCCTGCGAATTGAGCAGCTGGACCTGCGTATGGATATCCGGCCGGCCTTTGGGAACATTATTCTTAAACTGGCTCCAAACAAAAATCCCGTCCGGCGCAATTGCCAGCGGCCCGGTCTTGACCAGCCATACGTGCCGGTAAATGCCCGCGCCTTCGTAAAACCAGCCCTCAAACTTCGACGCATCCACGCGCACGGCGACTACGTTGGTGCCGCCGCAGTTGGCGACATCCGTGATGTCATAACGGAAACTGTTATAACCGCCTTCATGGTGGCCAACCAACCATCCGTTGACAAACACCTGCGCATCGCGAAACACACCGTCGAACTCGATCCAAATCCGTTTGCCCGCGTCCTGCGGCGGCAATTCAAACCTGCGCCGATACCACGCCAGGCTGTTTTGAGGATAGCCGGGTCCCACCGGCTTAAACCCGTGATTATAGCTGGCCTTTTCGTCAAAAGGCAGTTGCACTGCCCAATCATGCGGCAGGTTCAGTGTCTGCCACCGGCTATCGTCGAACTTCCGTCCGGCGGGTCCTTTGCTCGAGCCGGCCTTCGCAAAGTTTTCCGCATCCGGCCAGTCATCGCCCATATGGAATTTCCACCCAAAATCAAACAACATTCGTTCCCGCGGGGAGTCCTGCGCCAGCACGAGGGTTGAATTTAAAACGGACAAAAAAACAACGAAGGTCCAGCGGACAAAAATTCTCATGCCAGCAAGTCTGAAAAACTGTATCGCCTGGCGCAATGCGAAAAAAGTTCCATCTTGCGTAGCAGCGGACATAAGGCCGCTCTAAATCAATTGCGATTCACCACTTGCGTACCCACGGCTATCATCAATCCATCAATCCACTTCCCTCTGGCCGCTTATTAAAAACATCACCCTTATCGTGATAATTGCGATACGTCAGGCATTCAATGGGCCAAACCGAAAAATCTTTGTGTGTTCGCATCTGCCGAATAGCCGTGCCCGCCCAATCAGCCTGAATGAACATGGATGGCCGGTCAGAACGCGGACTCTGGCCGGGAAGAAACCGGCGGGCGCGCAGGCTCACGACGTCTGCCTGATGGACTGACGCCAAAGGCGAAAGCGCGGCGAGCATCCTCGGAAAAAGCTCGTGAACCTGCGCGCGTAAAACCTTGGCATCACCAGGACCGACAGCAAAGGCAACTTGAAACCATCGGAAAAGTTTGCCATCCGGGTCCGGCATTTCTGGCTCGTAGATAGCGGAAAACTTGCCGGGTACAATGGGACGTAGCAGGGATTCGGCTTCTCCGATGTCAGGGTTTGTTGGGTCGGTCAAGCCGACAATCTGAACGGGCGCATCTCGTCGCTCAATAAAAATGTGGATAGTATGGGCCCGCTGAACTGTTACTTTAACCAAATGTCTCCCCCGCTGCCGCACCCAGGTGATCGCGAAACTCGAGGGCGAACGGATTCATCTGGTCCCCCAACCGGCGGTACCAGGCCCGCAATGCCGGCCGCAGTTCGGGCGATAGTAAAAGCTCGATCGCTTCACTGGCCCGTGGTGATTCCTCACCCTCAATCAGGCGAAACCAATACCAGGAATCAATCAGTCCCCAAACAGGAAGCTGATCAGGTGGATAACCCTGAACGGACGAAGTAATCCTCTCGTAACGTTGTTGAAGTTTTGCGTCTCTGAATGTCATAATGCGGCAACCATGCGTTGCCGCTGATGGGTATGAGTCACGAACGACCTCCCGGTTCCCGGGAGGCCACACAAATCATCCTGCCACAATAAGCAAATTGCCAATGACATAAACTACCCCCGTTGACACGACCAAACGTTGCGCCCAGCGAGGCAACAGTACCAGTTTCGGCCTCGGGCGCAGCCAAAAGGCCAATAAAATCCAAATCAGAAAAAACGCCGTCGAAATTGCCATCTCGGCGGCAAGCCAATTCTCTCCGCCCGGTACGACAGTTATCGCGGAATAGCTTACAATCGCTATGACGCTCGTCAATGCGCTGAGCAGAGAAGTGATAAAGGCGGCTTTCATAGAGTTGTCTTTCATTTTGTCGGCTGCATTGGGACTATGAATCGAGCTTTACTGCTCGCCGTGACAAAATCTGACGACAATTCTCCCTCTCCGTGCGGGAGAGGGCAGGGGTGAGGGAGAGTCTTCCGGACGCGGTTATCCCTAAGCTCATGGAATTATCTAGCCGCGTGTTCACAATAAATCTCAGGCGGCCCTCCGGGCGGCTTTTGTACCGGGACGTTCGGGCCGGGTGGTCGGTGTGAACCTCCGCTCGATGGCGGGACGCTCTTCCGTTTGACAATCCAGGCGAAGGGGAGAAGCGTCAGTGTCCAAATAAAGTAAACAGAGAATACTGCATTTAGGAAAGTCGTGTGGCCGCTGCCGTTGACATAACCGCTCCAATAGGTGGTAGCGATTGCGATTGCCATCAGGATTATTAAACCGATCTTTTGCTTTTTGTTCATACATCGAAAGAATTTCCGCCAGCATTCAAAACTGCGCCGAACCACGAATGGTTGCAAGAGTGAAATTCCGCTTTTGGCAATCCTTCCATTCGATATTCTGATTTCTTCGCCTCCTTCGCGCGAAACCTGCTTTCCCATTGACAACAACACGCATGCTGGGGAACGTTCTGAGTGACATCGAATGAAACCCGGTTTGAAACAATTAAAGTTTGAAGACTTCCGCCACTTGCGCGCGGCGGAAGGCTGGCTCGAATTGGGCGACTCGGCTTCGGCCGGAGACGAACTGAAGGAAATCACGCCCGAAGAACAAACGCATCCCGCCGTCCTGGGTGTGCGTTATGCGATTCATGCAAAACGCGGAGAATGGGACATGGCCACGGAAATGGCCGAAGAATTGGCGACCGCACTGCCCGATGTCGCAGGGAGCTGGATTAATCTTGCCTACGCGACACGTCGCAAAACCGGCGGCAGCATTCCGGCGGCAAAAACGATTTTGGCGGCCGCGGAACCCCTGTTTCCACGCGAATACCTCATCCCGTTCAACCTGGCCTGTTATTGCTCGCAACTCCGCGAATTTGAGCAGGCTGAACTGTGGCTGAAAAAAGCCGCGGAAATAGACGAAAAAACGGTCCGAAAAATGGCGACGGACGACCCCGACCTCAAACCACTTTGGGAGAGCAGGGGAGGCACGATTTGGGAAACGGATTAATCCACCATTCCATCCGCCGTCTACCCGGACACATTCAGAAACTTGATGGCCGCCAACGAACTGGCGCTGATAAATATCCAGAGCAACAGGCCAACAGTGGCAGTCCTCCATCCCACCGCCTTTACAGCAGCAAGTGAAAGGGACGTGCCAATCAGGAACAACACCAGAATCATGCCGCGGTGTGCCAACTCTGAAACCCAAGGCGAACACTCGGCAACCGCCGGAAAGTAGCTTCGCGACAACGATGCCAGTAAAAACAGGCCGATAAACCACGGCACAGCGACCTTGGCCTTGCGCTGGGTCATCCCCGCTTCAGTTTCGGCTTCCGCGGGGCGTTGTTCCTTTCCGCAGGCGAAAGCGAGTCCTAACGTCAATGGAATGATCCAGAGTGTGCGTGACAGTTTCACCGCCGTGGCAGTGTTCAAGGCGACCGTTCCGTAACTCAAGCCCGCGCCGACCACCGACGAAATGTCGTGAATGGCGACACCCGCCCACAAGCCGAATTGCGTCTGGCTCAAATGCAGGATATGGCCGAGCGGCGGAAAAACATATAAAGCGACGGCATTCAGCACAAAAATCGAGCCGATGGACACCGCGATTTCTGCCTCCGTGGCGCCAATGACCGAACTAACCGCAGCAATGGCCGATCCGCCGCAAATCGCCGTGCCCGCCGAAATCAAGGCGGCGGTTCTGCCATCCAATCTCAATTTGCGGCCAAGCCACCAGCCCAACGATAGCGTTGCACCTATGGTAATTGCGGCAAAGAACGAACCCTTCAATCCCAGTCGCAACACCACCGGCAAATTCATGCCGAAACCGAGCAAAACCACGCAAATTTGCAGCAGCCATTTAGTGATTTCGTGGTTCCATCGGGCCAGGGGATTGCCAATGACCAGTGCGAACAAAATGCCCGCCCCCAAAGCCACCGCCGGTGACCCCCAAATGACCAGCCCAACGGTAACCGCGGCTAGCGCAATAGTTTGTATAGCGCGAGAAGGTCCGGCCATTCCATCTGGATTCATTTCGGATAAAGAATCCTCCATTTCATGGTATGTCACAAAGACATTGTATATATACAAACCATAACTATAATATATGGCATGAATCGTAATCATTTGGCGTTGTTTCATATGGTCGCCCGGGCCGGCAGCATTAGCCGCGGCGCGGAGCAGGCGCGCGTCAGCCAGCCGGCGGTGTCCAAGCAAATCGCGGAATTGGAAGAAGCGCTTGGGGTCCAGTTATTGGAGCGATTGCCGCGTGGCTGCCAGCTCACTGAGGCTGGACGCATCCTGGCGGACTATGCCGGGCGCTGGCGTTCGGTGGAAACGGAAGCCGCAAGGGCAATCGAAGAATATCGCGGTCTCAAACGCGGAAAGCTCGCGATCGGCGCCAGTATGACCATTGGTGGGTATTTGCTGCCAGGGGCGATTGGAGAATTTCACCGCCGGTTTCCCGATATTGAATTGCAGATGGAAATCGCCAACACACGGCGTATTCAGGAATCCCTTCTGGATGGCTCGATCGAGCTTGGCCTGACCGAAGGACCCATGGAAGACAGCGAATTGAAGTCCCTGGTATTCTTTCACGACGAGCTCGTCCCTATCGCCCCGGTCGGGCATCCGCTTCTCAAAAGAAAGAATGTGCATGCCCGTGACATCTGCCGCGAGCCATTCATTCTGCGTGAAGAAGGTTCCGGCACCCGCGCCGTGGTCGAACGCGCCCTGCGCCGGAAAGGTTTGAAAGTTACGCCGCTGCTGTCGCTCGCAAGTTCGGAGGCGATCAAAAACGCCGTAGCGGCTGGAATAGGGCTGGCAATCGTCTCGCGCTGGGTCATCGAATCCGACTTGCAGACCCGACGGTTGGGAATTATTCCGCTCAAAGACCTGGAGATCCAGCGCCCCCTTCATCTGCAGCGTATCCAGGGCCGAAGCGAAAGTCCGGCCGTATCAAAATTCCTGGAAGTGCTGAAATCCCAAAAAATCTATCACGCCGGTGCCACGGCTTAAGAATCACATTCCAATCGCGAGGCGATATTACCAGTCGATTTCAACTCTCTTGGCGCAGCCTAACTTAAAACCCCGTTAGGGGCCCCGTTAGGGGTGAAATATATGTAGCCCAGAGCAAGCGCGAATCTTTGAGCGCGCCGCTCTGGGTTAAATGTCATCCGGACCCAGCCGCTGACTGACACATCGCGCGATAGCGCGCGTTTTAGCTGTCGGCCAAAAGCCTATTGGGCGCAATCTGTTTCCTGGCGTCCGCCGCTTTCTTCGCGGCTGTCTCGACCAATACGCATATCGCCCAACCCCTAACAATCCATTAATCCATTTCTCCACCAATCTGGCAGCCCCCATCCGCTCCCTTTCCAGTTGACAATAACCCACTAACGCGGCCACGTTTTTATCAATCAATCGCGATGAACTCGGGCATTGCCAATACCAATAACGTAAACCAACAAGTGGCGCAGTGGTGCAGCGATTTCGCCGGCGCGCTGGATGGTTCGCTTCAAGCGGTCGTGCTCTTCGGCGGATTGGCCAAAGACGAATTCGTTCCCGAACAATCGGATGTCAATGTTCTGATCGTTTTTCGTTCCGTCGACGCGGCTGTACTGGATCGCGCGGCGCCGTTCGTGCGCCAGGGCCGGCTCGAATTCGGACTTTCGGCCATGTTGATGACGGACGCCGACCTCCGTGATTCGGCTGATATTTTCCCGATCAAGTTCCTCGATATGCAGCGGTCTCATAAAGTCCTTTGGGGAGAGGACCCGTTCGCCAAAGTAACAGTGACACGCGATAATCTGCGGCTGCGTTGCGAACAGGAACTGCGCAATCTCTCGCTTCGCCTTCGGCAAAGTTATATCCAGCGAATGGATCGGCCGGAACTTCTGCAAGCCGCGTTGAACCGCGCTATCTCCTCGCTGCTGGTAAACATCGGCGTCTTGTTGGAACTAAAGACCGGAAAGCCCGTTGAAACCAAACAGGAGGCCCTTGCCCGGACAGCCCAACTTGAAATTCCAATTGAACCCGTCCGGCAGGCATGGGCGCTTAAATGCGGGGAGATTAAGCCCGAACCGGATGTACTGAGAAAACTGTTCGCGTCGTTCATGCAGGCTGTGGAACAAACCGCCAACCTGGCCGGAATATCAGCGTGAAATTCCATGAACTTCTGGCAAGACAACGTCATTGGAAATATGTATGGCCCGATGTTTCTGGCGCTCTATGCACTTGTCATCGGAGTTGTGTTGGCGGTGAGTCGATGGCGGATGTGGTCAGCCGATCGCACTCAGGAAGAACGGGTGGATGATCCACCGGAGCCGGTCAGCGCGACGGACATTGCCCAGTTGCGCGGCAATTTGAATGAAGTCCTGCGGCTTACGGTTGTCGAATTGGTCCAACGTGGCTATTTGCTCGTGGTCGGGTCGAAGATATTTCAGGCTTCAACGGCGCCCGATCCGCGCCATCTTTCACGCTTGCAACGCCCTGTATTCGATTTCTTCAAATCTCCGCGGAAACCCGCCGCGCTTTTTTCCGACAAATCGTTGAAAGAATGGTTCCGTGCCGAATGCAGTGGGACGGAAAAGAACCTGGAACAATATCGGCTGATTACGCCGGACGACGTGAAACAACAAAGCCGCCGCGTTGCATTCCTGTCGGGGCTCATCGTGCTTGGTCTTGGCGCCTATAAACTTGTAGTCGCATTATCGAAAGGCAAAACCAACGTCGGTTTTCTGGTCATCATGGCCATCTTTGGGATCATTGCCGTTTTTCTCGTCAGCAGGGCGCCGCGCATGAGTCGCCGCGGCAAATCATACCTTGCGAAACAGCGGGCACGTTACTTCCGTCTAAAAAGTGAAATTTCTCGACTGGCCCATCCAATTGACGACTCGGGCCTGATTTTCGCGGTCGCGTTGTTCGGCATTTCGACGCTGAATGGGACGCCTTATGCAAACCTGGTTTCGACATTTCAGCGGGCCGCCAGTTCGTCGGGGGGGGTCGGATGTGGCGGCGCCAGTTGCGGTGGGGCAGGGTGTGGAGGCGGTGGTTGTGGCGGCGGCGGCTGTGGAGGTTGCGGAGGAGGAAGTTAATTATGACAACGAATCTACCACTTCCGGGCTGTCCCGCGCCATTGCTCGAAGAGGAATCCAGCCCAACCTGCTCGCCCGTTCCCGGGTCTCCTCTTCCGCACAAGCTCATCTTCCAATGGCACATTACCGAACGCTGCAATCTGCGCTGCACGCATTGTTACCAGGAATCGTACGGTGGCGATGAATTGAATTTTGAGCAATGGCTCATCGTGCTCGCGCAGTTGGAGGACCTGCTGGATGACTGGACCGTCGCCGGTGTCGCCCATCCGCGCGTCCATATCAATGTGACAGGCGGTGAACCGTTTGTGCATCCGGACTTCATACGACTGCTCGAAGTCTTCGCATCCAGACGCCAGCAGCTAAGCTTCGCTATTTTGTCCAATGGATACTTCATCGACGCAGCCATGGCGCGTAAACTTGCTGAACTTGAACCCGGTTTTGTGCAGATTAGCATCGAAGGCGCGCAGGCTACGCATGATCGTATCCGCGGCAAAGGCAGTTTTGACAGGGCTGTGGCTGGCATCCGACATCTGACGCGCGAAAAAGTGCCGGTCCTTATTTCGTTTACGGCGCATCGCGGCAATTTCCGTGAGTTTCCGGACGTGGCCCGCCTCGCCTGCGACCTTCGTGTCAAACGCGTATGGTCGGATCGGCTCATTCCCACGGGCGCGGGCGCCAGCCCGGATATGCAGAGCCTCACGCCGGAAGAGGTTCGCGAGTATGTTGAGTTGATGCGCATCGCCCGCGATGAGGCCAGCCGCCGCTGGTTCTGCCGTACAGAAATCGCCCAGCATCGCGCGTTGCAATTTTTGACCAACAGCACGCACGAAAAACCATATCACTGCACTGCCGGCGATTCGTTGCTGACGTTGCGGCCAAACGGCGATTTGCTCCCGTGCCGGCGACTGCCGATTCGCGTGGGAAACGTTCTCGAAACGCCGCTGCGCGAATTATATCGCGACAACCCAACCCTTCGAGCATTGCGCAACCCGCATCCGGAAATAAAAGGCTGCGAACCGTGCTCCTTCCGCCACACCTGCCGGGGCGGCCTGAGATGCCTCGCCTTCGCCGTGACCGGCGATCCCTTTACCAGCGATCCCGGCTGCTGGCTGGCGGCCTCTAACTCAAAACCCTGCGGCGACCCGAAATGATTTTGCCGCTGATTGGTCCATTGCGCGAGATCATATGAACCGCTGCTATCTTTAGACGTATCAAATCATCGGGCGACTATTCCCCCTCTCCATGCGGGAGAGGGCAGGGGTGAGGGAGAGTCTTCCGGATGTGGGGCATTCGACCCTCCGGGAAACAATGTGGCTGACGCGCAGGATTGGGTAATGCTGCTTGAGGCCGGTAGTAAATTAAATCCTTAAGCACCCCCGAAAACCCCTCCCGCCAAAATAAGATTCTGCGCCATTGGCGCCCACGAAAACCCGGCCGAAGCTGCGGACCCCATAAATCGCACCGCCGAGCTTTCGGATGTCGGCTGGTGTTTTCAACCAGCTCGACGATTTCGTGTCGAACTCGCCTAATTCCTGCAACTGCAAATATTGTTCTTCCGTCAAAAGTTCGATGCCCATGGTCGCGGCCACGTCCATCGCGCAATTTTTCGGTTTGAACTTTTTTCGGGAATCCAACGCTTCGCGATCATAGCAAAGACTCGTGCGGCTTTTGGGGGTTTGCGCCGCACAATCAAAGAAAGTGTATTCACCCGACTTTTTGTCGTGGCCGACTACGTCGGGTTCACCGCCCGTGCGTTCCATTTCGCTGAGCGACCACAGCTTTTCCGGACTGGCCTCCAGCCGCGCCTGTACTTTCGCCCAATCAAGACTGGCGTGCCGGTTCAAATGCTTCTCAAAGCGCGCTTTCAATGCCGCAAGCAGGTCCTTGCGCTGTGCGGCTGAGAGCCCCTTGTTCGATTTAGTCGCCATATTCTTTCTAAGTTTTAAATGCTTCGCGCTATCGCGTATTTGTTGTTCATGGTGGCTGCGGTGCAAACCGTTAGAGGCCAAGCTCGGAAAGCCCTGGATGATCCTCCGGCCGACGCCCCAGCGGCCAATGATATTTCCGTTCGTTTTCGCGAATCGCCAGATCGTTAATGCTGGCGATTCGCCGGCGCATGTAACCGTGCTCATCAAATTCCCAATTCTCGTTCCCATACGACCGAAACCAATTTCCGGAATCATCGTGCCATTCATAAGCAAATCGAACGGCGATGCGGTTTGCGTGAAACGCCCAGAGTTCCTTGATGAGCCGATAATCCAGTTCCTTATTCCATTTACGGGTCAAAAACTGGATGATCGCTGTGCGCCCGGTAAAAAACTCGGAGCGATTCCGCCACACACTATCGACCGTATAGGCGAGGGCAACCCGTTGTGGATCTCGTGTATTCCACGCATCTTCCGCCATGCGCGCTTTCTGAGCGGCGGTCTGTGCATCAAACGGCGGCAGCGGTGGTCTCGGCGTTTCCATTTAGTCAAATTGTTGATGCCCTCAAAACGAAGCGCAATGGCAAAATGGTGCGTAGCAGCCGGACACGAGTCCCGCTCTAACTTTTTGCAGTTAATTAACCGAGCTTTCAATGTTGCCGCCTGCCAAACCATCGGACGACCATTCTCGAAGCCCGTAGATTTGACTATTCAAAAGTCAGGAACTATCCGCAGATTACGCCGATTTCGCAGATTGAAACGACGATGGAAGTTAGGCGTGTTGGGTGTACACGCTTTAGCGTGCTCTGGAATAGCCTGCTCGGAATGGGGCCGGATACAAACAATCTGCACTCACCTGACACTAGATGACTGCGAAACCATGTTATTGGTGTTCAATTTAACCTCGTCCAAATCATTTGAAGCTGTGATATTCCCTTGCGCTGCCGATTTTGATAACCAAAAAATCGCTGCGTCCTTATTCGTTTCACATCCTGCAATTCCGTGCAAATAATGAATGCCCAAACTGTATTGGGCTGCGCCGTCACCGTTGGTGGCAGCTTCTTTCAATGATTCAATCTTTTTCAATTCGGTTTCGCGTTGGAATTGCTTTTCTTCTTGAATTTGCTTTTGAAGAGCTGCGGTTTTCTCTGGATCCGGGCCGCATGGAATGCCGTAATCCAGTTTGTGTATTGTCCGTGACCCGCCATTCACAGTTGCGTAAGTGTACGTGCCTACATACCACGCCATTAAGTGTTCATATGAGGAAATCATCGTGTCGCTGACAACCTGATAGGGATAGTTTGCAACAAAAAAGTCTTCTTCCTGCGACGCAACACCCAATTTGCCCCATCTGCCATTGATACGAATGCCGTTTGGCAAAATATCCACAACTTGTCCAGAGAATTCAACACCATCTAATTTCACATAGTTAGTTTGACCATTGATCATTCGCCAGGGGTCTTTTGGAACAAATGAAATACGCCAATCTCGCGGCGGAGCGGGCGACGGTTGGTAATAATTTCCAAAATGACTGTCGTCGGGAATATATGGGCGGCTTGTACCTGCCCACCTTTGTGCGCTTGAAACGGAGGACACGAATATCAGAACAATATAAGCTCCCTTATTCAGTGTTTTGAGGATTTTCATAAAATGACCTTCCAGTTTGTCAAACGTCTTGCGGCCATCCGCTGCCAGTGCCTTCACAAAGCTGGCCTTGCCACCGTCGAAATGTCAACAAATCAATGCTTCACGATGCTGCGCGTGCCACTCGCGCTGGAAGCTGGCAATCAAAGGCAAACACGATATGAATTGGTCATATCCGCTGGTTCCACTGGTTTCCCAGCAAAAACCTGCCCCCGAAATCGGGCCAATGTCAGTCCGAAAGCGACTGTTGACAAAATAGGAATACGGGGCGAAAGTTTTCGTGCTTTTGACCGCTCATCGGAAGCTGAAAGAATTACGAGCACACGACGAACTGACAGACTAAAAAGTTGTATGAAACTTCGCTTTGAAGTTGACCAGGCGGAATGTTTTCGCAGAGGGATTGACGCTCCAAAGTCAATCGTAACCATTGAAGTAGACCCCGCGAAAATTGATTCCGACGATAGGGCTTTAATCGCAAATCGTCTGGATGGCATTGACGTATGCGAACTGCGGAAGACTGAGGATAGAATATTTAAGGCGCACCTTCCGCCTCCCAATCCTACCTCAACCGCAAGCGGTGGTCCGGTCCGAATAATCGCCAAGACGCCTGACTATGTTGGTCTGATTGAGGCGGTTCGGGAAAACGAAAAAAAAGTGGACGAACAGCCAACCCGATATTTGGATTTAGGCGATCCATCAGACCCGCTCGAAGCAGTCGCAACGGCGGCACCGTCTAAACCGAATGGACAATGGAATAAGAAAAGTTTGATGCTCGATTCCCACGGTGGGGCAATATGCCGGATATGTGGATTGAGTTTCGTTATTGATTCACCGGACGACCAGGTTCGACATGAATTTGAGCACAGGTGTCTAATTGACGGTGGTCTGCCGCTTGAGGTCCGGGAGTTTTTAAAGGGTTTCGGGTGGGCCGTTGCTTTTAACGATGGTGGCGTCAATCGTTTGATGGAGCACCTGAATGCCGAAAAACAGGAAACTGCAAAACGTGCTGTAGCATTCGCGTACTGGACCCGTGCCGTGTCAAATGGCGTTCCCAAAACAGAGTTTGAGGATTACATGATTGCCCATTTCGGCTTTGTGGACGCTAAAGTCGCCCGTGACGGCGCGGCAATTGAAAAGGCGCTACATGCAATTCAGCCATGGGGAAAATACGGCGGATGAACGTTCGAAATTCGGGTCCGAGTTATGTGAGGACGCCATGAAGAGTGAAGGAGTCCTAGAATTGTGACAGTTTCCGTCAACGGTGGAATGGAGAATACAGCAGTGCCATCACTGTCCCGAATCCTTTCGGTTATTTATCGGAATCGTATTTTCAATCTGCGTTAATCTGCGAACTACCCTCGGGTGCTTTTTAATTCTTCCTTTTTACTTTTGAATTGGAATGGTGCCCCGGCACGGACTCGAACCGTGAACCAATTGATTAAGAGTCAACTGCTCTACCAATTGAGCTACCGAGGCAAAATTGAAAGGTCATTCTGACATAATGGGGCGAAAGGGCAAGATTTTTGAAGTGGCAATTTCAACACATCAACACAGAGGATCTGGAAGATTGGGTCCGCGGATTAACGCAGATGATTCTTTCTTGCCATTCCTGGCTTCCCGTTTTCCTCATTGTTTTAATCTGCGGACATAATTTCATAATTGAACTTTAATTACCCCTAAATTTCGGCTCAATCAAATTTAGTCTTTTTCCCCAAAATCGCGGATGCGAGATTTAGTTCTGCCTCAGAAAATTCCCCAATAAAATCGGGTCATTTTCGACCTCTAAATTTCAAGTTTAGCATTTCGTTTAGCTTCGTTTAGCCCGCAAAACCCCAGCATAACGATTTTGACTAAACGAACGCCTGGGAAAGGGGGAATCATTCTCATCGTCATCGTCATCGTCATCCTCGACAAGCTTGGCGTTCCGCGCCCCCTCTTCGTCCCCACGAAACACGATCCACCCGTTTCCGCCATCAAAAAATAGCCATCTCGTTCACACCAGCTAAAAACGCTTAAAACCTAATAACCACGTGCATTTTTCGCATTTTTTGGGGTCCGTTTACTCATTTACTTTCCTATACACGGAATTTTTGCAACGGGCGCGTAGCGCCGGCTTTCAGCTTTCGTAACTGGCGCTGCCTCACCGCCGGGTAAGTGAATGCAATTGGTGGCGCCATCGTTTCCTCGCTGCCAATCGCCAATCCCTCAAAAACCCAATGAAAACCCACTTTTTTCCTCCAAACTCCGTTCGTTTCTTCGTTGCATTCCTTATATCCAAAAAATGTGCAACACGGCACGAAGGAATGAGGATGACGATGACGATGATTCCCGAAGACACTCCCCCCCCGCTAATGTATCAGGCCGATGATGTGGCCCGCACTATCTTGCATATCCTGGAATGGCCCAAGAGGCTTGGTTATGCTGTCTTCGCTCGAGATATTCGGTTCGCCCGACGATAAGGTATACACAACCACGTTGTTTTTGATCAAAATAAGACCTTTAAACCGCCAGCCGGAATTGTGGGTTTGTCGTTTGAAACCGAACACGTCCATGAGAAGGTTTCCATGGCGATTTTCCCGGACGTCTTCCAATTGCACTCGATAGGCGCAATTGTTTGTCTTGGCTTCCACATAGACCTGCACGCCTACCGGAAGATCCCCCATGTGAATATTCGGGTTTGGCATGAAAATCGGAACAATATCCACGAAGGGCATAATGCAGATATTGGGCGTCACGCTCGGATCAAATTTCATGCGTTTCAGATCGGCCTTAGTCGTGTGGTTCGGGACAATCTGGTTGAACGCAACGGTCACCTGGTCCCAGTTTGTCCATGGCGATTGAGTCGCGCTGCGATTACTCAGAAAAAGGTGCTGACAACCCGTCGTCAGTGTCAACAGCGCCAGAAGCACTGGCAGTATGGCAATTCGTCCGATCACAGCTCTCCTTTCACTTTTCAAAGCATGGCCTGTGCCGTGGATGCCCAGACCCCCGATTCACAGAAATCCCTTCGCACGCATTTAGGATCATGAATCAAATCTCATCGCTCCCTCACGAAATATCGGACGACAATTCTCTCTCTTGATTCGTCCCTGTTCACGGAAAGCCCCGTTTCACTCTTTTCGGATGGGCCGGCCTGTCCTCCGTAGCCCTTGGCGAAGGAGGAAGTGAGAGTCGTCCACACCCTGGCTCATAGAGAGATCCGGCAATTCCTGCGTCACGCATCACCGCAACCATTGCAATGCATGTTTGCAAGTTGCAATACCGTGGCAATTCAGTCTAAATTTCGACCACATCCCAAGCCATGACCGCAGCCCGGGAAAAAAACAGTGTGATCCAGGTATTTAAATCATTTGTCTTGGCCACGGTGATTCTGGCCTTGGCCTCCTTCGCTGCCCATACGTACGCCCAAAACCAATACAACAGCGGCGGCTCAACAAACCTATGGCCGCGCCAAAGCATTTATCAAATCATCACCGACCGTTTTTACGATGGCGATCCGTCAAACGATAACGCCGACGGTAATTTCGATCCGGCTGGGCACCGGGGCACATCCGTCCATGGCGGCGACTTTAAGGGCATTGAGGAAAAACTGGACTACATCAAATCGTTGGGCGCCACGGCGATTTGGATTTCGCCAGTAGTCTTGAATGCGTACGGCGAGTTTCACGGCTACGCTGCCCGGGATTTTTACAAGGTAGACCCGCATTGGGGCAGTCTCTCGGATTTGCGGCATTTGATTCGCGCGGCCCATGCTCGGGGCATTCTGGTGATCGACGACATCGTCGTTAATCACGGTGGCAATCTGATAGATAGCGCCGATCCCGGTTATCCAAATTTCAAATATCCGCCAGATGGATACCATCTGCGCTATCGGAATCCCGCCCGGCAGTATGCGCCGCCATTTAACCTGAGCCGGCAAAATCCTTCGCTCACCAATCTCTTCCACAACAACGGCTGGATTCAGGATTTTGACGATCCAACGCAACTTGAACTCGGCGAACTGGAGAGCCTGGACGATTTTCGCACGGAATCGCCGTATGTGCGGGCGCAAATGGCGAAGATTTACGAGTATTGGATTAAGAACGCGGGCTTCGACGCGTTTCGCATAGACACTGTTAAGCACGTCGAAATGGGGTTTTGGCAGCAATGGTGCCCGGCCATCCGCGCGTTTGCCGCGGCGCACGGCAAGCCGGGTTTTTTCATGTTCGGTGAAATGCCCTATCCGTCCGATGCCCGGGTCGGGTCTTATACCGGAACGATGGGCGGCGGCCCGTTTAAACTGGATTCGGTCCTGGACTACACGCTCTATTTTAAAATCAATTCCATCTTCGCCCGGGCGTCCGTGAGCCCGCATGAAATCGTAAAACATTACAATTCCGTTTCGGCTAATTACGACCCGGCAGCGCAAGATCAGCTCGTGACTTTTTTGGATAACCACGATCAACCCCGATTTTTGAGTGTTCCGGGCGCGACCATCGCCCATCTCAGAGTCGCGCTCGTATTTCTTTATACGTCGCAGGGAATTCCAACTTTGTATTACGGCACCGAGCAGGGATTCAATGGCGGAAAAGATCCGTGGGACCGCGAGGACATGTTTGCCGGCCAGTTCGAGTGGGGACCCTCGCGCGGTGACAATTTCAATATGACCCATCCGCTCTTTCGTTTCGTGGCAATGCTGAACAATCTCCGGCGTTTGTATCCGGCGCTGCAAACGGGCGTTCAATCGAATTTGTGGAGCGATGGCAGCGGCCCGGGCCTATTCGCTTACACGCGCCAGCTTGGCGCGAAACAGGTGTTTATCGTGTTCAATACAGCCGGTGACGATAGAACATTGCCCGTATGTCCGATGATTTATCCCACTGGAACGAAGATGGTGAACGTTTTGGATCAAAGAGAAAACATGACGTTGACTCCGGGTGGCCAAACGCCCTCTATCGTTGTGCCGGGCTCTTCCGCCAAAATCTTCGTGGCGGAGTCGGACGTTGGTGCATTGGATCCCGTCGTGACTGCGATTTCCCCGGCGCATGATTCGGCCGAAATATCACCAATCGCCCCCATTGTTATTCATTTCAGTGAGCCAATGGACACTGTCAGCGTTGAGCGGGCATTTTCCACGCAACCGGCGATGCGAGGCGCGTTCAGTTGGTCCCCGACGCATGAGGAAATGACGTTTATCCCCAAAAGTGCCGGATTTAAGTCGAGCGCAATGGTCACTGCGAGAATAGGGGATACGGCACAGGCGGAAGATGGGAAAAGCTTTTATGCAGGTTTCGAGGCGCGGTATCGGTGCGGCCCCTAAAAACTGGACAATAGACCGCCTCAAAAAGTAGCATCCTCCATTCTTTAAATATGACCCCAAAATATGCTATCGGCCTTGATTACGGAACTAACTCAGTCCGCGCACTCATCGTCAACACCGCAAACGGCAAAGAAGCGGGCACTGCCGTCTGGAACTATGAGCACGGAACTGTCGGTGTGATTTTATCGCGCGACCCAAACCTGGCGCGGCAACATCCCGCCGATTACATCAAAGGCGCGGGAATCACCATTGTCAAAGCCCTGGCCGCGGCGAAGAAAAATGTGCGCGGGTTCAAGCCCGAGCAGGTCGTCGGTATCGGTGTGGATACTACCGGCAGCACGCCATTGCCCGTGGACAAAAACGGCCAGCCGCTGGCATTCAACAAAAAGTTCTCCAAAAATCCGGCGGCAATGGCATGGCTGTGGAAGGACCATACCGGTATAGCCGAGGCCGCGGACATTACCGCATCGGCCAAGACCATGCGGCCGCAGTATCTGGCCAAATGTGGCGGCACATACTCCAGTGAATGGTTCTGGAGCAAGATTTGGCATTGCCTAAATGTCGCACCGGACGTCTTTGACGCGGCGCATTCGTGGGTGGAACTGGCCGATTATGTGCCCGCGGCGCTCACGGGCACGGAATCGCCGGATAAATTGACCGTTGGCATTTGCGCCGCCGGTCACAAGGCGATGTTCAATGAAAACTGGGGCGGCTATCCGGACGCGGTATTTCTTTCACAGCTTCATCCCAAACTGGGCGAATTACATGCGCGACTTTGTCCGCGTGTCCGCTCAATTGATATACCCGTCGGCAACTTGACGGCCGAATGGGCGAAGACGACTGGATTGCCTGGCGGTATTCCGGTTGCTGTCGGCGCATTCGACGCGCACCTGGGCGCCGTGGGTTGCGGCGTTCAACCGGGAGCGCTCGTCAAAATTATCGGTACCAGCACGTGCGACATTGCCACCTGCCCAAACACCCAGGACCTGGCGGACGTTCCCGGCCTGTGCGGCATCGTAAACGGCAGTGTGCTGCCGGGATTTTTCGGATTGGAAGCCGGGCAATCTGCGGTGGGCGACATTTTCAATTGGTTCGTCAATTATATCCAACCCGGCGGGAAAAAGCCGTTTTCACATGCGGATTTGGACAAGGCAGCCGCGAAATTAAAGCCCGGCGAAAGCGGATTGCTCGCGCTGGATTGGAACAACGGCAACCGCACAATTCTCGTGGACCAGCGGTTGACGGGCCTCATGGTTGGCCAAACCCTCTATACATCGCCGCCCGAAATTTATCGCGCATTGGTGGAGGCCACGGCGTTTGGAGCACTGACGATTATCAATCGTTTCGAAGAATACGGCGTAAAAATCGAGCAAGTCATCAACTGCGGCGGCATTGCCGAAAAAAGCGCGTTCACCATGCAGACATACGCAGATGTCACCGGCCGGCCAATGAAAGTGTCGCGTTCGGCGCAAACCTGCGCCCTCGGCTCGGCCATCGCTGGGGCAGTCGTGGCCGGCGCGCACAAGGATTATGCCGCAGCGCAGAAAGCGATGACCGGCCTCCGGCCGAAAATCTATAAACCCGACCCCAAAGCGCATGAAATTTACAAGGAACTGTACGTGCTTTACAAAACCCTGCACGACGCCTTCGGCACCCACGATTGGAACGGCAATTTATTCGAAATAATGAAGCGGTTGATTGAAATCCGCAACCGGGTGAGGAAGTGAATTCGATTATTTACCACGAAATACACGAATCACACGAAAAATGAAAAGGGCACATGCAGTAAATGGGTATCGGGCAATCCTGAAAGGATTGCAATCATTCAGCCCGGCCCCGAAGGCTATTTCGCGCATTGAACTCCTGAATGGCTTGCATCTTCCGCTATACTAAAATGTCGGACAATCATTCTCCCTCTCCCAGCGGGAGAGGGCCGGGGTGAGGGAGAGCCTCTCAGAGGTGGATATTCACGCTCCCATCCCTGAGACGGATGAATCGATTTGCTTAAACAATAAATTTATTATGTTGGAAGAATTAAAATCCGCCGTTTGCAAAGCCAACCTCGACCTGGTGGCCGAAGGGCTCGTCGTCCAAACATGGGGCAATGCCAGCGGTATTGACCGTGAACGCGGTCTCGTCGCCATTAAACCCAGCGGCGTGCCGTATGAAGGCATGAAGCCGGAACACATGGTCATCGTCTCGCTCGCCGATGGCAAAGTAGTCGAAGGAAATCTCAAGCCCAGCTCGGATACGCCCACGCACCTCGAACTGTACCGCGCCTTCAAAGAAATCGGCGGGGTCGTTCACACGCACAGCTTGTTTGCGACGGCCTGGGCGCAGGCAAAAAGAAAAATTCCGTCCTGCGGCACAACACAGGCGGATTATTGGTTTGGCGAAGTTCCCTGCACACGCGCCATGACGCCGGCGGAAATTAAATCCAACTACGAAAAAAACACCGGTACGGTCATCGTCGAAACCTTCAGGAAAATGAATCCATTGGAACATCCGGCAGTGCTGGTGGCGAGCCATGGACCGTTCACGTGGGGTGCGACGCCCGCCGATGCTGTTCACAACGCCAGCGTTCTGGAATTTGTCGCGCGCCTGGCAAGCGAGACCCTGCGAATCAATCCAAAGACAAAGCCCATGCCATCCGCCTTGCTCAATAAGCATTTCCTCCGCAAGCACGGCGCCAACGCCTACTATGGCCAGAAATGAAATGGCTTTCCCTTTGGCGTAGCAGCGGACATGAGCCCGCTCTAATTAATTTACGGATAAATCGTTCCGCCTCTTTCGCCAATCAACTTGTCCACCCAATAAAAAATCCGCAACCCGTTTCAACGATTCAACGTTTTAACGTCTCAACGCCTGTCTGCCTCTCCGTTCTGGCCTTTTTTCTTGTCATACCGATGTTGAAGGGGCAGGGGAGCCTTGGGCGCCAGGCGGAAGGCTTGCCCGAATTCATCCGCACCAACTACATCAAACACGATTACAACGTTCCCATGCGCGACGGCGTGCGTTTGTTCACGTCGGTCTATTCGCCCCGCGAAACGAACCGTGAATACTCAATCATGATGGTTCGCACGCCTTATTCGGTCGGGCACTATGGCGAGACAAATTATCCCAGCTCCCTCGGCCCATCTGAGTCATTTGCGCGGCACGGATTCATCTTCGTCTACCAGGACGTGCGCGGCAGGTATCGTTCAGAAGGCAAGTACATCGATATGCCGCCGCACAAGAGACACTTTTCGGGCCCAACCGACACGGATGAAACTACAGACGCCGCCGACACGGTGAATTGGCTCGTCCAAAATATCCCAAACAACACCGGCCGCGTCGGCCTTTGGGGAATTTCCTACCCCGGATTTTACGCCGCGCAGGCAATGATCAAGGCGGCTCCATTTCTCAAAGCGGATTCGCCGCAGGCGCCAATGGGCGATGAAGGAAACGGCGACGACATCTACCACAACGGCGCATTCTTTTTGGCGGCGAACTTTGGCTTTTATTCCGGTTTCTGGCCGCGCGATGTGAACCCGCCACACTTTGAATATGGAACAGCCGACCAGTACGATTTTTTTCTACGCATGGGACCACTCGCTAATGCCGAGAAGATTCGGTTCAAACATCTCAATCCCTTTTGGGACGACAATCTGAAACATAACACTTACGATTCATTTTGGTCATTGCGCGCCCTTGGCCCGGTTATGACCAATCTCAAAGTGCCGGTGCTGGTGGTGGGCGGATGGTTTGATGCGGAAGATTTGGGCGGCACGTTAAAGCTCTTCCAGGCGATTCGAGAGCACGGCGGCGCGCCCGCGGCGACTCTGGTAATGGGACCCTGGTCGCATGGCCAATGGGGTCATCCGGGTGGCGAGTCATTGGGCAACCTTCAATTCGGCTCGCGCACATGCGATTTTTTTCAGAAGAACATTCAATGTCCATTCTTTCTTCAGGCGCTCGAGCCGAATCCAACCAATGATGCCCATTTGCCCATAGCCTGGATGTTTGAAACTGGCAAAAATGAATGGAGACAATTCGATTCCTGGCCGCCTGCCAATGCCATCGGGCGTTCGTTGTATCTTTGGCCAGGCGGAAAACTCGCCTTTGAGCCGCCATCGGGCCCGCAAAAGTTCGATGAATATGTCAGCGATCCGGCCAAACCCGTGCCCGTCACAAGCGAAATTGGCGATGGCATGCCCGGCGATTACATGACGCGTGACCAGCGATTCGCATCCCGCCGCACGGATGTACTGATCTACGAAAGCGACCCGTTGACAAATGACGTCGTAGTAGCCGGCCCGATTTCGCCGATGTTGCGCGTGTCGACATCCGGTACGGACTCGGATTTCATCGTCAAGCTCATTGACGTTTATCCCGACGACACGCCCGATTCCGGGAACGTTCATTTTGGCGGGTACCAACAATTGGTGCGTGGCGAGCCGTTCCGCGGCAAATTCCGCAACAGCTTGTCGAATCCTGAGGCATTTGCTCCCAATAAAGTTGAAGAAATTGGATTCGCCATGCCTGATGTCCTTCATGATTTTCGCAAAGGCCATCGCATCATGGTGCAAATCCAAAACTCCTGGTTCCCGATGGTGGACCTGAATCCCCAGCGCTTTGAAAACATTCCCACCGCCAAAGCATCAGACTTTCAAAAGGCCACCGAACGCGTCTATTGCGGTGGATGGAACGGAACGCGGATTGATCTGTTAACCATCGAGTAGAAGAACACCGAAAGTTTGACTCACTCTGGTTTTCCCCAAAGCCCCTTATAAATCACCGAAATTATGAAGATGGCCACGGGTATGGCCAGAACGAGCACTACAATCAGGCGATTTCGGTTTTTGGGTGTCACGACCCTCTTATGGTTGGAAAAAAGACTGGCGTCGTCAACGATTCAGATATTGAATCGGTATTAGTAAGTCAAAAATTGCAACCCTGTTATGAGCACTTCAACCCAAACTGCTTCGGAATCCGGCGGCGCACTCGCCTGGAAGGACAAACTCGTTGATTACGTCATCAGCCACAGCGGCTCGCTGATTACTGCTCTGGTGGTCATTGTAGTTGGGTTTCTTGCGGCGCGATGGCTGGGCAGCATCCTCAACCGTATGATGGAACGGAAGGCCATGGAACCGCCTATGCGAATGCTCCTGACGCGAATTGTACGGCTGCTCGTGGTCGCATTTGCGCTGGTCATCGCCCTGGAAACGGCTGGCATGGACATGACCGTTCTGATTGCCAGTTTCAGTGTAGCCGGCATAGGAATGGGCCTGGCGTTGCAGGGTGTTCTGGGAAATATGTTCGCTGGCCTTACCATTATTTTTACCAAGCCATTTCGCGTGGGCGAGTATATCGAGATTGCGAACGTCCAGGGCCAGGTGCAAACGATCGCGCTATTCTCAACCACGCTCCTGCATCCGGACAGGTCGCGTGTAGTCATTCCCAATCGCAAAGTCGTTGGAGAGATCCTGCACAATTATGGCTCCGTCCGGCAATTGGATTTATCCGTGGGAGTGGCTTACGGCACCGACCTGAATCATGCGGTGGGCATTGTCCGGACCGTCCTTGCCCAAAATCCGCGCATCTTAAAAGATCCAGTGCCATTTGTGGGTGTATCGATGCTAGCCGATAGTTCCATTAATATCGCGATCCGGCCCTGGACGGCGGTAGCGGATTTTGGTTTCGCACAAATCGAAGTGAACCAGGCAGTAGCCGAACAACTGCGCGCGGCCAGTATCTCCATTCCGTTCCCGCAACGTGAAATCCGTCTGGTCAACCAGGCATTGTCCTCTTCACCCTCAATTTACAGTCTACCCGGTCAAATGGTGCGTGAGGGAGTTTTGCCCACTAATCCACCAACCCAATAATCCATTAGGCCGGTTTCAGTTCCTCGTGGACTTTTACAAGCACTTTTCCCAGTGCCTCCCAATCTGCTTCTGTCGTTTCCCAGCCGGCGCTGAAACGTACAGCCCGGATGGCCTGGGCCGCCTTGAAACCCATGGCTGCAAGAACGTGCGATGGTTCTTCCTTGCCCGTGGTGCAGGCTGAGCCGGTGCTGACGGCGAATCCTGCCTTGTCCAGGCGCACGACCCAAAGATGACGTTTGTCGCCCTCGGGCATGAGCGCCGAAACTGTATTCCACAGGCGCGGCGATTTGCCGCCCACAATGACGGTGCTGGGCACCGCGCGGAGAAATTCGCGCTCAAAATTATCGCGCCACACGCCGCGCAAAAGGTGCTGATTGTGGGACATTTGCTTTTCCCGCGCGTCCAGGGCGGCCATCATGGAAACGATGGTGGCAACGTTTTCAGTCCCGGCGCGAACTCCGCGTTCCTGTTTTCCGCCAAGCAGGAGTGGGGCAACCGGCTTTTTATGAGGAATCTTTAAAAAGCCGATACCACGCGGGCCGCCAAACTTATGCGCCGCGCCGCTGACGAAATCGCAGTCTCCGAGGCCTTTGGCCGGCATTTTGCCGAGCCACTGCACGGCATCGGTGAAAAACGGCACCTGGTAACTCTGGCAAATCGACAGAATTTCACGCCAGGGTTGAATGACGCCCGTTTCGTTGTTCGCCGCCATCACGCCCACCAATCCCGGGCGCCGGTCCGCAAGTTCCATCGTCAGCCATTCCAGGTCAATCACGCCATCATGGGTCGCCGGAATGATTCGCAGTCGTTTGCCAAAATAATATTGTCCCGATTCCATGACGCACGGATGTTCCAACCCGGAAATCCAGACTTCCGACTTTGAGTCGAGGGTCTTTGAGAAATGGTGCATCACCGTGTTGTTGGCTTCGGTGGCGCCGCTCGTCCAGACAATGTCCTCGGGCTTGCACCCGAGAAATCCCGCCAGCTTTTCGCGGGCTGCGAGCAGGGCCGCCGCCGCGCGCGCGCCAAAATCGTGCATGGAACTTGGATTGCCGGAAATATGTTCCGTCGTATCCAGCCACGCCTCCCGCGCCTCGCGCATGACTGGCGAAGTCGAATTGTAGTCGAAATAGATCATCTTGCCGAAAGCATCTAAAATGCCTTTCGATGAACAGCCAAGTCAATCTTTTTGCAAGGGTGGTAGGGACGGCGCGCGTTGCAAGTGGCGCTGCCACCGCCGTCACCGCGCGTAAAGCGCGCGGAACATTGGCATTCATGCATCTATCACGAGATTTTTGTGCGGGCGGCGGCGAGAACCTTCCTATGCGCGCTCGTAAACGGCAACGAATCCAACTTCGCATACGGAAACCAAACTCCATCTGAAATCCGCAACGTCCCATTCGATTGCACCCCAAACGCTTCCAACGTCATGCGATACCGCGTGATGGTATGCTTCACGGTGCAAATCGGTCTGGCGTTATGAAATTCAATCCCAAGCTCCTTTGCCGCACTTGCGAATGGAGCGTGACCATTTGCGCCTGGAACCTCCACGTTAGGGAATTCCCACATATGCGCGTTCACGACTCCGTTTGGCCGTCGGCGCACTAGATATTGTCCGTCTCGCTCAAGGACGAACGCCACAAACGTCCTCGCCGTAGCCTTTTCCCGCTTCTCAATATTCGGCAATTCGGCCACGCGATCTTCTTTAAAGGCAACGCACAGCTTCCTTGCCGGGCAGGCGCCGCACTGCGGATTTCGTGGCGCGCAAACCAAGGCGCCCAATTCCATCAGCGATTGGTTTAGGTGTGAGCATGCCAATTTTGAATTGCGTGATTCGTTCGCCCGGACGACCAAATCTTCGGCGATCTGCCAGAGCTGCTGGTTTGTTTCCTTTTCGCGAGGATTCTCAGAGATTCCAAAAATGCGCGTCACAACACGCATGACATTGCCGTCCAGAATGGGCATTGGTTGATTGAACGCGATGCTCGAAATCGCGCCCGCCGTGTAACGTCCAATTCCTGGCAGGGCCAAAATATCTTCAAACAATTTCGGAAACCGACCGTCATGCTTCTGCAAAATCAACCGCGCCGCCTTTTGCATATTGCGGACACGTGTATAATAACCGAGTCCCTCCCAAAGCTTATGGATTTTCTGCGAACGTGCGCGCGCCACTGATTCAATCGTCGGCAACTCCCGCATCCATCGATCCCAAAACGGCAGGACCGTTTTGACCTGCGTCTGCTGCAACATGATTTCGGAAACATATACACAATACGGGTCTTTAAAGTAGGGTTCCCGCCTCCACGGCAGGTCGCGAGAGTTTTTCAAATACCAAGGAATCAGTGCATTTACGATAGCCTGAATCTTAGCTGTGTATCTTCTTGGTTCGCTCATTATATGATTCGCCGTTCCTGCTCACGTCTGATATCCATGTTGGTGAGCATACGCTGTGAGCCAATCCTTAAGGTTCTGATGAATAACGGAAGCATGACAGACCTCGCCGGTGAATCGGTCCACGAAGAAAGGCAGGTTGCCGCCTAAACTCACCTCCTTGGTAAACCGGTAATCACTCTGAGCCCAAGGAATAAGCCACCCATACGGTGTCTCGGTTGCATGCTCCGGTAGCAGAACGAAGTTATGGCCGAAGCTCTGAATTTTGTTCAGCTCCATTTGAGCGACAGTGACAGCGTTTTCAAATGTGAGGGGCATAAATAACGCCGAGCGGGCTTAAACTAGTTCATTCGGTCCCAAAATTGAAGTCCCGGTGCTTGCGAATTTTCCGCATGGCGTTGTCTGTTCCAGCATGATCTCGGACACCCAAATCGCATACGGATCACTAGTCCGCCGCCACGGCAAATCACGGGCAGTTTGGGAAAACCAATCGAGCAAAGTTTTGACGATTGCGGAAATTTTTCGCTGATGCGGTGTCATGGCTTCCATTGCAGGGTAGATTTTTCAGACGCACGAATAGAGCCCTTCCGAATTAAATGGAGATAAGACATTTTCCTATTATTTGCCCTGGGTCAAAGAAATTGGCTCGATAGTACCGTCCTTTTCTCTGATAGACGCCTCACGCAACAAACCATTTATCCAAGCTCCGTCGGGCGAAATTTGCTTTGGTGAAAAAACAATGCTTAGGGTACAATGGTTCTGTAAATTATAGAAGTCACCCCAGCTAAAACTGTCGCCGGCTTGACCAACAGGTTCTAGACCGTCTCTTTTCAGAAAATCGAGAGCATTTGCTTCCGTCATTCCATAGTTCAAGTGAGACACCAATTCCACTGCACGCTCTTTTCTGATTTTGCTAATGGATGCTTCTTGCGGAACGCTTGCACAACCGGCAAAGTACAAAGCGGGTACTATGACCATGCTCGTCCCGGCTATTTTTATTTTGCTACTCGTCATGGTTGTCATTGCGAGAATGGTCTTTGTATCAGCCTGTGTATTGCTTCGAGGGTGCTCCGCTGTTGACCCAAAATCAAGAGACAAACTTCTTTAGTCGAGCTGCCTTCAGAATGGCATCGTTTGTTTTATGATCTCCGATACCCAAATCGCATAACGGCGGCACACAAAATTAACAGCCTGGCCAACTTCCGCCTTTATTTTGCCTCCGAAAACTCTATTCTGCTCCCCATGAAAGGCATCATTCTCGCGGGTGGCTCAGGCTCGCGGTTGTATCCGCTGACGCTTGTCGCCAGCAAACAGCTCCAGCCTGTTTATGACAAGCCCATGGTGTATTACGCCCTCACGACTCTCATCGAAGGGGGCATTCGCGAACTTTGCCTCATTTCCACGCCGCACGACCTGCCGCGTTTCAAACAAATGCTCGGTGACGGCTCCCGGTTCGGCATTTCCATCGACTACCGCGAACAAGCCAAGCCAGCCGGCATCGCCCAGGCCTTTCTCATCGCGGAAAGTTTTATTGGCGGGGACCATGTGACGCTGATTTTGGGCGACAACATCTTTTACGGCGGCGATTCTTTTTATCGCGTACTTGCCGATTTCAAGTCCGGCGCGACCATCTTCGGCTATCACGTCAATGACCCGGAACGTTACGGCGTCGTGGAGTTTAATGATGGCAAGGCGATCTCGATCGAGGAAAAGCCGATGCAGCCCAAGAGCAATTACGCTGTTCCCGGTATTTACGTCTACGACAACGACGTGGTTGGCATTTCGAAAAATTTGAAGCCGTCCGCGCGTGGAGAACTCGAAATCACGGATGTGAATATCGCTTACATGCGCCGGGGCGATCTTAGCGTGCACCGGCTTAACCGCGGGTTTGCCTGGCTGGATGCCGGCACCAGCAGCAGCCTGCACGACGCAAGCGCCTATGTGCAGACCATCGAAAAACGCGCCGGTATCAAAATCGGCTGTCCGGAGGAAGCGGCCTTTCGGCATGGATTTTTGTCGTTGGAACAGCTTGAAAAGGTCGCCGGCGAAATGCCCAAATGTGAATACCGCGAATACCTCTGCGAAGTGGTTGCCGAGGCAAAACGATTAAAACAATGATTCTTCTCCTTGGCGCATCGGGCTATATCGGAACGGCTTTTGCGACTGAACTGCAACGGCGCAAGAGGGATTTTATCTCAATTTCCCGTGGGCAACTGGATTACACGCGGTTCGATCTGTTGCTCGAATTTCTTAAATCGAAAAAGCCGGAATTTCTCGTCAACGCCGCCGGTTACACAGGCAAGCCCAACGTGGACGCCTGTGAAATCGCCAAAGCCGACACATTGGCCGGCAATACATTGCTGCCGCAAACCATCGCGCAAGCCTGCGCGGCGGCCGGCATTCCGTGGGGGCACGTCTCCAGTGGTTGCATTTTTAGTGGCGCAAAAATTGTCGAAAACGGCAGCGTGCGCGTGGAAAAAGACATGACGAAATCCGGCGCGCATGACGTGGTCGAAAAATCCCCGGAAAAAATTCGCGGCTTTACGGAAACCGACGCCCCGAATTTTTCCTTTCGCGATTTGCCGTGTAGCTTTTACAGCGGCACCAAGGCCCTGGCGGAGGAAGCGATTTCCGGCATTGGCCAAAGTTTCATCTGGCGTCTCCGGATTCCCTTCGATGAATTTGACAATGCGCGAAATTATTTGAGCAAGCTCCAGCGTTATTCGAAGGTCTATGACAATGTGAATTCAATTTCACATCGCGCCGATTTTGTCCGGGCGTGCCTGGACTTGTGGGAAAAACAGGCGCCGTTCGGCATCTATAATGTCACCAACCGGGGCTTTGTCACCACACGGCAAGCGGTGGAAATGATTGAAAAAATTCTGAAACCAGCGCGAAAGTTCGAGTTTTGGAAGGACGACCAAGAGTTCTATCAACAGGCCGCGAAAACCCCGCGGTCCAATTGTGTGATGGATATATCGAAAATGCTCGCTGCCGGCGTCCAAATCCGCGACGTCAACGAAGCTCTTGAGGACTCACTCAAGAACTGGAAATCTGAAAAATGAATTTACTCATCACCGGCGGCGCCGGCTTTATCGGTTCAAACGTCATTCATCACGTCATCGACCGCCCCGAGGTCGTCAAACTGGTCAATCTCGATTGCCTCACCTATGCCGGCCACCTGGGAAATCTCACGAAGGTTTCGAGGCATTCGAAATATGCTTTCGAAAAAGTCGATTTGCGGGACAAGGCCGAAACACTTCGGGTGGTACAGCAATACGGTATCACCCATGTCATGCACCTGGCGGCCGAATCGCACGTGGACCGTTCCATTTCCGGCCCCGGTGATTTTATTCATACAAACGTGGTCGGAACGTTTAACCTTCTCGAAGCCTGCCGCGCAAGCTGGGCCAATCAAAAGTCACCCGTGCGATTTCACCATGTCTCGACTGATGAAGTGTTCGGGTCCCTCGGCCCGACCGGACTCTTCACCGAGACGACACCATACGCGCCAAACTCGCCATATTCAGCCAGCAAAGCCGCCAGTGACATGCTCGTGCGCGCTTATCACCATACTTACGGTTTGCCCGCGGTCATCACGAACTGCTCCAACAATTATGGGCCGTTTCAATTTCCTGAAAAATTAATCCCCGTGGTCATTCAAAGCGCCCTGGCGCGCAAACCGATTCCGGTCTATGGGGACGGCCTGAATGTCCGGGACTGGCTCTATGTGCGCGATCATGCCGAAGCGCTCTGGACGGTTTTGACACGAGGGCAGGTCGGCGAGACGTACAACATCGGCGGCCGAAACGAATGGCCCAATATGCGCATCGTCGAGACCATCTGCGACCTGATTGATGAACTCAAGCCGGAAGCCGGCGGCCAAACCCGTAAATTGATTCAATTTGTCAAAGACCGTCCCGGCCATGACCGCCGTTATGCCATCGACGCCTCCAAAATCGAGCGTGAACTGGGCTGGACGCCCGCGCACAAGTTCGAGGGCGGTATCCGCGAAACCGTGGGCTGGTATATCGATAACCAGGAATGGGTAAAGGCCGTCCTGGCGGAGAAGAGGTAAAGACCGAACATCGAAGGGTTCATCCGGCGACCTGCGTTTGGATGTTGGATGTTTCCGCTTCTACGCTTGAACGATTTGCCGCTCTAATAGTCAAAAACTGCATTGAAACTTTGTACTGTTCGTTTTACAGTAAGACAGACAGTTGCGATGCAGGCTTTTGTAAAACCATGAACCGTCTATTCAAACTTGCGGTGATTGTTTGCGTATCGGCGGCGGTCGGCCTTGCCGCGCGGGCGCAGACCAATGTCCTGGTCTGGCATAAGGACGCGGGCACGGTAGACGCGGCCATGCGCCATGAACCGCTCCTGCCTCTGCTCAAGAGCATCGCCGCGCAAAGCGGTTGGCACGTCTATGTCGAACCAGGATCGACTCTCGATTCATCCACCCAATTCAAAAACCGTCCCACCGGAGACGCCCTCAAAATGCTTCTGGGCGATTTGAATTTCGCCCTCGTGCCTGAAACGGATTCGCCGTGGCGACTCTATGTTTTTCGCACCACGATGAAAAACGCGACGCAGTCGGTTTCTGCCAAACCGAAGCACGTTCCAAATGAGCTGCTCGTGAAAGTGAAGCCGGGAACAGATATCGACGCTCTCGCCAAATCATTGGGCGCAAAGGTCATCGGACGCCTCGACAAGTCTGGTATTTATCTTTTGCAGTTTTCTAATGAAAACTCCACAGATAACGCTCTCGCCCAGCTTCAGATGGACAGCGACGTTCAATCTGTGGGTTACAACAATTACTATGATCCGCCGCCAAATCCGCAAGCCCTGGCATCGGGAGCTTCGCCGCAAATACCCACGACGCTCACTCCTGCGTCCCCTTCCGGCAGGACCGTTATTGGTTTGGTTGATACCGCCGTTGACCCCAATTCACTCGGACCGAATGCGTCTCAATTTCTGCTTCCGGAAGTGAATATCGCCGGCGGCACTGGAACAGATTCCGGCCCAACACACGGCGATTCGATGGCGGCACTGATGTTGGAGGCCGGAGGCAATACTCTTCAAAGCAGCCAAATTCCCTTTCAAATTCAGTCGTATAACGTTTATGAGTCCGGCGAGCAAACTACATCATATGATGTGCTTCAAGGCGCTATGCAGGCAGTCGCTAATCAGAACAATCCCATTAATCTAAGTTTGGGAAGCTCTGACCCCGACCCGGTTTTGGACGCGTATTTAGCAGGGGAAGCCCAGCAGGGGTTTGTCTTCTTTAGCGCGGCGGGAAATGCGTATACAGGGGACCCTTATTACCCCGCTGCTG
This sequence comes from Verrucomicrobiia bacterium, assembly GCA_036269115.1. Classification (GTDB taxonomy): domain Bacteria; phylum Verrucomicrobiota; class Verrucomicrobiia; order Limisphaerales; family UBA11358; genus UBA11358. Next base: position 11,173 of record DATAST010000172.1, on the reverse strand, counting down.
TCCAGGGTGTTTATGCGATTACCGCTTTAGGCCAGCCGGGCCAGCTCGCTTCGTATGCAAATTACTGGTATGACCCGGGTATGATGGCTTTGCCAGGCACGGGCGCATTTAATTTCGGCGGGCAATCCTGGATGGTTGAAGGGACCTCGGCCTCAACGGCTGAGGCGTCAGCGATTTATGCGGCAAATTATGCGCAGTTGGAAGCCAACAATCCTGTGGCCAGCCCAAATATCCAACGGCTCGATCCTATACATATTCAGACGCAGGTTATCCATGCGATGCAGATGAAATTCGTCGTCCCGATCCACTGATCCGAATCGGCCGGCGTCAATGCGTCATGCACCCGAGCTTGCCAAAGGCCACGACGTACGCGATGAAGACTACAATGAGGAAGATTGGTTTGCCCAAAACCACCAGCAGGATTCCCGCTCCCAGAATGGCGGCCATGATCAAATAAACCAGAATTGCCAAAGCAAACTTCATGGCCGCAATTGTAAGCGTTTCCCTCATCAACGCAAGGCAAATGCCGGGGTGGCGACGGCTCGTCGCCAGTTTTTTCACCGCCGAACGATAAATCATGGATGTTAATTGTATGAACTCCCGCATAACTCGTTTGCGTTCCGGAATGACACCGCGTAAATCGTAAATCGTAAATCGTAAATTTAAATCCCCCCAAACCTCCGGTGTCGCCGGGCATATTCCTCGAGCGCGGAATAAAATTGCGGTTTCCGAAAATCCGGCCAGAGCGTTTGAGTAATGACCAGTTCGGCGTAGGAGATTTGCCAAAGCAAAAAATTGCTCACGCGCATTTCGCCGCTGGTGCGAATCAGCAAATCCGGGTCGGGAATGTTTCGTGTCCAGAGATGGTCGGATATGACCTTTTCCGTAATGTCCGCGGTCTCCAATTGGCCGAGCCGCGCCTTCTCGGCTATCGCGCGGACGGCGTCCACGATTTCGAGCCGGCTGCCGTAACTTAACGCCATGACCAGCGTCAAACCGTTGTTTTTGGACAGCGTGGCAATGGATTTTTTGAGATGTTCCTGCACATTTTCCGGCAGGCGCCAAATTTGGCCGATGACTTCCAGTCGCACATTGTTCTTATTGAGTTCCGGAGTCTCAGATTTGAGGTAGTGGACCAGGTATTTCATCAGTGCGTCCACTTCCTCCTTCGGCCGGTTCCAATTCTCCGCGGAAAACGCGTAAAGCGTGAGATATTTGATGCCCAATTCCCCGGCTGATCGAATAATATTCCGCGCCGATTCCGCGCCGACACGATGGCCTTCGATCCGCGGCAGGCCGTTCTGTTTCGCCCAACGACCGTTGCCGTCCATGATGACGGCCACATGCTGCGGCATCGATGCTTTGGCTTCCGCGCTGAGATGCGGGGTGGAACTCATTCGGCCATGTTACGCAAAAAGTGCTGATTTCAAAGGTGAAAGAATTTGAGGGGGGGGAATGCTGTGTCGCGCGTTGGGCTGCGAGAATGTTTAGACGTATCAAGTCATCTGACGACAATTCTCCCTCTCCTTGCGGGAGAGTAGCCCTGCTGGGAATTACACAATGCCAAATTCGCAGATTTCGCAGTCATATTCCGACCAAGCGGCAACATCGCAAGCCATTGCCGACGAGCATACAGACGCTTGGAGACCTGACTCAAGTCAAACGGTACCAGAAGCGGTTCACCAACGTGGGCCTTGCGACGAAAATGCGAATCGCACCGAGTACGGTTCGAGCATGGGAAAGCGGTAATTCATTTCCTATGGATTGGCAAATTCGCGATTCGCGCCGAATCCTTGATCTTTCTGACATGGTCACCCAAAAACAAGGCAACGAGATCATCGAAAACTTGGATCCAGGCCTTGGAATGGGATCGAATAACGCAACGCTGGAGCCAACGGCGTGGAAACTGTCGGGTGTGCTTAAGAACCTCAGATTTGCCTTGCTTTCTGAATGCCGTGGTTCAGCTTTTGGTCGTCAAGCATCATAACGCACAAAATGTCGACCCAAAAATCACCAGAAGAGTGGAAGGACTATTTGCGACGCAATGCAGAGGTTCGAACCTATCCAATGATGAAGATCCCTGGTTACAAGAAGTGGTCCCAGCGCTACGTAGATCGCTACGGCGCTTTGATCGCTCACATGGATGGGATGACGATGCTTCTGCACCCATCCGAGTTGGATGATAATCACATCGTATTTTGAAGAGCTGTTTCAAGAGCTCGCTAAAGAGTGTGGGGAGGATTTATCTAATGACAAAAATAACGCCTAATACAGCGCTTGGGCCAGGTAGTTGTTGCTTTTCCGTTTGCCGGGGCTCGGCTTTTGGTCGTTAGGCCGCCGCCGTATGGATTCAGGAATACAAGATTATGGTCGCTGCTTGAAACATAGATGTCGTCTTGTATTGGCGACTCCCAGCAAGCCTAGCCGAGCGGGCTTTTTTTCTACTCCAAAGCAGACAGCGTTGAAGATTGATATGTGGGTGTTTCATCGTTTCCCATATGCCGGGCACAGCCACAGAGTGCGTGTCAACGATGTGCTTCGCGAGGTATATTGCCCGCGATGCCGATTTATGTGGCAATTAGTTCGGTGTGTTACCGCGCCATATGTATTTATTGCTTAAGGTACAAATTATAGCACGCGCGATTTTTGGAATTTTGTGACACAAACGCCTAATGCCCCGGCTTTTGGGCGTTAAACGGCCTGCGACACTAAAAAATATATGAGCCAGGAATTTTACGACGCAGCGACACTTGGCGACATGGATACCGTGCGCCAGATGTTGGTGACCGATCCGTCAATTGTTCATTCCACGATTGAACATGGATTCACGGCGCTTCACGGGGTTGCTGGCGAGGAGCAGTTGGAGATGGCAGAGTTTCTGATGAATTCCGGCGCCGATCCGAACGCCAGGAACGACCAGGGGCTGACACCGCTTCATTTGGCAGCTTATCCAGAAATGGCGGAGTTGCTTGTCCAGTGTGGCGCGAATCTCAACGCGCGGTCTGTTGATGGCGGCACGCCTTTGATTATTCATGCATCCGAGGCAGAAGGTTTCGATGTGATGGAGACGCTGCTCGAGCTCGGAGCAGATGCCGGGGCGAGGGACATTCGCGGTAAGAGCGCATTGGACATTGCGCGAGCGCGTGAGGAGGACGATAAGGTCCAGATTTTACAACAGTATGACGGGACCTAACACATCGCAGGCTCTCGCCTGCCGTGTCGAGATGTTATGGACCCGGAGATCAAGCCAAAAGCCAATAAGTATCGTGCTGCGATATATAAAAATTTTCTTGAACATTTCCCCCGCAAACTGTCTAATTTTACAATATCGTAAGACGCTTTTCACTTATGAGTCGTTTTTTTTCGCGTCTGCGCACGCTGACACAAGCTGGCAACTGACATGATTAAAGTTAGGGATTTAACAAAACATTTTGGATCAAAACGGGCTGTTGATGGCATTTCTTTTGAGGTAGCACGCGGCGAGGTCCTCGGTTTCCTGGGACCGAACGGCGCCGGCAAATCCACCACCATGCGGATGATCACCGGCTTCGTCATGCCCACGAGCGGTTCGGTAACAGTGGGAGGGTTCGATATGCTCGAAAATCCCATTCCCGCCAAAAAACTCATCGGTTACCTGCCCGAAAACGCTCCTGCTTATACGGACATGACCGTTTACGGCTTTCTTAATTTCGCCGCGGAAATCCGCGGCCTGCGTGGCGACGCCCGGAAGAAAGCCGTCCATCGAGCCGCTGAATTGTGTTTCCTCGAACCGGTCCTCTATCAAAGCGTAGACACGCTTTCCAAGGGGTATCGTCACCGCACCTGTTTCGCCCAATCGATCATCCATGACCCGGACATCCTGGTGCTCGATGAACCAACCGACGGCCTCGACCCCAATCAAAAACACGAAGTACGGCAGCTAATCCGTAAGATGGGCCAGAACAAGGCCATCATATTTTCCACGCACATTTTAGAAGAAGTGGACGCCGCCTGTTCACGCGCCATCATCATTGATCGCGGCAAAATTGTCGCCAACGGCACACCCGAAGAACTTCGTCGCAAATCCGAATGGGCCGGTGCAGTCACGTTGCGTGTCAGCGGTGTGCCTGCGGAAACAGTGCAGCAAAAATTGAAAGCATTGCGCTCGGCGAAAAAGACCTCAGCCACCGCCGACGGCGCGCGCGTCACGGTAACGGTTTTCCCCCGCACGTCCGGCGATGGCGATTTGACGCGCGAAGTCCTCGCCGCCACTGATGGCTGGCAGGTCGAGGGATTGCGGACGGAAGAAGGCCGCCTCGACGACGTCTTCCGGAGCATCACCATGCCCGACACCAAAAATTAGGTATGAACAGTTTCGGCAATATCAAAACCATTACCAAACGTGAGTTGCAGGCGTATTTCTCATCGCCGGTTGCCTACGTGTTTATTGTGATTTTTCTCCTGCTCAATGGATTTTTTACATTCATGGTGGGCGGATTTTTCCAGCGCGGCGAGGCGTCCTTGACCAACTCATTTTTTGTCTGGCACCCGTGGTTTTATTTATTCCTCGTACCGGCCGTCGGCATGAGACTGTGGGCGGATGAACGGCGCGTCGGGACTCTGGAACTGCTGTTGACCATGCCAATCGCGCCGTGGGAAGCAATCGTCGGAAAATTCATCGCGTCCTGGCTGTTCCTTGGCCTGGCGCTGGTCTTGACGTTTCCGATCGTAATCACTGTGAACTATCTCGGCAGCCCGGATAATGGCGTAATTTTCGCCGGGTACGTCGGCAGTTGGCTGATGGCTGGCGCGTATTTGGCCGTCAGTTGCATTACGTCAGCCATCACGCGCAGCCAGGTCGTCAGTTTTATCGTTTCGGTCGTGGCGTGTTTGTTCCTCATCCTCGCCGGGTTTCCCCCGGTCATCAATATGCTCCAGAACCTCAGTTCCCATTGGCAATGGCTCGTCAGCCTCGTTACGTCGTTTAGTGTGATGACACATTTTCAGGGATTCCAAAAAGGAATTTTGGATTCGCGCGATGTCGTTTTCTTCCTGTCGGTGATTGGGTTTTCGCTTTTCACAACCAGCGTCATCCTGCGAACGCACAGGACCAGTTGATTTTATTCGATGCAAAAGAAGTCGTTTCAAACCATTCTTTATTCGTCCGCGGGCGTCGTGGTGATGCTCGGTCTTGCGGTTGCAGTCAATGTCATCTTCGGCGCGCATCCGTTTCGCGCGGATTTGACACAGGAAAAGGCCTACACACTTTCCAAAGGTACGGAAGCCGTGCTCGGAAAGCTGAAGAGGCCCGTCACCATCCATTTCTATTGCACCCAGGGCGAAAGCGCCACGCCCGAGACGGTCTATCTAAAAGACTATGCCCGCCAGGTCGAAGACCTCCTGCATGAATATAAAATGGTCGCCGGACGAAACCTGGTTATTCAAAAATTTGATCCTGAACCGGACTCGGACGCCGAGGATTCCGCCCGAATGGACGGCCTGGAGCCACAGCAACTTTCCGACGGCGACAATTTCTACCTGGGCCTGTCCATCGGCCAGGCCGACCAGCGCGTCGCGATTCCGTTCCTGCAGCCGAACCGGGAAAAATTATTGGAGTACGACATCACACGCGCGATCACCGAAGTGCTGGAACCCCAAAAGCCGACTATCGGAATTATGAGCGCGTTACCGGTGTTTGGCGAACAACCAAATCCCGAAATGCAGATGCAAATGCCAAACCAGCAGGGTACCCCTCCATGGACGCTCGTTCAGCAATTGCAACAGGATTTCAATGTCCAACAAGTCCCGATGGATACCGACAAGATCGACGACAGCATCGGAACGCTCATGGTCATTTATCCGGCCGGAATTTCCGAAAAGGCGGAATACGCGCTGGATCAGTTTGTGTTGCGCGGCGGCAAATTGATTGCGTTCCTGGACCCGCAATCCACGTTGATGGCGCGCCAGCAGCAAAATCCCATGATGGGTGGCCCTCAAAACACCAGCGCGTCGCTGGATAAATTGTTGCAGGCATGGGGCGTCCACTTTGACACGACCAAAGTGGTCGCGGACTTGGATTTCAAGATGGAGTTGGAAGGTGACAATGGACAGACGATGGAGAATCCGGCGTGGCTGGCGTTGACGCCTGATGGCATCAACCAAAACGACGTCATCACCAGCGAAATCGACAGCCTTTGGCTTCCGACAGTCGGCGCATTCACCGGCGAGCCGGCCGCGGGCCTCAAAGAAACCGTCCTGTTGCACAGCTCCAAAGACGCCGAATTGGCCGACGCAATGATGGCCGGAATGGGCGGACAGGCGCTCATGAACGGTTTCAAAGCCACCGGCACCAACTACGCGCTGGCCGTTCGCCTCACTGGAAAATTCAAGACGGCGTTTCCAGCTGGCGCGCCCCAGGAGGAAGCGGATAAAACCAACAGTGTTGCCAAGGCTGCTGACAATTCTTTGAAAGAATCAAAGACCGAAACGAGTGTTGTTTTGGTCGGCGACTCTGATTTCATCTCTGACGAATTTTCGCTCCGTAAGCAGGACAGCCCGCTCGGGCAAATGGTCAGCGCTCTGAACGCCAATTTGGATTTTGCTCAAAACCTCGTCGAGCAAATGGCCGGCGACAGCGACCTCATAGGCTTGCGCAGCCGTGGTTCATTGAGCCGTCCATTCACGCGCATCAAAAAACTTGAGGCCGCCGCTGAAGCGAGCGGCCAGCAAAAAATTGACGGACTACAACAGAGCCTCAATGACGCTGAACAAAAGCTGAACGATTTGCAGCAGCAAAAGCCCGACAGCAAAGACCAGCGGCTCATCCTTTCACCGCAACAACAGGCCGAGATCGATAACTTCCGCAAGAAACAGGCGGAAGTCAGCCGCGAACTGCGCCAGGCGCAAAAGAACCTCCGCCACGAGGTCGTTTCGCTCGAATCCCGGCTCACCTGGATGAACATCCTCGTCATGCCCGTCGCGATTACCCTGGTGGGTATGACTACGGCCCTGGTTAAGCGGCGAAAAACTTCGGCAAAATGAACGGCAAACAATTCATTGCTTTGGTAATTCTCGTCGCGCTCGTAGGCGCGGCAGGCTGGATCATCTATCAGCGCGGCAACAATTCATGGCAAACGGCCGATCAAACTATCGGCGGCAAGCTGCTGCCGAACCTGCCAATCAACGACGTCGCCCAAATCGACATACAATCCGGCACAAACCAACTGACCCTCGCGCGCAATAACAACATCTGGTCCGTGCGCCAGCGCGATAACTATCCCGCCAATTTTTCCCAAATCAGCGATCTCCTGGTGAAGCTCGGCGATTTGAAAATAGTTCAAACCGTGGACGCCGGGCCGGCCGAACTCCCTCGTTTTAACCTCTCGCCGCCGGGCACAGCCGCTGATGCCGCCACGTTGCTCGAATTAAAAGACCAAAGCAAAACCGTCGCGTCGCTGCTTCTCGGCAAAGACCACATGAACCAGCCCGCCAATGGCCAGGGCTATCCCGACGGCCGCTACGTCATTGCCAATACAAATAGCACCGGCATAGCCGTCGTCTCCGAAACATTCGACAGTGTCGCGCCCAGGCCCGCCGATTGGCTCGACAAGACCTTCTTCAAAGTCGCCAATCCGAAATCAATCGCCGTGACATTTCCAGTGGCGACCAATTCCTGGAAAGTAACGCGCGCTTCCGAAACCAACGATTGGCAACTCGCCGACGTGAAGCCCGGCGAAAAATTCGATTCATCCAAAGTGGAAGACATCACCGGTTCCTTTGATTCACCGTCATTCAACGACGTATCAAAAGGCGCAACCGCTCCCAAAGATGCCATCGCGGTCAGTATCGAAACCTTCGGCGGCACCAACTACTCCGCCAAACTCTGGCCCTCCGGCAACGACAACGACTCCATGACCATTTCCATGGACAACGCCAAAGGCAAACCCGCCGCCGAGAACCCATTCGCCAATTGGACCTTTCAGGTTCCCACCTACACCTTCGAATCCCTCCTCAAGCCGAGGACAAATCTATTGGAAACAGTAACCACCGCCAAAAAGTAATTGGTAAGGGGTGGCGACGGCTCGTCGCCAGTTTAAATTGTTAGGGCAGAACTGCCGTCTGCCCAAACTAAATCTCGCGGCTCAACCGTTCGTTGACCACAGGATGTGCCCTGGCATCAACCCGCGTAAATCGTAAATCGTAAATCCTAAATTTCAGCGCCTCGCACCACGCGTTTCCCTTTTTCCTTTTTAATTTTTCCTTGGCATCATCCATGTTTCACTTTCCCACTCGAGGTCATACTCACCTGCTGCACAAATTCCACCGTTACCGGCACCTTTTGACTCGATAACCGCTTGCGGCAAAACGTCAGCAACTCGTCACTTGTTACCGGCGTACCGTTGGTATTGCTATTGCCATTACGAAGCTGCGCCTCGGCATAAACCGCTTCGCCCCATTGCGGATGCTGTTTGCCAAACACGCGCGAGCGCAACACCGCCGGATGCGAATCCAGCACCGCCGCAACTTCTTCTGGAAATACCTTGTGTCCCGCCACGTGAATGACCGATGACGTCCGGCCGTCCAGTACGATGCGACCATCGCTATCGCGATGCGCCAGATCACCCGTCAAAAACCATCCATCCCGCATAATCTCGGCACGCAACCGCGCAGGATTCAAATACCCCGAAAACATCCCCGGCCCGCGCAACGCCAATTGCCCGGTCTCCCCATCTTTGGTAGGGCGGACCTGCCAGTCCGTCTCCGACTGGGCCCCGTCACTCACAATCATCGCCTCAAACGCCGGCACCGGCCGTCCAATGGCCTCCGGATGCTCCGCCGCTTCATCAATATTCATAATCGGCAAACCGACTTCGATGATGCCGTAACCCTGACACACCGGAATCTGGTATCGCGCATGAAAATCCTTTGCGGCCTGGGGATTCAATCGGCTGGAGACCGACATCACACGTTGCAGGGAAGGGGGCAGGGTACGCCCGGCTGGCGCGCTGTTTAGGAGCCGGATATGCATCGGTGTCACATAAAGAAACGTCGCGCGATGTTGTGTGGCCGAATCCAGGATGCTCTCGGCCAGATAATCGCTGCTCACCAGCACCGTCGAGCCCGCTTCAAGATAAAGGATAATCGAGACGTAAAAATGATACGCCATCGGCAGGACCCAAAGAATGGTGTCCAGATGAGTCAAATTCAGTCCGGAATTTGCCGCCGCAGTGCGTTCTAAAATATCCTTGTGAGTCAGCACCACCCCCTTGGCCGCGCCCGTCGTGCCCGAAGTGAACCGGATGAACGCCGCATCCGTAATCTGCGGCGCGATGAGCGCCTGCGAATTATCCAATCGCGTAAATCGTAACCCGTTCGAGAGAGCCTCGCTCGGTGTCCACCCTTTAGGGTGTCCGGACTGTGCCGCGGCCGTAGAGGAGGGGATTTTTAACGGTCCACCGCTCCCATCATCAATAATCACGCACAATGGCGCTTTATCCAGCATCTCAGTGATTTCATCGGGCTTGATCTGATGATGAATCGGCATAACGACTGCGCCGCAACCGAGCGCCGCAAGTCCGCCAATAACAAACGCCCGCCCATTCCGCGCCCGAATTCCCACACCCTGGCCTGGCCTGACGCCGAGATTATCGAGTTGCATGCGGAGCGTCTCAACCTCCCGCCAAAGCGTTCGATAATCCATTGAGCCTGTAGCGTCAATGATGGCCGTGCGATCAGCAAATTGTTGCGCCGACCGCGCAAGTTTCTCGAAAACGTTCATCCTACACAGCGTAGCAGCGAACATGAATTCGCTCTAACTTTTTTTCCATTTCCTGCCTCCATCGGCAATCGATCCTAAAATGCCCATGTTGCGTCGTCGCTGCCGCCGAGACTGTGGACTTTGGACTGTAGACTCACCAGATCCACGGCACCAACCGCCACCGCGTTTTCTGACAATATTCCACATACCCCGGCAACTCACGTTTTAGGAACTGCTCTTCGAGAAGAAGCCGCGCTGCCAAAACAGGAATGATCAGACAAAATGCCGGAACCGTTACAATGGACCCCAAAACCAGCGGCGTCGCCAGCCATCGGACAATCCCTCCAGTGTATATCGGATGTCGCATAAACCGATACGGCCCGCTCGCGGCAATCGGCTGGCCCGATTCCACCTGAATCACACTTGCCGCAAACCGGTTCGCAATCAGGACGGCGATAAACCAAATGTCCGCCCTCACGATGACAACCAGGGCGGCGACGGAAATCCACCAGGGCAGTGCGCCATCGCCGAACTGCTCGCGCGTCCAACCGTGCTTGAAATCCCTGGCAGCAAGAATCAGGGAAACAGTGAAAAACACTTTGAGAAAGAAGATGACGAGCTTTTGCGCGCCACGAGGTTCCTCGCGAATTAACCGACGCGCGAGCACCTGCGGATCGCGCCGGAGAAAATAAACAATCGTAAAAACCTGCGCGCTAAAAGTAACAGCAATCAATGCCCACCCCTGCCAGAAATGCACAGTCCCAGCCGGAATGAACAACATAGCCGGCAGAAAAACCAGCGTGACCACCAATGGCCGCACCGCCCGAACAGCCACGCTAGCTTTCTTTCCGTTTTTCTTTTGTGGCATCGGCATGGAGATGGGGCCAGGCATAGGCAAATGGTATGGGTGCCGACTGTGAGAGTCTCAAAAATGGAAAGCATTGCCAACCCAACAAACCGGTCGCGTAGTTGTCCTTCTGTCCGGGGCAGCGGACTCGATGTTGTCAAAAGGCCGTGTGGCAATTGACTCGTCAGGCGTTTCTTGAGTGTTCGAGGAGACCAGTGAGGAACGCAGGAGATCAGGAATAGATCAACTTCATCGCGGAGATTCTTGCTATCGGCTATGCCACTAACTGAAAACCCTGTAAGGGTGAAACATAGTAGCCCAGGGCAAAGCGCGACTCAGGGAGCGCGCCGCCCTGGGTTAATGGCCTCGATAATCTAGCCGCTGAATGTATGGCCGCGCGACAGCGCGAATTTGATCTGCGGCCCGTTTCTAGTGATTAATTGCATAACTTAACGATAGTATTTCGCAACTGGGATCCCTTCACCTCCCGCTTGCGCCACTTGAAGGGTTTGGCCTTCGGGTTATAGGTCGCAATAAACGCCTCAATGGCTTGGCGTAACTCCGTCACATTCTTGAAGTCGGCACCGCGC
>DATAST010000171.1:0-2354 GCA_036269115.1 Verrucomicrobiia bacterium | reverse complement strand
GGCTTCCGTGAGGATGTCGCCCTCTGTTGTCTCTCCATTGGGTAATCTCCAAAATCACGAAAGTCTTAGATGGTGCGCATAAGAGGACTTGAACCTCTACGCCTTGCGGCACTACCACCTCAAAGTAGCGTGTCTGCCAATTCCACCATATGCGCACTGCAGCGGACTGATACCACAATCATTTTCAGTGGTTCAGATACAACAGTCAAGAATTTCTGTCCGCGACTCCCGCTTGCTTGTGGTTCCGCATTTATGCGGGGGCCAAACCCGCGGCGGACCGCATAAATGCGGAACTACAAACCAATGATGCCGTTTGCTTCGGATCACTTTCGAGACGGGCGCATCTTAAGGGCGTGTTGCCCAAACCGCACTTTTCTTAAGAATATTTTGAATGCCGTGCGTGGTGGTACGTCAGAGCACCAATACTTATGATGGGCATTCACCAAACGCAGCCAGAGTTGTTTAGCTACCGGGTCAATCTTGAAAAACGCGTGCGTCTGGATCACCCGTTGCGGCGGGTGGCTCAGGCCGTGGATTTCGCCTTTGTGCGGGCCGAGGTGGCCGGTCTGTATGGAGACAACGGCCATGAGTCGGTGGATCCGGTCATCTTGTTGAAAATGATGTTCCTCCTTTTTTACGACAATGTGCCCAGTGAACGGGAGTTGATGAGCGTCATTCCTGAGCGGCTGGATTATTTATGGTTCCTGGGTTACGGCCTGGATGATGCGGTTCCCAACCACAGTGTGCTCTCCAAGGCCCGGCGCCGATGGGGCAAGGAAGTTTTCCAACGGCTATTTGTGCGCACCATCGAACAGTGTGTGGCAGCGGGTCTGGTAGCGGGCGACAAGTTGCACGTCGATGGCAGTTTGATCGGTGCCAATGCCTCCAAAGATTCTGTGATCAAGAGTTCGCCCGAATTGATTGCCGCTTACGCCGCCGCCTTTGAGGTGACGGAGAAAAAGCTCAGTGATCCAGCCGACCGGCCCAGCTATGAAGCCGTTAACGATACGCGAATAAGCACGACCGATCCAGATGCGGCACTGGTGAGCAAAGGTGGCCAGGGCAGTTACCCGGCGTACCATCATCATCGGGCGGTGGATGATGCGCAGGGAGTAATCACGGCGGTGGAGACCACCAGTGGCAGTATTGCGGAAAACAAAAAGCTAATGGCGTTGATCGATCAGCACGAACAAAACACGCGGTGTGAGGTAAGGACGGCCGTGGCGGACCATAAGTACGGCACGGCGGAGAACTTTGTGGCCTGTCATCAAAAAGGCATCGTGACACATTTGGGGGATGCCAAGGCAAAGGCTGGCAAAGCGGAAGGAATTTTCCCGGACACCGAGTTTAAATATGAGGCCAATACCGACCAGTATGTGTGTCCTGCGGGAAAGCGGCTGGAGCGGCGGCGCTACATCAAGCGGCGGCATGTTTGGGAGTACAGCGCGGACAAATCGGCCTGCGCTGGCTGCGCGTTGCGGACACAATGCACGCGCTCTAAATCCGGGCGGGCAGTCAGCAGGCATGAGGATGCCGGAATTTTGGAAACGTGCCGCCAACATTCCCACAGCGATGCTGGTCGGCGCGACCGTCAGCGGCGACAATATCTATTGGAAGGCAGCTTCGCCGATGCGGCCAACAATCACGGGCTCAAACGGGCTCGGTGGCGGCGATTGTGGCGTCAGCAAATTCAGGATTACCTGATCGCAGCGATACAGAACATACGAATATTGCTCTCGCGAACCGCGCTCCGTCCTCCAGCCAGCAACGCGATTGATCTTAAAGCATGGATGCGGGGCGTCGTTCGGCCAAGAAAGCATCGGATAGTGCGTGGAGAGGATGTCTTTGGCCTTTTGAGGCTTTGCCGACCGGACACCCTACAATTTTTTCGCAACTAAAGCATTCCGCCATGCTGACCTCGAAACAGCCCTTTGGGCAACACGCCCTCGAGATGCGCCCTCTTCACGCCGGCTCTGGGGGCGGGGGACAAGCTAAAGCTTGAACTCCAACATCAGGCGTCGACTGCGAGCGTGGGTGCGCTGGCCGGGGTGAGTGGATTTATTTCGAAATTTCCGGCTTCAAGGCGTTGCAGCCAGTCGTGGATGAGGCGGCGCACGTGGGCGACGTGGAGGCGCTCATGGGAGGCGGGATATTTTTCGAGGTTGGCATCGGCGAGTTTGAACAGGGCGGCGGCGGGGCGAAGGCGGTTTTTTTGCAGATGGACGAACGCGCCGGCGAGTTGGATCAGCCCTTTGTAAAAGGCGTAGTTCGGCCCGCTGCGTTGCGCGAGCCACAATTCCTCCAGGACGTCGTGCGCCTCAAAATAAAGCTGTCGATTGAAGCATTCAAAATAG
>DATAST010000170.1:0-1754 GCA_036269115.1 Verrucomicrobiia bacterium | reverse complement strand
ATTTCGGAGGTTTTCAGATGGGGCAGGGAGTTCAAACGGTGGGGAACCAGTTTCAAATGAATTATTACACGGGCAATGGCAATAACCAGAATGAGGAACAGGAGACCAACCTGCTTTATAAAACGGCTCAATGGTACCACTATGCGGTCACGTATGACGGGACGAATTCGACCTTGTACGTAAACGGAAACGACATTTACAACGAGACTTCCGGCAACGCCCCGGACACGTGGTCGCCTTTGACGATCGGCGCCGGCAAATGGGATTCCGGCGCTGTCGACGCCATTCGTTGGTTTAAAGGTTCCCTGGACGAAGCAGCCATATATACGAACGTGTTGTCGGCGATTCAAATTACGAACCATTACCTGGCTGGAATGAGTGCCGGTTCGAATTATTTCCAGACTATTTTGAATGATCGGCCGCTGTTGTATTATCGGATGGACTGCCCCGGTTACACGAGTCCGGACCCGGCACAATATCCGGTGGCGCTGAATTATGGGTCGTCGCCCATCAATGGCGCGTATCCACCGGGAATCGTGCCGGGAGGCGTGAGCGGGCCGCCGCTGGCTGCGCTGGGTACGAACAGCGTAGCGGCGCCGATCAACGGCGTTATCTCATGCGTGGATGCGGGCGGCGATCCGGCATTCAATCCGACGGGCACGCAACCATTCACGGCAATGGCGTGGTTCAGAACGTATCCCGCCGACGGCCGCATGCAGACGATTATGAGTCATGGCGGCAACGCTTCGTGGGGCATTCAGCTGGCCGGCGGCAATGGAACACTGATCTGGAATAGCGGAGCCGGGCCAATCAACTCGACCAACGTGCTCAATGACGGGACCTGGCATTTTGTGGCTGGGGTCTATGACGGGAGCAACGACACCCTTTACGTGGACGGCATGCTAAACAATTCCGGAACGGCGACCCGGCCTGTGACCGGTATTGCTGGCGATGATCTTCTTTTGGGTGGTGATCCGGATTACACGTTGGTGGGCGATAACGAACGTTATTTTGCCGGGGCCATTGCGCAGGCGGCCTTTTTCACCAACGCACTGGCAGCGAGCCAGATCCAGTCAATGTATCAGGCAGGCGTGCAGCCGCCGCCGCCGTTAGCGCTGTCCATCGAACGTCCAGGCGCCGGACAATGGCAGCTGAATTGGAATTATGGGACGCTGCAGGGGGCGACGAATGTTATCGGGCCGTACCAGGACATCTCAGTGCCTTCGCCGTGGGTGGTGACGCCGACCAATGCCCGGGAATTTTATCGGGTGAGGATGGGATGGTGAAGCGAGGATGGGAGATGGGAGATGGAAGATGGAAGATGGGAGATGGAAGATGGAAGATGGGAGATGGAAGATGGGAGATGAAGCGTTGAAGCGTTGAAACGTAGAGAACGTGAGGCAGTCAGCATCGCGGCATTCGGGGCTCGACGTTCGGCGTTCGGCGTTTTCTCTTAGGAAGGTCAACGCCCTACCGGCGAAAATGAGGATGAGGATGAGGATGACGATGAGAATGATTCCCCCCTTGCCCCATGGCCCTATCTTCCATCTCCTACCGTGTCACAAGCATGGACAATTAGCATATTGATGCTTGATTCTGAATGGGTTACGCATTAACTGGTTCTTCGCTGTTTTGAGTGGAATGAGTGTGTAGTCTTGGGGCATGACGCCTGAGAAACTATTTCATGAACTATTGGGACTGGGACTGAACTGGGAAGTGACCGAGAGCCGGTTTGAGCCGGCCAGTGGGACTGT
>DATAST010000169.1:0-1736 GCA_036269115.1 Verrucomicrobiia bacterium | reverse complement strand
GCTCATGGTTTTCTCGTTTTGGTTTTAATTAAATCGGCGATGATGTTTTCAAATTATTTCGTTTTCCCGGCGTAAGCGTTTTTCAAGGTCTTGATGTCGAGTTTGACCATGTTGAGCACGGCCTGCATGACGCGCGCCGATTTCGCGGGGTCCTTCGCGGTCAACAAATCGCCGATGTTCCCGGGCACAATTTGCCACGAGAGACCGTATTTGTCCTTGAGCCAGCCGCACGCCACCTCCCTGCCGCCGGCGGCAAGTTTTTTCCAGTAACGGTCCAATTCCGCCTGCGTTTTACAATTCACCACGAACGAAATGGATTCGTTGAATTTGAAATGCGGCCCGCCGTTGAGCGCGGTGAATTTCTGTCCCTCCAACTCAAATTCGACAGTCATAACCGAGCCCGCCGGCTGGCCCGAGGCTTTTGCGCTGGCTTCATCGTAGCGGGAGATTTTCAGGATTTTCGATTTTTTGAAAATGGAGGTGTAAAACTTCACCGCCGGCTCGGCGTCGCCGTTGAACCAGAGAAATGGAGTGATTTTTTGCATTTAAAATTTGTTCGTTATTACGTTCAGAGCGGAAAGCAATCCGCCAGATTTTGGACTGCGCGGCCCTCGCCGTTTTTGAGCCCATGGTGTAAAAAGCGGCGGAGGGCCGCCAAGACGCTGCCGCGCATCATGCGGGCGATGCGGTGGCCAGATAAGCCGCCAGTTGATCGAACGTGCCGGTCCAGCCCTGTTTCATTCCATCGTGGGCGGCATCAAAGGTTTTGCACTCGGCTTCCGTCGCATTCCACGGCACCCAATGGACCGTGGCCGTGGTGCGGCCATTTTCTTCGGCCAGCGTGAACGTGGATAGCATCTCCAGCGGCCACGTGGCGCTCATCGGATGGCGGGTGATGCCGCCGTCCTCGTCCGAGAACGAATTGATGAGGACGATTTTCTCCGGGGCCACAATTTCGCGATAAACGAATTTGCCCCACATTTCCTGCCCGTCCGCCGATTCCATGCAGTAGTGAAAACTGCCGCCGGGCCGGAAATCCATTTTTGCCGCCGGCATGGTGAATCCCCCGGGCCCAAACCAAGCCATCAGACGGCGCCGCTCCGACCAGGCTTTCCACACAAGCTCGCGCGGCGCGGCGAACGTGCGCGAAATGATAAACGGGCGGGGTCCCGAACTTTTTGTCGTCGATCCAATTGTAGCTGTCATAATTTTCCCTTTCCTGTTGAGTTAATTTTTCGCCACTGCCTGCTGCGACACGGAATTGAGATTGGCGAGGCCTTGTTCGAATTGGCCGCCGATCATCTTGTCGCAATTCATAAACAATCCGATGGCTTTGCCCATGAAATTATTTTTTCCCGACATGCTCCACGTGACCACGGTTTGATCGCCCTCCGGCTTGAACGTGAACTCAGCGAGATTGGTGGCCTTGAACGGCTTGAAGAATTCGAGCTTGATTCGAATTGCATCGTTCGGGCGGCTTTCGGCGATGGTCATGCGGCCCGCGCCGACTTTATTGTTGCCCGCCCATTCCATGGACGAACCCGGCCCGGCCGCTGGTCCCGCAAATGTGCTTTTGGCGTTGGGATCCATTTTTGCCCATGGCGACCACGCCTCCCAGTTGTGGAGATCGTTCACGTTTTCGAATACCAGCCCGGCGGGAGCGGAGATGCGGCCGGTGCGGGTAATCCGGAAATTCGAAGGCCGGGTCGCCACAATGACCACGAACAAAACCACGA
>DATAST010000168.1:0-47628 GCA_036269115.1 Verrucomicrobiia bacterium | reverse complement strand
TGTCCAGCGCCACTGGCACATTTTGAACCGATGCCGAAGGGACCAAAGAAGTCGGATCATCACTACTCGTAGATGTCATAGTTCTCATAAATACAATATCTATGAGAACTTTTGCTAGAGGTGCTTGGCGTGACGCTTACGAAAATCCTGATGATTCTACTATTTGTCGGGTGTGTAATAGAACGTCATTCATTCGTTCATTACCAAAGGCGTCCGATGATGCTCGAAGGCGGATAAAGATAGCTTGGGTCGCCGGTGTCATTTCAGCTTCGTTGACGCTCATCGTGAGTCTGTTCCCTTTGTTGAAAGTGTCCGTTTTGGGATTCAACCGGTCGGGCATTTTTTTGAACATTCTGGGAGCGCTATTTGTTGGAGCTTTGGCCTTTGGCATTTTGAAGAAGAGCCGCATTTGCGCCGTTGCCTTGTTTGGATATTTTTTGTTTTGGAAGGTGGTTTTCATTTTGCAGTATGGCTTCATTTTGAGTGGGCTTTGGACTGGCTTCATATTCCTGTTCTGCTTTGTTCAAGGTATCATAGGCACATTTAGTTGGCACAGCTTGAAGAAACAGCAGCCTCCTCCTAACACTGTGCTGGAACCAATTTCCAACTGACACTAACTGTTTTTCTATCGGCACACCCCTATTTTCGTGTTCATTCGCCTGATTGCAGCGCCTTTTGAGTCTCCGCAGCAATTTCGGGCCGGTATGGCAGAAATTCTCGGGATTCTTTCAAACCAATGCAAGTTTCTGATTAAAAATCAAAGAGATCTTTAACTGAGACTCGGAGGGTTTTGGCAATACGTCCGCATCCTTCGACCGATGGGGCATTAATACCGCGTTCAACAAGGCTAATGAATTCGATGGAATAGCCCGTCTTTTCAGCAAATTTTGCCTGCGTCAATCCTGCGGTTTGACGCAAGGTCGCTATTCGCTTCCCAAGTTGTTTTTTCAGCACGCAGTTAAACTATGTGCTTGCGGAAAATTGTGAACGGAGTTAAACTACGTTTGTTTAACTGAATTTATGGGACCGGATAGCAGGCGAAAGGTTAGAATTCTCATTGTTGAGGACGAAGCATCCGTGGCAATGACCATGAGATTTCTGCTTGGACTGGCGGGCTGTGAAGCAGAAATTGCGTCCGACAAAACAAAGGCGATGCAAATGGCTGACACAGGCGGCTTTGACTTGATCACTTTGGACGTGAGAATGCCGGATGGAAATGGGTTTGATCTTTGCGCCCAATTAAAACGGAATCCTCATCTGCGCGATATTCCGATAGTGATGGTGTCCGGCCAATGCAGTTTGGAAGACCAACAGCGGGGGCTTGACGCTGGCGCAGTGGATTACATCACGAAACCGTTTGAAACGCGGGAATTTGCGCCACGACTACTTTCACATATCAAAGCAGTGAAAAATGCCGTTGTGGAACAGGCGATGCATGAAAACGCTGACTAAACCTTTTCACAGCCACCGAGCATGTCGTCCCATTTGCTTCGCAGGGCAATTTTCAATCGCGCCAGCGTTGGCAAGCTCGGAAAGTATTCTCCGGCCTCGATGCTTTGAATATACCGTGGGCTTGTTCCAATTCTTTCGGCCAATTTTTCTTGGGTTAAATTCCGTCGCCTTCGCAGCAAAGCGACATTTTTGCCGAATCGTATTCGACGCGGGCAACGTTTGGGTTTCCGCACAGGCATCCGCTAATCGTGTGGAAAAAACGAGTGGGGAAACACGAGGCTTTACATCGTGCTGACATCTTTGCAATATCATCTGAAATTCAAAAACAAGATTTGTAACGGATTTGTTTCTTGTGTTCGGATGAAAAGAGACTAAAACCGTATCAATAAATGAATCAGAAGGCCACCGCGCCGGTGCGAAGCCAGAAGCTTCGACTGAAACTGCCTTGTCTTACAGTGGCTGTGACGGCAAGCGTTAAATTTCGCCGACCAAATCGCGCACCTTTATTTTCAACGCCTTGGCAATGCGCGCCAGAGAGTCCAGGGAAATGTTTTCGTACCCGCGCTCGACTTCGCCCAAGAATTTGTAAGTCAGGTCTGCTTTCTCCGCCAACTTCTCCTGGCTCCAACCGGCGTGCTTTCTGCAAGCGCGAATATTTTGGCCGACGATTCGGCGATGAGAGAGTCTCACAAGACTTCAACGGTGACAGCAGCCGCTCATCCGCGAAACCCGATATATGTGCTATTCGTGCTTGCATTCCCATAAATCTCGACTACACCTTCAACAAAAATAACTGCCAACCCGTAAATTTATGAAACCTCTTAAAAAACATTCTCTCTCCTTGTTTGGCATTCTCACCGGCGCAATCATCGTTGTCGCCATTGCGCTCACCGCTCGATCACAAACCGCGCCGGTTTTGACCATCACTGCATTGGGCACGAACCAATTTTCCATCAACTTCACCAATTATCCCGCCAGCACCTGGGATTTGCAGTGGACGCCAGTGTTGAACGACCCGGATTTTCCGTGGACGTTCGCGGCGGTTGGAACATCCGGCCAGAGCAACTACGTTTTAAACATGGAGGATTATCAATCAGGTTTCTTTAGGACAATTTTGGACACCAATAGTATTCCAATTTGGGAGGAGGCTGACCCGAACAACCCCGGCGCTGGCATCCTGACCGTGTTCATTGACAGCCCCACCAACCACTCCACCCTCACTCAATAATTCTCATGCAAACAACAAAACTAAATTCTTGGGTGAAATTATTTTTCCACAAACAACTATTTGCCCTCATAATTTTGGGGCTGTTTGTGCCGTTCGCCAGCTACGGCGGCGGTGTGGTTTCCACGCCCACCCTGGCGGCGTTCAATTCCGCTTTGGCGGGCGGCGGAGCGGTGACGTTTGCTTGTGATGGGACGATCACCGTCACCAGTCCCGAAAGCATCACCGCGAATACGACCATTGATGCAACCGGCCATAATATTATCATCAGCGGTGGAACCAATTCACAAATTTTCACGGTGAGCAGCGGTGTCAACCTTGCCTTGACCGAACTCATTATTACTGGCGGCTATACCAGAACCAACGGCGGAGCGATCTACAATCAGGGCAATTTAGCCGCAACCAATTGCGCTTTCATTGGCAATTATGCGATTGGCATTCCTGGCACAAACGCAGTTAATGCGGGAGCAAGTGGACAGGCCGGAAGCAGTGTCGCGGGCGGAGCGATCTACAATTTGGGGACGGTTTCATTGTCCATCTGTCGTTTTCAACTCAATTACGCTGTCGCCGGTGCCGGTGGTTACGGACAAACCGGCGCAACCGTTGGCAGTGGCATTGGCGGTAACGGCGGTAATGGTGGTGCAGGCGGCTTTGCCTACGGCGGCGCAATTTTTAGTTCCAATAGTATCACAATGTCCGATTGCAGTTTCATCAATAATGGTGTGCAGGGTGGTAACGGCGGGGCCGGAGGCTACGCGGGATATGGACCATCAGGTTACGGAAATGCGGGTGTCGGAGGACAGGGTAATGACGGTGACGGCGGGGCACTTTGTGCGTATAAGACCAATATCGTCGTTAGAACTACATTTCAGGGCCAATTGAACCTCGGCGGACAATCAGGTCCCAGCGGGTACGGTTATCTCAATGCCGCAAGTGGTTTGACGGGCGGCAACAGCTATGGGAGCGGCATTTACAACGCAGGAACAAATCTGACAATCAATTGCACATTTTACGCCAACACCAATGAATCCGGCTACGGCGGCGACGGCGGCGCGGCTTATGCAGGTCAAGGCGGCAACGGCGGCAATGGCGGTATTGCCGAAGGCGGCGGCATCTACAGTATTCTTGTGGCTGGAATCACTAATTGCACTTTTTCTACCAATGTTGTGTATGGCGGCGGTGGAGGGATCGCCTACTATTATCCGACCGGCAGTGCAGGAAGCCCCGGCCAGATTGGTGCTGCCAAAGGTGGAGCGATTGGCAACGGGGCAGGCACGGTCACACTGAAAAACTCGATTCTTGCCTATACCATTTATTCCGGTGGAACCGGCAGCGCCGGAAACGGCGCGGGAACTATTACCGATGCCGGAAACAATATCAGTTCGGATACGAGCATTACGTTAGGCGGCAGTGGCAGTCATTCCAATACGAACCCCTTGATTTTACCGCTCGCTGAAAATGGCGGCTACACCTCAACTTGCGCGGAGGCCACCAACAGCACGGCCATCAACGCCGGTAATGATGCCGCCGCGCCGATAACCGACCAACGCGGCTATTTTCGCTCAGGAACTTCTGATATTGGTTCGTATGAATACAACGGCACCACGATGTTTGTTGAGGCATTGGGAAGCACGGCCTCTTTGGATGGAAATGTTGGCCTGTTTATGATTGGCGGGCCGGGCGTGCCAGTCACGTCGCCCCTTACCGTGAATTTTGTCTTGAGCGGCACGGCCAGCAATGGCGTGGATTATGTTTCCATTACCAATTCGGCAATCATTCCGGCAGGTTTTCAATATACCAGGGTTTTAGTGAGGGGTATTCCCGGCGCGTTCAGCGGAATTGATAAAACAGTCACGTTATCACTCCTCTCCGGCAGCAATTATGTCATCACTCCTGACGACCAATATGAAACCTCGGACACGGTGACTATTTTCGATCACAATACCTATGATTCAACCCAACGTTACGTGCGCGGCACGTCAACAGCCCCGGATTTCCAATCGTTTGTTATTCCGGTTGATATGGAAACTGGCGTGCCATTGGACGCCATTGGTGGCAACGCAACCAATCTGTTCCCACACAACGTTTGGACGAACACGCTTTATCATTTCGATGCCACTAACCTGGTTGTGCAAACGAACTCCATGGGCCGGATTGCGTTCCAGAACCCGATAGTGGCCTTTGGCGACACCGTAGGCGGCAGTCCGCTTTATATCAACCAGAGCTACGATTTCGGAATTGCGTGTGGGTCGCCCCTAATCCTGACCAACGCGCTTCGGATCGAAGTATATTATCGCTCCAATTCAGCATTGGCCGGCACTATCACCCTGACGCTGCCGGATGTCACCAACACCAATCAATTATTGAATCTGGTGACCAATGGATTCACTCAAACATTCACCGGCTTTGGCCTTCAAACAACGATGTTGGTGCCTTCTACGCGAACATGGGGCCTTCGGCATGGGCAAAACTATCTTCTGACGCACACTACATCTGCCGCTGCTACCAATTATTTCTACGAAGTCGAGGAACAGGGATTTGCGCCATACAATTATCTAGCGTTGACTCAGACAAATTCAATCGCCTGGTCCCGGCTGTATGCGATGGAATTTAGTCCATTCCCGACGACTGGTCTTTCGACGTTCATCAACCAGCCGCATTTTGATACTGTTCCGATGCCTTCGCTCTATGAGGGTAAAAGCTTGCAAGAATTGGAGAGCGTTCAGCCCACTCTGCCAAACCTGTCTTATTTGACACCAGCGAATTACTTGACGCTGGATGACAGCCCGGAATTACGGCGGCATCCGATCCTTGACCAGTTTGTGAAAAACATGGGCAACGACCCGCTGGCGCTGGCCAACTATGTTCAAAACGAAATCGGGCTGGTGGATGCCGTTGATTACAATACCAACGACAATATCAGTCAGACGGCAATCAATCTTGGCGGTGTAAATCGCAGCGCACTGGATACTTTTCAAGAAGGACAAGGCTCACCGATGGAGCAATGCGCCCTGCTGGTTTATCTGTTACGTCAGGCCGGAGTCCCGGCAACGTATGTTTTCCCAACGAACGGCGGCTTGCAGATGTTGACCGCTCAAATGAGCAAACTCTTGCGAGTGCAGTTGGAAGGCGCGGTCAACAATCTCGGTCAGACAAATATCACCAGTTTGATTAACGTCAATTATCCGTGGGTTGCGGCTTATATTGGCACCACTTGGGTGCAGATATTTCCGTGGATCAAGGACACGGAAATCATCGAGGGATTCAATCTGTATGATTACATGCCGACGAACTACAACAGCGGCTATAAATGGCTGACACATTTTATTGCCAATGACACGAACATATTCTCTTTGAGCACTTCCGACCAGCCGCTGGTCTTGCTGCCCCTGTTCATTCAAAAAAGCCTCGACCAAAATTATCCCGGCATGTCTGTCAGCGATTTGGGAATGCAAATCGTGAACCGACGGCATCTTTATTCGCAATGGAGCGATTTCCCAACGCCCTTTGCCCTTTCAGGGACGCCCACCGTTGTGGAGAGCCTCAATACCAATTTGAATTTGTTCAACACACTGGAAGTTCAGGTTTATAGCCAGGCCAATCCAACTAATCTCATTGACACGACCGAAATGTATGAGGCAGACCTGCAAAACCGAATGCTGTTGCTGAAATTCCGGCAAGTTGGCACGAACAATGTGCATAACATGATTCTATCGCTGGAACCTTATTCAACCAGCTATACGAACGTGATGGCTTTCGGCACCAACGCCAATCCTTGCTGGAAGTTGGCCGTCACGAATCAATTAAACAGCAATGACGACACAATCGTCTATCAAATCACCCATCGCCGGGACAAGTTCCTGCCTTCCACATTTGCCGCCAGCGCAAGCATTACCACAAATGTGCTAAACTACACCTATGCCGAATTAGGGCAGCAGGGTTTTGTCTCTCAACAAACCGATACGTTCAGAAAAGGCGATCTAGTTGCATTCTGTTTTGATTCAGGCAAGGTCACGCAAAAGATGCTGGATGTTCATGCCCAGCAAATCTGGCAGTTCAACCAGAACGCCAACACCAACCAGCCGTCCACAATTGACCCGGATATTTATTTGGGCGAGACGACCTATTTGATGGGCATGTCTTATTTCAATTACCGCGACCAATTCATTGATTTGGCGAGCCAGTTGCACAAAGTCACCCTCATGTCCTGGAGTGAGGAAGGGTACGGCCTGCTGCGCCCGGAGCGAGACAGTAGTGGGAATCTGGTAAATGGCGGCAATGTAATTCCTATCACCCCCGCAGTCCACATGCCCAACAATGGACTGGCGATTATCTTCAATGCTTCGACGATGGCAAACTCTGGACAGGATTATTATTCCAGCACGCTCGATTGGTGGTTGCAAATCGGCGTGCAAGGCTCTGCCGCCGAACATGGTGTATTGGAAAGCTTTTATCAGACTAATGCCATTTCCACCATTAAGTTGCTGCAACAGGTTGGAACGAACAAGTTGATACTGACAGCCGACAATTACGTGGGCCTGGGACAAAAAACCTACAATGGCGTGCAGCTTATGAATGCTGACCAGAGCATTTGGGCTACCATCGTCAGCTTTTTTGCCACTAATGCCGACATAAATTCGCAAGTGCTGATGACACCCGGAGCCGTGACTAATGGCACTTATGTTGGCGTGGGGGCTTTGTTAATAAGCGATACGGAGTTTGGCGCTCTGGTTGGCGGATTAAACGGTGGGTATGCGGATTCATTTTCTGCTGACACGTTTTCCTCCGACAATTCCCCCTATTTGACGCTGGACACTTCTCCCGATGGTTCAGTCACGCCCTTCCAATTGCTGACCACTTCAACCGCAGACGATCCGAACTATCTGACGGATGGAGCCGTAACCACTTGGACCTTGCTTGAGGAAGAAAACAACCTGCTCAACAGTCAAACTCAGTTGGACCCGTCCTTGATTCAGACCCTTGCCAGTTTGTCATCGTTGTATGGCACACAGCAAAATTCCGCCAGCGCCTACGTCCAGCTTTACAATACAGGCACGGCAAGCACAGAAACGCCAGTATATAACGCTTATGCTCAGTTCGTTTCCGATCCTGTGAACATGATGACCGGAGAATTCTACGCTGACGCGCCGGACATTACCTTGCCCGGCCCAATGCCCCTGCAAATCCGCCGCAATTATGGGAGCCAAAACCTCGCCGAAAACGAGTTTGGCTTCGGTTGGAAAATCAGTTATGTGCCGTTCCTGAGCGTGAATTCTGATTCGTCGCTGATTTACGCCGCCGAAATGGACGGCACGATGGTAGCCTATCGCCAAACCATCACCAACGCTGATGTCTGGCTACCGCAACCGCAGGACAACCCGATGCTAAATAATAACAGCACCATCGGCATCGGTTCCGTAGGCAATCTATTTAATAATCGTTTGCAAATGGCTGTTGTCAGCGGCACCAATACCTACACGTTGACCGGAGCAGACGGAAGTGCCCGCACGTTCCTGGATGAATCATTTCCTATCAGCACATTCACACGTGAGCGTCCTTATCTGACCAAATGGCAGGACAGCCGTGGAAATTATTATACTTTCCAATTTGGCACGGACTCGACCCAGCCCGATTACGGGCAGGTCAACCGCATCCAAAGCAGTAACGGCAATTTCGTCTGGTTTGAATACGACGTTTACGGGCACATCACCGCCGCTCACACCGGCGACGGACGGATTTTAAGTTACGTTTATGACCAATACGGAGATTTGACTTCGGTGACGTTGCCCGACCAGATGGAAATTGATTACGTCTATCAACATGCCAATGACGTGACCAATGGCGTTACCAACGTCTATTCCACTCACCTGATTGTCGAGGAAGATAAGCCCGATGGCCGGGTGCTCCAGAACATCTACGATTCGCAGCGGCGCGTGACCAATCAGCTTTCCACAGCAGGCGTTGACCTGACTCCGATTCACATGGCCACTTTCACCTACACGAATAATTTCAATCTGAATTCGCCGACCAACTTGCTGACTGGTGTGACGGTCATTTCAGATTATTTCAATCACGCCACTACCTATTATTACACCAACAGCCTTGAGCGAAAAACTGTGGACCCGCTGAATCAAGCCATCGTTCAGAACTGGTACGAAACCAACTCGGTTGGCGGCTTCCAGCGCAGTTTGAAATCGGTAACCGATAAACGTGGCCTGCAAACTGCCTACTTATATGATTCCTTCGGGAATTTGACCAACACCATCGTTCTGGGCGACATCACCGGCGACGGCAACACTTCGCAGACTGCCACCAACTCCGCAAGTTATAACGCCAACAACCTGCCAGTACAAGTCACCGATGCCGTCGGGAATAGCCAGGTATTGGTTTATGACCCAACCTTTAATTTCCTCCCGCAGCAGATTATCCGCTACGCCGGAGCTACACCTGTCACCACGAATTTCATGATCTATGCCGATTCTACCAATGTTGTGACGTTGGGAAACACGACACAGACCAATGTCGCGTTCGGCGTTTTGACGCGCAGGATTCGGGCTTATGGTTCATCAGATGCCGCCACTAACGATTTATTCTACAATGGTCAGGGTTTCCCCACCAATAGCGTTCAATACACCGGGGATGGCGATCCGAACGTAGTCAACCAACTCTTTTATGATGAGCGAGGGGAACTGGTTCAACGCACCGACGCAGCCGGAGCCAATTATGTCTTTGACTTCGACCCAATGGGACGGCAAACGGCGCAGGAAACCTACGACGCCGGCCAGACCGTTCCAATGGATTTTAGCTATTCGTATTACGACGACAACGGCGAACTCAATTGGGTGGACGGTCCGCGCTACAATCCTGAAGATTACATCTTTTATGACCACGACGGGGAAGGCCGCGTCACGACCGAAATTCATTGGCGTTCGGAAGCCAATAATGCAGGCACCGGCGTCGAAGCGCCTGCTGGCTACAATCTCTACGCCCAAACCTTCAGTCAGTTCGATCCAGTGGGTAACCTGGTGTCCACGATTGACCCGCGCGGCGCGGTAACGACGAACGCTTTGGATGCGCTCAACCGATTGGTGCAGACAAAACATCTCGACACCAACGGCGTTACCGTTTTGAGCATAGAAGGGTTCAGCTATGAACCCGGCGGAAAGATCCAGTCCGACACCAATGCGCTCGGTGGAGTCACAACGACCTATTACACCACCACCGGCCAGCCGGAAACCCGGTTCAATGCCGACGGCTCGACCAATGCCTGGCGTTATTATCCCGATGGCCGCGTCAAACGCGAAATAAAGTCCAACGGCGCTTATTGGCAAACGATTTATGATGATGTCAACCGCATCACCACGAAAGTCTTCTATTCAGCCGTTGGCGTGTCAGAAGCCACCAACTCGGTTCAAGTGGACCGACGCGGCAACGTGATTCGAAAAGTGGATGCTGGCGGAAATGTGTTCACCACCGCATTCGACGGCCTCGACCGGCCAAAAGTCACGGCAGGCCCGGCGATTGTGACTGTGAATCAGGTGGATAACGGCGGGATGATCCCTAATGGGACTTTCAGTTATGTCACCAACGTATTGCAACAAGCCAGCACAAATTTCTATGATGCTGCTGGACGTGTTGTGACGAATGCTAACGCGCTTGGTGAAATAACCGTTTCCAAATCTGACGCCATCAACCGTCCAATTAGCACCCAAGTTTACAGTGCTTCCGGCACGCTCGTGCATGAAGCGTACATGGGCTATTCTGCTGACCACAACAGCGTTACAACCACCAACGGTTCGGGAGCCAATGCCATCGTCAACACCATTTACACCGATAATGACGGGTATACCGTTCTCTCCATCGCTTATCCATCCGCCAATGCAAGCGAGTTCACGTTTAATCAATTTGATCTCGCCGAGAATCTTGTGGCCCAACAACATGATTCTTTAACCAATGGTGTCGTTACACAATGGACAACCAATGACTATTCGTATGACGGTTTGAATCGAGTGACTGCGCAGGTTGACCGCGACGGGGCGCTCACCACTTATGCGTATGACCATTTGGGCGATGTGACCAACCGCACCATGCCAGGTGGCCTACAGTGGCAGGCTACATATAGCAATGCCGGCCAAATGACGCATGAGCAAACTTTTGCCAGCGGCACTCCCACTCGCGCCACGAGTTACACCTATTATTCCAGTGGCACCTCCTCCGCCGGTTTGCTCGATAACAAAACCGATGGCCGGGGTGTCAGTTGCACTTATACATACGATGATTGGTTGCGGCAGGCTGCCATGACTTACAGTGGTTCTTTGCCAGAGCAAAATCTGACGACGACATGGCATTACGAACCGCGTGGCTTTGTCACCAACATCACCGAACAATTTGGCAGCACCAATACCGGCCCCAACACTTCAATTGTGCGTTCTTATGATCCCTACGGCCAACTTTCCTCGGAATCGGTTTCTGGCGGTTCGTTCGGCTACGGAGCAAGCCAGACCTTTGACGGTGCCGGACGGCGCACCATGTTGGGCATCGGGGGTGTCGATTACAGCTTCGCCTGGCAGGCTGACAATGCTTTGATTTATGCCAGCGACCCGACCGGCAGCGGCAGTTACAGTTACAATACCGCCGGTTTGCTAACCGATCGCTTGGTAGGCAACCGTTACACAACCATCATCTCGCGCGATGGCGAAGGACGACCACTATCAATCGACACTACAGTCAATATGCTGTCGGAACTCAATGAAACGATTGCATGGACTGGCGATGGATTATTGGCTGCCCACACACTGGAGCGTGGCGACTTCACTGATTCACGTTCTTACGCATACGCCAGTATGAGCCGAAGGTTGACGCAAGAGCAGTTGAATCTCAATACGTCCACGACCTATACGAATTCATTCACTTACGATGAGGGTGTCGCCGGAGGACTTGGCGTTCTGACGCAAATGGGCCAAGCCAATGGCTCTGCTGACTTGTGGAAAGGCGGGGTGGATGCTTTCTCGCGGGTTGCCACGGAAACAAACAACACCTTTCAGTATCCGGCCTACGGTCACGTCAACGGCCAGTCAACGCTCTTGAGCGCGTGGCTGGATAACCAACCTATTTCCATCAGCACGGTCGGGACCAATGCCATGCAATGGCGGGCAATGATGGAACTTGCGCCAGGCGTGCATCAATTGAAAGTCAGCGCCGCTCATCCTAGCGGTTTCTATACCGCGTGGGCGACCAATTCGTTCACCAACAATATCGCCTATCAGGCCACCGTTGACAGCTATGACGCTGCGGGCGAGATCACCAACCGGGTTTGGCGCAGTCCCAACGGGACGATTGACCGCACGCAAGCGCTTTCATGGGACGCTCGGGGACGGTTGCATTCCGTCACCGAACGAGATGCGAACAATTCTGGTTATAATTGGAGCGCGGTCTATGACCCGTTCAACCGCAGGCTCCAAACAACCACCGTGCTCGTAACGAACGGCGTCGCTTCCACGGCCCCGCCGCAAACCATCAATTCATATTTTGATCCGCAGGTGGAATTTTTGGAACTTGGCGTTTCCTACAGCAGTCAGACAATTTGGAAACTCTACGGCCCGGACTTGAATGGCAGATACGGCGGCCTCAACGGCACAGGTGGATTTGACGCAGTTTCGCCGTATCTGAATCTGTTTAATCCCGTCATCAGCGATTTTCGTGGGAACATCCTGGGCGAAGTTACCAATGGAGCGGTGTCGTGGAATCCGTCGCGTCCAACCGGCTATGGCTCGGTGCCTGGCTACCGGCCAGCGGCCTTTGCCGATGGAGCGGACATGGCGCAATCTTCCGCGTGGCGCGGACGCGAAGTTGACATTGCGGGATATTACAACATTGGCTTGCGGCCTTATGACCCGATTTCAGGACGCTGGCTTACTTATGATTCAGTCTGGAACTCGCAAGACCCTAATTACTACACCTTCGCAGGCGGCGAACCGATTATGGGATTTGACCCGGACGGGCGGTGCATTGAGACAGGCATAGATTATGGTGTGACCTTCATCAACAATGGCGTTCATGGCATTGGCCAGGCGGGCGCCATCGGAAGCGATATGATTGGCAGCACCACCGCCGGGATATACGACTCCATTTTTGGAACGGATGTCGAGGGCAATTACCAGGGCTACAGTGCGCTTTATCAAAACATTTCCGCTAATCCAAGTTCTGGTCCAACCGGCGGTCAAATCTTGGGCGGCACTTTAAATGCGGAAGCGAATCTTGGAACCCTCGGCCTATATGGAATGGCGCAGGGCGGTTATACGGCTGCTACCACCGGAAACTATTCACAATTAGGGAATTCATCGATAAACGCTTTGTTATTGTCGGGTGGTGTGAACGAGATGCAAAGCGAAGGAATAAATCCCTATAGCGTGGGTTATACGCCAAGCACGTCAACCGCTGATGGAACAGTATCAATAACAACTCCCTACGCTGTAGAAGCTCAAAGCTCATCCACAGCAGCTCAGACTGCCTTAGCACAAGCGCAAAACGGAGCTACTCTTTATAGAATGGGGCAAACTGGCGTCTCTATGACAGGAGAATCGCAATATTGGTCTCTTCAAAATCCGCTCCTTGACCCCAATTATGCCAATTCGATGGGAATGCCCGGCGTAACGTCGGACTTTATTATGACAGGAACCCTTAATCCAGGTGCGTCGGTGATTGCCAATGAAGCCCCTGGGTTGGGTGCAAACACTGGCAATGGAATACAAATCGTTACAGAGCCGGGCGGTGTTGGTGGCCTTACTTTTCACATGCCGTAATGAAAGTTTTATCTAACAACCGACAACTTTACGAATATCTGCTTTTTCTATCTTCTGAATTGAAAGAGCGGAAGCGTGAGGAACTAGGCGAAGCTGTGGTTTTTGCCAGCCGCCAAGCAGCAAGCAATATGAATGCGGAATTTTTGGGTGAATCCCGAATCGCTTTGCGGCGGGTATTGAAAGAGGAAGGCGGAGCATTAACCGCTCAAGAGCGTGCTGATTTATTGGATGTTTTGACGCAACTCGATAAAGCGTTCGAGGCTCGGTAAATGAAATTGGATTGTTCAATGGACATCAATGGAATAAAGGTAATAACCATGTTAGAGTCTGATTTAAAATCACGCCGACATTCGCTTACTGCATTAGAGAAGGATCGCCTCTGTCGCCTGCTGCCATGCGTCACTCCAATCCCATCTCTTTATAAAAGTTATTGGCTGGAACTGGCCCCAACGTACGAAGCCTTTTCTGCAAAATTTCGCGAATGAAGATAAGGCCAATTATCCTATGCAACCATTAAAGTGAATAAAAACGACAACTCAATTCTTGAGCAATTGGTTCATGCGCTGAAAAGTAAAGCGAGACGAGGCAGCAATCATGGAAACAATAAATCCCGCTGAAACCCCTTTGATTGTTGAAGCCGTCCTTCTTTGGACTGGTAAGGGCAAAAGCCCTTGCCCGAGGCGGGATGAGCAAGCTTTACGAACACGGTTTGGTTCAGAAATCGCAACGAAATTGCTCTCGGTTATCAAATCTCTCGAAAAGGAATATTATATGTCTGAAGCATGGAAAGTCGCTTCCAACCTCCAGGACATGGGCAGGATGGCCACTGAGGAGTTTAAGAAGAACCATCCAGATATTCCCGACAGAATTCTGGAAGCATTTGCATGGTGTTACACTTTTGACTACAAGTGATCGAATATGAAATATATTTGCATCTATTTTTCGGTAGGAATACTTCTATTTCCATCGCTCGCAATGGCACAGCTTGCCGTTACGGTTTCGTCACCCCAAATCCTAGCCCAAAAGGCTGTGATTACGCTAAAAATGCGCAACGGCCTCGCCGAAAAGATCGAATCGGCCCGCGCTATTTGCTTTCTGCTCGACGATCAGGGGAAGATGGTTGGAGAATCCGCCAAATGGGTCATCGGTGGCACAAAAAATCGCCCGGCTTTGGCACCAAAACAAGCGGCGTCATTTAATTTTGTCATCACGAGCCCGCAACCATTCATGGCAACCAACATAACGGCCAAAGTGAGTTTCACCCGTTTAATATTGGAAGGCGGAAAATCTGTCAATCCGAACAAGGAAGTAACGATAGAACAACAACTACTGTCAACAACCCAAATTTCGCCTACAAATAATCCGGTTGTATCCAAACCGTTGGACAGTGTCATCGCGTCTGTTTCAAGTCCCATTACCGTGAGACCGCCCCCACAAACAGCCTCAACAGTCATGGTCACGAATTTATTACGGCCAGTCAATTTACCGCAAAAGTGATTCGCGAAATGTGGTTTAGGATTTTTGGCTGAATCACTCAAAAGAGTGAGACATTCTTCTCCCAGAGAATAAAAAATGAACAACACAAAACAAGCCGCCAGCAGGCAACTGCTGGCGGCCCTTTTAAGAGGAAAAATCCAGCGAAATATTATCGAAAAAAGTCGCATTTGAGTGACAAATTCGATAAACTCGACGCCGGTTGCGCGAATTAATCAACGATTGGTAATGGCTACACGTTCAAAAATAATACCGGCGAAGAAAGCGAATCCTCAACAAAATCCTGTCAAGGCTGTCATTCGGCGCTATGGCAGTGATTCCTTTAAATACTGCGAAAAAGACCGCTTCACCATTGTCGAAGGCGAACCGATGCACGGAGGCGAGGGCGTTGATCGAATCATATTTTTCTATTGCCCGATGAAGTGGAGCGACAGCGAAAAACAGTTGAACGCTACGGAGCGGAAAAAAGTGTTTCAAACCGTTGGCGAATATTTGGACAAGAAGAAAATCAAATGGAAGTTTAGTTATTGGCGTTGAGGGTTAAACCATTTCACTCTCAATGGCAACGTGTTTCAAGGCTTCTTTTGGACATTCAGTAAACCATCCTTATCCCCAGCAATGAGTTTGCCAGAGCCGGTTCCGCCATTGAGCAAATCCATTGACACGGCATCGCCAATCAATTTTTCAACCGCATCGCGCATGGGCCTTGCTCCAAGTTTGGGATGAAAACCGCGTTGCACGATAAACGGCAATACTGCTTTGTCGGCCTCAAGTGCGTGGCCTTTCTTCCGCAGAAATTGCAATTCTCCGTCCAGTAGCAGTTGAGCAATTTCCAGTTGATGATCGTAGCTTAAACGGTTAAAAACCAGTTTCTCGGTAATTCGTGCAAATAATTCTGGCCGCATCGCCTGTTGAGCGCGGGCCAGGACGTGACGCTCCATTGTGGCAAACGTGGAGTGCTGCAAATTGATAAGGTCCGCGCCGCCGATATTGGTTGTGAATACGATATAAAAGCCGGACAAATCCAGCGTCTCGCCATTGGCCATTGTAACACGGGCGGCATCCAAGATTTGCAGGAAAATATCCATAATGCGGGCATGGGCCTTTTCAATTTCATCGAAAAGCAACGTGCCGCCATGTGAACGGTCATAGGCCATCGCCAATGTCCCACGCTCGCCAAGTTTTGCCCCCAAGAGAATCCCTAAACTTTCCTGCGTTTGATATTCTGACATATCAAAGCGAAATAGCTTTCCCTCGCCAAAGAGAAAATCAGTAAAGGCAACTGTGGTTTCAGTTTTGCCAACGCCGGTTGGGCCAAGAAAGAGAAAACTACCACGCGGGCGATTTGATTTTGTCAGGCCAAGTTGTCCGCGCTTCAAAAGTGAAATCACTCGCGGCAACACATGGTCCTGCCCGCGAATCCTCTCCTGCAAGTGCGCTTGCAGTTCCATCAGCCGCGCATTTTCCGCCAAACTCATGATTTTTATCTACCACAATGACCGTTTCATTTTGTTCAGTTTTCTGAACAATTTTTTCCACGACGTGGTGTAGATAGAAAATATGAAAAGGAGTTTAGCACATCTTTCGTTAATAAAATTCGCGCCGCTTCTGGCGCAATCTACCGATTTATCGTCCGGGTTAGGCTCGGCTTTAAATGTCATCATGCTCATCGGCTTCATCTTTGGCGTCGTGTGCGTTATCGGTGGCGGGTTTCAAATCCGGCGCGGGGACGCCGATGCCGGAAAAATGTCCATCGTCGGCGGCCTCATCATCGCGGGCGCGCCGGTCATTGTGAAAGCGTTGTTCGCCGCTTTCGGAAATTCGAGCGCAACCGTGGACATGGGGGCCTCGCAATGAACGCCGAAATTCGTTTCACCGATACCAATAGCGCCGACGATTCCAAGGGTAAGACCGTGGGCTTGGACGGAAATTTGTTTTGGTATTTGATCGGCGGCGCATTTGGTTCGGTTGTTCTCATGCTCTTGCTGTTCAGCGCCTACCACATGAGTTTTTTGGAATCCGCAGCCGTTGCTGCAATTCCCCTTACGCTCACGCTGATTTATATATTCGTTTTCCGACAGGGCAAACCGCCGCACTATGACGTGGACTGTCTTGAATACTGGCTTTTCGGGAAAGGCTTCAATCCGAGCGCCCAACCGAAAACGCAACACCCGTTGATTCGCCATGTTTGAAAACGCACCCAACGGATATTTCGTCCATGACCTGATTGTTTTTAACAGCCTGTCGCAGGGCGGATACGTTTCAAAAGGGTTCATTTTTTACCCACCGGATTTGACGAATGTTCAAGTTTCAGAATTAAATAGTTTCCAGGACCAGATTTGTTTGTTTCTGGCATCGCTTGGAGACAACCAGCGGTTGCAGGTTCAATTTTATTGTGACTGTGATTATCGCAAGGAGCTTCTGCGGTATCAGGAGGAAACGCAGCGAATGGAAAATCTCTGGACGAAGCGAAGCCGCAACGAGCGGTTTGAACGTTATTGGCAAATGATGGAAAACCGGCAATTACGTCGGCAACGCCTGATACTCTACATCTCACGTAAGATCGAAAGCAGCCCCAAGGGCATTCATAAAGAAGAAGCGTTGGTCAAGTATTACGAAACTTTGCTTGAGCAACTCCAAACTGAATTTGCTCAAGTCCACGAAGTTCTTCTCTCGATATTCAGCAGCCAGGGAGCGCGGATCGTTCCGATGACGGACAAAGACCACTATTTGCATTACAGCACATTCCTAAATCCATCATTGGCTGAACGATTTGACTATGACCCCCTTGATACGTTCGCGCCGGAGCTGACCATTCAGGAAAATTGCTGGCATTCTGAAGGCAACGGGCAAAGTGATTTTGGATTTTTCTTGGATGGACATTATCACTCGATGATTGCGCTTACCCGCTGGCCCAAAGTGACCTATCCGGGGCTGATTCACCGGCTTACGAATCTGCGATTGCTTGATTTAACTGTGACCGTCAATGTTGACCCACTGCCTGTCCGAAAAGAAATCGCCAAGGAGGAAAAAGAGCATGACCGCGTCGCAGGCGATTATGCCAGCGAGAAAAAGCTGTCGCTGCTAACGGTCATGGAGAAGAAGCAAAAGAAAATCAATGCGTTGATGCAGGGGCATACCCTGCCATTTAATGTCAATTATATCGTCCGCACATGGGACAAAACCAAAGAAGGAGTGTGCGCCAAAAGCAATGCCATCAAGAACGCCATCAATTCCATGAACAGCGCACAGTATTATGAAGCGACATTGCCCAGCACGTCAAAAAGCCTTTTCTTTCAAACTTGGCCTGGTTGGACATGGGGCAAATATGAGGCCAGAAAACTCTACGGCGAAACTCGCTATGTCGCGGACATGCTGCCCTTCAGCGCCACGTTCACCGGCCATCTGGAAACGGCGGAGGCAATTTACGAAGGTTCAGCGCATAATCTTATCGGTATTAAGACATTTTCTGGTGATGCTGGAAATTTCTCACCTCAACACGCCGTTTTAATCGGCATGAGCGGCACAGGAAAATCTGTCAGTGTATGTGACCTGCTTTCGCAGACGGAGGGTTATTTCGCCTACACCGTCATCATTGAGGAAGGCTTATCATACGGCATTTATACCCAAACCGTTGACCCAAATACCAAACCCATCATTGTGCAGCCGGACGGCAACACAACCATCAATTACTTGGACACGAAGGGATTGCCGCTTTCTCCAGACCATTTATCGGCGGCGACCGCACTCGTTGCTCGTATGGCCGGCATCAGCCAGCAGGAAGACAAGCAAATGCTCCGGCAAGCCCTCATCGCCAAGTTCATTTCCATGCTCTATGAGGATGTTTATCAGGATTGGAGCAACAGAAATTCAAATAGGCTCTTGTCCGTGACCCGCCATGCCCTTGCATTATCGCGATACCGGCATTTAAAAATGCCCCCCGGCGCGACCACGCTGGAAGCCTATGCCGATTTTAGGGATTGGATGACCACGCATGAAGATGAAGCTCTAAATTTTCTTGGAAAACCGGATGAGGCGGAGGTTTTAAAATATTTGAAAGACCCGAATACAGCTAAAGAAGTCCGCAACGTCGCCTTTTCCTATTTCAAACCGGAGGAATATCCAACGCACCGGATGTTGCAGGAGTTAATGTATCTCGATGCAGCGGGGCCAGAAAAGGAACAAGTGACGGAAATCGCAACTTTGCTTCTGCCCTGGTGCAGGGAGGGAAACTACGGCTGTCTGTTCGACGGCATCAGCAACCTGTCCTTGACCGGCAAGATTGCTCACTTCGAGCTTGGCTATATTCCCGATTCGGCTAAGGAATTGAAAACGGCGGCAGGTTTTCTCATTACCAATGATGCCCGCAAGCACATTATGACCCTGCCGCGGGCGGCACGAAAACGAAACGTTTATGAAGAAGTTGCGCGTTTCCTCGACATTCCCGGTGGTGAGGAGATTGTTAAGGAGAGCTACGCGCAACTTCGCAAATTTAATTGCTGGAACATCTCTATTGTGCAGCAGTATGCGCGGTTCAAACAGTCCCGCATCCGTTCGGCCGTATTTGGCAACAGCCGTCAGTTTTTTCTCATGCGCCAAAACGACCGAGCGGATTTGGACGACATCGGCAAGGACATCGCCATTCCTGAAATCACGCGCAATACAATAATGAATTATCCGCTGCCTGACCATCAGGTTGGCCAGAAATATTCGGCGTTCACCTATCTCCATGTTGACTCCAATCGTCCGATTTGTGGCACAGTTCACAACATCGCCTCGCCCGAAATGCTTTATTGCAGTAGTTCATCGGGCGAACACTTCGACAAGCGAGCGCGGGAACTTCGCGGCTGTGAAAATATTGTCGAAGGCATTGTCAAATTTTCTTCCAAGCAAAACCAACAACTCCAAACCACATGAAAACTCTTATTTGTATTTCCATCGTTCCACTCTTGCTATGCGGCTGTTCATCCCTGACACAACCCGCCACAGATGTTGCGGCAGGCGCGGGCGGCGGCGCATTAGCCGATTACTTTTCTAATGGCAATCCAGCCATCACCGCAGCAGGCGCAGCGGGCGGCGTCGCTTTGAGTGAAGGACTCGGTTACGTCGAACGCAAGGCACAAAATGACGCTTATCAGAACGGCTATGAAAAGGGCCGCAGTGATACGGTGAAACAACAATATTGGATTTTAGTGAGCCAGCAGAAAAATCCATCCGGCCAAACCGATGGTGTTCGCTATTACCCAATCCAAATCCCCGAACAAACTATTAACGGTGTGGTTTTGGAGCCGACTACCAAATACATCCGAATCGAAGAATAAAAGGGGCGTTATGAAAAGAATAATCACCATCGCCATAGCGAGTTTTATTTCCGCCACGACCTGTCACGCGCAATTAGTCGTTTATGATCCCATGTCGAACGTTACGCAGATATTGGATGAAGTTGAAAACCTTGCCGAATACGCGGAGATGATTGACAACGAAGTCCAACAGATTGACCAGCTTGGCTCACAGCTTCAGCAGTTGCAGCAGTATAACAATGCCTTTGGCAATCCCGCATCAATTCAAATTGTCATCGGCGCAAACCCACTAGCCAGCGACCTGAATGCGAGCGTGGCCGGCCAGTCCATGATTAGCATTCAGGGCGATTCACAGGGCCAACAGGCCATGACATTTACTGCAAACGGTCTTTATCTTGGCATCGGCGCGACTTTCCAAACCCCATCCGGCAATCAAGTTCAGCGTGAAACAGATATTTACCGCGAAAATGCCGCCCTTGAAAATTCCACGCTCAATTATACGAATGTTTTCAATGACGCCACCCAGCGGCGTTTGAAGTTGCGACAACAGATCGCCGCAACAACGCAGCAGCTTCAAAGTGCGACAACCGCTTCCGAAGTCCAAAAATTGACCGGCGTTCTCATTGGACTGGATGCAGACCTTGCCGATACGGACAAAGAAATTGACCAGGCGGCGAGCCTCACGCTGGTTCAAGACGCCGAAAATCGGGATGACCAGGACAAACAGAGCAAAGCCCATTTGGAGGAACAACAGAGCGAGTTTTCCCAAACCATCGCTAATTATGGAACAGCATTTCAGCCGGACACCGAAGCGCCTAATTTCCCCACGCAGTAAATTTATGGAGGCAGAAACACCATTGCGTCAGACACAGCCGCCTTTGGGCAATGGGGCGGCGAAAATTCCGCGCCCGATATTTAACCCTACATTGCTTTTTGTTCAAAAGGATCGTCTGGCATGGTTTTGGTTTTTATTCGCAATGGGCGTTCTTCTATTTGCTGCAATTGATCGTTTTATCCTTGTCGAAAATTTCAA
This sequence comes from Verrucomicrobiia bacterium, assembly GCA_036269115.1. Lineage (GTDB taxonomy): Bacteria > Verrucomicrobiota > Verrucomicrobiia > Limisphaerales > UBA11358 > UBA11358. The sequence goes on along the minus strand of DATAST010000168.1, from coordinate 26,322 downwards.
ACAGCGCGAACGCATCGTCGTGGTTGACCCGGCCAATACCTATTACGTTGCGCCGGTGATGAAATTTGAGGACGCGACCGAGCTTCACACACAACAAAGCTAACTTGCGGCCATCGCGTTTTTAGAACGCGGTCCCCAGGGTTTTGACAATAACGACTTGCTCAAAGAGATGTTTTTGAAGCAGGCATTAGCCAAAGCGAATTTGCAACGTCAATCCGAAGCCGATGAGTTTGAATCAAAACAGTTGCATCAGAAGGTGGAGATTGCCCGGATTGATATTTTGGATACCCGCGAGAACGCTGTGCTTACCCAAATCACGGGCCAGTTAATCCGCGCCGGAATTTTTGACGGTAAATCGTTCACCGAATCTGTTCCCTTCCGGCTGACGCTCCGATTGGTGAGAAATCCAAACATGCTGCTCAATGGCCGTTTCCCAACGGCAGTTAGCGATTTTAGGTATGAAGTGCTTGATTAACATCTTTGGATTATTGTGCATGGCCCAAGTCGCTTTGGCGGATTCGCAGCAGATTCAGCAGTATCCGCTAGACGAATACCAGGTCTATGAAATCGCGGTTTCATATGACCGTGTTACTACAATCAGTTTTCCCGGCCCCATCGAAGCCATTGATGCGGCAAACGTGACCACTGATGGCAAAGTACCCGGACTTTTTCAAATCGCACACGTCAAAGGAGCGTATTTCTTTTCCGTCCGCGCTCTCGCGAAAAAGGCCGTTACGAATGTTAATGTCCGCTGGAATGGCAAAACCTACGCGCTTGAATTACACGAAAGCGATGCGCCATTTTATTCAGTCATTTTTGAATATCAGGATGATGCCGTTACCCCGCCAATTCCCGTCGCGGTAACACCCGAACGATTACTGGCCTTGCTCGACAAGGCCAAAGCATACCCGCTCCTGAAAGCATTTCACCCCGAAGCCGTGGCGAATGTTGAATATGCGACATATCCAAAAAAATCGGCGACTGTGGAATACAAATTATACGCGGTGACAATTGATGAAGGATTCCGGTTTAATCCCGAAGACACGCTTATCTTTCGCGTCACGCTCACTAACGAAACTGACCAGATAGAACATTACAGGCCGGATGGCTTTTCCTTGCGGGTAGGCGACCGAATTTATCCGCAATCCATCAGTGATGCCGCTGGCTCGATACCGCCGCACAGCATCGCCCCGGCCTACTTTGCCGTAACCGGGACGCCGGACGGCGGGCGCAATGACATTTCACTTAAAAATAATTTCATGGTCATTCTCAGCGCATGGCCCGATGGCCCCGTGCAAATCGGCCCTATTGCCCCAACCAATTCCGTTGAACCGAAAACAATGCCCAATGAACCCGCGAAGCGTCATTGAATTTTTTCGCACCCCCGTAGGGGCATTTGCCGGATTTTGCGCCTTGTTGGCCGTCGGGCTGATTATTGCACATCATTTTCGCAACCCCGCCCCTTACAATCCATTGAAATTGATCGGCTCCGCACATGCACCGCGAAAGCCACAACTGGAAGCGTCAGTGCATAAGAACATGGACCCATATAATCCGCCCTTGTCGGCACCTGATATAGCCACGTCAACCGCCGCTAATAATGGCCGAACCGATCAGAAACCGTTGCTGCCGCCCATCAGTCTCTTTGATGATGAACCTTCCGGCGATGCCAAACCGTTGAGTCCATTATATGCGCCGTTTGGCAGGCTCATCCCTTGCGAACTGGTGGTTACGGTGGACTCATCCACAATTCGCACCCCCATTATCGGCTTGGTAACAGAAGACGTTTATTATGATGGGCATTTAATTATTCCGGCAGGAACCGAGGTTCATGGCGTTGCCCAGGTTGACCGCGAGCGGGAACGCATCGGCAGCGACAACAAATGGACACTGGTATTGCAGGATGGCCAAGAATTGACCCTCACCGGCATCGCCCTGGACCGCGACACCGATACAAATGGCGTTGGCTGGGGGATTACTGATGGCAGCGCCGGTTTGCGTGGACGCCTGATTAAAACAGATGACCTTGCGGAAATTAAATTGTTTGCAGCATCATTCTTAAGCGCAGCGGCCAGCGCACTCACTGAAAATCAACAAACCTTGATCGGAACAGAAGTGTTGCCCACAACTCAAAACGCTGCTTTAGCCGGAGCGCAAAGTGTTTTAGGCGCTTATGCGAATCAAATTTATGATTCGATTCAGCGTGACGGTTTTTATGTCCGTGTTCCCGCCGGAAAGGAATTTTACCTTTACGTCACGCAAACCATTGACCGCGACGATGCCGCCATTGGCGAATCACGTTCACAGCCCAATGGCATCAATAATCCGCCTCCACAGGCAGCAACACAGCCACAAACTCCCCGTGTCCCAATCATTTCTCCTGCTTCACCCATATTAACCACACAGCCATGAAAGCCTATTTTCTTATTCCTATTGTGATTTTGACCGGATGCAGTTCACAGCACGTTGTGCAGATGGCCCCGCCAATCCCCGGCACGACTTTTTCGCCCGATGAAATGGAATCCGTTCGCTATGCCGAAACCATCAAAGCCTATCCCATTGGCCGCTATGTTGACCCCAACGACAGCGACATCATGCACGAGGCACATGTCATTTACCGTGTCGAAACTACCGCCAAATGGAACCTGCACCCTGGCGGCGCGGGAGGAGGTGCCTTCGGCCCGCCTTTGGCCCTCGTAGATTCGGCCCATTACAATGCGCCAGTCAATGCAGAGGTAATTGCCGAAGTGGACAAACAAAAACTCGCGACACAAGTACTGATGGAACAAGGCGCAAAATTTAATCAATCCCTTTCGCAGCTTGTTGGAGCGTTTCAAACCGTTCAACAGGTGAATGAGCAAAACCTGGAATTAAAACAGGAAATGACCATCACTGAAAAACGATTGGATGCCCTGGAAGACCAGTTGCGGAACAAACCAGCCGATTCATTCGGCCAAAATGAAACAACCAATAACCAATGGTGAAACCATGAGTGGAAAGGAAACTATGCCCACAAAAAGAAACGAAACAGCCGCCGCCGGCAACGGCGCAACCCAATCAAACGGCGATGGACGCGAAGCGTTTGAATTTCGGGAAAATCCGCGTGTCAATGCGCAGATTGACGAATACATCAAACAAAATCCCAAGCGGTGGGCGTTCATAAAGTCCATGTCGCGTGAGCGGCTGGAGCGGGCGCATGTCTGGCAGCAAATCCGTTCCAGCGAACGGCAGCAAAAGCTCACTAATGGGCTGCTTCGGCGCATTGATGAAAATCCCGCGCTCAAAAGCGCCTATGACAACCTGCTTCAGCACGTTCCCGAAGACCAGCGGGAACGGGCGAAGGCCAGTATCGCCAGAACACTGGTATTGTCTCAGTCCAGGGCGCAGAAACATGGCGTTGCAATGGCTGCTTAACCGGGGCGCCTCAAAGACTTCGCGGCTTTGTGCGCGGACGCCTTCTTCCCCAACCCCCTGAAGGCCGCGCGCACAAACCGCGAAGACTTTTCGGGCTGCCTATGCCAGGGATGTCACCGCTCGTTCCTCGCGGCCACATCAATTTTTTGGAGAATTGGAAATTCAACAATAAGTGGCGTAAAGTCGTATGGCATTAAGACGATCAAAGCCAAGAATTGACGATGGGCAGTTAAACCTGTTTTCAAATTATGGAAACCACACTAACACAATACGGAATGATGGCGGAGAAACACTGGCGCGAGTTTCGTCCGAAAATGGTAGCGGAGATGGAAGCCAGGGGGATTCTCGAAGAAATGCTTCTGGAAGCAGAACGAAGCACCAAGAACGAAATGTACGACCTGACGATGAAGTTTATGAAGGACGGATTAACGGCACAACAGGCACACGACCGGGCTTGGGAAATGGTCAGGCAGGAATACATCCTCCTTCCGCCGGAAGAACAAGCCGGTTAGAACCGCAAAACCGGGCCAATTATCGAATCGGGGAAAAAAACGAGGTTGGCAAAGGCTCTCCCCGCAAAAAATGTTGGAACAATATCGAGGCCATCCGGCTTTTGCGTCGGTTTGAATCGGAAAAGCGGACCGCCACCGATGATGAAAAATCAGTGCTAGTGCGTTACGTCGGTTGGGGTGGATTGCCACAGGTTTTTAATCCCGCCAGTGATTGGCAGAATGAGGCCAAAGAACTGGCCGCGTTGCTTTCTAAAGAGGAATTCAAACTGGCGCGGGCTTCCACGCTCAACGCCCACTACACTTCTGGAGAGGTAGTTGGCGCTATGTATTCCGCATTGGAGCGATTCGGCTTCCGAGGCGGGCGCATCCTTGAGCCAGCCTGCGGCATTGGCCATTTCATCGGCTACATGCCCGAAACCATTAAGTCCCGGTCACTTATCACCGCCATCGAAATTGATCCTGTTTCGGCAAAAATCGCCAAAATCCTTTATCCAGACGCCGACATTCGCAATGAAGCTTTTGAAAAGGCCAGCCTTGCGGATGAATTCTTTGACGTAGCCGTTTCAAACATTCCATTTGGCGATTACAAACCGTATGACCTAAAATTCAACAAGCACGGCTTCGTAATTCACGATTATTTCTTTGCTGCGTCGCTCGAAAAGGTCCGGCCTGGCGGCATCGTCATGTTCATCACGTCAATGGGGACAATGGACAAAAACAGTTCCACGTTGCGGAAGTACCTGAATGAACGCGCACATCTGGTTGGAGCAATCCGGCTTCCGAATACGGCTTTCAAACAAAACGCCAATACGGAAGTTACCACCGACATTGTAATTCTAAAAAAGCGGCGACTGCGTGAACCCGCTAAAAAGGTGAAATGGGAAAAGGTGGTTCCCCACACCAGCACCAAAGGCGTTGTCATTCCCATCAATGAGTATTATTTCAACAATCCCCAAATGATGCTGGGTGAAATGAGCCTGGCCGGACGCATGTATGCCCGAAACGAGCCGACATTGGAAAGCAACGACAAGGACATCAAGATTGCGCTCGCTGAAACCATCAAACTGTTACCGGAAGGCATTTATGAGGCGATTGACCAGCCATTGGAAATCACAACGCAGCAAACCATTCCAGCCCCCGGCCACGTCAAACCCAACGCTTACACCATTCACGATGATGACATCAGCGTCCGTCATGAGGACAAATTGGTTCCGCTGCCACATTTGCCGATTCAAACCAAACTTCGCATTCGCGGCATGATCCGCGTTCGCGACGCTGTGCGGGAATGCCTCCGAACCCAACTGGAAGACGCGCCAGAAGACGACATTCAACTGGCGCGGGCGATGCTCAATCAGACTTACGACCGCTTCATTTCACGATTTGGCCCGCTTTCCGACCGCGTGAACGCCAACGCGTTTGACGGCGACCCGGACTTGCCACTGCTGTTCTCACTCGAAAATTACGATTCGGAAAAAAAGAAGGCGACCAAGACGGCTATCTTCAAAGAAAGGACCATTCAGAAGCAGAAACCCGTTACGTCCGTTAATTCGCCGAAGGAGGCATTGCTGGTTTCATTGAATGAAAAAGGCCGCGTGGATTTGAAACACATGGAAATTATATTGGGCCGGCCAACGGACGAATTTATGCCGGAACTGAAAGGCATCTTGTTTCTCAATCCACAAACGCAAGCATGGGAAACCGAGGACCACTACCTTTCTGGCGACGTTCGCGAAAAACTCAAAACGGCGGAAGCCGCAGCCTTATCCGACCCGCGCTTTGCCGAAAATGTCGAGGCGCTCGAATCAGTTCAACCTGCGGATTTATCCGCCACGGATATTGATGCCCGCTTGGGTGCATGTTGGATTCCAGTCAAAGATTTTGAAGGCTTCGCCCAGGAATTGCTTGGGGCGGACGACATAAACGTCTATTTCACGCCACAGCTTGGCACCTGGACAATTCAAGCTGGATACAAAGCCAAGCAATGTGTTGCCAACACAACGGAATGGGGCACCAGCCGGGCCACTGCATTGGAATTGATTGAAGACGCGCTTAATGTCCGAACACCCACCATCTACGACAAAATCAGGGAGAACAACAAAGATCGGTCCGTTGTCAACGCCAACGAAACCGAAGCCGCCCGTGAGAAACAGCAGAAAATCAAAAACCGTTTTCGGGAATGGGTGTGGCAGAGTGATGAGCGAAGACAACGGCTCGTCAAAAAATATAACGAGGAATTTAACGCCGTTCGCCTTCGCGCCTTTAATGGCGACCATCTAACTCTGCCGGGCGCAAGTGGGAATATCCGGTTGCAAAAACAGCAAAAGAACGGCGTCTGGCGAATTTTACAGACGCCCAATACATTGCTCGCCCATGTCGTTGGCGCAGGCAAGACCTATACAATGGTTGCTTCCGCAATGGAACTAAAGCGCCTGGGACTGGCCCGCAAACCGTTACTGACAGTTCCCAATCACATGCTTGGACAGTTTTCGTCCGAATTTCTGACCCTTTACCCAAGCGCAAACATTCTAGCCGCCAGCAAAGATGACTTTGAAAAAAGCAAACGCCGTGAATTGATGAGCCGCATCGCCACCGGCAATTGGGATGCCATCATCGTAACCCATTCAGGTTTCGAGAAAATTCCGCTCTCGGACAAGACAACAAGCGCATTTTTCGAGGTTCAATTGGAGGAATTGGAAAACGCCATCCGCGAAATGAAGCAGGAATCCAATACCCGCCGGATTGTGAAACAGCTTGAATCCGCCAAAAAGAAGCTGGAAACGAGGATGAAAATTTTGGCGGCGGAAGAAAAGAAAGACAACACGCTCACGTTTGAGGAACTTGGCATTGACCGATTGTTTGTGGATGAAGCGCATTATTTCAAAAACCTCTTTTACATTTCAAAAATGACGCGCATCGCCGGTTTGCCGCAAACCGCCTCCGAACGAGCCTTCGATATGTTTTTGAAAGTCCAATACGTCCAGCAAATCAACAGCGGCGGGGGAGTGGTCTTCGCCACTGGCACGCCCATTGCCAATAGTGTAGCCGAGATGTTCACCATGCAGCGGTACTTGCAAATGGGCGCGTTGCGCAAACAAAAATTACATCATTTTGATTCCTGGGCGGTAACTTTTGGTGAGCCTGTTACAGCAATGGAACTTTCGCCGGACGGTTCGGGCTATCGCCTGAATACCCGCTTTGCGCGGTTCATCAACGTGCCGGAATTGATGCAGATTTTCTGCCAGATTGCCGACGTTCAAACCGCCGAACAATTGAAATTGGCCGTGCCGGAAATTAAAAATGGCAAACCCACCGTTATTCGCGCCCCATCCACGCCGGAACTGAAAAAAGTGGTTGAAGAACTGGTCAAGCGGGCCGAGGCCATCCGTAGTGGCCGCATTCCGCCAGAACAAGACAATATGCTCAAAATAACGACCGAAGGCCGCAAGGCGGCTCTGGATTTGCGAGTCTTGAATCCACGAGCCAGGGAGCATCCCGGCAGCAAAGTAAATCTTGCAGCAGACAAAATCTTTGAAATATGGAAGGAAACTGCCGCACAAAGAAGCACACAACTTGTCTTTTGCGATTTATCAACGCCCTCAAAAACAAACCGGGGCTTTTGTCTCTACCATGATCTAAAGGCTAAGCTGGTAAAATACGGCATTCCTACCGAGGAAATCGCCTTTATCCAGGACTATGACAGTGACGTTCAAAAGCATGTTTTATTCAAAGAAGTCAAATCAGGAAAAGTCCGTGTTCTCATTGGCAGCACTCAAAAAATGGGGGCAGGAACCAATGTTCAGGAACGGCTCATTGCCGAACATCATTTGGACCCGCCCTGGCGTCCCGCCGATGTGGAGCAGCGCGATGGCCGAATTTTGCGACAGGGCAATCAAAACGCAATTGTCCAAATCTGCCGTTACGTCACCGAAGGCAGCTTTGATGCCTATATGTGGCAGACACTCGAAACCAAAGCCAAATTCATTCACCAGATAATGGCCGGCGACACGCATATCCGTCATATTGAAGACATTGATTCAAGGGCATTGACCTATGCCGAAGTGAAGGCCATCGCTTCAGGCAATCCTCTGGTGATGGAAAAAGCGACTGTTGATGCCGAAATTACGAGGCTAACACGGCTGCGTTCGCAGCACACCGAAACCCAATACCGTATCCGCGACGAAATCCGGCATCTCAAAGAAACAATTCCGTTTTATGAAAAACGAATCGAGAATTTGAAATTGGATATGAAACAGCGCGTTGAAACACATGGCGACAAGTTTGAAATAGTGATTGAGAAAACAACTGTCAAAGATCGTGCCATCGCCGGAGAATTGTTAAACCGTATCGCGCGGCGGGTTGCCGGAGGCAGGGAGGAATACCGTGCCGGTTCATTTGCCGGTTTCGATATAATTGTCCGGCCAGCATTTTTGCAACAGGTTGAAATCATTTTGAAAGGACAGAACCAATACTCCGCAAACGTGTCGGATTCGCCGATTGGAACAATCCGCTCGCTGGAATTTGTTCCGCAGAACTTTGAGGAACGACTTTCATCCCACGAGCGGGATTTGAAAGAATCCGAAAAAAATTGCCATGAATTGGAATCGAAAATTGGCCAGCCGTTTGAACATGGAGAAAAATTGCGGTCACTTTGTCAGCGGCAAAAGGAATTGGAGGATGCTTTGGACATCACCAAAAATCAGGCGTCCAATGCGCTTGCCGCCGAAGAAACGGAAGTGCAAACGGTTAAAGAAACCGAAGGCGAATCAATTCAGCAAACCCCTAATAAAATCTCTAACTTGAAGAACGTGGTAAAAACCCAGATCGCAGTAGCGCATTAAATAAAGATTGTCTTGTGATAGGACGAAGGCTTCGTGTTGCGGCGTCGCCATTATACTGCTCCGTTTTGGGTGTCAAGGACACTACGGGTCGGCTCAAACAATTGCCTCGCCGTTTCGTTCCCCCTTGACACTCAAAACGGAGCAGTGGGCATCCGTTAGGCAATCACGCAGCCCATCTTTAAGCCTCCGGCTCCGGTTTTACACCTTCCCTGTTTTGCTCTGTCATAAGAGCAATGGCGAGCTGCCTTTGGAAGGAAGAACATGCCAAACCGCGTTTTCGATTTTCAAGGACGCGTCATTTGGTCATAATAAGCCCGTGGTTCATCAATTTCGTATTCCTGGCAAACGGATTCTCCTGAAAATGGGATTCGGTATTTTGTCCGAAATTGTTCGTTGAATTTCTGATGGTCAAATACTTGTTATGCCATATTGCCAAGGCTTTTCATAAAAAGCTTTCGCTTCATATTCCGCTTGCTTTTTTATTCCACATAACGCGATTCTTCGAAGTGCGCCCACCCAAGTCTAATGAATGCTAAAATAGATAACCCCGTCCCTCATCAGGAGCTCGACGCCGACTTGGTTGCGAATACAGAAAAGCTGAAAGAGTTAAATCAACAACTCATTCTGAGTGAACAACGCCTGCGCTTGGCCATTGAAGCAGGGAGAGTCGGCTTGTGGGTTTGGAATTCAACCGATGTAAATAACCCAGGCGACTGGTCGCCACGCTTGAAGGAAATTTTTGGTCTGCCCCTTGAAACCGAGGTGACACACGAAATCTTTCTCCGCTGTGTCCATCCTGAAGACCGGGAAAAAATAAACAGACTCGTTATGGAGGCCTTAAAGGGAGTAAACGGGGGACACTATGAAACGGAATACAGAATCATTGACCCAAAAGATGCCTCAGTGCGATGGGTTGCGGCTCAAGGCCACGCTTTTTTTGGACCATTAGGCGATGCGGTTCGGTTCATCGGCACGCTAGTGGACATTACGGAACGAAAGCGTTCGGAACTAGCTCTTGGCCAGTTGAACGCAGACTTAGAGACTCGGATTTCTCAACGCGTAGCAGAATTGGCAAAGGCGAATGCAGCCTTGCAAAACGAAGTCAAAGAGCGGAAGCGCATAGAAGTTGAGTTGAGACAAAACCAAGCGTATTTGGCGGAGGCGCAAAGGCTAAGCCTCACAGGCAGCTTCGGCTGGGTTGTCTCTACGGGAGAATTTTTTTGGTCTGACGAGACATTTTGCATTTATGGTTTAAGCCGATCTGCCCCGTTGACATTGGAACTGATTCTTAGCCGCGTACATCCAGAGGACTTGGCGTCCGTTAAGGATGAACTGGCGCGAGCGACAAAAAGCGGGTCGGGATTCGATTTCTCGCATCGACTGCTTTTTGAAGATGGCACCGTAAGGCACGTCCACGTTAAGGCAAAAGCTTCCAAAAATGCAGCGGGCATGTTCGAATTTATCGGTGCCGTTCAAGATATTTCAGAACGCGCTCGAGCGGCTGAGGCGCTGCGCACTTCCGAACTTTTAGCTCGCGGACAGGTAGAGACTCTTAAAGAAATTCTTAATGTGATTTCAACAGACTTGAACCCTGATAAATTCCTCCAGCACATTTTATGCACGATCGCCAAACAAATGGGCGGTCAAAGCGTCAGTGTTTTTAGCCGAAACAATGACGATTCGCAGACTTTCGAACTCAGTTGTGATGGCAATCATATACACATACCGGATGAAAAAGTGGTTCATCCCACCGATGACCAACCCTTGTGGGCGGAAGCCATGCGAATTGGGACAGAATGTCTGATAACTGAGTTTGACCGGGACCCGATATGGTTCCGGTTCGTTAACAGGCCAGTCTCGGAAGGCGTTCCTCGTATAAACGAGAAGACTTCTCCTGTTACCGTCGAGGTGCATAGGAAATTAAAAGCCCAAGGCAACGCATTGTCCCTTCAAATTCCAATGGTGACGAGTGGAAGGGTGTCAGGATTTGTTGGAATCCGATTTACAAAGAGGCGCGAATTTAAGCCGGAAGAAATTGACCTTAGTCGGGCATTGGCACATCAGGCTGCATTTGCCTTGGAATTGATGCGATTGTCGCGCGAAAGCCGGCAAACGGCGATAATGGGGGAACGCAATCGCATGGCTCGTGACATACATGACACGCTTGCACAAGGTTTCACAGGCGTGATTATGCAACTTGAAGCTGCCAAGGGAGCTTCAACGCAGGGCAACGCAAATGAAGTAGCCAATCGAATTGACCGAGCGGAGGCACTTGCGCGATCAAGTCTTGGAGAAGCACGTCGTTCGGTTCGTGCGTTGCGTCCTAAAGAGTTAAGAGACGGCAAATTGTGTGAAGCCCTTGAAAACCTCTTTAAGCGAATGACGGATGGGACAGACATTAATGCAGAATTCCACACGGAGGGCAGTGTAAAATCCGTGCCAGCGGAGTACGAGGAGGCTTTGCTTCGTATTGCACAAGAGTCCCTAACAAATGCCTTAAAGCATTCCGGCGCAAAGTTTGTTAAGGGCACTCTCCGTGTTGAAGGCGACAAGATTCAGTTCCAATTTGTCGACAGCGGAAAAGGATTTCATCCTCAGGGCGACTACGACGGCTTCGGACTCATTGGCATGAAGGAAAGAGTTGAGGGAATGGGTGGAGAGTTTATTATCCGCTCTAAGCCAGGCGAAGGAACGGAGATTGTTGTTGAGCTTAAAATTGAAAATGCGGACAAACAGTCTGAAAACGATGAACAAAGTTAAGAAAAGCGACGAAAGGAAAAGCGGGAGTGCCCCAGCATCGCCAATTCGCGTTCTCGTTGCCGAAGACCATACGGTTGTTCGGGATGGATTGATGGCGATCATCGCACAGGAAAGAGACATGCAAATCGTTGCCGAAGCTGCCAACGGCAAGGAAGCCTTTGAGAATTGGAAAAAGTATCGGCCGGACGTCACTCTGATGGATTTAAAAATGCCTGATTCGGACGGCGTTAGTGCAATTTACCAAATTCGAGCCGTTGACCCGAAAGCACGCATCGTTGTTCTCACAACATTTGACGGTGATGAAGAAATCTATCGAGGACTGCGGGCTGGCGCAAAGTCCTACCTTTTAAAAGATGTTAGGCGCGAAGACCTTTTTAAGTGCATCCGTGAGGTTCACGCCGGAGGCACTTTTGTACCTCCCGCGATAGCAGCAAAGCTTGCCGAACGATTACCGTCTGAGGAACTGTCACCTCGCGAGTTGGAAGTTCTTCGGCTTCTTGCCGAAGGCAAACCGAATAAATCAATTGGCGCAACACTCACAATTTCCGAAGTGACCGTAAAAAGCCATGTGCAGGCGCTTTTCAAAAAGCTAAATGTCTTAAGCCGAACCGAAGCTGTGGCGGTTGCCAACAAGCGCGGCCTAGTTCGGCTCTAAAACGCTCCTACTTTAGTAGGATTGCTCTTTCCTTCCATTGTCCAATTGTTTACTTGCCCTGGCAAGCTAAGCTCTGTGCACGCATTTAACCTGGAGCAGAAATAAGGAATCGGGCCAAGCAAAGGTTGCGATACAAACGAATAAATAAATTCTGTATGGACACAATAACGACAAAAGACGGAACGAGGATTTTCTTCAAGGACTGGGGTAAAGGCCAACCAATCGTCTTTTGCCACGGTTGGCCATTAAATTCCGATAGTTGGGAATCCCAGATGTTCCATTTGGTAGCAAATGGCTACCGATGCATTGCTCATGACCGCCGTGGGCATGGGCGATCGAGTCAACCTTCCGAGGGCAATGAAATGAACACTTATGCGGATGATTTAGCGGAATTGCTGAAAAAACTCGATGCAAAAAAAGTTGTCCTGGTTGGATTCTCAACTGGAGGTGGGGAAATGGCCAGATACATAGGCAGGCATGGATCAAACAGGGTTGCCAAAGCAGTTTTAATATCTTCGGTGCCACCATTGATGTTAAAAACGCGAGCCAATCCGACCGGCCTGCCTATGGAAATTTTCGATGGTTTCCGCGCCGCCTTTCTGGCCAACCGCGCACAATTCTTCCGGGATGTTCCGGCTGGACCATTCTATGGATTTAACCGGCCCGGGGCGAGTATTTCGCCTGGCCTCGTTGATTCATGGTGGCTTCAAGGAATGATGGCGGGTCACATCAACACCTATGAATGCATCAAGGCATTTTCCGAAACTGATTTTACTGAAGACCTGAAAACATTCGACATTCCCACCCTGGCGATTCACGGCGACGATGACCAGATTGTACCGATTGACGCCGCCGGGCGTGCTTCTGCAAAGCTGGTAAAGGGGGCAAAACTAATTGTTTATTCCGGCGCGCCTCACGGTCTGACTGAGACACATAAAGACAAAGTAAATGCCGATCTCCTTTCGTTCATCAAATCGTGAAGGATATTTTCCTCCAATCAAGGTTTCCATTCCAACGTCCGACATCAAACTAAAACAAACCAACACCAAACCAATTATGCCAAACTACCACAAACTCTACACCCCACAGGACAGCGCCATTGTATTCATTGATCACCAGCCGCAAATGCTCTTCGGAGTGGCCAATGCAGATCGCGCCACACTGATAAACAATGTGACACTCCTGGCGAAGGTCGCAAAAGAATTTGGAGTGCCCGCAGTGATAACGTCTGTCGAAACAGAATCGTTCAGCGGCTATGTCTGGCCGCAGTTGTTGGATGTGTTTCCAGGCCAATCCGTCGTCGAACGCAGTTCGATGAATTCATGGGATGATGAAGGTTTTCGGAAGGCGATTGAAGCCACAGGCCGGAAAAACATCATTATGACCGGTCTTTGGACAGAAGTTTGCGTAACTTGGCCAACCATTGAAATGCTCGGTGCCGGCTACAATATTTACGTCGTCGAAGATTGCTGCGGCGCAACCTCGCCCGCTGCACAAGAAGCGGCACTTTCGCGCATGGTACAAGCTGGAGCGGTGCGCCTCACTACGATTTGTGCGCTCTTGGAATGGCAACGCGACTGGAAAAATCGCGAGCATTATAATCAGCTCATGGGCCTGCTCAAACAGCAAGCTGGCGCCTACGGTATTGGCGTAGAGTATGCCTATACCATGGTTCACCATGCGCCGCAATCCGCACAGAAACCCCAGGTTGTTTCCAAAAAATCCCACTAAATCGTTGTCCGTTACGGTTTAATATTATGAAACTGAAATCACTTGTTATTGGTCTCGCATGGCTTTTTCTTTTCCAAACCGTGTCGGAAGTTTTCGCTTCCGACACGCCGAAGGAAAATGTATTTCAAACCAAACCATTGGGGATTCAGGTGTCCGTCAAAATGGTTGGTCCGTACATGGAGGCTTCTGACCTTCAAATTGTCTGCCTCTTCAAACATAAGTTATCTGGTGATACTTATATCGAAGCCGCGAAGGTAACGGACGACAAACTCGGAGGCCTGCTGTCCGCTCTACGCAATCGCGGCGAGTTCGTTGGCGAACTTGGCGAAACGATTTTGTTTTCACCACCGAAAGGATCGCTCCCGGCGAAACGTTTCATGGTAATTGGACTGGGCGACGAAAAGGATTTGTCCCTGGACTCACTGCGGGACGTGGGCCGGGTTGCGGCACGAGAGGCCGTGCGACTCAGAGCGAAACACGTTGCCTGGGCACCAGTTATTCGTGATGAGGGAAATTCGCTTATCGAAGTTGGTCTCTGTGACCGGACTTTCGCCGAACAATTCTTCTCCGCCTATGACACGGAGAAGCGGTTGCAGGCGCAGGGGCTTGATCCCAAATTCAACATCCAAAGTCTCGTGATTGAAGCAGGTCCCGCATTCTTTGACAGCGCTGTCAAACAAGTTGGTGAAGGCATTGAATCCATGGCTGATGAACTCGGACAGCGCGATACAAGCCCATATTGTTCACCCGAAAAATAAGCAATGCGCCATGTCTGGCTCATCTCAATTCTGTTCATTGTGTCGTCCAAGCTTATGGCCGCTGATATGACAACACCGGAGGGAACACCTTTAACGCCGCCATCCTACCAGATGCTGCGATTCGATGAAAATTATTCGTGCCTCTCTAATGCGGTCAATCGCACGGATTTATTCGACCCGATCAAATATATACCTTTGCGAACGGGCGATCCGTCGTGGTATTTAACGGTGGGTGGTGAAGTGCGGGAGCGATTTGAAGGGTATTACAACGAGAATTTCGGGATTGATGGTTTGGGTTCTGATTCTCACCTGCTGCAAAGAACTACGTTGCTGACGGATTGGCACCTCGGGGAGCGGGTCAGATTTTTTGTTTCCAGCATTTCGGGGGTGCAGATCAGTGGGATACGTCCGGCATCTCCGGTTGAGCAGGATCCAATCGATTTGGAATATGCATTTTTGGAATTTGTTCCATTTCTGATGGATGACGAGCGCCTCACGTTGCGCACGGGTCGTTTCGGTATGAGCTTTGGTTCAGGCCGTCTCGTGTCCAGCCGTGCAGCTCCCAATGCTCCCAATATACCATTCCGCTTTGACGGACTTGAAATGCTCTATACTCGTCCATTCTGGGAAGCGACAGCTTTCCTCACGCAACCAGTCCAGGATTCAGGCGGTCTCAATGCCGAGGATCACTCAACCACATTTTGGGGATTATATGTGACTCACTGGTTTGACCCGCCTCATTCGCTTGGTCTGGACATGTATTACTTCGGCATTTATAACGAAGATGCTGCCTATGCATCAGGAACGGCGGATGAAGCGAGGCATTCGTTCGGTACGCGGCAATTCGGTGAATGGAAAAATTGGGACTGGAATGCCGAAGAAGTTCTGCAAGTTGGAAGTTTTGGAAACCAATCTATTCTTGCATGGACAGCTAGCCTAGACACCGGCTACACATTCCAAACGGCTTTGCACCCAAGGCTCGGTGTTAATGCGGACGTGGCCAGCGGCAACAGTCACCCCAACGGCGGGAATCAGGGCACTTTTGACGCTCTCTATTTCATGTCCGGCTATTTCAACGATGCCAGTTTATTCCGGCCTGAAAACATCATCGACGTCCATCCTTTGCTCGGCCTCCAGTTGACGCGGACCCTATCCATGGACGGAGGTGCGGACATCTTTTGGCGCTACTCGCGAAACGATGGGATATATAACCCACCAGGTTTTATTTCTATTCCTGCGCTCAATACCGCATCAAGCTTTCTCGGCACAGCGGCAGATATTAATTTCACTTGGCGAATCCAACGTCATTTGAGCCTTGGCTTATCTTACGTCCACTTCTTTACTGGAAACTATGTTCATCAGTCCGGTGGACATGATATTGATTTCCTTTCAACGACGTTTTCTTTTCTCTTTTGACCTGAAAGTCAACATATGGAAGAGCATATTAATATTGCGGTTATTCGGAGGGTCAAACCCGGCCGCGAGGCTGAATTTGAAAAAGAGTTGCGCGAATTTGTCCAAGCATCGTTTGAGCATGACGGTATGCTTGGAGCGGGCATGTTTGTGCCACTGCCCGGGTCCGATTCTCGGGAATATGGCATTCTTCGCACCTTTCGTAATGAACAAGACCGCAATGAATTTTATAAATCCTCCTTGTTCACGGCATGGCAGGAGCGCGTTAAATCTCTAACTGAAGGGGATCCGGTGTATCGCAAACTGAACGGACTGGAAGCATGGTTTCGTGACCCTACCCAGGCCATTCCGCCGGTCTGGAAAATGGCAATAATCACTTATATTGGAGTTGATATTGTTACGACACTTTTATTTTACGCCATCGGACCGTTCATCCAAAGCTGGCCATTTCTTGTCCGCAATTCCGCGTTTAACATTGTTGTCGTTGCCTGTTTGACCTGGGTGGCGATGCCTTTGCTGACGCGCGCTTTTCGAACCTGGCTGCAAACAAATAAAGACTAAATTATGAAACCAATCGCTGATCTCATTCTCCATAACGGAAAAATCACCACACTCGATCCAAAATATCCCGAGGCAAACAACATCGCCGTCAAAGACGGCCGTATTATTGGGGTGAACGACGCGGAAGAATACGAACACGGCCCGAATACGACGGTCGTTGATCTGAAGGGGCGCAGAGTAATCCCAGGCTTGAATGATTCGCATCTCCACGTCATCCGCGGCGGATTGAATTACAATATGGAATTACGTTGGGACGGCGTTCCCTCCCTTGCAGACGGTTTGCGCATGCTTAAAGACCAGGCTTCGCGCACCCCTGTCGGTCAATGGGTCCGCATTGTGGGCGGCTGGACGGAATTTCAATTCGCCGAGCGGCGTATGCCTACTTTGGATGAGATTAACGCCGCCGCGCCCGAAACTCCTGTTTTTATATTGCATCTGTATTGTCGGGCACTTTTGAATAAGGCAGCATTGCGAGCCTGCGGTTATACCAAAGACACGCCCAATCCCCCCGGTGGTGAAATCCAACGTGACGGCCAAGGTAATCCGACTGGCCTCCTGATTGCCCGGCCAAACGCCACCATCCTTTACGCCACGCTCGCCAAGGGACCCAAGCTGCCACCGGAACAACAATTAAATTCCACGCGCCACTTTATGCGGGAATTAAACCGGCTCGGCCTCACCAGCATTATCGACGCAGGCGGCGGCTTTCAGAACTACCCCGAAGATTATGCAGTAATCGAAGAATTACATCGGAAAGGCGAAATGACACTTCGCATCGCTTATAACCTGTTCACGCAAAAACCGAAGCAGGAAAGAGAGGACTTCGCCCGCTGGATTAAAATGACCGGACCTGGCAAAGGGGACGACTTCTTCCGCTGCAATGGCGCCGGCGAAATGCTCGTCTTCTCCGCTGCGGATTTTGAAGATTTTCTCGAACCGAGACCCGACCTTCCGGCGTCATTGGAAGGAGAATTGAAGGACGTAGTGTCATTATTAGCTGCGAACAAATGGCCGTTTCGTCTTCACGCAACTTACGATGAAAGCATTACGCGCTTCCTGAACGTATTCGAAGAAGTAAACCATGATGTACCGTTCAAAGGCTTGAATTGGTTCTTTGACCATTGCGAAACCATTTCTGATCGCAACCTGGAGCGCGTCAAAGCGCTCGGCGGTGGCATCGCCATCCAGCATCGCATGGCATATCAAGGCGAATACTTCATGGATCGCTACGGCAGAAAAGCCGCAGAGCAGACGCCTCCGGTTCGGAAAATGTTGCAGCTCGGCATTCCCGTCGGCGCAGGTACGGACGCCACTCGCGTCGCCAGCTATAATCCGTGGGTTTCGCTTTATTGGATGGTGACCGGGAAAACGGTCGGCGGTGTCTCGATGTACCCGGATAAGAACTGCCTGAGTCGCGAAGAGGCGCTACGACTTTACACGCAAGGCAGCAGTTGGTTTTCGAGCGAAGCTGGCAAGAAAGGGGCGCTTGCTCCCGGACAACTGGCCGATTTTGCGGTGCTGACGCAGGATTATCTTTCCGTCCCCGAAGAGGAGATCAAGAGTATCGAATCAGTTCTCACAGCAGTAGGGGGAAAAATTGTTTATGCGACCGGGGAATTTGCCTCTCATGCCCCGCCCCCTGTTCCAGTGCTGCCCGAATGGTCGCCGGTGAAAGTGTTTGGCGGTTACGGCGCTCCACTCGACGTTCGCAAGGCGGCGCGAGCCGGTGTGCCGATAGAACATCATCACAGCGCAGAATGTCATCAACACGGATGTGCTCACGCGCTTCAGCAACTCTTCACTGCCGCCGAAACCGCCCGTAATCGCTACGCTGGATTTTGGGGCATGGGTTGTGATTGTTTTGCATTTTGATTCTGCTGCCGCAATGCAAATACCAATTTATGCAAAAAATCAAAAATGAACAATAATGTGACAAGTCGAAAACCGCAAAATGTCCATCACACGACTGATGCAAATGGATGCCCAATTGACTGTTTGCCGGATCTTATTCGCAAACGAGCTTATCAATTCTTTGAAGAGCGCGGATGCCAGCCGGGACACGAACTGGATGATTGGCTACGAGCCGAGCGAGAGACCAAACATCATTTGAATCTTTAACCGCCATGAGCGGGAATCATTTAAAAATTTGAAATGAAACCTCATCAGACCTCCGAACAAAAGATAGGGGAATATTAAAAAATTGCACCAAAAACCCAGGAAAAGATATGGCTCAAAAGCTCGTAGCTGAAATTATTGTTGAAACCTTAGTTGCCGCCGGCGTAAAAAGAATTTATGGCGTAGTAGGCGATTCCCTCAACGGTTTGCTGGAAGAAATCCGCAAGCGCAAGGATATTGAATGGATTGGCACCCGCCATGAAGAGACAGCAGCATTCGCCGCTGGAGCGGAGGCCCATGTGACCGGCGAATTAGCAGTCTGCGGCGGAAGCTGCGGGCCGGGCAATATGCATCTGATCAACGGGCTCTATGACTGCCACCGCAGCCGTGTGCCCGTTCTCGCCATTGCCGCGCACATCCCGAGCAAAGAGATCGGCAGCAGCTATTTCCAGGAAACCCATCCTGACCAACTATTTCGTGATTGTAGTGATTACTGCGAACTGATTTCACAGACGTCTCAAGTTCCTCGCGTCCTCGAAATTGCCATTCAAACAGCGCTCACGAAAAAAGGAGTTGCCGTTGTGGCAATTCCGGGTGACATCGCGCTCCAACGGGCTGAGTATCGCAAACCAAGTGCCATTGTTAAACAGTCCAGGCCGGTCATAACTCCATCCATGGATGAAATCAAACGACTGGCCGACCTCCTGAACCAAACTGGAACGGTCACCATATTGGGAGGGGCTGGCTGCGCGGGTGCTCACGATGAATTGATTAAGACCGCTGGGAAACTGAAAGCCCCTACCGTTTCGGCACTGCGTGGTCGCGAACATATCCAGTTCGATAATCCCTATGACGTGGGGCTCACGGGGCTGATCGGCTTTGCCTCCGGTTACCACGCGATTAAAGATGCCGACACGCTCCTCATGCTCGGCACCGACTTCCCATATACGCAATTTTATCCTGAAAAGGCCACGATCATCCAGGTGGACACACGCGGAGAGCACTTAGGAAGACGCACCCGGCTTGACCTCGGTCTAATCGGCGATGTGAAATCTACACTCAACAGTTTGCTTCCGTTGCTTGATGAAAAAAAGGATGACGCGCACCTCAAAAAATTCCTCAAGCATTATCAGGAGGTTCGGAAAGGGCTCGACGACCTTGCCATTGGACATCCTGGACGAAAGCCAATGCATCCCCAGTATGTCGCGAAAATTGTAAACGAAGTGGCAGCCGACGACGCCATTTTTTCCTGCGATGTCGGCACGCCCACCATTTGGGCCGCCCGCTATCTCACCATGAATGGCAAACGCCGTTTGCTCGGTTCATTCAATCACGGCTCAATGGCCAATGCGATGCCCCAGGCCATCGGCGCACAGAGCACCTTTCCAGGCCGCCAAGTAGTGACCTTTTCCGGTGACGGCGGATTATCCATGTTGCTGGGCGACTTGCTTTCATTGCATCAACACAAGCTGCCCGTAAAGATCATCGTTTTTAGCAATAGTGTGCTTGGCTTCGTCGAGCTAGAGATGAAAGCCGCAGGAATTCTCGGAAGTGGAACTAAGTTAGTAAATCCTGATTTCGCCGCTCTTGCGCAATCGGCTGGGTTGTATGGTGTGCGAGTCGAAGACCCGGCCGATTTGAAGACGGCGGTGACCGCTGCCTTCACGCACGACGGACCAGCGCTCGTGGAGGCCGTGGTCAATTCGACTGAACTTTCCATGCCACCGACGATTAATTTAGAGCAAGCAGTCGGTTTTAATCTGTGGGCGCTAAAGGCGGTACTCAACGGGCGTGGCGATGAAGTGGTTGACTTGGCGGTTTCCAACTTGTTTAAGCGTTAATCGTGTTTCGGTAATAGCTGAAAACCACGGCCTGTAGCTATGGCGTTATTCCAACGAATCGTCTTCACTTCATCAGAGGATTTGGAGGACCTCAAACAGGCATACCGTTGGGAGCAAATTCCTATTTGGTCAAGGCCAAGACGTTCGATGGACTCTGCAACCAATTTAAATTTATTTACGGCTATTGGATGCGCGTGCGAGTTCCGCCCATTGAACCGGAGGGCGTTTAATTGAAAAATAGGGAAAAATATCAGACAGAAGTAAAATCCCAACTGAATCACTCTTTGGATATACGCCGAAGACTTGCGAGTTTTTGCTCGCTCTGCACTCCCGCTCTCACCCCGACCGCCTTTCAACCAGGGACGCTCCGCTCACAAAACTCGCAAGACTTCGGCTTGGACGGGCGGGCGAGTCGAAACGGGCTTTCTTCCAAGTATTCAGAAACCCGTTTTCACTCGTTGATCCGCCCTGATTGAGGAATCTATCGAGTTCATTTTGTGCAAGGATTGCTGCAATGCTGCTTCAGCGGGATTGAGTGCTAAAAATCAGAAACCAAAATCGGACCTATCGCTTGCGAATAATGAAATCATAAACCTGAAAAACTTGGTTTAAAATGCGCGTTGCAATAACGTATTGAAAATGTAGTCGTTGCCCGCGAAGGCTTCGTGTTGCCGCTCCGCCATTTTACTGTTCTGTTTTGGTTGTCAAGGATACTACGGGTCGGCTCGAACAATTAACTCGCCGCTTCCGTTCCTCCTTGACAACCAACAGAACAGTGGGCGTCCGCTAGGCAACCACGCAGCCCATTATTAAGCCTTCGGCTCCGGTTTCCGGGCGTTCCGTGTTTTGGCTCCGTGCTGTTTCCGATTGACGGAGTCCCTCTAGCGTGTTCACATTTCATCATATGAGGGGAACTACTGTTAAACGAATTGAAGGATTATCCCTGATCGACGGCATCCATTTGCGTGCGGCGGAAGGCTGGCTTGAGTTGGGCAATATAGTTTCAGCCAGTGATGAATTGGAAGAAATTTTGGCCGAGGCGCGGGCGCATCCTCTTGTATTATTATCTCCCTCTTGAAGGCGTTTGTGGGTTTGTAAACATGGCGTTGCCACTTTTTGTATCCTTGGCAAAAACTTCGTCCTGCATTACGTCCCAATGCTCTGCCACCTTGCCATCCTCGAAGCGAAAAATATCGACCGCGACCAACGGCTTTGGCCCCCAGCCGACATAACGCCCATGAACCATTACGTAATCTCCCTCCGCGACGACCATGCCGGGTTCGTAGTTCAGACCAGCGAGGGTCGGAATCATGCCAGCAATGGCTTTTGGGCCTTCTGGGATTACTGGATTATGCTGCTTGTAGTTCGGGCTAAAATACTGCTCCACAACCGTTGGATCTTTTTTAACAAAGGCCCTTTTGAGTATTTCGAGTGCAATTTCCTTATTGGACATGGTCATAAGCTAGCTCCTTCTTTTCTCAGTTATTTTGTTGGAATCATCCAGTTTTATACGTGAACACACACGCCGATAGCAACAATATGACCGGTCGTCTTATACGTCAAGCGAGGAAATTGCGACCCATTTGACAGGGGAATATCTTCAGTGCTTCAGGATGGAATTAAACGTAATGCTAAAAAAATCTTCCAGAGGTGCTGCGCCGCGAACGACTTTGCTGCGCATAACCGCGCCCTCCCACGAGTTTACCAGAAAACGCGCCAATGCCGCCGGATCGTGATGCGCATCAATTTCTTCGCATTCTTTAGCTTCCTTGAGGACTTCGGTAACTGAATCACACCAATTTTCAAAGGCTTCTTTGATTGCCTTCCGAGTCGCCGCACTGTGCGACGACATTTCCGTCCCAAGATTGCCCAACAGACAGCCTCTCTCGAACTGCCATTTGGAGAGCTGTACACCATAAGCTTTAAATTGCGAGTAAAGCCGTTTGATTGGCAGGATGCTTTTGTCCCCAAGCACGTCCAATTCGGCAACTTGCTTCATGTGAAGGTCCAAAACCGCTAATCCCAATAGTTCTTTGCTTTTGAAATGATTGTAAAACGAACCTTTCGGAACCCCCGCAGCATTGGTGATGTCGAGGACGCCGCAAGCGTTGTAGCCTCTGGAGTGGAAAAGTTCCAAAGCGACGGCGATTAGCTTTTCACGAATATTTGGTTTGGCCATGAATGCTGCTTTCGATCCTAGACGTGTATCAATATTAGCTTCTCGAAGGCTGCGGAGCAACTCAAACGGTTAATGACCGCTTGAATTCCGTGCCTAACGAATCCAGTCTTTGGAGGCATTTGTAGATTGGGAAATTGCCAGTGAAATTGCCAGTGCTGGTTACCAAAAGTTCACCCTAGTTCACCCTAGTTACCATTGAGAACCACAAGAAAATGTGGTATTTATACAACAGGTAGTGGGAATTTATGTCCGATTCCGACCTCCGCCTCCACTTAATCCATTTGAAATAAATAACTTAATACGATTCTAATTCTTCTCGATAAACAAATAAGAGGGTCAAAACACAATATATTGTGGTGTCCCCGGATTGCCGATGCAAAAGTCAGTCCACGCCCCGGTTCGGAATTGAAGCAGTTGCTTAATATTCAACAACAGCAATGAAACAGAGATGCGCCAACTCATGACCGAAGTATCGGTTTAACGGAAAAAATTCCCACCGCATCAAATTCCTGACACCATCTTTTTTAATCTGGGCAAATGTTCGCCCAGTAACTGTTTCATTTTCGTACTGGAAATGAGTTCCAATAAAATTTCCTTTGAACAGACATTATGTTCATGAAATTTACGGATCACTTTTGTAATCCAGCGTGCATCCAGCCGATGAAGTTCCCGCCGCAATCCTTTTACGCCGTAATTGTCCTTCGGTTGCCAGCGGCCGCCTTTGGATGCAAATAGGATGATACATCCCAGGGCGTTTTCCACTCCATAACCCGGCACATTGCCAAATGGCGGACGGATGTTGCATTCAAAATTCCAAATCAATCTTTCCATCGGTCCGTATTCTGTTTCGCCGTTCACGTCTGCACCGAGCGCCATCAATTTATCAATAATTTTCATGTTGCCCGCGCTACAGGCTTTTTCCAATAAGCCGTTCAAGTTATCCTTTTTGGGATCAATTCCGATTTTGTCCACAACGACATTCCGTTTGTGATAAATAGCCTCTTCCAGCGCAGACGTGTCATTTTCCGGGTCTGAATCCTTTCCAATATCCGGTAGTTTTACGTGGGCATCACCGCCTGCCCACAAGAGCAAGCACACCCAATACAAATTTCCCTCGCGTGCATGATGCCGTAGAGCGAGATTCACTTGATGTTTTAGCCCTGGAATTTTATCCCGATAATGGATGTAAATGCCGAGTTGTGGCCGTCTTGGACGGCAGAGCGCGCGAGCAAATGGCTGGCCGGTGACGGCATCAATTCCTCGATCCAGAAAGAATCGCATGAGTTCGGGATTGCCGGTCCTGCAGACATCGTCAAAACCAACGTCATGAGGGTCTGCGCCATACTCCACTAGGAGTTTTATCAATTCAAGTTTGTTGTTCCAGACTGCCCGGCGCAACAAATGATTTTTTTTGCCCTGGTCAGTTTCAATCTGCAACAAAATTTCTATCATGCTGTGAAATCCGGTCTCCACAGCGACGCGGAGAGGTGAAGATGAATAAGGCTTTGGCGGAACAGTTTGTTTGCCATCTGCAATCCATCTCTGAACGTCAAAAAGCTTTCCGGCGCGCACGAGCCTGATTAGCTCTTTGATGTCATCGGGGAGTGGTAGTCTTGTGCTCATTGTCATCGGGTGGTGTATTTGCTTGGTTTAGGTAAAATAGTTCAATCATAACTTTAACTACATTCATGAATCAACGACTGGTTGATCTCTTGTTCCCGAACGGGAATATACACACCTGTTTTGCCAATCAAGCAGCATTTGTTCCCGTTCGGGAATAATTCCATTGATTTACCCCATTATGGCTGTAATATTACCGAGCGGTAACATATTGAAAGCCATGAAATATACCACTGAAAAAATAGGTGAATTGGTCAAAAACACACGCAAAAACATAGGCGTGACCCAAAAGGAATTGGCTCTGACCTCCGGCACGGGTTTGCGGTTTATCATTGAGATGGAGAAAGGGAAGCCGACTTGCCAGTTTGGCAAGGTGCTCACCGTGCTGCATACGTTGGGCATCAAAATCGAAGTGATTCCACCCGCCGCGAACGGCAAGAAAGGAATTTAGAATATGCCGCGAACGTTGGACGTTTATTTGCGCCGACAACTGGTCGGCCAGCTCATTCAGGACGAGCATGGCCAGATGGCGTTTTATTACGCCGAAAGCTGGTTAAACAATGCAGAGGCTATTCCCCTGTCTCATTCGTTGCCACTTAGGAAAGGGCGGTTTAATCGTAATGAGTGTCGAGGGTTTTTTGCCGGTGTCCTGCCAGATGAAAGCAAACGCGAGATCATCGCCAAGAACCTGGGGATAAGCGCCAGAAACGATTTTGCAATGCTGGAGCAAATCGGCGGCGAATGCGCCGGAGCGGTGACATTTATCCCAACAGGCGAAAATCTGCCGGATCTCAATTATAATTACCGGGAGTTGACGGGTGACAAGTTGGCGGAAATTCTCAGGTTATTGCCGCGCCGTCCGCTGATGGCGGGAGAAGATGGTATCCGCCTTTCATTGGCTGGTGCCCAGGACAAAATTGCGGTGCATGTCTCCAACAATCAAATCTCCATCCCCCTTGGCGGAGCGCCCAGCACTCATATTCTTAAACCAGCCATCGAGCGTTTTGAAGGGATTGTGTTTAACGAGTTTTTTTGTATGAAACTGGCCCATGCGATTGGTCTGTACACGGCCAAAGCGGAAGTTGGCAAGGTTGAGAACATTGATTATCTGCTCGTTGAGCGTTATGACCGGACAATATTGAAAAATCCGAATGGCACAGAATCTTTGGAAAGGGAACATCAGGAGGATTTTTGTCAGGCGCTTGGCATTATCCCTGATAACAAATACCAAAATGAAGGTGGCCCTTCGCTAAAGCAATGTTTTGCGTTGCTGCGTGAATTGTCCAGCGCGCCGGTGATTGACCTCCAACGATTGTTAGATGCCGTCATTTTTAATTTTCTTATCGGAAACCATGATGCTCATGGAAAGAATTTTTCGCTGCTTTACGGCAGCGAAACGCGGCTTGCGCCACTTTATGATGTTCTCAGCACCGCCTATTACCCCGACCTCGCCAAAAAAATGGCGATGAAGATCGGCGGGGAATATATTTCCGACAAGGTGCTTCCCAAGGACTTTGATCAATTAGCGGATGAAGCCGGACTTGCCAAGCCAATGGTCAAAAGGCGTGTCCGGGAACTGGCGGCAACAGCCCTGTCAAAAATGCCAGACATGATTATGAATCATCCAACAACAAAGGCTGTTGCTGCGCTCGTTGAAAGCCGCTGCACAAAGACTTTGGAGAAATTCAAAGAATAAACGAGTGAATGGGCAATTTCCCAAATTGCGGAAAAATCACGCTCTTTCAGTCTTTCGGCCATTTCGCTTCACCTGTGGAAGAGTCGGTTAGCCGCGGGCCTTGCGCTTGGTCGCGCTGAAGACGCTGTTGAGCCCCTCCATGAACGCATTGGTTACCCCCCACTTCCAATGCGCTAAAATGCCTTTAAGATGATCCTTTACCATTTGTGCCACTTTTACCATCGGGGCC
>DATAST010000167.1:0-10141 GCA_036269115.1 Verrucomicrobiia bacterium | reverse complement strand
TGGAGTTATTGGTGCCGCCGGTCAGGGTCGGGACCTGGACCCAGAAGCTGGAAACGCCGTTGCTGTCGTCCCATTGATCGACTTCATAGGGCAATTGATTCGAGCCCGTGCTGTCGGCAAAGCGCAAGTCTGTCCGATTCGGCGTCAGGAATTGGCCATAGGAGAAGCCGGTCACATTTGTGCCCAGACGCACCAGCGCCGGAAAGTATTGGAGGGTCTCTGAATTGGTATAGCCGCTAAAGGTAATCTTGAGATGGCTATTATAGTTAGCCGGATTCACCGCAGAAATCCCGGCAATACCCGCGACAGTAGCCGTGGCACTAACAACCGGTGTGCCGACGCTGTAGGCATTAGTGACGGTGCAGTAATACGAATTCGTGCCAAGCAATGCCCCGAAAATATAGGCCGAATTAGTTGCTCCCGAAACGGGCGCACCATCCTGATACCACTGATAATCGAGCGGCGGGGTACCAGAAGCCTCAATGGACAACGTTACCTGAAGGCCGGCATACGTGATGACATTTGTCGGCTCAATGTCCTGGACTATTTGAGGGGCCTGCGTAACCGCCAGGGTCGCACTAGCCGTCGTGTTATTATAGGGGTTTTGCACGGTCACCGTATAGGTCCCTGCTTGCGACGGCTGAACATTCGTCAAAGCCAGGGTCGCGTTGGTGCCCCATGGAATCAGACTGCCGTTATTATCCTTCCATTGATAACTAAGTGGCTGAGTTCCCTGTGCCGATGCAACGAAGACGGCCGTAGCACCCTGGTTCGTCACGAGATTGGAGGGCGTCACCTGTGCGCTACTCGGCCCAAAGCCCGCAGACAAATAATCCGTCTGAACCTGCGCGGCGCTCAATGCCTTGTTGTACACGGAGACATCGTCGATTAATCCGACGAAATTGAAGTCATAGTTGGCAGGATTCCAGTTCTGCGATTCGCGGGAACCGATGGTCATGGGTATCGTCGAGGCCAGAAGACCGCTGCCAGCTGTGATTGTTCCGCTGGCGATCTGCTTGCCGTCCAGGTAGAGGTATACGTGACCGCCGGCTTCATCGCAAACGCCCACGACGTGGTGCCACAAACCGTCGCCACTACCGGTGCCATTGATGCTCGTGGTGCTGCTGGCCCCCGCGGTCGCTCCCGCCGCATTGCGGACGAAGAACCGCAAATCGCCGGCCGACGTTGCGCCGGTATCCAGCACGAATTGTTCGCCACCATTACCGTAGCCGAGGCCTATGATGCAATCGCCGAGCCCATTGTACCCGAGTTCCTGGACCCATGCTTCCACGGTAAACTCAGCATTCTGTCCGTTGGGCGTGCTGAAATTGGGGAACGGCGCGAGATCCTCCGCCAAACTATTTAACACACCATTAGCGCCGAAATAGACGCAAGTCTCACTGGGATCAGTATTCACCGCATTGGCCGAGCTGTATCCCGGGAAGCCCTGCCATCCTGCTACATTCGTATAACCCGCATTAAAGCCACCGACATAGTCATAGGCCGTTGTCGCGCCGGGCGACTCGTCGAGCCGATAATAGGAGATCGGTCCGTTGGCCAGGACTTGGGCCGGATACGGCGCTGTGGGGTCGGCCAGGATCGTTATTGCCATCGGCGTCGCATCGACTGTGCCCACGAAATTGGTCAGCGCGCAACCAAAAGTGGCCCCAAGCGTAATATTGGTGACCGTGTAGGTGGAATTGGTCGCGCCGGCAATTACGACGTCATTTGAAGTCCATTGGTAGGTCGGCGAAGCGCCGCTGGCGACCACAAATAATGTAGGACTCGAATTGGCGAAGATGTCAAGTTGAGCGGAACTTTGTGCCATGATGGCAGGGGCGCCGTAAACGGTGACATTAACCACCGAGCTAGTGACTGAACCGGCAGCATCGCTGGCGATTAAATAATAGGCGCCAGAGTTAGTGGCATTAGCCGGCGCAAAAGAGAGGCTGCCATTAGTTTGCCCAATCACGGACGTTCCGTTAGTGGTGTACCATTGATAGGTCAAGTTGCTGCCGCGAATGCCGGTGGAGACAGACACTGTTTGCCCCTGATTGCCCATGACCGATGAAGCCGGTTCCTTCCAGAGATACGGGGGCACTCCCGCAGCGTTGAATAGCGATTGAATTTGCGTGGCTGTCAGTGCATTTGTGAAATAGGCCACCTGCGCAATCTGGCCATCGAAATTGCGGATGGTGTTGGCGGGATTTTGATTAGCCGAGGGAGCCCACACCGCGAATGTGTATTGGGGGTCGCCACCCAGGAGCAGGTCATCAGAGCTGCCCACAATATTTATTCCGACGGGGTTGTTGTTGCTCACAGCCAATGCGCCGTCAAGGAAGAGATATTCGTTGGTGCCGTCAGAGACGCCGGCGGCCATGTGCCAATTGCCGTCATTAAAGGCAAAGCCGTTGGTGTTGAATTGCGCAGCGGAACCAGGCTGCAACACAGGGCCGGGACCGGGATTGAAGAAATTTCCACCAATGTACAAATTCGTCGTAAAGCCTAACCGATATGAAAGATCGCTATGGCCGAGGATATCCTGCATACGGCCCGGGCTGTCAGCGGGACCGGCCTGGAACCAACTGACCACCGTCAATGGCGCCGCGCCGGTGGGATTGAGTGCCGACGGAATATTGCTATTGCCGACGTCCACGGCCCCCAGCCAGCCATTGATAGCGACACTTTTGCTGTTTGCTCCAAAACCGGCAAAAGGCGGGCCGGCGACTCCCGGGGTCGTTCCGAATTGGTAGGCGCCATTTGCGGCAGTGCCGAGAGTTCCATAATTCGTGGCCACCGGGAAAGTTGCACTGGGGTAACCCGCGTTAACCTGCCCTTGCCCGTCGTTCATTCGGAAATAAAGAGCGGGGGCATCGGATATGACTGTGTTTGTGTACGTAGCCAACCCACTGCTCGCGGCCGTATAATGGTTCTGGACCTGTGTGCCCGAAAGAGCGGTGGGATAGACGGCTACTTCGGCGACGCCACCGTACCATCCAGAACCATAAGAAACCGGCACTCCCGGTCCGGCGCCAATAATTAATGGCGAGGTCGGGTCCACAACATAAGTCTGCCCAGCGGCATTCGCGGAGGTATTTTTTATCTTGGCCTGAACGCCGTTGGTATAGAGAATTTCCTGATTGCCAGCGTAAGTACACACGACATGCACCCACTGCCCGATCTGCAATGTTGTGGGGCCGTCCAATTCGTTGGCCTTGCTTTCACCGTTAGTCACGTAGCAATCGAAAATGAATTCGTTGTTGTACACGCCGAGGGTAAATCCGGCCCAGGCGGGACCCTGGCCACCATAAAATCGGTTGGTCGCATTTGGCCCACCGGTGTTCATAGCTGTTTCGCCGCCTTCGCTGATGATTGTTCTGTAACCACCAAGGTTCCCGCAATTCACCCACGCCTCAATTGAGAATGGCTCCTTAACGGTCACGGCGGCATTGGGAACGCCGTTGGTGTTGCGCGGCAAAATAATGTATTGGCCGGCTGTAGCAGTCTGGCAGTTCATCGCCTGATCTGCACCGGCAATCGGACCGGCCTCCATGACGATATTGTTGGTCAAATACCATTGATTGCCTAACGGCTGATACCAGGCACCGTAATAACCGTCGCCCGCCGCGCCAACCGAACCACTATTGGTCGCGGTCAGATCCAGCACTTGCGGCGGCTGCGCCGTTTCATTCAGAGGCCAGTAGCCCGCGGGATTCAATCCCATCACTGCGTTTGAATAGGTTTGCGCCCAGGTCGTGACGCATGCCCCCAGAATGAGAACGATTCCGAGAAGCCGGGCCAATGTGCTTTTTTGCATAATGATGTTTAGGTTAACGTTTCGGCGACCAACAGTGTGTGGTCAATTAACGGTGTGATTTGGAATGAAACATCGTCCTGCTGAAATACTTCTGCGCCCGGCCCCGTGTGCGGGGACAATCCTTGCTCAACAAGAGCTCGACGTGTCATTGTGAAGACTTTATCACGTTTTAAATACCCCAGTAATCCCCTTTTGTGGGCAATATAGGTTACAAAACCGAAACGAAGCCCCATTTCATCCCCCATTTGGGGGAGTCACTCGAAGTAGAAAGGAAAAAGGAAAACGTGGATACCCCCCCCAGTCAATAGACCGTTTGGAGCTCATCGCTTGTAGGCCGGGTGCCCTCACCCGGCGATCCGCCCCTTAATTTCTTAGATATTTTACGACAGCTTCAGTGCGGGAGCGCACGTGTAATTTGTCGTAAATATTCTTCAGGTGAGAACGAACGGTTTCAAAGCTGATAGCGAGGGCGTCCGCAATTTCCTTGTAACGATAACCTTTTGACAAAAGCCTCAGAATTTCCTCTTCCCGCTTCGAAAGCGGCTCGTGTTCAGCGGCGGTTCCCTTTTGTTTTTGGAAATATTCCACGACCGTGCGCGCGATTTTGCCCGACATGGGCGAAGCGCCGCTGTTTACCTCCTGGATGGCATTAAGCAATTCAGACGGTGACGTGCGTTTAACCAGGTAGCCGCTCGCACCGGCAACCAGGGATTGAAATACTTTTTCATCGTCCTCATACATGGTCAGCATGAGAATTTGTGTTTTTGGCAACTGGGCTTTGAGTTTCCGCACGCATTCCACTCCTGACATGCCCGGCAGGTTGATGTCCATCAGGACGACATCCGGTTTCTTGAAGACGATGTCTTCCAACGCTTCCTCACCGCTGGAATTGGTGCTGATGCATCGAATGTTTTCTGTCCCGTTGATCAAGACGCTTAAGCTTTCGCGGACACGACGGTCATCTTCTACAATGGCAACGGTAATTGGCATAGGGACGGCCCGTCAGACGGGGATCATTTCATTTGAGTGTAGCCGCACGCTGAAGGAAATGCGAGTCCCGTGATTTGGCCCGCTGGAAATGTAAAACGTGCCACCGATATCGCGGATCCGGTCTTTCATATTAGACAATCCATTGCGGGACTCGTTTGCGCCCTTATCTGAAAATCCAACGCCGTCATCTTCGATGCAGATTTCGAGAGTGGAACCGTCCAGGCTGATTTTCAGCCGGGCCTCCGATGCGCGCGAATGCCTGGCGATATTGTTGAATGCTTCCTTGGCCGTCAGAAATATATTATGACGCACTTCGGCGGGAAGAGGCCACGCCGGGAGCCCGGAAGGGACGTCCAAAAGACAACGCACTTCTGTCAGCTGAAAAAATTCTTCGGCGTACGCCGCGAGATACAGCCCCAGCTTGTTCAGCGTGTCATTGCGGGGATTGACCATCCACACCATTTCATCCAGCGTCTGGGCCAGCTCGCGCGCCGTGTCGCAAATCTTTTCCACATGCGAAACGACGTCGCCATTTTTGTCCGAAGCGCGCCGGGCGAATTCTCCGAGCAGGCCGATCTGCGTCAAGCCGGAACCGATCTGGTCATGCATATCACGAGCGATGCGTCCACGTTCACGTTCAACGGCGTGCTGCTGCTCCAGTAAAATGAACTTCCGCTGCACACGCCGGCGCACCGCGGAGAGCACCGTACCGGCTATTGCGGCGATCATCGCAAACACCAGCAGAACGTGAAACCAGAGCATCTGCCAAAGGTGCGGCGCAATGACAACATCCAGCGAGGCGCCGGCTTCATTCCAAACTCCATCTTTGTTACACGCTTTGACCTCGAAACGGTAGGGACCGGGTGGAAGATTATTGTAATAGGCAACGCGGCGTATGCCCGCGTCGATCCAGCCGGAATCCACGCCGTCCAGGCGGTATTTGAAACGACAATTCTCCGGAGTCGAAAAGCCGATCGCCACGTATTGAAATTCCAACTCACCGCGACCGGGCCAAATTTTGAGCGGTGTCGATCGCCTGGCAAGTACTGACGTGGCTCCCGCCAACTGCATCGAACCGTCTTCAATCACTTTTTCGTCGGCGGCCACCGACTCGACAAATACCGACGGCGGTTCTTCATCCATTGTGATCGTTTTTGGGTCTGCCACCACCAATCCTTTGCTGGTGGGAAACCAGATGCGGCCGTCAGGTGTTTTCCAGATGGAGGGTTTGCCTTCGCCATTGCACTGCGGTGTTTCCATGCCGTCATTCTTTCCATAGGCCAGGCTGACGATGTTTTCGAGTTTTCCGTTATCAAAGGCACCGAGATCTCGTTTGCGAACGCGAAAAACACCGCGCGACGAGCCCATCCAGAGCCAGCCGCGGTCTTCCAAAACACCGGTAATATCGTCACAGAAAAGTCCCTCCCTGCTGTTGTAGCCGGTAAAGCGTCCATTGCGATAACGGTCCAGGCCGGCCCCCGCGGTCCCAATCCACAGATTGTCATCGTCCGCATACAATGCTGTTAACCCGTTATTGGGCAATCCATCGGCGGTGGTGAATACAGTCAATTGACCATCCTGCCACCGCGCCAACTCATTTTGCGCCGCGAACCAGAGCGCGCCGGAACTGTCCTCGCAGATGTCGCGGATACTTTGGCCAGTCATGCTTTCAGTCACGTCATTGGTGACAAACTTTCCACCCTTGAAACAACTGAGTCCGTGGTCGGTGCCTGCCCACAGGTATCCTTGAGTGTCCTGGCAAAGCACACGCTGGCCGGCATCAATCAATCCGTCGTGCCAGGTAAAATGCGTAGTTTGTCCATCTTTGATGCGAGTCAATCCGCCATCATAATCGGCCCCCACCCATAGGCTGCCGTCGCGCCCCTCGCAAAGCGAAAGGATCAAATTCTGGGAAACGTTTGTTGACAGGGGTGAACGGGCGATAAGTTTTTCGCCTTGCAGTTCATCCAGTCCCCCGCCCCACGTTCCGATCCAAATGTTGCCCTTTGCGTCATTTAGGACAGACATGACATTATTGTGAGTAAGCCCGTCCTGTTTTGTATACGTGTAGAATTTTTCAGGAGTCAGGCGGGTCAACCCTTCTTTTGACCCCGCCCATAAATTGCCTTCGCGGTCGGCGAAGAGTGTGTTCACCTGATCGAAGGGCTGGCCGTCACTGTCCGGCTGATGATAGAATCGGCCGTCACGGAAGCGGTTCAACCCGCTGTATGTGCCCACCCAAAGGTTGCTGTCACCATCCTCACAAATGGCGCTGACGAATGTATCGGACAGGCCGTATTTGGTGCTATAGGCGTAAAAACCAATGCCCCAGAACCAATTATACCAAAGCAGGCCATTGTTCGAACCAATCCAAATTCTTCCGCCATGATCCTGGCAGATGACGCGAGCGGAATTGTTAGGCAGACCGTTGGGCATCACAAAGGAGTCCATCGTTTGGTTACGCCCCAGGCGGTTCAATCCTTTGCCAGTAGCGATCCACAGATTTTTATCCTGGTCTTCGTAAATGGATCGAACGACATCTGAGGACAAACCGTCGCGGGTAGTATAAGTGCGAAATATCCCGTACCGATAGCAGCTCATACCCGTAGTAGTGCCAATCCAGAGCGAATCATCGTCGCTTTGGTAAATGGCAAGGACTTGATTGCCCGCAA
This sequence comes from Verrucomicrobiia bacterium, assembly GCA_036269115.1. Taxonomy (GTDB): domain Bacteria; phylum Verrucomicrobiota; class Verrucomicrobiia; order Limisphaerales; family UBA11358; genus UBA11358. Next base: position 2,662 of record DATAST010000167.1, on the reverse strand, counting down.
GGCCGTTAGTAGCAGCGAATGTGGAAAAAATGCCATTGTACAGCCGGACCATGCCGCCGCCGTCCGTGCCGATCCATAGAGACCCGTCCTTGCCGGCACAAAGGGCGGTAATGGACGAATTCTTCAGGGCAGGAGTGTTACGGGCGTTGTAGCAGACGAACTGGTTGCCATCGAACCGCGCCAAACCGCCGCGGGTGCCCACCCACAGAAAACCGTCCGCAGTTTGCGTGATGGCCTGGACCACATTGTCCGGCAATCCATCATCCACCTGCCACAAGTGCAAGGCATATGAAAAAACCGGCTGGTCCAGGCTCGACCAATCCAGCCAGCCGCTCGCACCGCTGATCTGCCGGCGGTAATGAATCAGGCGATCGTTATTTGGGTCGGCCACATAGACCTCCAAATCACCATCCTCATTGACTGCCACGGCTGGAGCAGTACCGGCTTTTTGGTTGATATCTGTCCAGGCCGACCACTTATCGGAGGTGTTGGTGAATAATTCCCACCGATGCATCAACGCGGAGTCACTCGGGCGGACGGCAAAAACTTCAATTCGCCGGTCGGCGCTTTGTCCCGAAGCGAGGCCCGGCCTGGCATTGGTGCCAAAGTCCTGCCAGGCCGTCCAATTGGTGCTGTCGCCTTTATTTGCCTGGCAAATCCGTTGGACGGTGCCGTTCAGATCATTCACCGCAAAGACCGCGAGTTTGCCTGCCATATTCCGTTCGGCCGTAAAGCCCGGGAAAATCGTGCCACCCAGGCTTGCCCAGGCCGACCAAACATTGGTCGCAGGTTGCATCTGCCAGCAATGAAGCAGTGACCCGCCCCGTGCGGCCAGGCCAAACAATTCGAGCCGGCCATCTTCGTTTTTGGCGGCAACCAAAGCCGGTCCAAGTGAACCACCCAGATCCGTCCAGGACGACCAAACGTCATTGGACATCTGCTCCATATATTTTGCGTGATGGGTGGCGGCGTCCACCGCAAATACTTCGATCCGTCCATCGGTGCTTTTTTCCGTGCCGACCGAACCCTCGAATCTTCCACCGAGATTGCGCCAGGAGGACCAATCCGGGCCGTTGTCGGCCAGCTGTTGAATCTGCTCCATGTTGCCCGTCGAACGGTCGACGCCGAAAACCTCCATGTTACCGTTCGCATCGTTGACAATTGCCAAACCCGGCCACAACGAACCATCCAGGTCGCACCAAACAGACCATGCGCCATTGAAAGGCTTTCGCCATTTGTGATAAAGGTGGCCATCGTCACCCAACCGAAATACCTCCAATTGCCCGTTGGCATTGTGGCCAATGATCGGGCGGGAAGATAGAAAATCATCCGCGGCAAGCGTGACCCTCGCGGCTCCAAGGACGAGCAGCAGCAACAACCATTGCCCGGCCGAAAACGGAAAACTGGAGCGGAAAAAACGGCCCATAATCATGTGCCACGAAATGTTAAACTCAGTATGTGTATTGCCTTTTGCATGCGGGCAAAAACCGGCCATCAAAAGGGGCAGTTACATTGTCTGGAATTCCCGGCGAAATGCTAGCTCAATCTCATGCACAATTGCGAGACTATCGGTTATTCTCGCGCCCTCGTGTTACGTATTGCGTGTTGCGTCAAGTATGTCTGGAGAACTCACGCGCATACTTGACGCACAACGCACCACGTACCACGCGGAGCCCCAGCCGTCAGTCAAGCCACAGGCCGACTGTTAAACATTTCTGACAAACACCTTCCCCGGCAACTGCCTCACCAGCCGTTTCATTTCCAGGCTCAAGAGAGCGACACTCACGGCGGAACTGGGCAAGCCGCTTTTGCGGATGACTTCGTCGATCATTCGCTCCTCGCCGTCGAGAGCGTCGAGGACCTTTTGTTCATTGGGCGGAAGTTCCAACGCCGGCAAAACACCCGTTTGGGCGGCCGAGGGTGGTTTGTTGGAGGCCGGAAAGAGATACTCGAATTCGCTCAGAATATCCTCGATACCTTCACACAGTTTCGCGCCTTTTTTAATCAAATCATGGCAGCCGCTGCTTCGAGGAGAATCAATGCGGCCGGGCACGGCAAAGACCTGCCGGCCATACTCGATGGCAAAATTCGATGTAATGAGCGCCCCACTCTGTAAGTTGGCTTCGACCACTACCGTGCCGAGCGTCATGCCTGCCACAATGCGATTTCGAATGGGGAAACTTTGTTTGTCGGCGGGGCGATTGAACGGAAACTGAGTGATTACGGCGCCGCTTTCAGCGATGCGCTGAAACAGTTTGGCATTCTCGGGAGGGGCGACCAAATTGATACCGGTTCCGAGAACGGCAATGGTTCTTCCCTTGGCAACCATCGCGCCCTGGTGCGCCGCGGTATCGATGCCGCGCGCTCCGCCGCTGACAACCGTAACACCAACATACGCCAATTGATAAGCGAGCTTGCGGGGTTCTTCGCTGTTTTCGGTGGAATTGGAAGTCAGCTCTGTGGGAGTCGGAGTTTGCCGGCGATGAGATAAAGCATAGCAATCAGGTGGGTGGTCGAACGATAGCCGCGGGCCTTGCGCTTGGTCGCGCTGAAGACGCTGTTGAGCCCCTCCATGAACGCATTGGTTACCCCCCACTTCCAATGCGCTAAAATGCCTTTAAGATGATCCTTTACCATTTGTGCCACTTTTACCATCGGGGCC
>DATAST010000166.1:0-40483 GCA_036269115.1 Verrucomicrobiia bacterium | reverse complement strand
AATAGGAAAACTTTGCTTGTCGGCGGGACGATTGAATGGAAATTGACTGATCACCGCGCCGTTCTGCGCAATGCGTTGGAACAGTTCACCATTCTCAGGCGGTGCAACCAGGTTTATCCCCGTTCCAAGTACAGCGATGGTTCTGCCTTTGGCCGCCAACGCGCCCTGGTGCGCCGCTGTATCAATGCCCCGCGCGCCGCCGCTCACGACCGTGACGCGCACGTATGCCACTTGATAGGACAGTTTGCGGGCGGTTTCGATGCCGTAATGCGTGGTTTGACGCGAGCCGACTACGGCTACCCCGCCTTTGTCTTTACTGGTCAACTCGCCCTTGACGTAAAGCACCAGCGGCGGATCGTAAATTTCACGAAGCAGCGCCGGATATTGTTCGTCGCTTTGAATCAAAACATGGCACCCGAAATCCGAGATGCGTTTCAATTCTCCCGCCAGGTCAATGGTCTTTTCCCAGTTGGCGATAGCTTCGGTGGCGTCATCGCCGATGTTGCGGACACGGAGGAGCTGGGACCGGGAAGCAGCAAGAATGGCCGGCGCATCGCCAAAATGCTCGATCAATAGCCGCGCCCGAACCGGGCCGACGTGATCGATCATGTTCAGCGCGATGAACGCTTCACGGGAATCCATCCGCGAATTAAAGAATTTCAGATGCCGCGTGGCAAGAGTTTGTTGGATTAAATGGCACTTTTACCCAATTGTGCGACAGTCAGAAGAACAAAGGATGGATATATGAACCATTTCATAAGAGCTCTATTTGTTTTCGTTACACTGATATTTATCCTCTCCGGGTGCGGGGTCAAAGAAGGGGCCGAGTTTTACGCGTTGCAAAAGCAAAACGAAAGGCTCACGGAAACGGTCTCGAACCTGCAAATTCAGGTAAGTGAACTCATTGTCGAAAACAACGATCTTCGCAGGGTGTTGGCGACCAACTCCCTGGCAGTCAGCTTCCTGATTCAGGACGAACGGAAGCAGGAGCTTAGCCTCGAAAAGCTTCAGAAACAGGCATCAAAAAATTCAGATGCCGGGCAAACAGTCGAGCAGAAATAACCGGAACTACGCCACCGCCGCCTTCTTCGCCGCAGTCATGAAATCCAAATACTGGATGAGTTGGTCCTTCATTTCGTTGCGAGCGACAATGGCGTCGATAAGACCGTGGTCGAGGAGAAATTCGGCGGTTTGAAATCCGGGCGGCAATTCCGCCTGGGTCGTGTCTTTAATGACACGCGGACCCGCAAACCCGATGAGCGCGCCCGGCTCAGCCAAAATTAAATCTCCCAGGCTGGCGTAACTGGCCATCACGCCGCCGTAATCCGACTGGGTGAGGATGCTGATATAAGGCAGTCGGTTTTGGGCATGATACGCGAGCGCCCCGGATGTCTTGGCCATTTGCATGAGGCTGAAGGCGCCCTCTTGCATGCGCGCCCCGCCGCTGGCGGAAATGATAATGACAGGCAACCCCTTTTCCGTGGAACGTTCGATCAACCGCGTCAGCTTTTCGCCAACGACCGCACCCATGGAACCGCCCATAAATCCAAATTCCATGACACCCAATCCCACGCGGTGCGGACCGACCTTGCACATGCCGGTCACCACAGCATCCTTAAGCAGGGTGGCTTTCCGGTCACGCTCCAATTTGCTCTCGTAGGAGGCGAATTTCAAAATGTCCACGCTGGACATCTCCGCGTCCATTTCCTCAAACGTACAGGTTTCCACCAGGGAATGAATTCGCTCACGCGCGCTAATGGGAAAATGATGGGTGCACTTGGGGCATACTTTCAGTTTTTCGTCCAGTTCCTTGTCAAAAATCATCGTGCTGCATTTGGGACATTTCGTCCACAGGCCCTCGGGGATGTCGCGCTTTTTGGATTTTGATTTGGCCGGACCGAGCTTTGGCTTGGGCAGAGGCGGGACTTTTAGCGAAGGCGGTGTCAGGGCAGGTTCGATAATTTCCGTGCCGCCAATTTTCTTCAAAAAAACAGTGGTTCCCATATCTCTTTGGATTCTCTCAGAACAATATCACAATCCGCGCGCGACTGTCCAGACGCAAACATCGCTCGCGCCAGCCGCCCGCAACGCGCGCGCGCAATCGTTCGTCGTAGCGCCCGTCGTAAACACATCGTCCACGAGCATGATGCGCTCTCCATTTAATTTTACACCATCGCGAACAGCGAAGGCCCCGCGCATGTTCACGGCGCGTTGTTCGCGCTTGAGATGTGTCTGCGTTTCGGTGGGTTTGACGCGCGCCAATATCTTTTCGTTCACCGGAATCGCCGTTGCCCGGCTCAGCCGCGCCGCCAGCACCGCCGCCTGGTTAAACTCACGCTCCCGCTTTTTCAGCGGATGGAGTGGCACCGGAATAATGAGGCTGTTCTTTTGCCCGCGCAAAATCGGCCCGGCTTCGGCAATCAGCAGGCCGGCTAAAAAATTTTCAAACCAAAGTGCCCGCGAGTACTTGAAGTGATGAATCGCTTCCAACACAACAGTCCTGGCCACCGCAGCCGAGCGCGCGGAACTGAAATGCAATTTCAAGTCCCGGCAGTTGGAACATTCAAACGGCGCCGTCAAATCACCATCGTACGGCAACCCGCAACGCCGGCAAAACGGCGGACGAATAAAGCGCACTTGTTTGCGGCAATCCGCCCCAACAAACCCATCATCCACCGTGGCCGGCTCCGCTTTGCAAAGCGCGCACACTTCGGGATAAAAAAACCCGAGCGTGGTGTTCAGCGCGGTTTGGACGAGGGTTTTGACGGGCATGTGTTCCACGAAAGAATTCTATGACTGCCGGTAAGTATTTCAATCAAATCAGCAGCCATTAGAGCCGCTGTAACCGAGTTCTCGTCCCGGCGGGAGGAACGGAAATAGCCCGGCGTTTCAACGCACGTTTCAACGCCGGGTCCCATATCACAATCGAATAAGCCCCGAAGGGACGGCTGGATGCTGCAAATCGAGCCTGGGCTTTTTTGATTCAGCGCCCAGACGCAACGCCGGTCGCCCCCGGTTTCGTCCAGATCAACAGGAAAACCGACCACAGCACCAGCGCCAGTGAAAGTGCAGGAATGATCCATATCGGCATTCGGCTGTGCAGTTCGACCACGCTAATTCCATAGCGGGTTGCCACCCAGACATCCGACCGAAGGTTGATTATGACGAGCATGACAACCGTACACGAAGCCAATTGCTCCATGTACGCCAGCCCCAGGCCTGCGCCATTCTGACGATGATACCGGAAAAAATTTATGATCCCCAGGGCAGTCGCCATTCCTGCGACGATTGCCAGGCCCAGGTAATCGCGGTTTCCCCACGCCGCCTGAACCAGGCCCCAAAACATCATGATGTGCGTGCCGGCCACGATGGTGGCATAACGTAGCGCAGGTATAGGCGCCGCCGGCACTCGCGCGGCTTCACGGGCCAACAAGCCTTTCTGAGCATGCCGATACATGGGGATGATCCATGTGGCCAGGCACATGGAATAGAACCACCAGAAGCCCGACTCCGCCGAGAAGAAAACAGGATCGCTCCAATTATAATGATGGCCCGCAAAATTCACGGCATAATTTCCGCCTATCGCAAAAGTCAAAACAGACAGCCACGTCAGCACTAACCGCAACTTTGTGACAGGACTTCCCGGGCCCCGGAACATCAGCCATTGAGCCGCAAAACCCGTGAACACTCCGACAAACGGCAGCAAGAATGCCCCGAGCGCAGTTTTGGCCGCCAACGTGCCTTTGCCCGCCGCACCCACGCCCGCAGCGGTCGCGGATCCGCCGGTCAGCGGGAGCGCCGCCAAGACGGTATTCGAAAATGCCGGTGTCGGCGCCGTGCGACGGAGGGTCTTCTCAACAAATTCCTCGATGCCTTCCTGCAGGAGTTTTCGCCCGCGCGAGAGCCGCTGCTTCACGGCGTCTTCGGACAGCTCCAGTTCCGCCGCCACATGCTCGATGGACCGGTGTTCGCGGTAGAAAAGAATCAGCGGTTCGCGATATAAATCTGGAATTTTTTCCAGCGAACGCCAAAGGATGGCTTGTTCCTCGTGCGAGATGGTGACTTCGGAAGGCAACGCCTCGCGCGTCGGCAAATCAGCGGCTGTCTCCAGCGGCTCCGCGTCCCGCAACGGCAAACGGCCCTCGTTTCGCAGGCATTGTTTCGCGCGGTTGTGGACAATACCGCACAGCCAGGCTCGCAGTTTCTCGGGCTGGCGCAGGAGCCGCAAACGTTTCCAGGCAGTGATAAAAGTCTCCTGCGCAACGTCCTCGCTGTGGCCCAGATGCCCTATCCGGCTGTAGGCGAGGGAACAAATTAAAATTTGATAACGCGATACGATCCGGTTGAATGCGTCGCGGTCCCCCGCCAGGGTGCGCGCGACCAATTCCGCATCCGGGATATATTCGACGGTTGTCACTGATTCATTCGTAATCATACTATTGAATACGTTCCCGCACAGCCCAAAGAGGTGACAGGAAATCTGCGCAATTGAGAAAGTAATGAACCCGAGATGGCTTAATGCTTCCCGGAAAACCAGGAAATGACCCACATGACAAAAGCGAGAATACCGAGCGCGATACAAAAAATCATGATCCCTTTGCCCGCTTTGGCCAGAATCCGCCCGGCAATTGCCTCCGCCTTGGACTCCAAAGACGAGGCCCGATCGTCTTCATCATCCGCACGGCGTTTCATGTAGTCTCTGTCGCGAATGCCCATATCTTGATTTTCAGATCGTGAATTCGATGAATGTCCGGATGGTAAAACTGGAAAATCAGCGGGTCAAAGCAAAAGGCCGGCCTATATTGGCGATTCTGATTCGCCTTTGCGCCGGGCCAATTATCTGCTAGAAACGCGCGGGTCAGGAATTATTCGCCGGCGCTTTTTTATTTGTCACTCTTCAGTGTACGAATACTGCCCTGGCCGCACCCCCGATGAATCCTAATTTCAAAAACTACACGCTAACGTACGACACCCCGGTCGATCCCGTGCTGCAATCGCAGCTTGAAAAGATTGATGCCAGCCTCCGGGCCAAGTACGACATGACGACCAACCAAACGTCGTTTGGCCTGTTGGACTTGCGGACGCTTCGCCTGGCGATGACGTATCCCGACCGCGAAGATTACGGCGCCAGCGTCGCCAAAATAGGCATCCTCTTCGCCTATTTTGATCTGCATCCGGATGCTGCCACAAACCTGGACGCCCAAACGCGCCACGAACTCGGGCTCATGATTAAACCCTCCAGTAATGAAATGGCCGCCAAATACTCCCAATTGCTGGGGCTTAAGCCCATCCAGAAAGCGCTCGAATCCTATGGTCTTTACGACGCAAGCCATGGCGGCGGCATCTGGGTGGGCAAACACTACGGCATCACCGGAGAACGCATCGGCGATCCCGTGGGCGATAATTCCCACGCCGTAACCGTGCGGCAAGTGTTGCGGTTTTATCTGTGGATGGAACAGGATAAACTCATTTCGCCTGCTGCTTCGCGTACGATGCGGGAAATTTTCGCTTCGCCGGACATCCCGGCTGAGGACATCAAATTCGTGAAAGGCCTGGAAGGTCGCCATTTGGAAATCCTTCGCAAGTCCGGCACCTGGGAGAATTGGCTGCACGATAGCGCCCTCATCACGGCCCCTGACCGCTGCTACATCCTCGTTGCGTTGACCAATCACCCCAAAGGGGACGATTACCTGGTGGATTTGGCCACGCAGGTGGATAATTTGATGATCGGGGACGCAAAAAATCTTTAAAAAACCGTTGCATTGGTTCTCCCATTTGATATAGTTTGCGTTCCATTTTAAGAAAAATGCCGACAATTAACCAACTCGTTCGCAAAGGCCGGCGCAAGGTGAAGTATAAGTCAAAGTCACCGGCCCTGGAAAATTCGCCGTTTCGCCGCGGTGTGTGTATTCAGGTCATGACCCGCACACCTAAAAAGCCGAACTCGGCCATGCGCAAGGTCGCCAAAGTGCGCCTCACCAACGGCTACGAAGTCATCGCCTATATCCCGGACGAAGGCCACAACTTGCAGGAACACTCCATCGTGCTCGTCCGCGGAGGACGTGTAAAAGACCTGCCCGGCGTGCGTTATCACATCGTTCGCGGCACCCTGGACGCCGCAGGCGTGGAAAAACGCAGGGTCAGCCGTTCCAAGTACGGCGTGAAGAAGCCCAAAGAGAAACCCGCCGCCAAAGCCGCGTAGCACCCCACTTTACGTTTTAACACTATAACGCTTTAACGAACTTCATGTCCCGACGACGACAAGCAACAAAACGGACCATCGCAAAAGATGGAAAATTTCACAGCGCCCTGGTGACCCGCCTGGTCAATACGGTAATGATCTGCGGCAAAAAGAACACCGCGCAACGCATCGTTTACGGCGCATTCGACACCATTTCCGAAAAGAATCCCGCCAGCAACCCGATCGAGATCCTGCAACGGGCAGTGGACAACGCCAAGCCCCGGATCGAGACCAAGGCCCGCCGCGTAGGCGGCGCTACCTACCAGGTGCCCTTGGAGATTCCCACAGACCGCCAAAACGCGCTCGCGTTGCGATGGATTGTGGATTTTGCGGATTCCCGCAAAGGCATTTCCATGCGCGATGCATTGGCCTCCGAAATCATGGAAGCCTACCAGGGCCAGGGCAACGCCATCCGCAAGCGCGACGAAGTCCACAAGATGGCCCAGGCCAATAAGGCCTTTGCCCATTTCCGCTGGTAAGAACATCCTCGTTTTAGCATTGAAGCGTTGAGCGGATTATCTGCTCAACGCTTCAGTCTTTTAAATTTGAATGAATTAGCCAATTGCATTGTCAAACGGCTGATTCTTATGAGGTCAGGCCTTTACATGTTGTTCGTGGCGGGTATGTTCAGTGTATCCGTCTTCACTGGACGCGCACACGCTATGGATACCAATACTACTGAGATCGCGGATTTTGGCGGCGGCTGTTTTTGGTGCATGGAAGCAGTTTTTGAACGAGTGCCAGGGGTTATTTCCGTCACCAGCGGCTTCGCCGGCGGCGCCACGGCCAATCCCACCTACGAGGAGGTTTGCACCGAGACCACCGGCCACGCGGAGGTGACCGAAATCGCTTTCGACCCGTCTAAAGTTTCCTACGCTCAGTTGCTCAACGTTTTCTGGCAGGCCCACGACCCGACGACTTTAAACCGGCAGGGCGCCGACGAAGGCACTTCGTATCGTTCCATCATTCTGTACCGCGATAAAAAGCAGGAACTCGAAGCAAAACAATCGAAGGAAATCGCGCAAAACAATTTCAAAAATCCCATCGTCACAGAAATTGTGCCGCTCAAAAAATTCTATCCCGCCGAAGATTACCACCAGAAATACTACGATAACAACACTCACGCCGGGTACTGCCAGATTGTCATCACGCCCAAGCTCGACAAACTGGAATCAAAGAAAGTCATCCAGCCGGAGCCGCAAACGAAGCATTAGCTTAACCACCGGATTGAAAATCCAGGTGGCCCTTATTTTCCGATATTGATGGAACGGCCGTTGTCCGGGCTGGATTGTGGGGACCACATGGGGGCAAATATCACCGGCTGCTCGCGATCCGAGCGGGCGCTACGGACCCAGTCGCCAGTGTCAAAAAACGCGATATAAAGCATGAATCCAATGAGCAATACGGCAAATCCGGATTGAATGCTGTTGAGCAGTCGCGCGCTTACCGGCCGGCGGCGGATGACTTCAATCAGCGCCAGCAATATGTGGCCGCCGTCCAGCACCGGCAATGGCAGCATATTCAGCAGCGCCAGGTTCACATTCAGTATGACGCTAAACCACAAGACCTGCCGCCAGGCTTCCGGGCTTTGGAATAAATTGTAATACACCCGGGCAATCATCACCGCACCACCCAACTGCTGAACGCCCACCTCTGTCTTCGGAGAAAAAACGGCGCCAAGCGTCCCGACGATCTGGCTGATGCTCGACTGTACCTGTTCAATTGGCGTCGGATGCACGAGCGAGATATTCGTGTCCGCAAACCACTGAAGGAGGCCCAATGACGGCGGACTGTTCGTGGGTTGAACGGGCCTGACAGCCAGTAACGTGCGATCAAATTTTGCATCGCCCCGGCGAATGCTCAGCGTCAACGGCTTGACCGGACCATTGCTCATTTGCTCAACCTCCCATTCGACGGCCTCGGGGCTAAAAATCTTATTATGGTTGATGGCCATGATTTCGTCACCATTGGTGAGACCCTCCGCCGCCGCGGGGCTATTGCTGATGACTTCGGCTATAATCGACGGAAAAGCGGGTCCGACTTCCAGTTGCCGCAAAGATTTTCGCTCATACCAGTGCGTTGGGTGATGATAGGGCGTAACGTACGCCACGTTGTTCTTCCCGTCGCGGCTGTATTTCACAACTATCTTCGCGCCTTCGCTCGTAATGACACGCCAGACGACGCTATCCTGGGTCGTTGCGGCAAAGTGCTTCACCGGGAAACCGTCTATGGCCAAAATCGTATCGCCGGGACGCAAACCCGCGGTCCAGGCCGGTCCGTTGGGGTCAACCCATCCGATTTGTGTGGTGTTGTCACCCTCAGTCGTGGGTTTGCCGACGCCCCAAACGATAAAAGCGAAAAATACGGCGAGCAGAAAACTGAAAAGCGGCCCGGCAACCGCCACGATAATTTTATCAAGAGGGGAAATTGAAGGCAGCTGTTCCACCGGAGTATCGCTTTTGCCTTCGATGGCTTCCATCGTGGCCATTTGGGGCAGGGCCACGTAACCGCCCGCCGGAATCCAGCCCAGCGCGTACTCGACTCCGCCAATTTTCGTCTTCCAGATCGGCTTGCCGAACCAGATGGCGAAGCGGTCGATTTTCAAGCGGCGCCATTTCGCGGCAAGAAAATGGCCCAATTCATGGACCCCGATCAGGAGGTTGAACAACAACACCACTTCCAAAGTGATGAAAATGTAGTGAAAAGCCATCATGCGAATGGACGGTTAGACTATATCAGCAAATTTTTGTTTCACAATGTGTTTCAATTTACGATTTGCGATCTGCGATTTACGCGTCAAATATGCACAGAAATGCAGGTTGAATAAGCACGGAGCACGCCAGATTGGGTTGGCGGCAGCAGAAAAACGCGCGAATTTGCGGTTCTTCAATAAGGTCTGTATTCGCGTAAATCGTAAATCGTAAATTAAGGTTCAGGCGGCGGCATTTTTCCTCGCCCAGGCGTCGGCCTCCATGATTTGCGCCAGCGTAGGATGATCCACGACCTTGTGCGCATCCATGGTGCGCTGGACGGTTTCGGTGATCTGAGTAAAGCCGATTTTCCGGTTCACAAACGCTTCGACCGCGACTTCGTTGGCGGCGTTCAAAACTGCTGGAAGCGTTCCACTGACTTCCCCTGCCCGCCGCGCCAGGGTGAGGGCCGAAAACCGATCAATGTCCGGCTCTTCAAACGTCAATTGCCCCAATTTGGCAAAATCCGTTCGGACGCGGTTGCTCGCCGCGCGATCCGGATACGTCAATGCGTATTGAATGGGCAGGCACATGTCCGGCGTGGACAATTGCGCCACCACCGAGCCGTCCACAAATTCAACCATCGAATGGACCACGCTTTGCGGATGTACCACCACTGTGACCCGTGCCATTTCGATGTCAAATAGCCATCGCGCCTCAATCATTTCCAGCGCTTTATTAAAAAGTGTGGCCGAATCAATCGTGATTTTCTTTCCCATCACCCAGGAGGGATGCTTGAGCGCGCATTCAACGGTGATTTCGGAAAATTTTTCTTTGGGCCAAAGTTTTTTATCGCGGAACGGTCCGCCGCTGGCGGTGAGCAAAAGTTTGCGAACCGAATCCGCCGGCTTGCCGTCCAGGCACTGGAAGATGGCGGAATGTTCGCTATCCACAGCCAGAACGCGGACGCCATGCTTGCGCGCCTCGCTCATAACGATTTCGCCGGCCATGACCAGGATTTCTTTCGAAGCCACGGCAATGTCCTTGCCCGCGTGAATCGCCGCCAGCGCAGGCTTGAGCCCAGCCGTACCGACAATGGCAATAAGCACAATGTCCGCTTCCGGCAGCGTGGCCAGTTCAACCAGGCCATCTTCGCCGGAGAGAACGCGGGTGCCGTGGCCGAGAGCTTGCTGCAGTTCACGCGCTTTGGCCGGGTCGAAAATGGAAACGGCAACGGGTTTGTGCTTGCGGGTTTGCTCGAGCAGCAGGGCGGTATTATTTCCCGCGCCAAGTGCCAACAATTGGATACGATCCGGCAAGTCTTCGACTACTTTGACAGTGCTGGTGCCAATGGAACCGGTGGAACCCAATAAGACTACTTTTTTCATTTACGATTTAAAATTTAGCATGGCCAAAGCTTCAAACTCCAAGGCCCAAACATCCAATTGCGGGCTTGGCGCTTGAACTTTCTCTGGTGCTTGGATGTTGGGTTTTGGTGCTTCCATTTTGTTAATGGGGCAAATTCGGATTCGTCAATATATGCCTCAGGTACAAGTACATAATGGGCGCATTAAATAAAAGGCTATCGAGCAGGTCGAGCAGGCCGCCGATGCCGGGAAAAAACTTGCCGGAATCCTTCACGCCGGCCTCGCGTTTGAATAGCGACTCAATTAAATCACCGATGACCGCAGCCACACTCAGAATTACTCCGAGGATGATCGCGTGCATCCAGTTCATGCCGGCCATTCGATCGCCAAAAAAATGGACGAAAACCAGGCTGGCCGCCGTGGACAGAGCAATCGCACCGCCAAAGCCTTCCCATGTTTTGCCGGGACTGATACGCGGGATCATTTTGTGTTTGCCGATGAGTGAGCCGACGGCATACGCGCCGGTGTCGCTGAACTTGGTCACCAGCACGAAATAGATGAGAAAGAATTTGCCCTGAACGTGGGGGAAAAAATTGATTTCCTGGATGAAATTCATGAGCCAGGGCACGTACATCAGGCCAAATAGCGTCGTGCCAATGGCAACCATTCCCGCCGGGTTCTTCTTTGAGAAAAGCTGGCGCACACAAAGTCCCAGTACGAACAGAATGATAAAGCCGGTTTGAAAGTCGTTCACGCGTGAGGGCGAACCGCTAATTCCCAAATGCCCGGTAAGATTGAAGAACGTGCCCACCACAAGCAGAATGCCGCCCGCAAGGCCGCACCATTTAAAACACGGCAAACCGCGTTTTTCCAGAAGGCCATAAAATTCCATCAGACCGGCGGCGGAAAGAAGGACGATGATAAAGGCAAAAACACTGTCGGAAACGAGGTCACTGCTGAAAAACAATGCGGCAATGATGGCCGTCCAGAGAATCACCGTGGTGATTAGCCGGCGGAAAAAAGTTTTCGCCTTGGAAGGCGTCGAAGCTGCAGGCGCCGCGTCAGACATCCGCGGAAGAGTAACAGAAACGGTTGCTGCGGGGCAACCCTCCGGAATTTACGATTTACGCGACCGAGAGCCATCAGAGGGAACCCTCGGTATCGTTCCCGGCCCTGGTTTTATTTGAAGACGCCTTCATTCAAGGGGCCGCGTAAATCGTAAATCGTAAATTCCCGGATGACCCAAACATGCCATGGTAAAATCGGTTAACAACGTTTAGAATGCCCGCTTACCCGTTTGAAGGAGAAGGAATCGCAGTCGTGCTGGTTTTGTGTGCAACCTTTGCAACCCGTTAAACAGCTGGGAAATCAAAAAAACAACGAATGGAAGGGAAAAGTCTATATGAAAATCAAACCAAAACTCCTGTCAGGTCTGTTCATGCCGGTGCTGGGTCGTTTGTCCGTTGTCATATGCTTGTTCGCGTTCTGCGCAGCCCCGGTGGCTCGGGCGCAGACTTATAAAAATCCCGTATTGTATATATCGAGCGATCCGGACGTCAGCCTCTTCGATGGCCAGTATAACATGATCAACCCGAGCGGTGACCACTATCTTTATCGCCACTCCAAAGACCTCATCAATTGGAGCACGCCAATAAATATTCTCACTCAAGCCTCCGGCGACGTGGTGTGGGAAGGTTACATGACCAAAAACACCAATAACGGGGATTATTGGTTGTATTACACAGTAGAACACACGTTGCAGGGGCCGGACGTGACCGAAATCAAGGTGGCCAAATCCACAAACGGCCCGGCAGGTCCCTGGCAAATCATGGGATTCTCGATTCCTAACGCCATCGATCCATGCTTCTTCCAGGATAGCGATGGGTCCAAATATCTGTATTACAAACATGAAGTGACCGGGTTGAACCTTTGGGTGCAAAAGCTTTGCTCCTATGACTGCATGAATGGCAGCCCCATCCAGCTTCTCAATCCCAATTGCAGCGCCGGCACCGGCGACCCCGGATGGGAATGTTGCGGTGAACCCCAACTCGAAGGCCCCTGCATGGTAAAGTTCGGCTCAAAATATTTCCTGCTCTACGACGCCGGATATTTTAACGACATCAACTGCTACTGCATTGGTTACGCCTATAGTACCAGCCCGGTCGGACCGTTTACCCGGCGCTCGGGCGGCGATCCGATTATGTCGAATTGGGAAAGTCCGAACTGTTACTCCATTGGCGCGCCTGATGTGGTTCCGGACGGCGGCACCAACTTTTGGGTGGTGTACCGGCAGTGGCCAAACCCGCCCAGCGGGAGCCACCATTTCTGCATCGACAAGCTCAGCACCATCGATCCGGCGAATAACAAGATCAATGCCGACGCAACACACGCCGTAAGCCTTCCGGCTCCGGTGCCTTTGCCGTAAAGGGCACAGGATCAAATCGCAGCAAGCCCGGTATGCCGGTGATTTTGGAAAATCATCGGAATATGTTTTCTGAACTCACGGATATATAGGCAGCGAATTCGTTTCAGAACGATAGAGTGGGACGACAGCCCGGCCCGATACATAGGCAGCTTTCAATTTCGCTGATAGCGCGGCAATGTCAGGACGCCCTGTCAGGTCAGCCAGTTCCGTAGCTGCCTCAGCCATCGTTACGGCATCTGAGAATTGATTGTGCGCGGCGAGCGCGCTCGAAACGACATCAACGATGACCGGCCGGCTCCATTGCGTCAAAGTCGCAGCTTTCGTGGACAGTTGAACAGCTTCGTCGCGCGAAGCGGGCTTTGGCGCTATCGACAAAACAGACGCCAGATGGGCCAAAGCTTCAACATTTTCGGGATCGACCTTCAACGCCTTTCGGTAGCATTCGACGGCACTTTCGATTTCTCCATGGTTCTGCAACTGTTCGCCCAGTGAAACTTGCTGTAGCGCATTCGTGACGGAAGCCGTCTTCTGCTTCATCAACGACGGTAGATCCGACGCAGCGTCTGTTGAAGAGCCAGCAAAATGTCGGACTGTCGTCAGTAGTCGAACGATCAGCCACCGGTATTTTGAGTTTCCAATGGTAAAAGGAATGGGTCCCCAATCTGCATCAAAAAACCCAGCCAAACCGTACCTGCTGGCCCCGGACAAATTCAACCATGCGCCAGGATCGCGCACGATCGTAGAAATCAGTCCTACGCTGCCTCCAGGGAGAGTTGTAATCGTTCCGCTATTCCACAATACCGCCACAGTATCGCCCGATTGCAGCACAAACTCTTTATTGTCGAACGATTGTGCGCCAAGTTGCTGTAAATAATATTGGCACCCTCCGTGACCATTAATCCAGAGTTGATGGCCCGGAGATTGACCTTGGCTAGCGATCTCTTTCGCCACTATTCTTGCCATGTTCGCCGATTTGTAATTAGCAATGACCAGGCTTAAGGTGATAGCAACAGCTGGCAAAATGGGCGCTAAAAACCAACATGGAGCAAAGCCCGGCCCGGCCCGTCTCTCAAGCCGGCGCACTGCCAAAATGGCGATAGCGGGAACGGCGGGCAGAAAACTTCGAGCGTTCACCGTCCAATTCAATACGCCGGCGAAGATTAAGAAACAGACAATCCATACAGCCAGAAAGACAGACACGGCGTCCCGTTGCTGCCAGGACTCTGTTATCGCCAGTAATAGCAGGTGCACGCCCGCGAGCAGAAACAAAGCCACTTGCAACCGAAAGGCCCAGTCGTTCCAGATACCCGGATTCAACCAGGCATGAATTATTCCCGGGTTCGGCCCCAGCTGGAAAGCACCAAGGATCCCGATTGAAATTATCACGGCGCCAACCAGCCACGTTCGCCGTGGCCAGAGCCATGGCACAAAAGACAGGATCGGTAACATGCATCCGCCCGCAAATGTCAGCCCTATGATCCCTTTTGCTGTCCATCCACCCGGATATCCAAAACGGTATGATTGGACCTCCTGCGCCGCATAGACGAGTAGTCCCTTCCCATATAAGCGCCCCGTCAGAATTTCATAGCACACGACCATCACTCCCGCAGCCAGCAGGCCAACAATTGCCCACCCGCATTTCCGCGGACTGCGCATCCATGCTTTGGCACGAACCAGGCTCAACAAGACAAGCAGCGGCGGAAGCTGAATGGCGCTGTATTTTGTTAAAATGGCCAACCCGGCGAGCACACCCCCGACAACGAATTTCCAATTGCCAGACTCATTCCTACAAGCTTGTTCCCAACAAACAATGGCCCAAACCCAAAAGCTCAGCACCAGCAGATCGCACATTAGCGTGGTGGCCGAAACCAGGAATGCCGGGGTGACTATCGCGATGATCGTCGCCAGAAAAGGCCGACTGCACCACATTTTTGCCAAAACGTAAATGCCCGCTGCGGCCGCGATCGCAATGAACATACAAGCCAGGTGCAGTGGGATTTCGTTCCAGCCGAATATAGATGCCGTGACTGCCAGCACATAAGGCATCAACGGTGGATTCAAATTGACCTGCCACATGGGCACGTTCGAACCGTACCAATTGGCGGTCCCTCCAAAAAAATCCAACGGGTGCTTCAGAATCCATTGGCCGGTCCACACAAAGAGCGCGTCGTCTGTTTGAATGGCCTGATTTGCAAATGGGACCAGAAAGGCACAGAGGATGAGCCCAATCGCCACAAAGGGATGTTTACAAAAAAAGAATTCGCTTATCCGTTTAATTTGCGAATGCGCCGTCATTGGCAAAATGCGAATCCCGGACATCAGGGACACAGTAACAGAAACCGTTGCCGCGGGGCAACCCTCCCGAAACGGGTCGTTGCTGCATTTAAATGCCCAAAAGGTCAGAGCCGGCGCGTGATGAAAGCTTCGTAGCGATGTCTTCTTAGAACTCTTGTTTCGCCATTGCCTTTTGGGCACGAAAATTGAAGGATGAATTCGAAGTTCAATCAACGAGTCATATGCCAACGCTTACGTGCGCCTACTGCGGCAAGCCCTATCAGGCCCTCGACCTCACAGAAAAAAATCTCGCCTGCCCGCATTGCGGTTCAAAAAACGTCGTCCCATTGCATCAAACGCCGGAAATAAAGGCGGCCATCGCCCAAGAACAGGCTTCGCGCCGTGTGCCGGGTGAGACTCCAACGGCCCAACTCGCCGCTCGGTTAATTGCCAATATCGAAAAAGTTATCGTCGGCAAATACAATGAAATCCTGCTGACCGTGATGGCCTATTTTGCCGATGGCCACGTGCTTTTGGAAGACGTGCCGGGCGTGGCCAAAACCATGCTCGCCCGCGCCTTGTCACGCAGTGTCGGCTGTGATTTCAAACGTCTTCAATGCACGCCGGACCTGCTCCCCAACGACATTACCGGCAGCTCCATTTTCAATCCTAAAACGACCCAATTCGAGTTCCGCCCTGGCCCGCTCTTCACCCAAATCCTGCTCGCAGACGAAATCAACCGCGCCACGCCGCGCGCGCAAGCGGCTCTCCTCGAGGCCATGGCGGAGCGCAAGGTCTCCGCCGACGGCACAAACTATGAATTGACGCCGCCATTCTTCCTCATCGCCACGCAAAATCCCATCGATCACGAAGGAACATTTCCCCTGCCCGAGGCGCAACTCGACCGGTTTTTGGCGCGCTTGAGTCTCGGTTATCCCGAGTTTGAAAATGAAGTCGTCATGCTCCAGCGCCTCAAGGCACAGCATCCCATCGACGATTTGGATAGCGTCGCGACTGCCGCGGACATTTTGAACTGCCAAACCGCCGTCCGCGAGATTCATGCGGACGAAAAGGTCCTCCGTTACATCGTCCAATTGATCCAGGCAACCCGCGAACATTACGACATCAGGCTGGGCGCCAGCCCGCGCGCATCCATGTCGCTGCTGCGTTGCGCGCAGTCCATCGCCGCCATTCAAGGCTTCGAGTTTATCACTCCAGACGATGTCAAATACGTCGCTCCGTTCGTATTGGCACATCGCCTCATCCTGAAGCCGGAAAGCCGTCTGCGAAAAGTCACCGTTCAATCGATCCTGGAGGAAATTCTGAAATCTGTGCCCGTCCCGCTGATGCAGGTAACCACCGCCAGTTTGGAATGAGATTGGAACTTTCCACGAAACACGTCCGGAGCGCGGCTGTGTCGGAGACCAGCCGCAGCAGCCACAGCTTTCGGAAGTGGTGCGGCTCGTGTCCTTTCTCCCCGCGCACAGCCGCCCTCTGTGAACCAATCGTCCAATGAAATGGATTTTCGCCACTCTCGCGATTCTCGCCTTGGGCCTGATTTTCCGGCTCAATCTGCTGGTCTATGCGATGTACGCCTTGTTAGGCATCTTGCTGCTAAGCCGCTTTTTCACCCGGCATTGGACGGAAAAAACCACGGTGCGACGGCGTTGCTCCGGCGACGTTTTTGAGATTGGCCAAAGTTGCAAAGTTGCCGTTGAAATTAAAAACGAAAGTCCGCTTTCCGTTCCATGGCTTTTAATCGAAGACGCCCTGTCACGTGACGCGCTATCGGGAACGCCTCTCAGGCTCAAGGTCAACGGCGGGCGGCTGGATATCATCCGCCTGAAGCCTGGCGAAACGACTGAATTGGAATATCAAGTGACTTTTCTCACGCGCGGCTATTTTCAACTCGGGCCCCTGCTTCTGGAAACCGGTGACGTTTTCGGTTTGCATCGACGGTTTCGCGTGGCCGGCGAACCGCATTTTGCGCTGGTGCTGCCAAAGGTCTTGCCGTTGCAGGGTTACAATTTGGCGTCGCGCCGGCCCATTGGTGAAATCCGTGTCACACACCGCCTGTTTGAAGACCCAACGCGGCTGGCAGGTGTGCGTCCCTATCAGCACGGTGATCCACTCAACCGGATTCACTGGCGAGCCACCGCCCGCACCGGTGAACTGCACAGCCGCACTTACGAGACCTCGCGTGTGGCAGGCGCGACCTTTCTCCTGGACTTTCACGTGGATAACCTTACCGGCGCCAATGCCATGATTTCGGCGGAATTGGCAATTGTGGCGGTCGCATCTCTCGCAAACGCCGTCTATCTAATGGGCCAACAAACGGGATTCGTGAGCAATGGACGCGATGCCGCCGACCGCATCCGCGAAGAAGGGTGGCGTGCTGAATTTTTGACCCGCGACGCCGCACAACAACGCGCCATCGAACCAACCGCGAACACCCGTTTGCGCCCGGTTCGCGTCGAGAATGGCAAGGGGCTGGAAAAATTGAACCAGATTTTTGAAATACTGGCACGCTTGGAACTGACCGACGGATTGAATTTTTCCGAAATGATCGCCGCCGCCGCATCGCAAATCCCGCGCGACGCCACGGTCATCGCCGTCTTACATCACGTCACACCGGAAACAGCAACGGCACTGGGCGAATTGGCCCGGCGCGGCTTCCTGGTTACGGCGGTGGTCGTCGCTTTTGCCGCCGAACCGATTCCCGATTGGGCGCGCCCGCCGGAATGGGCGGGTTTGCTGCTCGCTCACGGGGTCGATTTCCGCCTCGTTAATTCCGAGGAAGCGATCACCGACCTGTGCGCCGAAGCCATCATTAGATGATATGCAGGAAAACCGACCAACCATGACCCTGGCCGACCTTTTGGTCGTCTGCATCAGTCCGATTTTAATCATGCTGGTCGTCGGCAGCCTCTGCTTCTTTCTCATCGAAGTCTTCGGAAGCGGCGAAGCCGTTAACGGTTTGCGCTGGGTGATGTTCTGGTTCGTGTTGGCAATAGTGCTGGTTTCGCGCATCGGCATCGAGCAAGGAACTGGTCACGCAATGGTTTATGGATTGGGGCTGGCGGCGGCCGTATGGATGTATATGACCCGGATCTTTCCCGAATGGTTCGTTTTGAACATGATATTACTCGCCATTGTCTGGTGGTGCGCCAACAAATTGGTTTGGGACTGCACGTTGATTAATGATGACGAGGACGCTTCCGGTAGCGGCCTGCTGCAATCTGCCGCCGCCGGCCAAAACTTCTTTCAACCTCTCAGGAAAAGCCTGGCACGAGTTTCCGACGAACCGGATGGCAAACGTAAGAGACAACCGCATGCGCCCGGATTATGGCTGGTCTACTTTTCGCTGGCTGCGCTGCCGTTCTTCGGCATTGGCGAAATGTTGTTGCCGCGCGGCGATTCGGCCGCTCGGCAGGTCGGCTTTGTTTATTTGTTTGTTTACCTCGCGGCAGCGTTCGGACTTTTGGTCGCCACGAGCTTTCTGGGTTTACGCCGCTACTTGCGACAGCGTCAGCTTCAGATGCCCGCGTCCATCGCGTTTGCCTGGATTCGATTTGGTGCTTTTGTCGCGGCTTTCATTCTGATCGCGGCATTGCTGTTGCCGCGCCCCGGCGCCGGCGACGCCTGGATGACTCTCCGTCATCAACTGGATTACCGGTTGCGCCAGGCCAGCGAATTTGCCATGCGTTTCAGCCCGCACGGAACCGGCAAAGGCCGTTCAGGAAACGCTTCTTCAAATTCAAATCCGCAGAATAATCCGACTGGGAAATCGCAACCGCAAAATCAAACGGGCGGCCAGGCACCCAGCCCCGGCGATCAAAATTCCGGGCAAAACCAAAACCCTGGTCAGAAACAGCCATTACCATTCACAAACCCATCTTTCGACTGGTTTAGAGGGGTGTTCTTCTTCATCGTCGCGTTGCTTATCGGCTGCTGGATTTTCCGCCGCCGCGCTTTGATTCTTCAGGCCATCCAATCAATCATTGCATCCATCGCGGACTTCTTCAGAAAATTGCTGGGTTTCCGTTTCTCACTCAAACGATCGGTTGCTGCCGCGAACGAAAAGACCCGAATTCGCCGGTCGTTCGCCGAATTTCACAACCCTTTCCTGACCGGCAAGGAACAATCATGGACACAGGCGCAATTGATTTTGTACACCTACGAAGCGTTGCGCGCCTGGGCGGAGGAACACGACGTTGCGCCCCACCCCGAACAGACCGCCCGCGAATTTTGCGCCGAACTTGGAAAATCTTTTCCCGAAATCATTTCGGAATTGAATCAACTGTCATCTTTATACGGCCGGGCGGCGTACGGAATGGAGCCCTTCAAAAATCAAAATTTAGAACCGCTGAAAGAACTTTGGCGGTATTTTTACATTGGCGCAGAAAGGGAATTCGCCTCTCGATCTTGATACAACCAGTAGCGCTACTGTTTACTGACGGGGCCAAAAGAACCCAACAATCTGATCCATTGAGCGGACGCAAACCTGGATGTGATCCAGTTCACGAAATCCAGCGTTATCATACAATTCGCGGCCCTCAATGAAAAACCCGCGCACGCTATCAAACGGCGACTTGCCCTCCTCTCGGCGGAGTTGGTGAAGTGATTCCATCACAGCGCAATCCAAATATCGCGCCCGCAAATCCGGCCCACGATTCTTTGCCTTTTCTATCCTGCCCGAATTGCAAACCCGCTCGTATTCATCATACGCCGCCCGGACCTGCTTGAGTGATTCTGCGTCGGCCAGGTTGAGGCAGTGACCAAGGTCAATCACCGCAGCCAACACAGCGGGATGCTTGATTGCACTGCCACGCCGTTTGCTTTCAGATTCGGCCCAACGTTTTGCCCGCGCCGGGCTGTCTTCCCAAAAATAATAGCCATGGCCCAACCAGTCCCATGGGTTTTGGCTTGGGTGCAGAGAATCTTTCAGAGAGATAACCTTACGTGCGACTCGAATATCGCATCCGTGATATCCCACGACGAGGGAATGGGAAACCATCAGCGAAACTGCGGCTTCAATTTGCCGCTGGCCGTATACATGCCGGTGGCCGCAAGGAAACGGAGAATGGATTTTTTATCCGATGCGATCCGCTTGCCAGTGGCCCGCAATTGACGCACCTCAGCATCCGTAGCAATTGCTTCGTTCCTTGGCTTGCTCAATTTCGTCTTCACTTTATAAAAATGCCATAAATCACCGCCGGAAGCAATAATCTTAAAAAACTCGCGGCTCGGCTCGGCTTCGGCCAAAAATGACCGAAAATTAATATTCCTTTTATCATGGCGTCATCGAACGGTGGTTCAATAGCCGTAACGTCTGGTGAATTTTGAAAGGTTGCATTATGAAAATGAAGATTGCTTTCGCCAACATCGTCATCGCGGGAATCATCATCGGAGTCTTCATCGTTTTCAACCACGAGCTAAAAAATCCTGCTGCCGCACCCAAACCTGGACCTGCCGCGAAACCTCCAACCATTCCAGTAACCGCCGCTAAACCGGTTGTTCAGGCCCGGAACACGCTAACGACGACGGTCTCCGCTCGAACGGAGCAAAGCCGTCCTGCGAAGCCTCTCGTTGCGGCCAAATCTGGCAGCCAGCCATTAAAAATCAACGGCTACATCGTTCAAGATCCGGACGCACGTCTCGCCTTAAGTTTTGTTGGCACCGACCCGGATGCCGAGGCTTATTGGGCACAAGCTATCAACGATCCCAACCTGCCCACTGAGGAACGCAAGGACTTAATTGAAGACTTGAATGAAGATGGCTTGGCCAACCCGCACCAACCCACGGCAGAAGACATGCCCATCATTGCCTACCGCATTCAGATGATTCAGCAGATGGCGCCCGACGCCATGGATCACGTAAACGCTGATGCCTTTGCCGAAGCCTATAAGGATTTGGTGAACCTTTACAACGGCCTGCCCGCGAACTGAAGGCCCTGCGCAAACTTGGTTATGTAGTCTGACATCCGTGGTGCCTACGAACGCGAAGCCGGATTTCACGCGCCGAAGGATTGGGTGATTGAGAAGTAAACTGGCGGAGAGAGGGGGATTCGAACCCCCGATACGGCTTTTGACCGTATAACGGTTTAGCAAACCATCGCCTTCAGCCACTCGGCCATCTCTCCACCGTGTCCGTTTTATTTCTCAAAAAAAAGGCCTTCTGGCAAGTTCATTCGGAGAGATTCAGGGGACAAGCGATCGTTAAACCATTAGCGCCAATGAATCGCACGCAGATGCCTAGTCCTCGTAATCGGGTCGGCATTCCGAAACCCAGCTTCGCCCGGAGTGTACAAAAGCACAGAGAGGCCAAAGGTTTGAGCCGTGCTGCATTGGCGGAGCGGGCCGGACTACATCAAACATACGTTGGGCTCTTGGAGCGCGGCCACCGAAGTCCGAATCTGGACACTGCAAAAGCCATTGCCAACGCGTTGGGCCTGCCGCTGTCCAGAATGATTGCCGATTCAGAGTCACTGTAATCGGCAGACTGAAACGCTCAATCGTCTTTCGGGTTGACATCCCGGCCAAAAAGACATCCTAAAACCTTGACGGGAACAATGACAGGTGCGAAGGTCGTGGCGCAGGCGTTCAAACCAAAAAATATGAGCGGCCAAGCAACGCCATTAATTGATTCGGAGTTAGCAAAATCATTATCCAAAAAGACGGACCAAGAGTTGGTGGCCATTTTGGAATGCCCTGCCGATTGGAGGCCGGAGGTTGTTGATTTTGCTCGGTTCGAACTTGGTCGGCGTTCGGTTCCGATGGAACAGATTGAAGAGGCCCTTGCCAAAACGGAAAAGTTGAAGGATGAAGAGTTGCAAAAACGGTCGAACGTGCCATTGCCACTTTGGGAATCGATTTTACCGGTCCTCGCTGGGTTCGGGCTAAATTTGTTTGGTCTTATCTACGTTGGTCTTCAAGCATCCCGATACAAGTCAGATGGCTACGCTCTCAAGTCGAAAAGGATGTGGAGACTTTATTTGTTCGGCCTTGGCGCGTGGTTACTGATGGTTATTTACATCTGTTGCTATTACGACCCGGCGGAAGTGGCCAAGTTCATCGGCGGAAAATAAATTAATCTCATTATGGACGCGTTCATTGGTAGAATCGGGAAAACCAATTCCTTGTGTCTGGCTTCCGATTGTCAATTTGTAGTCCACGACGCAGCGGATAATAAATTTATCGCGGTAAAGACCCTTCAAGAGGCGGTTAAATATTCTGAAAAGGGTGTTCTTTGGACGATTTATGTATGGCAGGCGGGCATCTGGAATCCAGTCCATTTCTTGGTCTTGGACGACAGGCCCATTCCGGCAATCGGCTTTCAAGGGAACGAGCCCTAATTCAATCTGACAATTTTTTCGTCCAGTCCACTCTGTTCGGGAGAAAGAGATTTTTTGAGCCACACTGGAAAATCTATGAACATAAACCCAAAGCCATCTCAGCCATCGTTCAAAATTATAAACGCTCTATCCCTGTATCGGCTAATCGTCGTTGCGTTGCTCGCAGGCATCTTAGCTGCGCAAATCGCAATCATGAACCGATTGTCAAAACCGATTGACGTTAATGTCCAAAACAGTAAACCAATTGACGTTAATGTTGAAAATAGTGTGAAGATTCAAAGACAGCCATCATTCTCGTTTTAAACCCCTTCGGAAGGAATTGTGGCGGTCATGCCGTCAAAGGATGCTGGCATACTGCCCGAAAGAGCCTTGACGGGCCAAATAAGAGGCTTTCCACCGCGAAGGCGATAAGAACCACCTAACGCCTAAAAACTGTCACTGCGGGCCTGTGTGTGGCAATGGCCGTGCAACAGGATGCAACAGCAAAAGTGCGTGACGATGCGTTTTAACGCCATTTTAGCTGTTTTTAGGGAAGTGTAAGTTTAACCTTTATTGACGCTGCTTTTGTCCCGGTTCGCGCACAGTCACGAAAACCCCGTTTTGGATTAGCAAACCATCGCCTTCAGCCACTCGGCCATCTCTCCACCGTGTCCGTTTTATTTCTCAAATAAAAGGGCTTCTGGCAAGTTCATTCGGAGATATTCAACTAGTCATCGAGCTTTCGCCTGGTACGAAAACATCACGCAACTATCGGCGAAACAGCAAACTGATAACCCTGGGACCAATATCCGCATCCGAGAGACTCCCTCACCATGAACTGGAGTCACGGTTCCGCGTTCGGAAGACTCTCCCTCACCCCTGCCCTCTCCCGCAAGGAGAGGGAGAATGGTCGTCAGATGTTTTGATGCGTCTAAACATCGTTAGCGGTTCACGGGTTCAATGCGCAAAATAGCGTTCGGAGAATTCGTCGTTTGCGCCCGGATTTGCGCACCGGACACTCGCAAGCACGACTACAACCGCTTTCGAAAGGCCTCACACGCTTCCACCAAACGCCCCAGTTTCGCTCGTGTGATTGCAATTGGCACATGGCCAAAGCCGCATTCGCTGGTCAGGATCAGCCGGTCGGGCGGGAAGAATTCCAGCGCCGGTTTTACCCGGTTCCAGATCGTGTCAATCGATTCCAATTCATCACTGCGCTGGTCAATGACGCCGAGCGCGAGATCGCCCTGGAACGGCCAAAGTTTCCACAGATCCATCAGGTTATAACTTAATGTGCAGTGTTCCAGGGAGACTTCATTAATTTTTGCCCGGCGAAACGCAGGCGCGAGGTCTGTATATTTGGTGAAATAAACCCGTTTGCGGCGTGGATTCCCGCCGCAAACATGCAACCCGATGCGCACCTTCGGTCCCAGTTCATCGATCATCTCATTCAGAATGCCGGCGGCCCATTCGCTGTGCTCCGGCGATTCCGTCCACATGGGCTCATCAAATTGAATAAAATCGCAACCGGCGGCGACAACTTGCTTCAATTCAACCATCAATACTTTTGCCCACGCGCGACATACGGCCTGGGCATCCGGATACAAATCAGGACGTTCATTAACAGTGAAACGGGTCAGAACGTGCGGTCCGGTCACGGTCTGTTTCACGCGCGCTGAGGCAGGCGCGGCTTCGCGAGCCAGCTTCCAGTTATGCGCCAGATTCAACCGCGGGTTTTTCAGCTCACCGATCAGGCGCGGACATTCGATACCGAAGCCGGTATCGCCGAAGTTTTGCTTTATTGTGCCATCGAAAGTCACGCCATCGACGCGCTTTTGATAAAAATAAAACATGTTTTCACGATAACCTTCGCCGTCCGTAACGACTTCCAGGCCGAGGCTCGCCTGGTCTTTGGCTGCCCAGCTGATATATTCGTCCACTTCCTGCTGAGTCCAGCTGGGCCGCTTCATGGTATCGGCCACCTGCTCCGCGCGAGGGTAACTTCCTACAACGGTATTACGAAATGGTTTTGACATAATTGGATATTTGATTCGATTGGCAACTGTTCTACTGGCACACCAGAATTGGCTTTAATACGGCTTGTTTTTCTGCATCGGCAAACGCTGTCAGTCCCTCTTTCAACGAGTACGTGCGGACCAATTCGGCTATTGGAATGTCTCCTTGGTGCAAAATTTGAATGGCCCGCTGATAATTGGGAATATCGGATACGTAACTGGTTTTAAGATTGATCTGATTGCGAACCAGCTTGGTCAGGTTTAAAGGCACATCATCAGCATAAAGCCCCACCACAGTGATGTTTCCC
The DNA here is from genome assembly GCA_036269115.1 of Verrucomicrobiia bacterium. Lineage (GTDB taxonomy): Bacteria > Verrucomicrobiota > Verrucomicrobiia > Limisphaerales > UBA11358 > UBA11358. Next base: position 15,830 of record DATAST010000166.1, on the reverse strand, counting down.
AACGGCCGAACCGCATCGGTGGCGGTAATCAGGGCCGCCGGAGCGCCTGAGGCTTCGATATGTTGATCAGCGAGGCGTCCAAAACGTTCTTTTAATTGTTCGGCCAGCGCGGGTTTCTCAGGCCCCACCACAATCGTCTCGAACCCAATTTTGCGCGCCACCGGAAGACGCAATTGATCATCGTTTTCCGTTCCAACGACGGCCACTTGCGCGCCGCTCAGGCGCGCCACTAGCGCGCAAAGGATTCCGATGATCCCGGGCCCGGAAACCACGACCAGTTCTCCCTTTCCCGTCTTTGCGCAATCGCTCACGCAATGGTCCGCCACGGAAAGCGGCTCCGCCAGGGCGGCAGCCATCATGTCCATTCCTTCCGGCAATCGAATAAGATATTTCTGGTTTACCACCGAATACTCAGCCATGCCGCCGTCCAGGTGAATACCAATAATTTTCCGGCTGCGGCAAAGTTGTGAAAAACCGATGCTGCAATAAGGACAGCTCTTTTCGAGGCAGCCTTGCACCGAGACCACCACAGCGCGATCTCCCTCCTGCCAACCGCTCACGCCGGAGCCCATGTTTTGGATCACACCCGAAAACTCATGGCCGAAGGTAAATTGTTCCGGAAAACCTTCGTAACCACGGTGATTCAGAAAAGCGTGGAGGTCAGAACCACAGACGCCGCAGTGACTTACAGCCAGCAAAACCTCGCCGGGACCAGGAGAGGGCACGGGAACATCTTGAATCTCGGCAGCGCGCGCGGACCGTCGCAATCTTCGAAGGGCTTTCACCGTCGCAGTAAACCGATGTCTGTCTGTCATGTCAAACGGAAATATAAATCGTCAACGAATTCAGAAAAATAACTTGAGATTACGCAAGGTGGCGCGACAATCACAATAAGCGCCCACACCCTAACATCAGAAAAAATGAAGACTCTGTCTCCGTCTCCCCTGCTGTCCGCCAGGTTGAGTATTTCACTCCTGGTTTATCTTTTCCTTGCCGCCATTTCGGGCCGGGCACAATCGCCGGCTTTGGGAGATTTGTTCACGCTCACACCCGGCAGCACCAAAGCCGTCAACGCGCTATGGTTCGAAAATCCGGTATCGGTGCAATTCAGCTCCACAAATATTGTGACCGTGGCTGATATTTCGGGGCCGGGCGTCATCACCATGATGCACTTTGCCTATCCGGGCAGCCAGGCTTCGGCCACACAGTCCATCACGCGCGATTTGCTCCTGCTCGTTTACTATGACGGCTCGACGACCCCGAGCGTGCAATGCCCGCTGGTGGATTTTTTCTGTGATCCCAATGGCGAATATTCGCCCATCAATACCGCCATGCTGAATGTTAACAAGGGATTCAACGCCTACTTTCCCATGCCCTTCCGCACCGAGGCGAAGATTGTGCTGGAATATGATGGCACAAACCAACCCGGCGCCACTTTGGAAAGCCAAATGCCCTGCTATTCGTACGTGTGTTACCGGTCATTGGACAGTTTCCCAACCAACGCGGGCTATTTCTGCGCCAGTTGGCAGCAACAGGAACTCCTGCTGGGACTCAATGAATACGTGGCCCTTCAAGCCACTGGCCAGGGCAAATTTGTCGGATGGAACGTGACAGTTCGCAGCCCTTATCTCAGCACTTATCCCGTGGATGAGAATGAGAAGTTTTACATCGATGGCGCCACCAACACCGCTATCGAATTTCAAGGAATGGAAGATTCTTTTGGTTTCAGCTGGGGATTTCCGGGCGCGGCCAATCTGTTCCCTTTCACAGGATACTTTCCTTTCCATACCAACGGAGCCGCGGCCTACAGGTTTTTCGTCCAGGACGCCATCAGCTTTACCAATGCGTTAAAAGTATCCATCGGTTTTGGCGATACCGAAACGGGCTGGAAGGCGTCGTATTCGCAGCCCATCAATGCATTACAGTTCTCCTCGACAGTTTATTGGTATCAGGCCCAGCCGTATGTGGCGATGCCGCCCATGCCTGCCGCGACGAATCGCGCGCCTGATCCAATCCGTCCTTTTTGGCCTCCCGGATTGGGATACAACTCCGCCGGCGATTTTCAAGCTGCCGGGGGCAAGCTGGCGGATTGTTGCGGCATGCCCGGGTCGGAGCAGGTTTACAGTTATAATAATGCTTACTCGGTCAACTGGAACTCCAACAGCTACACCTTTGCCGGCTGGACGAACCAGGTTTTCTATTGTCGCGCCTCGTACACGAATTTTACCGCGCAGATCAACCTGCCCGCGGGAGCCGCGCCCAATGGCGGCCACTTGCGCCTCTATATCATTGACGCCGATAATTTCGCGGGGGGGCGAGTGGAGACGATCGTCGTGAACGGCCAAACCATCGGCACTTACCAAAATTTCCAAACCGGCGAATGGATTGATGTGCCGATCACCGCGTCACAAGCGGCCACTCGCGCAATCACCCTACAGGTCATAAACGCCCGGTCCGGCTCCAATGCGGTATTGTCCATTCTGGAATGGATCGAATCATGAGCAGGCAGTTTTTCATGAACCGTCACGCGCATTCGAAGCGGGGCGGGGACAGCTTGTCCCCGCAAGTTTTCCCAATGTGTCGCATGGGGACGAGCCGTCCCTACCCCGGTTCAATGTCCCTATACATCCATTTCGGCGTTCGGTGTTCGATGTTCGGTGTTCGATGTTTCAGTTCCTGGTTATGCCTCTGCCTTTGCCTGCTTGCCAGCCTCGGACGTGCGCAAACAGTGCATTTAAACAACCTCTATGACCTCACCCCCGGCACTACCAAAGCGGTCAACGCCTTGTGGGGCGAAAATCCAGTAGCCGTGCAGTTCAGTCACACCAACCCCGTTGTGGTGGCTGATATTACCGGGCCGGGAATGATCACCATGATCCACTTCGCTTATCCACAAAACCACGCTTCCTCTACCCAGTCCATTAGCCGCGATCTGCTCCTTCTCATTTACTGGGATGGCTCGCCGCCCCCGAGCGTGGAAGTCCCGCTGGTGGACTTTTTCTGCGATCCCAACGGCGAATTGGACCCGGTAAATACTGCTTTTGTAAATGTTCACCGCGGCTTCAACGCTTACTTTCCCATGCCTTTCCGCACTGAGGCAAAAATCGTGTTGGAATACGATGGCACGAACAAGGTCGGGTCCAGTTTGGAGAGCCAAATGCCCTGTTATTCATATGTGTGTTACCGGTCGTTGGATAGTTTTCCTGAAAACGCGGGCTACTTCTGCGCCAGTTGGAAGCAACAGGAACTCCTGCCGGGGGCCGGCGATTACGATGCGCTCGATGCCACAGGCCAGGGCAAATTTATCGGAATGAACCTCACCGTCCGCAGCATTTACACCAACACTTATCCGGCGGACGAAAATGTAAAATTCTTTGTTGATGACTCAACCAGCACTGGGGTGGAATTTCAAGAGCTCGGCGATGCTTTTGGTTTCAGCCTGGGTTTTCCGTCAGCAGGAATTCAATTTCCAGTAACGGGCTTTTCCACCTTCCATTCCAACGGCATCGCGGCCTACCGCTTTTTTACACAGGACGCCATCAGCTTTAACAGTTCGCTGGATATGAAAATCGGTTTTGGCGCCACGGAGACCGGCCTAATGTCGCAATATTCTCAGCCTAACAGTTTGTTTCAGTTTTCTTCAACGGTTTATTGGTATCAGGACCAACCGAATGTGGCCCAGCCACCGATGCCGCCCGCCACGAATCGCGCACCTGCACAGATGGTGTTTTGGCCGGCGGGAACTGGATACGCCTCGCAAGACAATTTCACGACGGCAGGCGGCAAGATGCTGGCGTGTTGCGGTCTGCCTGGAACGGAGTTGGTTGACAATTTCGCCAATTCCTATTCTGTGACTTGGGATGCAAACAGCTATGAATATTCCGGCTGGCCGGGGCAGGTGTACTTTTGTCGCGCCTCGTCCACCAACTTTAGCGCACAGTTAAGTTTGCCGCCCGGATCCCGCGATGGCGGCCTGCTGCGCCTTTACATCATTGACCCGGACAATTTCCAGGGTGGACGACAGGAGACGATCATCGTAGATGGCCAGACCATCGGCACATTCAGCAATTTCCAGTCCGGCGAGTGGATCAACGTGCCAGTCACTGCCGCTCAATGCGCCAGCGGGGTTGTCGTCATCAAGGTTGTCAACGCCCGTACTACCTCAAACGCAGTACTCTCGATGATCGAATGGATTGACAGTCCGGTAAACCTCACAACTCAGTCTGTGACGAGCCAAAATCAAAACCAACTGACCTTTTCCTGGCCGCTCGAACGCACCGGCTGGAGCTTGCAGTCCCAGACAAATTCCGTGTCAGCCGGCCTTGGCACTAATTGGTTTGGCGTACCCGGCTCAACCGCGACCAATGTTTTCAGTGTGCCGCTCAATACGAACGGATGTGTATTTTACCGTTTGCTTTACCGAGGCAATTGATTGGCGTAGCAGCCGAAAGCTTTTGGCGTTCTGACTAACCGCCGGCGTCGCCGGCCGCAGTTTATCCCGGAGGGATTACTGGAAATAGCCCGGCGTTTCAACGCCGGGTGTCTGGATAAAGGACCCCAAGTCCAGGAGGGACGACTGATTTGATGCCACAAATCTCGTTCGAAAAACTTGCCGTCTTCAGCCGTCCCTTCGAGACTTACACCCTTCGGATCTGGGACCCGGCGTTGAAACGCCGGGCTATTTCCAGTCGTGCCTCCGGCACGGATGGCGCTGGCACCTGGAATCGACCAAATTATCCACGCAGGAGCGCTAAAATTAATCTTCCGTCTAATGAACCAAATGGTCACCTTTGCCGTCCAACTTGCATTCCTGTGAAACTCAAGCTCCTGCTGTGCCTCGCGTTGGCTTTGGCCGTTGCGGCCAATTCCTTCGCGCGTCTTGTGGCTCCCTGGCCTAAAGAGAAATTGCAGTCGGCGGCGGACCTTGTGGTTCTGGCTACGCCGATTGGATCGGAAGATTTGAACGAGACAAATTCGTTAGGCTATTCTCAATTCAGCTCGTTTCATGGATTTCGCGGCGTTGATACGACTTTCAGGGTCCTTGACGTTTTAAAAGGGATGCCCGGCAACGATCATGTTGTCCTACACCATTATCTTGAGGACTTCAGTCCGCCTGATTGCCCGACTTTTATTTCCTTCCCGCCCGCTGATACGAATAAATACGTGTTGTATCTGGCAAAAGACGGACAAAATCGTTATGCACCGGTAGCCGGGCAGATTGACCCGGGGCTTTCTATTAAGCTCGTGAAGACGGAGCGCGATTTGAGGGATGCCTTGGGCTTTCATTTCCCAATGCTTCCGCCCTCGGCGGATGCAAATCCGGCAATCTGCCATGCCGTTCAAATCCATGTTCCCGTCCAGCTTCACGCAACCCGACGCGAGGACGCGATTGTCATTAAAACGGACGAGCTGATGGCCACGAACCTTGCCGTGGGCAGCCATGTATTCACCGGCACCTCCACGGTGTTAGATATTTACTGCAACGGCAAACGTGTGACCGGCACCGATTCCATGTCTTCAAAGTTGGCAGATGGCGGCTATGACGATACGTTTCGACGCGGCCTGTATCATGTTCCCGAGCCCGGTAAAAAATATACCGTTATCGTCACACTGACTTATTTTGAGACCGATGAGCCACCGCAGCACATGTGGGAACCGCGCGAAGGCAATTATTATAAGGTGCTGTGCGAACAAAAGTTCACGTTGAGCGTTCAATGATGAAGTACCGAATATGAAAACTAAACTCCTCCTCTTTGCGGTGGCATTGAGCGGCTCGTTCATTATTCCCAATTGTAGTGCCGCCATCATATATCCCCAGGCTCCCGAAGGAGGAGAACTGGCTGTATCCAACGCTTTGGACTCGAAGTTTCTGAACCCAGTGACTCATCTGCCGCCGGCCAAAGATTTGACGATTGCGAGGCCATTCCCTGTTTATTTTTACGGAATGAATTATACGAATTTGCTTTCCAGCCATTTGCTTTCAGCAACAAAACTTGGGTCGTGGCGATTTTTGCTGACGGATGGGACAAATTCAGCGGGATTGGACCTGGGTTACGACCAAAAGAACGGAAGATGGGCGGAATTTGGATATTGCTTTTATCCACCATGCCCAAAGTTTAGCGATCCCGTGCTGGAGACTCTCCGGGCTGCGGAAAGATTACCACAGGTAAAGAAAGAGGATTACGAACTCCGATATTTGAATTTTTTGGACATTCAGTTTTTCGCAGTTTGGCTTCACGGCAAATCGAGTGACATTATCATGCCAGTGCCCGTTTATGGAAAGTGGCAAGACTTTCGGCCCTATTCGGAACCCGAAATGATCGAGAGATTGAAGCGGGAGATTGAGGGCGAAATGAAAAAATCCGCATACAAGGGGCCAGGAATCCTTGTGAATTGACTATGATCGATGACAAACCAGCCATGAACGCCAAACTCCTGCTCTGCCTCGCGCTGGTTTTGGCCGGCGGATGTGTTGGCGGTTTCATAGCTTCTGGCCAGAACGAGGGTGCGCTTGCCACAAACGATTGGCAGACCAGAACGATTACATCCGAAGCGGATCTGGACAGGGTGATTGCGCAGCTTCAAATCCCGCCGACACGGCTCGATGCGTTTGTGGCTTTACTGGAATTCGCCGGATATCCAAGGGGAAATATTTACACCGACGATATAAAGGTTAACGCTCTTCACGAAAAAGCCATTAATGCCATGCGCGCCTGTCCCCGCCTGGATGTAGTCATAGCAACGATGATTGACCGCTTAAAAGAGCCTGATGATCGAATCCCCATGCTGCGGGATTTGCTCAAATTTTCGGAACCGTATCAAATGAATCTCTACATCGGTGGGACGGGCAACCGTTCATTGGACCAATTGCTGGCAAAAATAAATCAAGCAGTGAATGCCGCTTTTGATCCGCCGACGGTCGAAAGGGCTTTGAGGGATTCCGATTGGCTGTTGCGCATGGCGGCGGTAAATCATTTTGGAAATTCACCGCCGGACACCAACGCGTGGATGCCGTTGCTCCCGGATATGGAAAAATTGGCCATGAATGATGACGCTTCCGTTCGTAGCGCCGTGGACACAAAGCTAAATTCGTTCCCGGGAACAGAGAAATTCCTCGATGAACGGTTGACGAACGAGACTTCGCCGGAGGTGATTCTGGAGTTGTTGCGAGATCGGGGACCGGAATTAAGCCAGCGATTCCTGCCACTATTCGTCCCGCTCCTAAGCCACCCGGATGAAAAGGTGCGGGAAGATGCCTTGTTGTTTGTCGGATCCAATTCGAAGAGAGCACCCATGCTGCAATTTCCTTTTGGGATGGATGTCTTTGACCATGTGGTTGCCTGCATACAGGCCAAATCCGCCAAAGAACGAGCTGCTGCAGCCTATGCCCTGACTGATATCCGCCAGCTTGATATAGACCGGAGCCGGGAAGCTTTTCTTCATTTGGTGAATGACCCGGATCCAGATGTGCGCTGGCGGGTTGCCTGGGGATTGAACAATCAATTGGAAAGGAAAGACGTGAAGCAAGCCATCGCTTTTCTTGTGAAAGACAAATCACCGGAGGTAAGATACATGACCATCCTTGCCGCCGGCCCGCAAAGGTTCATTTCAGAACTTAAGGAATTGTCGAAAGGGGCGGATCCCTGTGTTGCCGAATCAGCCGCCCAAACGCTGGACCAGTTGGCGAAGGAGAAGAAGAACTGAACAATCTAAACCATGAAAAGCGAACTCTTCTTCTGTCTCACGCTCATTTGGGCCGCCGGGTTAGTTGGATGCTCAAATCTCACTCATGATTCTCACGCTGCCGTTGGAACAGCAACCAACCGTCCCGCGAAGCTCTCCCAGGCAGGTGCCATTGTGGAGGAAATGCGAGGTTTAAATATGCAGCCGGGAAATCCAACGTTTGATGACGGAAAGATTAATCCTGTGGAGCAACGCAGGGAAGAGGTCATACGGCGACTGCGTCTTACGGGAGACGAAGCGGCTTCCGCCTTGACTCGTGCTCTTAAGGATCCGGATGTGCAGATGAGGAGAAACGCGGACCTGGTTATTTTTGAACTGGCTTGGGGATATGACAGCAAGCCAATGGATATGCGGAAGACGATACCCGCGTTGATTCAGACAACAACCGACGAAGACGGGACGGTCAGAGCATGGGCCGCTACTGCCCTGGGAGAAATCGGCCCGGACGCCAAGGCAGCTATTCCAGCATTGATCAAATTGGTTTGCGATCCTGACGAGGGATGTCGCAATGATGCTGGTATCGCTTTAGGCGACATCGCGAATCATCCGTCATTGTCCCGGGGCCATAACTGGGAATATATCCAGTATCCGTGGACTCCAAATTGCCCGATTTTTTGCATTGGCTGGCCTTCCGCCAGTTTTCAGCGTTCTTTAGAAATGTCGCAAGGGCTTCGCCTGGACATCCTTTGTATGCCGCAAGGACCGGCCTTTTTTACAACCAACGCGATTACGGCCAGCCTATATCGTGCAAATGGAGAAGTCGTCGAGCCAACACCGGAAGGCAAATCGCTTTTGAATTCTCCAGTTTATCTCCAAACGTTTTCTTCCTCTCATGGAATGCCCGCCCCGCAAGTCGTGACCTTCTTTCCGTGGGGTCCGAACATCCTGGAGGAGTGCTGGATTGAAGTCACAATTCCGCCCGAACGGTATTGGGTGGAAGTTCCCTACGGCTTTGACCGAAACCCCGCAGACCCACTTGCGCCGGTCAACACCAGTGGGCCTCCAAAATTTGTCCCTATGAAAACAGCAACGGAGCATGACCACGTGGTGCGCTGGAAAAATGTGCATTACGACCTGGGCGAGATCCAGAAGGACTGGGGAATGTCGCTGATCCAATCCAACCAAGTTAATGCAACAAGCGAAGTCGTGCTTTATCGGGAAGGTGGCAGAAATGGCGCATCGACCTCATGGTACACCAATCCACCAACTATCACCCTGTGTCTCTTAGATGCCACCGGGACAGCCGTCGGCGCACGCTGTTTTGATGTTCATATTCAGCATGGCGGAATGAATCAATCTGTCTTTGTCGGTCAGGATAACCTATATGACATAGCCCGCGATGAGAACACCCAGCGATGTTGGGGACAAATTGAAATCAGCGTTGACGATAAAACGTATCACACCGTCATCCCGTCCTGCCTCTATAAATACAATCACGGGCACGCATTGATAAAACCATGAAACCCAAAACCTTCCTTTGCTTCACAGTGATTCTTGCCGGTATACTGGCGGGTTGCACAACGGCCTCCCATTATGCGAAGAGCGAGACTAATGTCGAACATGTAAAATTCATCGCTTCGTTGCCGAAACAAAATGCCGCTGGCCAGCCGATTTATCTGCGTCTCAGAATTGAGAACGACCGTTCCAACGACATCGCTGTGGAATGGTGGGACCGGTCCACGTCTATAACGATCAAAAATGCCCGTGGCGGCATCGTTCCCAGGACTACGTTTGAAACGGACACCTTCATAAGCCCCAAATCCTGCACGACGGCCCTGTTGCAACACGGCATGCCTCAACCGCACGGCATTTTGCATCCACATCACTCCTATGAAACTAGCGTTGACCTTAACCAATACTTTCAATTGAAGCCGGGCACATATTTACTGGCCGTATCAATTGATGCCTGGGCCGGGCAAAATTACCTGCATGTGCTGAAGCTGCAGGCCAAGCCAATTTCGTTCGCAATAGGAAATGACCCTTAGTTGAAGGCATGAAACCCAAACCCCGCCTCTACCTCGCGTTGTTTTTTGCCGGCGGCCTGGTACCGGCTCGGTGTCCACGCTTTAGCGTGTTCCTCGGCCTGGGGCTAATCTTAAGCGGATTGCTCGGCTGTTCCACCGCTCAAATACGTCCTATCGGTCTGCCCGTCCGCTATCACAACGCTAAATTCGATTTGACGTTTTATTTGCCGGTCGACTGGCGAGGATATTCTGTTTTAACGGAAAATTGGCATGGTGAAACCTATTCGCCGAGCGAAGACAAAATTGTTGAACTGGCATGCGGCCCAATCATCCTCCTCAGAAATCCGCTCTGGAAAATAAACGATGTATATCAGGACATTCCCATTTACGTTTTTACGCGCCGACAATGGGACGATATGCATGCCGGCAAATACGATGCCGTCGGCGCAGGCGGCCTCATTTACGAACTTTGGCACAATGACAAATACGTCTTCGGAATCCACAGCCGCACAATTGGATTCGACACCGATTTAAGGGACTGGCAGAAGGCGGCGACGATCGTTGACCAAAACCAGGCGCTTCATCCCATGCCACATCTTTATCCGGAATAGCTATTCATTTTACGCAGGAGACGACGTCAGAAGACCATCGCATGCTCCGAAAAAAGCAAACCAGCGCGTCGCGATGCGCACCCGAAAGGGGGGACTTGTCCCCACACGGCAATAGAAAAACCACCGGATTACGGATACGTCGGACCCTCATTTCGGCCATCCGTAGTGAAAATAGCTAATTGGCAGAATGCTCCGCGACGTTCCAGGCGCTTTCCTTCAATTCAATGTCCGTCAATTTCGCCACGGCGCGCGTAAACAGGGTGTACGCTTCGCGAAGTCCGCATCCGGCAGTCAAGGGATTCCTCAAATATCTGGCGCAATCGAATCTCAACCCAATGAAACCCTTGTCCGCGCCGTATCGCCTCGGGTCACGGAAATAGACAAAGACATAAATGACGTCCTTGCCCTCCCTGCCAAAAAGCAGACAGTCGTTCTTTCCTTCCGGAATCGTCAGGCCCAGCTCAACGATCTTCCTCTTGCACTCCACGTCGTCGACGCTGCCCGACACAACCCCTTTCTGACAAAGTGTTTTCATCACTTCGTCCGCGTCATTCATAAATTCCAGGTTACTTTCCATATTGCGCAAAATCGAAATATCCATTGTCATCGCAACACTCGTGCCAAGTCGCGGCCAACCTGAAAAAAAAGGCTCCGAATATTGCTGTTTCGCCAATAGATTTTTCCCGGGCTGTAGCCGCCGTTCCACAGATTGTCAATTTCTCTACAGCGGTTCTCACGGTCTGACAGTATTGCCCCCCCAACCGTGGCTGTCTACGCACGGAACAGACACCAACACTTTGCTTGCACATCCGTACGACTCGCATATAGTCGTACACATGGCGCCATCAAAATTGGAAACTTCGGGTAAAATGCTTCCGGAACGTTTTATCTTCAATTCAACAGCTTTTGACAAAATCGCCTTTCTCGTCCTTGTTTTCGCCATTTCGCTTGCGACCCATGTCGCCCGCGCGCAATCGAACCTGGTTTTATTGGTTAGCCATCCGGGGGATTATGTCGGCCAGGGACAAACCTATTTGACGACCAACCTTTCCGATTTCAGCGCCGGCTTTGGCTCGCAAAAGGATATTCAGGTTTCTGCATTCGGTTATGTGCTGTTTTACGGCGGGCCCGGAGGCGCAAATCTTGCCGTCGGAACCTATACGAATGCTTCGCGCTGGCCAGGAAATGGAAGCGCGCCCGGGTTGAGCGTTTTTGGTAATGGCCGGGCTTGCGACAGTGTCTGCGGCAATTTTACGATTTTGGAATTGCATTCCGACACCAGCGGGAACCTCGACCGGTTATGGCTCACCTTTACCCAAAACTGTGAATGCTCCGAAGCGCCGATGACCGGCGAAATCCGGTATCATTCCCAGCTCGCGCCTGCCGCTCCCACGGCGACAGTTCGGCACGTGCCGTCGGATTATCCGACCATCCAAGAGGCAATCGATGCTTCGAGCATTCTGGCGGTGGATACAGTGCTGGTGGCTCCCGGCACTTATTACGAATCGGTGCAATTCAACGGCAAAAGCGTTAATTTGACTACAGAAGCCGGTCCCTCACAAACATTCCTGATAGCTCCGGGCGGCACCGCAATTTCCTTTGCCAATGGCGAATCGCCCAGTGCGTCGGTGAGCGGATTTACTATCACCAACTGCAACACCGGTATTTCTGTGTCACGCGGCGGAGCGCCCACGATTGTCTCCAATGTGATTATTAATTGCGGCGGTGGCATCAATTGCGATTCCGGAGACAGCGATATCGAGGCATCGCCCCTGATTCATGGCAATCGAATCATCGGTTGTTCTGGCGCTGCTGTCAGTTTGAGTTTCACGGGTACGCCGCAAGTCGAGGACAATTTGATGGAAGGAAACGGAGGCGGGGTGGGAATGTGGGAAGCCGGGTCGCCAACGATTTACAACAATGTCATTCGGGACAACTTCGGGGATGGATTAAACATGGTCAATTACTCGGATGCCAACATCATCCAGAACGCCATCGTTCGCAATAATGGCGATGGTATTTATGCCCTGGTCCCGGAAAACGCGCGCGGGCCATGGATTATCGGCAACACCATTGCCGGCAATGCGGGCGTTGGATTTGATGATGACGGATACGGCGGCAATGATATCGAGGTTTTCAACAATATTTTCGCCGGCAATCCTGCCCTCTCCGGCGTCGATGGCGACTTTGAATTCAACGATTTCTATCCCCTCGACGCCACCAGCGGCAACCTGGTTGGCACGGCCGGGAATATTGCCGCCGACCCGCTCTTTGTCTATCCCCTGAATAATGATTTTCATTTGCTTACCGGTTCACCGTGCATCAATGCCGGGACCAACAGCTATGCCTATACCAACGTTGACGTATCCGGAAATGCACGAATTGCCTATGGCGCAATTGACATGGGAGCTTACGAATTCCAGGCGGAACATTATGTCAATGCCAACAACGCCAACCCCGTGTCACCATATACGAACTGGGCGAATGCCGCGACTACTATCCAGGATGCCGTTAATGCTGCATCGCCCGGGGATCCCATCCTCGTGACCAATGGAACCTATCAAACCGGAGGGCAATCGGTCCATAGTTCTGCCAATCGCGTGGCGATTACCAAGGCTTTGGGAGTCTTCAGCGTCAATGGAGCAGTCGGCACTGTTATCCAAGGCAATTCTCCCGTCGGGGACAGCGCGGTACGATGCGCTTATCTTGCCGCCGACGCGGAATTGGTTGGATTTACCCTGACCAATGGAGCGACCGCAAACCAGGGTGACGCCAATGAAGATCAAAGCGGCGGCGGCGCCTGGTGCGAATCTGCCGATGCCATGCTTGCCAACTGCGTTCTGTCGGGTAACGCCGCAAATGTGTCCGGCGGGGGCGTTTACCAAGGTACATTGCTCAATAGCACGCTCACCGGAAATACGGCTGAAAATGGCGGTGGAGCAGCCGATTGCGTGATGACCAATTGCGACCTCTCGCTCAATACGGCGAGTCTATCCGGCGGCGGGGTCTATGGAGGAACCTTGTCCCAATGTCTGTTAACCAATAACACAGTAAACAATCCGCCAGTTTATTGGACTACTTCAGGCGGCGGCGCTTATGGCAGCACGTTGAACAATTGCCTTGTGGTCACCAATTCAGCCTCCGGCGGCGGCGGGGCCGAGCAATGCATCGCGAATAATTCGGATATGATCGACAATAACGCGCTCTGGGGAGGCGGCGCGGATAACAGCCAGTTGACCAACTGCAATGTCACGGCGAATTCCGCCCAAAGTGGAGCCGGTGCGTATGACTCCTCCCTTGCCGGTTGCACCCTTGGCGGAAATTTCGGCCAGTACGGCGGCGGCGCCGAATATTGCACTTTGAATCGTTGCATTTTGGCGACAAATATCACTTACGACGACGAAGTGTATGGATTAGGCGGTGGCGCGGACAGTTCCACCCTGAACAACTGCCTGGTCTATGGGAATGTTTCATCCACATCGGCAGGAGTATCGGCCAGCACCGTGGAAAATTGCACCATTGTCGGCAATACCACTACCCAGGCAGGCGGTGCGGTGGACACCAGCACGTTGTATAACTCCATTGTCTACGATAACGTGGCTCCCGGCGGGACCAATTGTTCAAATTCGACGTTGACGAATTGTTGCACCGCGCCTCTGCCCGAAACTGGAATGGACAATATCGCGCTCGACCCGGAATTTGTTGACGCGACCGCGAATAATTTCCGGCTTCAGGCGAATTCTCCCTGTATCAATTCCGGACGCAACGCCTATGTCCCAACAGGAACCGATTTGGATGGCAACCCGCGAATCAAAGGAGGCACAGTAGACATCGGCGCTTATGAATATCAAACGCCCTTGTCAGTCATCTCGTACGGATGGCTGCAGCAATATGGTTTGCCAACGGATGGCTCGGTCGATGACTCGAAGTTGGACGGCACCGGTTTTACTGTTTACCAGGATTGGATCGCCGGTTTGAATCCCACCAATCCAGCGTCCGTCCTCGCCATGGTTTCGCCATCTGCCACGAACAATACCACAGCCGGTGTAACAGTCATCTGGCAAAGCGTGGATGATCGCACCTATTATCTCCAGCGCGGTACGAATTTGCTCAAACGGCCGGTCTTCAGCACGATTCAAAGCAATCTGGTCGGCCAGGCCGGCTCCACGATTTACACCGACACCACAGCCACAAACTCCGGCCCCTATTATTACCGAGTAGACGTACAATAACAGAGAATCGAATTGAGACTGTTTTCGTCCCTAATCATTGCAAATTTTAGCCTGCTATCGCGCTGGATTTCTGCTATGAGCTTTGCCGTAGCATGTCATCCCGCGAAATTCTCAGGCGTGAGTTTGATGCCGAAGAAGGGTCATTTCTTCTTCAGGCGAGGGTGCAGCTCAAATGGGACTGGGATGCCTTTCGGAGATTGACCAGTGCCATGTATGACGTCGCTGAAGAGGTCAAGGGCAACCTTCCATTGAGACGTGGATCGCGGAGGGTTTCTGGTATTGCGATACATTCATCAGGGATTGGACGAGCCACCCCAATTTCCCGCAACCGCCGGAAAAAGCCCATCAAGAGGCTACCGAACTTGTGCACGACCTTGCATTCCTCCTCTTCTTTGGCGAAAGCCCCTATAAGGATGATACTCTGCGCAAGAAGGCCAATGGCTAAACAAGGAGTGCGATTTGGCCGCACGCCATGGAGAAATGCTTTTCGATCCCGCAACCCAACGGCGGTTACCCGTGTTCATTAATTCAGGTGACCAAGACTAAATTCGCGACGATGCAGGCGATCATGACAATATTCGGATTATCCAGCTGTTCTGAGCCAAAGATTCCGGTGGGCGTCGACGAGGGTTGGTCACCGGACGTCGGCCAGGTACTTTACGTTTACGAGCGCGATGTCAGGCATTGGGAATTATTTCTGCTCACGATTATCACTGCCGGAACAAGTCTTCCAGTCAGCGGAATTTAGAATCTGCATCAGTGCGATAGACAATACCAGCGCATAGATAGCCGGCCCAAGCATGTCGTGATGAAAATGAAAGGCAAGCCAACCCGACCCCGCGAAAAAATGCACTAACAGAAAGACCAAGCCCGTGGTTATCGCGGCCTGCCTTGGCAAACGGCTAACCAACGTAACAACTCCGGCTATGTAACAAACGATGAAAGTCAGGTAACAAAGAACCCCTTGAACCATAAACCAATGATAAACGGGATTCCCCTCATGAGCCGTGTCCGGATGATGCCAATAGCTCGCAGGCTGACCCAACATAGTAATTCCGAAATCAAAAGCGATGACGCCGGCAAGTAACCATAGAAGTTTATTTTTCATATTTTTAAGGTGCAGGTGCCGCCTAACAGCACGTTAAAAAAGTCAAAATTATATCTTGACATAGATTTTACATTAGTTATGAATATCGCATGGCGATAGGCAAACGCAAACCCACTCAGGACGAACTGTTCGTTCCCACCCTCAAGCTGGCCACCGGTCCTGGTCATCCGTT
>DATAST010000165.1:0-1987 GCA_036269115.1 Verrucomicrobiia bacterium | reverse complement strand
ATTGCCCTTGTTCTCGATATCCACGCAATTGCCGCCCGATGCGCCGGCATAGACATTATACCCCCGGAACTCGCCGTTAAAGCCGAACGCCGCAAGCGCATTGCCGGGAAAATGCACCACCTGCAGATTCTCCAGCGCGGCATTGACGTCGGTGCTCTCGACATTCGTGGGATCTTGAAACAGCAATCCGTCATTTGTGAAGTGCACGTCTTGATTATTATCCACATCCACTCTTGTGCTTTTCGTGCTGGCGGTGAGTGTGATGTTGTTCAAACCGAACGACCTCTCCTCGCTGGTGAAATCCTGATAGGTGTCGAAAGACGGCAGCGACGCCGCAACCAGCACGAAACCATAATTCGTGCTGTCGATCGTGCTGCCCGTGCTGCCCAGAATCTGCATCAGCTGCCCCTGACGGCGGAGCGCCGTTCAGCGCGTGCGAAGGAAGCCGTGGATCGGGCCGGGATTTTCCTTCTGGTACCATCCGGTTGTGCCCCTTTTGTCATTGATAGCCGTAGGATTGGTATCAATTGACTTTTTTGGATCGAAAGTTTTGTACGTTCCATTAGATGTGTAAGTGAAACCGTGCGCCATATCGCTTACGTAATTGCCAGCAACCACGCCGCGTTTATTGATGCCGAATACCACAACTGAATTAGATTTGTAGGGGTCAATAGCCGTGACAATTCCATTTGGGCTGCGGACAAAACCATATGCTTCCTCTCTCTCTTGATAGTAACCGACAATCGAACCCGAATCGTTGATGCTATAGGCAAATGTGCCGTCAGAATCGGGAGCGTCGAAGTTTGTGATCTTTCCGTCGGTGCCGCGCACGAAGCCATGATAAGTATCTGCGCCGTCGATATAAGTGCCTGCTATGGCGCCGGGATTATTTATGCTGTATGTAATAGTCTCGATAGAATTCGGCGGATCAAAAGTTGAAAAAGTGCCCGCGGCATCGCGCACGTAGCCGTGTGTATATTTTTTTGTATCTACATAGCTTCCCGCAATGACGCCCGCATTATTTATGGCATATGCGTCTGTCTGCACCGCTCCGGGCGCATCGAATGTCGTGATAGTCCCATCAGCTGCTCGTACAAAACCATGAGCATTGCATAGTCTATCATTATATTGACCCACGATAACACCGTGGTCGTTTATGCCAAATCCAAAAGTTCCGCACTTAGCCTTACTGACATCGAAGGTCGTAATAGAGCCTTTTAATGTGCGCAAAAAAGCATGACCTAGTTCATTGGAATCATCATAGTAACCTGTGATCTCGCCTTTCGTATTGATCTGATATGGCAACGTCTCGACCGAGCCCGGAGGGTCAAATGTTATGATTTTGGCATTAACCGGCTGACCAATGACTGCGTTGCACAAAACCGCAATAAGTATGAATTTATACAAGATTCCAAACATCTCTAACATTTTGTTATGATTAGCTTTATATCTATTAAATTGCAGCCGATTAATGCATCGACACAATAAGGGAGATTTTCTTGAATTGTTTATCATTTCATCAGCCCGCTGTGATTATCTATAATGGCTCTCCATTTATGGGGAGCAGGTGACGCCACTTCCTATGTTGTCAATCACCTTTGTTTCTGTGTCCGAGGTTCCAGCGAGTACCATGAGTTTGGCTGTGCCGGGATGAGCACTGTCGCACTCCACGCGGAATTTTAAACCGGTGGCTCCAGGGTGAACGGGGAGGTTAGATGCCGGGTTCGTTCCCAAACCTATCTCATCTGCTGTCAACCCCAACGGCGCGCCCGTTGCCGGTCCGCCAAAGTAGATCGGGCCGGAGATCTGGGCCGGCATGTTGCTCGAAATCCCCCCATTTGTGCTTGCGACATTGAGCATGCCGTCGCCCAGCGCCACGTTGCATTTGCAGGTCTCGCCGTTGCCGTTGGTGTCGAAGACGATGTCCTTGTAACTCCCGCCCGGGTCGGGCTTGATGAAGCCCTGGTTGAGCCGCAGGACCGTCCCG
>DATAST010000164.1:0-39916 GCA_036269115.1 Verrucomicrobiia bacterium | reverse complement strand
ACATCCAAGCTACAAGCGCGCAAAATTGGATATTCGAGCCTTGGTGCTTCTCTGGAGCTGGGGTGCTTGGAGATTGGAGCTTCCGAACGGTGCTTGGAGTTTGGGGTTTGGTGCTTTTCTCCGGATTTCGGTCCTCGGAGTGTTAGCAACACGCGTAAGCACTAATTAATTTGTTTCCACCCTTGGCAGTTCAATCATGAAGGATGCGCCCCTGTCGCGTCCTTCACTGAACGCATAGATGTCGCCGCGGTGCAGTTCCACAAGTTGTTTGGCAATGGCGAGTCCAAGGCCAAGCCCTCCAAAACGATGAGGCTTTTCGGCCGCATGATCTCCCTGGGAAAACGCATTGAACACGCGTTTTAACTCCTCCGGCGTCATGCCGATTCCCGAATCCGTAATTTGAATCTTCAATTTTTTGTCCTGCGCACACGTCAATATGGAGATTGTTCCGTTATGCGGCGTGAACTTTAACGCGTTTTTTAAAACGTTCCAAAGAATCTGCTGAAGGCGCACGGCATCCCCTTCGACCCTGGCCGGCTCCACTTTCAAATCCCGGACCAGCTCGATTTGTTTACTGGCGATTTCCGCCTCAAAGTGTGTGATAACCTCTTGGAGGACCAGATTCAGATTAAGTTCTTCCAGGTTCAAACGCAGGCTGCCGCGGGAGATGCGCGTGAGGTCGAGCAAGTCATCAATCAATCGCGCCTCCAATTCCACATTTTTGCCAATAATTTCAAAATTTTTGCGGACGCCTGCGGGCAACTCCTTATCACCCGCGGCATCGCTGGCAATCAACAATACCGGGTTCAACGGCGTGCGCAGTTCATGGGAAAGGGCCGCGAGAAAATCGTCTTTCGCCTGGGACGCCGCCAGCGCCTGGTCGCGGGCCTGTTGCATCTCCATTTCCACACGCTTGCGCGAGGTCACATCCGTATGGACGGCCACAAAACCGATCGTCCGGCCGTCGGAATCTTTTTCCGGCGTATATTCAACATGATTCCAGCGGAGTTCATCCTGGGCGTTCACTGTTTCCAATTCAAATTGGACCTGCTCTCCGGCCAGCACTCTCTCCATGTTGGGTCGCTCCGACTCAAACTGGGCCGGGCCCACCACCTCCACCGCGCGCATGCCGACAATCTCCTCAGGCTCGCGGCCAAAATGGGATGCAAAAGGTTTGTTGACAAATTTATAGCGATATTCCCGGTCCAATTGCGCCAGTAAAACCGGCGCCTGGTTCGTCACCAACCGGAACTGCGCCTCCCGCGCGCGCACGGCGGAATCGCTGTTTTGTATGCGCTCCAGCATGGTGTTGAAGGAGTCCGTCAAAAGGCCCAGTTCGTCGTTGCTCAAACGCGCGGCGCGGATGGAATAGTCCTGTCTTTGCGAAATGGCCCGGGCAGTTCTTGCCAGGGCCACGATTGGTCTCGAGATGCGCCGCTGGAGCATGTTCGAAAGGAATGCGGCCACCAGGAGCGAAACGAATAGGATCAAAAGAGCGATAATGCCATACAGCCTCACGCGCTGCGTCAAGGCGCCCAAATTCGATTGCAAATAAATCGTTCCCAATGGCTCGCTCGAATAGACCACCGTCTGAAAAATGCAGAGGGAATTGTTTTGAAATCTGTAGGCCCAGGCCGCCGGCTTTGGTGGCAGGTTGTCCCTGGAAATGCCCGCCGGATAGCTGGCAAACAATTTCCCCTGTTGATCGTAAATCGCCGCAGCCACCACATCAGGCTCCGATCGCAAGGACGCGAGGACTTTTCGGGCATCGTCCTGGTCCTTAAACGCCAGCGCTGCGGCGCTGTTTTCGGCAATTAACCGTCCCTGTGACACAAGGTTCCCGACCATTGAATCCTTGAACGTCAATACATCACAAAGCACAAATGCCGCAACCGTGACCAGGGAGACCGCGAAACTGGCCACCAAAATGACGGTCATCACCTTGCGCTTTATCGAAGACTCATAAATGAGATTCATTCTCTACCGGGATACAGTGTCGGCCAACCGCAGTAACTTCGAGCCCGTGGTCGGGCGTGCCTCTCTGGATGCGTTGAAATATAAATTTGGGAACAATGGCGATCAAAAAACTGCAAAAGCTCCTTGTATACGACTTATCAAACTCATAAACCGACTGTCCCAATAACAATGACAGTTTTAACCGATTTTGCAAGGTAATTCTGCCGGTTTTGTTCCCGGCAGGGACGCCGCGCTGCGGCGTCACCGCGCGGGAAAGTCCGCAATGCCAACGGCATTGCATCATTCAAATCGGACAAACGGCAAAATTCATTTGCATGAAGAGTGAAATCTGATTCAACCCGCTCTTTGAATCGGTAGTCATTTGCCACCTGAAAGGCTCTCCCTCACCCCTGCCCTTTCCCCAAGGAGAGGGGGAATAATCGTCCGATTATCTGATAGGCCGGAACATTGAAGCCATTCCAGGGTCCAACGCGCGTCCCGCGAACGTGGCACTTACCGTCCCTATGGCGCCGTAATCGAGTCAATTTCGCCGCCATCCATGAGGGCATAAATTTCGCCTTCCGCGTCTTCGGCGAAACTGCATATGTTTTTGGGCTGTTGCAGAAGCGTTCCTTCCACTGTCACCGCATGCCTGCCATAATCATAACGCAATCCCCAGATCGTCCCGAGGGTATAATCGCCGTACACGTACACGCCGTCCAATGACGGAAATTTCTTTCCCCGATATACGTAACCGCCGATGACGCACGTGCCGATACCGTGGTCCGGGAAGATTGCCTGCGATTGCAAGTCCAGGCGGTGCGGGTAATCAATCAGCGGCTTGATAAACTGCGCGCCCGGTGCTCCCGGTTTGAACGCATGACCGCTTTCGTGCACGCCCCAGCCGTAGTTCCCGCCGTTCACGATGAGATAAATCGCCTCCCACAAATCCTGCCCCACGTCGCCGCACCACAGCGCGCCGGTCTGGCGATCAAAACTGTAACGCCAGGGATTGCGCAGGCCCATTGCGTAAATCTCCTTGTGCGCGCCCCGAAAATCCATGTCTGGTTCGTTGTAAAAGGGATTATCTTTCGGAAAGCCATAGTCCAACTGTTGCGCCTCGGTCCCCCAACCCACCCAGGCGCGCGAATTAACGTCAATGCGCAGCATTTTCGCCAGCAGCGTCGCCGAGTTTTGTCCATTGCCAAACGGATCGTCGTATAGGCCGCCGTCGCCCAGGCCCAAATATAAATAGCCATCCGGGCCAAAGCACAATTCGCCGCCTTTATGATTCGAAAACGGCTGCAACACTTCCATGATGACTTTTTCTGTGGTGGTGTCGGCTTGGTCCGGATCATTCGCGGACACTTTCATCTGGCTGACTACGCTCCGATACGGAAACATCAAGGGCTGGTCATGGCGCAATCGGTCCATGTCCTGCTGAGAATTTGTCTGGGTGTAATAGATGTAAAAAGTTTTATTGGTCGCATAACCAGGGCTGAATGCGATGCTCAGCAATCCGTCCTCGTTATCGAAATACGGATGACGCGCTTCAATATTTAAAAACTCCTTTGCATCCGACCCGTCCGACCCTTTTTTCACGATCAAAATCGTTCCGGGCTGATAAACGATGAACATCCTGCCGGACCCATCCGGCGCTTCATTCATCCAAACCGGCCGCTCGCCCTGCAACTTTGGAAAAACGCGCTGGAGAACCACATGCGGCAGCGACTCCGCCAACGCGCTGATTTGCAACGCAAACCCACACATCATCAACGCAATGAATTTGCAAGCCCTTCGAATCGCGAACTGAATCCACGAACCGAAGCAGCCACTCGCCGTCCCGACCATCTGACGACAATTCCCCCTCTCCCATTGGGAGAGGGCCGGGGTGAGGGAGAGTCTCACGGCTACAATTCCGCCGCCGATCCCATTCAACCCTTTCTTATAAATTTTGAATTTGTCCAATCGAACCATAGACGAATGGAATTAAAACAGAGTTACCGCAATTTTCAAATCGCAACGGCCAACGGTTATGTTAAATTTATCTAACAGTTGAAAGCACTCATTGAAATCCGAAAAACGCGGCCGGAAAAAGTCTTTCTGGTCGGTGTGGAAGCCAAGTCGCGCAAAACCACAGATGTGGACGTGGCGGACCTGCTTGCGGAACTGGCCGAACTCGCCCAGACGGCCGGCGCCCAAGTGATGGGCCAGGGCGTCCAAAAAATGGAAGCTCTAAACCCGGCGACCTTTATCGGCAAAGGCAAAGCCGCGGAATTTTCGGGGTTCTGCAAGAGTCACGGCGTGGACACGGTGATTTTTGACGATGAACTCTCGCCGGCACAAAGCCGCAACCTGGAAAAAATCTTCAATTGCAAAATCCTCGATCGCACTGCGCTGATTTTGGATATTTTCGCGCAACGCGCACGCACGCGGGAGGGCAAATTGCAGATTGAACTGGCGCAATTGCAGCATTTGCTGCCGCGCCTGACCCGGTTCTGGGGCCACTTGTCTCGCCAGGCTGGCGGCATCGGCATGCGTGGTGGCGAAGGCGAATCCCAGCTCGAAGCCGACCGCCGCAAAGTCCAGGAACGAATCGACACCATTTCCCGCGACCTCGACCTCGTCCGCCGTCGTCGCGCCACCCAAAGGGCCGGACGCCAGCGCAGCCAATGGCCGCTGGCCTCAATCGTCGGCTATACCAACGCCGGTAAGTCCACTCTCCTGAATGCGCTCACGGGTGCGGATGTCCTGGCCAAAGACATCCTGTTCGCGACCCTCGACCCCACGACGCGGCGGCTGAAACTGCCCACGAACCAAAATGTTTTGCTCACGGATACGGTCGGTTTTATCCGCAAACTGCCGCACGGCCTCGTTGAAGCGTTCAAAGCCACGCTGGAAGAAGTCGTCCAGGCCGATTTGCTGCTGCACGTCGTGGACATCAGCCATCCCCAGGCATGGGAACAAATTGATGCCGTCAATGCGGTGCTGGCTGAAATCGGCGCAGGCGAGAAATCGGCCATCATGGTGTTCAACAAAATTGACTGCGCCGCCGGCGGCGGACTTTTAAACCGATTAAAGGAAAAATACCCCCAGGCAGTCGAGATCTCGGCGAAAACCGGCGAAGGCGTTCCCCATTTGCTGGCGGAACTTGGCACGCAATTGCGGCCCACGCGCGAATTTTTGGAACTACGGATTCCTCATGAACATGCGGACGTCATCGCCCGACTGCACCAGGTAGGTCAGGTTATCGAACGCCGTTACAACGGAAAAACCGCAAAATTCAAGGCGCGCATTCCCCCTCATCTCCATGCCGAATTCGCCCGGTTTATTTCAAATGGTTAGTGGGTGGAGGGGAATCATTCTCATCCTCATCCTCGAATTTACGATTTGCGCTACGTAGGAGCCGACGCTTGCCGCGCCATAGCCATGCGGCGGCGGGTGAGGAGGCTCTGACTAAATCACGGTTCAATCAGCCGCGCTGCTTCGCTATCCGGCCTGTCCAACCACCTTTGAAATCGAAACTCGTTTCAACGTTTTAACTTTTCAACGTTTCAACCCGGATTTTGCGTTGGGGTTCGTTATGTGGTTCGATCCAATGCAAGGGTCACAGCCAAAAGCCGCTTTTGGACGGGAATTCCAATTGCGTTGCATTAGAGCTGCACAATACTGTTCTGGCGCTCGCACTGAAATTCAGGAGTGCCGCAGTTCAGATTCGCGCTATCGCGCGGCCTCGCAGTCAGCGGCTGATTTCTTCGGATGGTTAACCCAGGGCGGCGCTCGCAGACTCGCTTGCCCTGGGCTACAGATATTTCACCCCCTCCGGGGTTTCGGTTTGCGGCTTCGCCGACAGATAAGATCTTTCCTTCACCTTTCCTAGAGCCTAATGCAATATCCGGGTTTCAACGTTTCAACGCACAAGAAAAGCTTCACTATTACGACTACGGGAAATTCCGACCGGACTTGCCGCCGGAAAAATTGTCGGTATATTGCCCCACGAACCGGAGTTATATGTCACAAACTGGCCGACAATCATTAAATACAAGCAACGTACTATGCGTCATTATGGGGGGCGGCCAGGGCACGCGCCTCTTTCCGCTCACCAAAGACCGCGCCAAACCGGCGGTGCCGCTCGCCGGCAAATACCGGCTCGTGGACATTCCCATCTCGAATTGCATCAATTCCGGTTTCCGCCGGATTTACGTGCTGACCCAGTTCAATTCCACGTCCCTGCACGGCCACATTTCACGCACGTATAAATTCGACCATTTCACCAGCGGATTTGTCGAAATCCTCGCGGCGCAGCAAACGCTCACCAATACGTCCTGGTACGAAGGCACCGCCGACGCCGTCCGCAAAAATCTCCAGCACTTCCTGAATCACGATTTTGATTATCTCCTCATCCTGAGTGGCGACCAATTGTATCGCATGGATTTTCGCCAGCTTCTGGCCGAACACATCGAGAGCGACGCCGACATCACCGTTGCCACCATTCCGGTGGGGCGGGTGGAGGCGCAATCCTTCGGCATCATGCAGATTTCCGAAGACCTCAGGATCAGGCGTTTCGAAGAAAAGCCAAAGGACCCCGCCGTGCTGGATTCCCTGCATCTGCCCGCCGAATGGCTCGAAAAACTCGGCGTCAAAGACGGCGGCGAAAAATTTCTCGCCTCGATGGGCATTTATGTCTTCAACCGCGAACTCATCGAAGAATTGCTGGACAATCCCCTGTCCGATTTCGGCAAACATATCATTCCGCGAGCCATCAGCACCCATCGCGTTTGCTCCCACGTTTTTCAGGGCTATTGGGAGGATATTGGAACCATTCGTAATTTCTTCGAGGCAAATCTGGATTTGGTGAACGAGTTGCCCCGTTTCAACTTCTTCGATATGAGCGCGCCGATCTTTTCCCGGCCGCGCTACCTGCCCGGTTCCAAAGTCAACGGCGCGGAAATCGAACACGCCGTTGTGACCGACGGCTGCATCATCAACGGCGCAAAAATAAACAATACCATCGTGGGATTGCGCACGTTTGTAGGCACTGGAACGCTGATGAACCGGGTCATTCTCCTGGGCTGCGACTTTTACGAATCCGTGGAATCCATCCGCCAGAACGAAACCGAAGGCAAACCCCGCATCGGCATCGGCGAAAACTGTCGCATCGAAAACGCCATCATCGATAAAAACGCGCGCATCGGAAACAACGTCACCATTTCCCCCGCCGGAAAACCGGACAACGTCGATCACGAACTCTATTTCATCCGCGACGGCATCATCATCATCCCCAAAAACGCCATCATCCCGCACGGCACGGTGATTTGACCTCGTTCGGTGTCCACGCTTTAGCTAAAGGCTGCATCCTTTGTCCCAGCGGGCTATTTCCTCTCATCCCTCCGCCATGCTTAATGATTCACAACCTGCAACGAAAGCCGCTCTTCAAACAGGGACGGAACCACAGCCGACGATTCAAATCCATGTTTCGCGCCCTTTGCTGACGCCGCAAAATCGCGGTACAGGGTAATGGCCACGTGTTCGTTGCGACGGACGCAGTCCTTAATCGCTTCCGGGTCCTTCTCCGCATGGATGAGCGTCTTCCATGAATAGATATGCTTGGGCTTGTGAAAATCGCTGTTGGCGATAAACGGCAAACGCTTTAAGCCGACGTCATTGAAAATGTTGTTTCGATTGGCAATTTCCCAGGCATCGAGCAACGGCGCGAATTTGTCCTGGTTTTCCCAAAGGTACAAGGTGTTTTTGCCCCACTCGCTTTTCATAATGTGCGGATGCGACGCCACGGCCAGCCCGCCTTGTTCGTGGATTTTCTCGATGATTTCCGGGATGTCAAAAGAAGCGCTGATCGGCGATTTCAGGTCTATCCCCAGCAAATGCGCCGACGTCTTTTTCGTGTAGCCGTCCTTGTTGAATTCGATGCCGGTCATCACCAGCATCTTGTAGCGCCGCCAGGCCCGCTGGCGCTCACGCTCGATGATCGCAAAATATTCTCCCACCTGTTCCTGGGCCAGCGTGCAATTGGCCAATTCAGCCAGCTTGCCCAACAACCGGCTCGGGTCCGCGAGATGGTCGGTGATGCAAATGCAGTCAAAGCCGCGTTCACCGTAAAAATCGATGATCTCCGGCACGCTCAATTTGCCGTCCGAATAATTGGTGTGAATATGAAAATCACAAAGGAGCATCTGCGCGCTGCTTCCACCGCCCCCGCTCCCACCGTTGCTGGTCGCCGGTTGGGCCTGCCGCATGAGACGCGAGGGCGACGTCTCAAACAATTTTACCGCCTTTCCTCCCGGAAAATCACACTCGGACTCGTCCAAAATCAGTTCCGCAATTTTCCTCGCTGCATCAGGCCGGCTGATCTTTTTCAAATTCTTCCGCCACTCGTTCCACAGCGTCGCCCGTTTTTCGAACGCCATTTCCACGGCTTCGGCCACTTCCTTGTTCTTTTCAACAACGGCGCCCAGGTTGAATTTCTCAATCAACTCCGCATTGCCCTCTTCCTGTCCGGGAATGACCTGGTTGATAATCATCGGACAACGGGCCGCAATAGCTTCCTGCACCGTCGCGCCCCCTGCTTTGCCGATAATCAGGTGATGCGACAACATCAGTTCCGGCATCTGGTTGGTCCAGCCCAGGATTTTGACCCGGTGCTCCTGGTCTTTCGTGCGCTCGATGAGTTTGGCGCGCAGTTCAGGGTCACGACCCGCTGTGATGGTCAGGTGCACGTCGTCAATTTCCAGGAGCCGGTCAATCGCCTTGCCCGCTTTTTTCTTGCCGGTGTTGATGACGTAAAGGACCCGGCGTGGTTCGTCCCCAATCGGTTGGGGCAGGTCATTTGAACTGTCGGCGAAGATCGGGCTGACCGGGAATCCGGTCACTTTGATCTGCTGTTCCAGGATGCCGCCTTTGGCCAATACCTCCGCCGTAGCTTCATTGGCCACGCAAAAATAATCGCTGGGCGCGCGGAACCAGGCGGTATTGATCGAAATCGAATCCGTTACCACCGTGATGAACTTGAACGGCCGTTCATGATGGCTGGCGTAAATCTTTTTGATGACGTGCCCATAAATCGGATACGTCGAAACCACGCAATCGGGCTGGGATTCCGCAAGCACTTTTTCCAGTGTGTTTTGCAGCCGGGTAAAGCCGCCCAGCTGTTTTTCGACAATTGGGTTTTCGAGCAGCGAAAAAAATTGTCCCCACAGCCTCGGCGCGTAGGCAACCATGCCCAGGTAGGTTTTCTTGGCCAGGGTGTTGAATGCGCCGTAACTGTCGGCAAACAAGTCGACTGTTTCGGCGCGCGCGTCCTCGTCCACCAACTCAATCGCGTCACGCAAATTCCGTGCGGCGGCGTTGTGTCCATCTCCGAAACTGGCAGTTAAAATGAGAATTTTTTTCATATTTTAAGCCGGGCAAACCATTTGCCGCTGATATAACTATCTGCCAATTGTGTTACACCTGTGTGACGGAACGGTGAAAATCTATTCACATTTTTATTCACAGCCAAACCACCTTTTATCTAGATTGCGACAAATCCGACTCGCGCGCAACGGGTTTTTCGGTCAAAAAATTTCCGCGACGCCGAAACAAAAACCTTTACATTTAACAAATCGGGCGTAAGCTGCAAAATAAATTGAATTTTATGCGAAATATTCTTCCAATCCTCGCTTTGGCCGCCACGACTGCCCTGCTGACCTCCGGCTGCGTCGGCGCGCAGGAAAAATTGGGACGCGGTGTCCGGAACACCTGTGAAGTCGTTCGCCTCGGAGGATTACGCACCTCGATGGAGCAAACCGCCGTTTGGAATTCCCCCACTGAAGCCGCCACGACCGGCGTTGTTAAGGGCGTTTGCCTTTCCGCCGCCCGCACGGGTGTCGGTATTTATGAAGTCGTCACTTTCCCCTTTCCGCCCTACCATCCCATCGCCAGAAAATATCTGACCCCGCTGCCGACCTATCCGGACAACTACCGTCCCAGTCTGCCTGATGATCCCCTATATCAAACCGATCACTACATCGGCTTTACCGGCGGCACTGCCTTTGGCTGGGTTCCAGGCTCGCAGTTTGAACCGCTCGGTCATTAAGGAAATTCGTTCGATTTCTTGAGTCCATCTCCGGTGAGAACCAAATTGGTTCCTGCACTTGAGATCCCATAAGACCCGCTTTGGATTACATAGCCATTCAGGAAGCTAAATAAGTATCGCATTTGGCGAACTGATTTATATTCTCTTCATGGCAACTAAAAAACCAAAATTGCGGAATCCGTTAGTCAGCACGGCCCTCAAAAGTCATTTTGGACGCTTGGCACTCCATGAACTGGTTACTGCCATTCGAGAATTTCCTGCGACGACGCGTCTGGATTTGCAAATAGCCATAACGGAGGTTTTGACCGGGCCATTTGAGCCTAAAAAGGTGCTAGGCACTCATGAGCGCTACAGTCACGACACTGTGACTTTTTCGCATTTGATGGTTGAAGATAAAAACACGGCTGTCCTCATCGCACCACTGCGATACGATGAAATTGATGCAGGAGGGCTTTTGCCGGTTCGGTGCTTGAAAAATGCACTGTGGTTGTGTTCCGACGGCACTATGCCGTTTGCAATGTTGCTGAGTCGCGTTCAAAAGTATGGACGAGAATTGGGCCTGCATTTGGAAATTGCCGTTGCGCCCGGTGAAAAAGGACTGGAACTGAGCCGGCGTCTGTTGGGTCAAATCGAACGCAAGATAGCCCAGGCCGGCTCGTATCGTGGCAAGGTGTTGTCACTGGAGCTTGACGACAATTACTCCGGCTCAATTTCGGGAATCCGGGTGCATCGATTGAAGACCGTTCGCCGCGACGAAGTGATATTGCCTGAAAAAACACTTGGTTTGCTGGAACGGAACGTAACTCGGTTTATTGAACAGCGGGACAGGCTCAACGAAATGCGGCTGGGAATAAAGAAAGGCCTGCTATTTTATGGTCCGCCGGGAACAGGCAAAACCCATACGATCCACTATTTGGCCAGCCAGATGAAAGACCATACGACTCTCCTGATTACCGCTGAACAGGTGGGTTTGCTCGATCATTACGTGCAGTTGGCGCGCTTTTTACAACCTTCCATGGTCGTGATTGAGGATGTTGACTTGATCGCGCGAGCCCGGACTTCCATGCGAAACGCTTGTGAAGAGAG
The DNA here is from genome assembly GCA_036269115.1 of Verrucomicrobiia bacterium. GTDB lineage: Bacteria > Verrucomicrobiota > Verrucomicrobiia > Limisphaerales > UBA11358 > UBA11358. The sequence continues at coordinate 28,782 of DATAST010000164.1, read as the reverse complement.
CATTCTGAACCGCTTGTTAAACGAGATGGACGGGCTGCGCGAGGATGCAAAAGTGCTCTTTGTCCTCACTACCAACAGGCCAGACCAGTTGGAAGAAGCCCTCACGTCGCGACCCGGTCGAATCGATCAGGCGATTGAATTTCCTCTTCCGGACGACGAAGGACGTCGCAAATTGATCCAATTGTACGGGGGAGGATTGAAAATCAGTGACGCGCTGCTTCCATTTTTGATCCAAAAAAGTAAAGGCGGCAGCGGAGCGTTTATCAAAGAGCTCATGCGCAGGTCAGCGCAATTCCTGGTTGAATCCGGAGAAAAAAATTTAGCCGGCCGACACGTGGAATCAGCATTGGATGAAATGCTATTTAGCGGCGGCAGCTTGAATGCGAAGCTACTCGGCTTCACCCGTGACTGATCCGGTATTTCCGGATGTTTGAAGGACCGCCTCCACCACTGTCTCAACCCTGGTTCCCTTCATACACCGAAAATCAACCGGACACTCGCGCAAAAAACATGGAGAGCACGGCGCATCTGATGCCAGGATTTGAAGGCTGGACTCGTTTGCCATCAGCGGCGCAGTCAGTTCAGGCGACGTGCTGCCAAAAATGGCCACGACCGGCACCCCCAGTGCGGCGGCCACGTGCATCGGGCCCGTGTCATTCGTCAGAAATAAACGGCAAAGCTTCATCAGCGACATCAGCTCCCGCAACGAGGTTTTTCCGGCAACATTGAAAACCGACGCCTCCCCGCCCAAGGCAGATTGGATTTGATTTGTGAGGTCTTTGTCATTGTTTCCCCCGAACAATATCCAGGCGCAATTATTCCGCTTTTGAATTTCTTTTGCGGCCGTGATATATCGCTCGATCGGCCAGCGCTTCGCGGGTCCATACTCCGCACCCGGATTGAGCCCGAAGATGGGACTCGAAACGCTCGCAAGGCCAAATTTTTGTCGTGCCGCGTCAACCTCTTCCGGCGTGACCGCTAACATCGACTGCTGCGGCTCCTCATTGGCCCCCAAAGCGGCAACCAGGTGCAAATACTCATGTGCCTGATGCGCGGATTGCGAAAATGGCGGAGGACGTATTCCACATTTTGGGTTCGACTCGATAAGCCCTTTGATTTCCTGGACCGTTCGTTTCCGCATTTTCACCGCGTCCGCACGCGGAACTACGGTTTGCGTAAGAAACACATTGCGCCACGGCCGCGCATAACCGATTCGAGCGGGAATCCTGGCCAGAAACACTTCCAACGCCGAGCGCGGTGAATTCGGCAGCACCAGGGCGGCGTCAAACTTTCCACCGCGCAGTTTCGCGGCGACGCCAAAGACGCCCTGCCCCGCTGAAAAGGAAATGAATTCATCCACCGCCGGATGATGCAGCCAAAGCTGCTCCAACTTTTCCGGCGTCAACAGCGCAATATGCGCGTCCGGAAATTTTTCGCGCAAGCGCATCAACGCCGGTGTGGTCATGACCGCGTCACCCAGCCAGTTTGTTCCGCGTACCAGGAGGCGCTTCATGGAAAATCGCAACCTCCAAAGAATTGACATGCATCACGGGCACGAACCGTAGCGCAGACTTCCAAGTCTGCTGTATCGCAGGTTTCTAAACCTGCGGCTCGCACGATGTCGTACGATTTGCCGATTTGGAAACCTGCGCTACATCGTAGCCTGTTCATGAGCTTTTTGATTTCCATTTTGCGCCTTCCATCGCCGATGCACCCAAAACCAATTGGCCGGGTCGCGGCGAATGGCCTTTTCAAACGAACTGTTGACGTCACGCATAATGTCCGTACTCGAACGCGGGGCGCCATCCTCGTGAGTGGAAATTTTATCGCCCAGTTCCAGGCGCCATTTCGCAGACGCGACGCGGAAACAAAACGCAGTGTGCAGATCGCAACGATATCGCAGCGCAAAAATCGCGGGGGCCAGGCCGGTATCGCAATCGTGTCCAAAAAACGGCGCGCGCAATCCGCGCGAACTTTGGTCGGCCAGCAATCCCAGGATGATGTTCGGGGCATTCATGGCCTCGCGTAGAAGCGGACCGTCCGTGCGTCGTTCGAAGAAAAGGCAGCCGGATTTTTCACGTAGTTTTTGCAGCAGACGATTGAGTTCCGGCTGTTTCAGCGCGCGATACGTTGTTGCGCATTGGTAACCGGACGAATAATTTTGGAATCGCGCGTACAATTCAAAATTTCCGAAATGGCCGATGGCCATGACCATGCGCCGCGGCGGCTGGAGTTCTTCCGGCCGCACAAACTCGACATACCGATGCAGTTGCTTCGAGGTCATCGCCGCGGTTTTGATGGCGCAGCAATAATTCTCGCCCAAACGCCGGAAATTTTCCTTCGCGAGCGCCATGATTTCCTTTTCCGACATCTCGCCGCCAAAGCACATTCGCAAATTATCCAACGCCACGCGGCGATGCCGGCCATCGAGATGAAACGCCACCGCCCCGCCCAACGCGCCAATCCGCGCCACCAGCGGCAGCGGCAGGCATTGAATGAACGCAATGAGGCCGCGAGCCAAATAGTAAACGATGATCATTTAAAACAAATCTTTCGCACGCAATCCTGGAAGTCATTCGCGCCGCTGACGATCCTGATTTCCACGCGCATGAAATAAATCGGCAGATCGCGCCGGTCAATTTTAGGAAATCGCACGGCGTCTTTTTGCGTGGTAATGATGACCGCCGCCTGGCGCTTCTTGCCGCGATTGATGACGTTCAGTACTTCCTGTTGCGTAAACCGGTGATGATCGGCGAAACGCTTGGAATAGACCAGCTCTACCCCCAGCGACACCAGGCTTCGCTCAAAACTTTCCGGCTCCGCAATTCCGCTAAGCGACGCCGCTTTTTTGCCCAGCAAAAAGTCCAGTTCCTTTCGTTCGCCGGTAAAAATGTCTTCGAGATAAAGTGGATGATGCACGCATTCGATGACCGCCGCGTCCGAATTGAACCGGGCAATGCGATCCCGCAACTCAGCGGTTTTGCCGTCGCTTTTGGTAATGAAAATCGTTTGCGCGCGCGAGAGATGCGACGGCGGCTCGCGCAACAACCCGCGAGGCATCAAATGCTCGTTGCCAAACGGTTGCTGCCGGTCAATCAACACGACGTCATGACGACGGCCACGCAATCTCCAATATTGAAATCCGTCGTCCAGCAATAGGGTGTCGCACCCGTATTTTTCGATGGCGTAACGTCCGCTTTTGACGCGGTCCTTGTCCACGAGCACCACCACGTCCTTCAAATTAGAAGCAAGCATGTAGGGCTCATCACCGGCCATTTCGGAATCGAGCAGAAGCGATTTGCCGTCCGAAACCACGCGTGGCGGCGTTTGGTCTTCCCGCAGAAATACCTTGTCAAACAGCCAATTATGAAACGGCTTGGGTTTCGAACGATATCCGCGAGAAAGAATGGCCACGTTGCGGCCGGCATCCCGCAGCTCACGCGCGAATTTTTCGACGACGGGAGTTTTGCCCGTTCCGCCGGCGGTCAAATTTCCGATGGCGATGACCTGGACCCCGAGAGTTTTGTCACGAAGGATGCGGTAATTATAAAGCCAGCGGCGAATATTAATGACCACATGAAAGGCTTTGGACAGGGCAAAGAGGAGCGCGCGCGTCGCGTTTGCCTTGAAATCATGACGTTCTTCACGGATGACTTCCAATCCAAACGTTTCGAGGGATTCCATCCATACCTGAATTGTTTCGCGCATCGCCAGCAATTGTGCCAAATATACCCAAACTTTCTAGTTTTCAGTTTTTCGCCGTACACCCTGTAATACGAAGAAACGAGACACGGATTGCACAAATTCGATGAAATTTTTAGCCGCAACAGAACGCAGAGATCGCAAAAGGCTTGCCGGCATGGGAGCAAACTGAGCCGGTGTCGCCAATTTTCCAACGTTTATATCAAACATCACCGCAGGAGACCACTGACAGTTTGAATGAATTTACTCGTTAATCCCCCAATGTGTTGGGGGGCGATAACCGGGCGGTCGCTTCCTCAAAGGTGTGACAGCCATGGTGCGGATATGGATTTCCTGAATGCCCATCGCCGGTTCGGCGGCGCTGCAGATGAGAAGTGGCGTCCGCTTAATCTCCAGCAGTCTTTGTTCGTGAATGTGCCACGTTCGACTCATGAATATGATTTTTCCATGGTACGTTCGGTTAGGCTTGTCGCAGATTGTCCAATGTCGGCCATTTTTTGCCCCGGTTCGACTGCGCCGAGATCAAAACGCACGCGATAAACATTCGAATCCAGTTCCATTTCAAGTTTCGAGGCCACCTTTTTAAAGACATGGAGCATTCCATGATTGTCTGCGCGAACATTGGCGGTGAATGCCGTAATTCCATTTTCCGAGGCAATTTTAGCGAGGGTTTGCGTCAGGAAAGTTCCTATGCCGCGGTTTTGGAAATCATCATGCACTGTAATGGCGACTTCCGCTTCACTGCTGGCTGGATTGTGAAAATAGCGTCCGACGCTAATCATTCGCTCACGTCCTTCGTGCGGCACAACACCCACGAGGGCGAAGTCGTTGCAATAATCCAGGGTCACAAATTTCTGGACTTGTTCATGCGATAAATGGCGGATATGCGCCAGATACCGGTTCGGAATGGTCTGTTCGGAATGTGAATAAAAAAGTTCCTTTAGGAGGGTTTCGTCCATGGGTTGAATTGGGCGAAAATGCACGTTTAACCCGTCCTTGAATTTCGCGTTAATTTCAAATTTTTTGGGATAGGGCAGCAGGCCGGCAGGCAACGCAATTTGGTTCGGATGGAGCAGATTTCGCTCGCGCGCTTCGCGCATTAAGTCATCGCGAAATTTTGGATGGGCGATGTGGATGAGCGCCAGCGTCCGTTCCCGCACGCTTTTGCCGTGCAAATCCGCGATGCCAAATTCGGTGACAATATAATGGGCGTCTGCCCGCGTGGTCACCACGCCGCTGCCGGGCTTGAGCCGCCCGCAAATTCTCGAAATGGTCCCGTCCCGCGTTGTGGATGGGAGCGCGAGAATGGGTTTGCCATCGTCGACGCGGGCCGCCCCGCGCACGAAATCCGTCTGACCGCCAAAACCGCTATAGAACCTGTCGCCAATCGAATCAGCGCTGCTTTGCCCGGTCAAATCGACCTCGATCGCAGAACTGATGGCCACCATCTTTCGATTTTGCGCTATTTGGAACGGGTCGTTGGTAAATTCAGTCGGCCGAAATTCGAACAGCGGATTGTTGTGGATATAGTCATACAGCTTACGGGTGCCGAAGCAAAACGACGTGACAATTTTGCCGGGCAACAATGTCTTGAGCCGGCAATTCATTGCGCCGCTTTCAATCAAGGGAATCACCGCCTCGGTGAACATTTCCGTATGCATCCCCAAATCGCGCCGGCCGGCAAGGCTCGCCATGACGGCGCTCGGGATTTCGCCGATCCCCGTCTGCAACGTTGCGCCGTCCTCGACGAGGGATGCAACATATTCCGCGATTTTTTTTGCCTCCGGCGACGGCGGCTGGAGAGAAAATTCCAGGATCGGGAAAATGCTTTGCACAAGCGCATTCAATCTGGAGACGTGCACGAAACTGTCGCCGAGCGTTCTCGGCATATTGGGATTCACCTCGGCAACGACATAGTCCGCGCTTTCCACGGCCGCTTTGACCACATCCACAGAAACGCCGAAGCTGCAAAAGCCGTGGGCATCCGGTGGGCTGACCTGAATCAGCGCCATGTCCAGGTGGATTTTCTTGCGGCGAAACAACGCCGGCACGTCGCTCAAAAAGATCGGCGTATAATCCGCCACACCCTCATTCACCGCATCCCGAACGTTCGGACCAATGAAAAAGGCGTTGTGGCGGAAATTGGCGAGTAATTCACGGCTGGCGTACTCCGCCATGCCGAAGGTCAGAATATGAATGACTTCAACGTCAAACAGCTCCCGTCCGCGCCGGGTGAGGGCGGAAACGAGCTTTTGCGGAGCGGCGCAGCCCGAACCGATAAAAACCCGCATGCCGCTGCGCAGGGGCGCCAGTGCTTTATCGGCGGTCATCCAGTTCATAATTATCCTGTCTTAATTTTCACGATTTATCGCCAAATTGCTTCCTTCATTTTGGCTAATACCAACCATTGGTTGCGGAATTCAGCGCAATTTTTCATTCAAACTGACTTTTAGCAGTTGGAGGCGGGGAAGCAGATTGAATCGCCGGTGTCGCCGGGGGATTTGCGCGAACGGCTTTTACCTCGTCCGGCGTCACCTCTAGCCCGGAGTTCCCAAATGAGTTGTAAACGTAGGTCAGCACATTGGCGATATCTTCGTCGGTGAGCGGAAACGATGGCATACTGCTGTTAAACTTTAACCCATTGACTATGACTTCACCCTGTCGGCCACGGATCACGGTGTCTATCGCTCTGCTTTTATTAGCGTTAAGAAAATCCGATCCGGCCAGGGGTGGGAATACGTTGGGCAGGCCCCGGCCTGTGGACTGATGGCAGGCTGCACAGATAGATGAAAAAAGATGACTTCCTTGTTGAATCCGGTCGGTCTTTGACTTAACGCCATCGGGCGTCGGCGCCACGCCGCGGGGCGCTCCGTTTGCCACCCAATCACGGATGAGCGCGCGTTGTTCATCAGTAATGGCGAGCGATTCGGGACTGTTGGCAATGGGCATGGATTCTTTGTAGTACGAACCTTTCCAACTGTCCCAAATCCGCCGTTTAATTTCCCAGCGATCGGCGTAGGCGGTCTTATAATCGAGCCAGTCATAGACAAAGCGGGATTCCTGATTGTGGCAGCGGGAACAACTCCCCATGAAGATAGGTTGAATATCGCCAAGATAGGTAGGCGCCGGGCTGGCTGGATCGGAAACGGCCCGGCCGGTTTGCACAGCCACGTTTGTGTCCTGCCCGGAGGCCCGGAAAAAATTGACGTTTTCAACGGCTAGCGCCAGCAGCAGCGGCAGGGCGGCCATTGCATTGAATCTGCGTTGAAAGTTGTATTTAGAATCCATAAGACAATTGAAAGGTCAGTTGGTTGTGGGGCACTGTCGAATCGTTGCTCCTGAAGATTTCGTAGTCGCCCTCAAAGAGGAACGTACTGGTGATGTAATAGACGTAGCCCATGGTGAAACGGCGGGTATGGGTGCCAAGGCCGTCATGCACATCGTCGTAGCGGCCCACGAGTTCCACATTGTTAATCAACGGCGCATTGAGATTCAGGCCCGCCAGTTTGTAGCCCACCTGCCCGAAATATCCCCATTGCTTGACCAGCCCCGCGTCGTCACTTCCAAACCGCGTCAAAATGTATTCGCCCTTGGCTTCGAAGGACGACCCCAGGTGCAGCGCGACGTCCAGCACGCCGGCCGACCATAAATGAGTCCCCTGGTTGTCCCATTCCCCGGATTGGCCCGAAACACCGGCTTCAAAATCGTAGTGAGGCGCAAATGGCAGGAATATCCCCGCGCGCGCGCCGCCCGACAAATTCGCATGGAGGTTTGCCGTCACTCCGTCGGACCGTACGCCCACGTTCCCGCCCAAATCCAGTGCGCCGGCGTTAGCCGTCCCGTCGGCCGAACTCGGTCCGTTCACGCCATAGACTGCGTAATTAAAGAATTCCCCACCGCTCCCGATCGGGATCGCGCCCAGCAATTGCGCGCCGGCGCCTGTGCCCGGCAGGAGCGAGTCCACGGCCAGCGGATCGTCCGGAATCTTGTTCAGCCATCCTGCGCCGCGCTGGGTATAAGTGCACAGCGGGAGTAATAATTGGCCCACCGCCAGCGTCATGTAATCGTTCATCACATAATCAAGCTGGGCAAAACTCAGATCGAATGAGGTGCCAACTCCGGGGCTGTTCGGGGCGTTGTTGGCCAGCGTGGTGTCAAATCCCGCCTCGAACAAAACATTGTCTCCGCCGCGATATAGAAAAATCGGCGCAAAATCCGCCAGCAAAAATGACGGGTGTTCTCCCTGCACGCGGGTCCATTGAAACTCCGCGTCGCCGAGCATCATGAAATTATGGTTTACCGTCGCTTCGTCAATCGGCGGCCCAAGCACCGGCTGCGTTTGCGCCTGCCCCGCCACTGCGGCGGTCTTTTGTTCGGCAGTGGCCGCGGCCTTTTGCGTCTGGGAAAGCTTGTCCTGCAATTCATTGATTTTCTGAACGTCTTCTTCATGCAGTTTCTCCTGCAGCCCGTTTGTCTGCTGCATGGCCTGCACCTTGCCGCTTAATTTCTTAACGGCATCCTGCAACGCTTTGAAGTCAGCGTCGCTCACCTCTGCCGGCGCCCGCATGGAAAACAGCAGCGATGCCGCACAGCCCGCGCCCACGATGCCTGGAATCCAGTTTCTCTTTTTCATTTTCGTTGAATGTTGGCCGGCGTTTAGCGGCCGCTGTTGTCCTGCAGATATTTCAAGATCAGCCTGGCCTGCGAGACCGGCAGGTTGGCCCGCACCTGCATGTGCAACATGATCGTTTTCCATTGCGCCGCCGTTCGCTCCGTGGGATAGCGCTCCGAATGGCACCGGTTGCAATTAATCGAGTAAAGCTCCGCGCCTGTAAGCGGGCGCCTGTTCTTCACCTTTTGCGGGGACGGCTCGACGACTTTAGGCGGCGCATTGGTTTGTGAAGCCACGGAATTCGTCCGTGTTTGGGCGGGTGTCGCGCCCGCCGACGGCGCGGCGGAAACCCGGGGAGTCAATGGAAGCGTGGGTGCCAGGGAGACCGCAATTATTACAAATAGCGTGCCGAAGGTGATATGAGTTCCTATTTTCATTTGTTTAGCTTTTTGTTTTCAAAGTTCTGCCTGAACTGCGTTGAATTACTGCGGACAATGTAAATTGAAGGCTAGAACAGCACTCTCCGTTTATTGGCATTCGCTACACTTCTATTGCTCGATAGGCCAATAAGAGGCCGAGACGATTCGCAAGGAAAACGGGGCAAATTAGGCAGGAATTTATCACGCAAAATGTGGCGAGGGATGAGCAATTGGCGCAAAGCGTCGGGGCGCAATCCGGGGTAACGATGTGGCGGAAATTATGCGGAAGAACAAAATGCTGCCGGCGCTGGCGCTCCTCGGATCATCAGCGGCAAACGTCCATGCTTGGCTCATGGCGGGCACGGTGATTCCGATTTAAAGATAGAGCCTGAAAATGGGACTACTCTCCCCCGCGCGATTCCGTCCAGCGGACCGCATAGCGAATCAATTCGGACGCCGAGTGCAACTTTAACTTCCCCTTGATGTTCGCCCGGTGAACGTCAACGGTTTTCACGCTCAGATGCAGAGTTTCGGCGATGTCGCGCGTGCCTTTGCCCTGGCCAATCAGCTGGAAGACTTCCAATTCGCGATCGGATAGTTTTTCCATGGGCGACCCTTCCGCTCCCGGCCGGTGGCCCGATAATGTTTCGAGAATTCCGGCCGATATCTTCTCGCTCACGTAAATTTTCCCTTCCAGCACCTGCCGCATTGCCTGCATCAGTTTCCTGCCGCCTTCCTGCTTCATGATGTATCCCCGGCCACCCGCCCGCAGCACACGTTCGGCATAAAGAGATTCGTCGTGCATCGAAATCACCAGGACCGCCAGGCCCGGCTGGACGGCTTGAAAGTCTTTGACGAGTTCGAGTCCATTTTTGCCCGGCAGTGATATGTCCGCCAGCACGAGGTCTGGTTTCAAGTTGCCAACGGCGTCGAGCGCCCGGCCAGCATCTTCGGCCTCGCCGCAAACGACCAGGTCCGCTTCCGCGCCGATGAGCTGGGCAAGGCCCTGCCGCATCATGGGATGGTCATCCACGATCAAAATGCGTTTTTTGGGCGGCGCGGACTTTTTCTTCATAAATTCTTATTGAATGTGCAGATGACGGTTGCTCCTTTGCCACTCCTGGATTCGATTTGTAACGTCGCGCCCACAACCCCGGCGCGATATTTCATGGTGTGAAGCCCCATCCCAGAGCCTTTTCGCGTCTGGTTCGTAAACCCTATTCCATCGTCCGCCACAATGAGCGCTACCTTGTCTCCGGCCGGTATCAGGGAAACGACAATACGGCGTGCCTTGCCGTGCCTGAAGGCATTATTAATGGCTTCCTGGACGATACGATACAGATGGGTGGCGGCCACGTTGTCCCGGATGGCTACCAGACCGTTGCATTCAAAACGGCATTCGACCTTAAACAATTCCTGCGCGTGATTCGTCAGTTCATGCAGAGCTGACATGAAGCCATTGGTTTCGAGTTCCACGGGGAAAAGCCCACGGGCAAGCTTGCGCGTGTGCGCTATGGCCTCCCGGATATGCTCGCCGATTTCGCTGGCCTGCCGCGCTTGGGCCTTCGATTTGTCGCCCAGCCTTTGTTCCAGAACCTGGCACATCAGTTCGATACCGGCCAACTCCTGGCACAGGCCGTCGTGCAGGTCCTGCCCGATCCGCTGTTGCTCGCGGTTGCTGATTTCGATTATTTCGGTTTCGAGGCGTTTGCGTTCAGTAATATCGCGCGCCACTTTGGATGCGCCGATAATTTTGCCGCCATTATCGCGAATAGGTGAAACGGTGACCGAAATGTCGATCAACTGTCCATCCTTGCGCCGTCGGACAGTTTCGTAATGGTCAACGGATTCGCCGCGTTTGATTTTTGCAAGAATGTCTGGTTCCTCGGCCTGGCGGTCCTCGGGAATGAGAATGGCAATGGGTTTGCCGATCACTTCGTCCCGTGAATAACCGAAAATGTGTTCCGCGCCCTTATTCCAACTAGTGATCTTACTGTCCAAAGTTTTGCCAACGATCGCGTCGTCAGAAGATTCAACCAGCACCGCATAATACGACAGCGCCTTTTCTGCAGCTTTTCGCTCGGTTATGTCCCTGACAAAACCGGTGAACATCCGGCGGTTGGCCAGCTTCACCTCGCTTACGGCCAGTTCCATCGGGAAAAGCGTTCCATCTTTGCGCCGCCCAACGACTTCGCGGCCAATGCCAATGATTTTGGCGTGGCCGGTGTCTCGATAGTTTTTCAGGTAGCCGTCGTGTTCGTGCCGATACGGTTCCGGCATGAGCAATTTGACGTTTTGCCCCATTGCTTCAGGGGCGCTGTAGCCAAAAATCCTTTCCGCCGCTCGGTTAAACGATTCGATTATGCCCCGCTCGTCTATCGTGATGATGCCCTCAACCGCCGTCTCCAGAATCGCACGCATCCGTTCGGCGGTGTCGCGCAAGGCGGACCGCGTTTCGCGGTGCTCAGTTTGTTGCGCGGTGTCGAGCATGACCTTTTGTTGCAAATCCCTGACCAAATCCGCCAACTCCGCGCGCGTCAAACGGGACAGGTCGTTCATCGCCGCCAGAGTAGCAAACTCTCAGGCCGGAACAACCTTTCACATTCCTGCCAATCGGCTCCGATAATCCGTTGGCGATTGCCCCAGAATGCGCTTGAAAACTCGGTTAAAATGGGTCAGGGATTGAAAACCGACCTCGTAGGCGATTTCGCTGATGCGAAGGTTCCGGTTGAGCAACAGATTCTTCGCGCTTTCGGTCCGCACCCTTGACAAATAGTCGGTGAAGTGAAGGCCGGTCGCCTTTTTGAACATCTTGCAAAAGTAAAATTTGCTCGTATGGACGGCTTTCGCCACCTGGTCCAGCGAAATTTCTTCGGTCTGATGTTCAGTAATAAATTGTTTTGCGCGGGAGATAACCGGTGGTTCGGCGCTTTGCTCCTGCATCACGACCTGGTTGCTGATCATGGAAAGGTGTTCTGCGAAAATCGTCAACAGTTTGACGATAGATTCGTGCTGCCGCGCCGACAGCACCCGCGTGTCAAAGTACGCTTTATGCAATTCATCGGCGTTGGATTGCACACCCCATTCGGCCAGCAGCTTCGCCGTGCGGCTGAACTGCGCTTCAGAAGGCTTTTTGCAAAAGACCTGGCCGGTGGTCAAAAAGCCGACCAATTGCTCGCCCATTCGCACGGGAATGGCAATATCGCATAAGCCAGCCGGACAAGTCACTGACTGCGCCTCGCGCGTGGCGGTTTCGGAGAGTTTTTGTTGTACCTGGAGGCATGCCGCACACGCGCGGCTCTTCTGGGCGAGCATGGCGCAAAACGGATTCTCGAAGCGCTTGCCGTGGTGCGGCAGTTGCCAGGAGTCCACCGAGCGCAGCGCCACGGGGAGGCCGGTTGCCTCACTAAAAGCGCGCTCATAATCCTGGTAGATTTTCGAACCGGTCAGGGTTTCAATCAGATGCTTTGCCATATCGTCGTCTTTCTCGTTGCGCAAAACGTAATTTGTTTTGGTGAGAGCAAAATACGGGAAGCCGGCAAAACCAACAATTGGGAGTACGCCTGATCACATCTAGTGTAATGGCCTTAGCGGTACTAAGGAAAATCCCCTAGTAACAGTTCAGGTTCCAGCATGTTACTTTAAGCCGTGATGAAAAATTGATTTGCCGCAGCGCTCACGCTGTTTGCTTTTCGGGCGGCACATTCGAATTCCTGCCGTATCAAACGAAGAATCGATTGCTGCTTTAACATCCTGGTGCAGTGTCTGGGGCGTGATTGTGATTAAATTAGTGATTCCGGTGATACCCGGCAGGTGGCGAACCGCATACTCAACGGCATACTTTTGCGAATCGTTTTTGACCGTTCCCTCAAGAGTAAGCTGTCCCGCCCGGGCGGCAATTTCGATTGAATTTGGAGGGACGGTTGTAATCCAACCGATCGCGTTGGCAGCCGACGTCGTTATCTCGGCATCAGTACGCTTTCTGGTTTCCGGCAATTCGACAACGAGATCATTCAGGACGGCCTTGACCCCGCCAGTACGGCGGACCATTTCCTCCCCGTTTATTTTTTCCTCATAGTACGGCACCGATCCCCGAAGAGTTACAGTTCCGTCTTTGACTGTGACCTCGATTCTCTCCGCGCTTCTGCCCAGCCAAAAGTTGAGCTGCGCCACCAGTGCGTCTTTTAATTTTTTATCGGTTTTCATAAGTCAAATGGAGATGATAATTCGGTTTTCCACATCGGTTACGCCTCTTGCAGACCGGGCGGCATGTTCGGCTTCTTCTCATTCAGCGAAGCTTGAAGTCCCTCCCCGCAGAATGACTTTGGATCCGTCTACCTCGACGGCGATCCGTTCCGCGTCCAGCAACGCGTGCCGCGCAAATGCGGATTCAATCGCCTCCTTGACATCGGGAGCCAGCAATTGAGGTTTGATTCTAATCAGGTTGGTCAGATCCACGACGCCTCCCAAATGCCGAACAACGTCTTCCACCGCGCTTCTTTGAGACCAGGTCTCAACGGTTCCTTCGAGTTTCAGCCGGCCGTTCCGCACGGTGATCAGAAGCGCGCCAGTAGGTACGGTCGTAATCCACTCGATTGCATTATAGGCCGCGTTTTCGATTTCGGCATCCGTAGATTTTTGATGTTCCGGCAATTTCACCGCAATTTCATTCAGTACTCCTTTGACGCCGCCCACACGCTGGACGGCTTTTACCGCCGCCACTTTTTCCGCATAATTGGGAACGGTGCCACCGAGGGTGACGGTTCCATCGTCGGTTGAAATTCGGACGTTCGCAGCGGCGCGACCGCACTCATATTTGAGTTGAGCAAGCAGGTCTTCTTTCAATTCGGTGATGACTTTCATAGGTGCCTCCAGTCATGGATTCATGTTGTGCCTGTCATGGTTGCGCTGACTCGGCAGCCGCACTTTTCCCTTTCTTCAATCAGATGATGGCGCGCCGCTTGCAACCGCTCAATGACAACTGCGCTGACGCGTTTCATTAACTCATGGCCCAATTCATGGTTGGTTTCGCATTCCTCTCGGAGCCGGGTGCCATAAAAAAAAATGGCTTTAACCGGTGTAATGGCGCAGGCGTCAAAGTGCCAGGTATAGGGCGGAAAAAGCCAGGACCACCCCAAAACGCTGTCGGCGCCGATGGTTTCGACGATTACCGGTTGATGTTCGGAATTCGTGGCCGCCTGCAGTTCGACCTTTCCACTGCAAATTAAATAAAAGCGATTGGCCAGTCCGCCTTCGTTGAAGATTTCTTCGCCGGCCTTGAATTCAGCGGGCATGGCTTCTTTTGCGAGGATTTCCAGCATTGGTTCCGACAGCCCCGTTAAGAAGGGCTCTCGTGCAAGAGATTTTGTGGTGATTTGCATAATTTTTTTTCTTTCGTGAAACATCATCGTTTCATCTGCCGCAGTATCGCTCAGGCGCATCCGCCAGACTCACCATCAGTTGTCAATTGGAACGCAAATTTTGTCAAAACACTTCAGCCCGCAACCCACTCACTTCGCGGACGCGCCGGGCAATCCGGGCGAGCACATTCAGCGGCAGGTGCCCACAGCCCGGACGCGCCATCGGCCGCGTGGCCGAATAAATTTGGACCATGGAAATCTTGGCCCCGGCATCCTTCAGATCGCGCAGACGTTCTGCGTAGCGTTCAATTTCCTCGACGGGAGGACCTTCATCGTCGAGAGCCAAAAAGAGACTCTGGATAACCACGGGTCGCACTCGGGCGGTCAACAGAATATTGGCCAGGACTTTTTCCAACGGGCAATCCGGGTGGTTGACCCGGTCCATGTAAGCCTGCGTGCCAGCGTCCAGCTTGGCCCAGATTTCATCTCGTGATATAAAAAGTTTCAGGCCGTCCTGTACACTGCGCAGGTCCAGGCCGGTTGCGTTGGTAAGCAGGACGATCTTAAAAAAAGGTAATCGCCTCAGAGCGCGGACGTGAACCACCGCGCGCACTGCATCCAGAAAATTCGGGCTCAACGTCGATTCCCCGGCGCCGCTCAAAGCCACATGCCGCAGTTGGAGAAGCTCCGGCGGCACATTCGCGTAACACGGGAAGCGTTTCAGTCCGCCTGTTTCGGCCAGTTCCACCGTCCGCCGCAATTCATCCGCCATCACCTCCACGTCCAAAATCGCCTCGCGTCCCGGCAACAACCGGTTCACTTCGCAATATTCGCAGTTGAAGTTGCAGTGTTTGTCCGGATTCATATTCACTCCGATGGACAAGCCCCGCGCGCGCGGCGAAACCACGGCATAGACAAAACGGTTGCCGAGAAATTCCCGCGGGCAGCCAAACGCCGATCCCGGGGGACCCGCCCGGGTACCGCGAACCGTTGATGCTGATTGGGTTTCAGTTAGCATGCGGCGGCCCTCGAAAGTGGCATTGCGGTTTCTTCCTCGATGAATTCGCGCTCATGCTCGCGCACCACGAGCACCGGGCAGGGCGCCAGTTGCACGAGGTTTTCGGCCACGCTGCCGACCAGGGCGCGCGCGCGGCCGGTGCGACCGTGCGTGGAAATCACAATGAGGTCGGCATCCAAAATTTTTGCCTCCGCCGCGATTTCCAGCGCCTCCGCTCCCAGGCACGCCTCAATCCGGATTCGAACGTCGTGCGGGTAAAGCTCAGCTGCAAAGTCCTTCAGCTGTTGCGCTGCATTTCGCCGCAGGCTCTTTTCCAGCCCAGGCTCATAGTCCACGATGCGCGCTTCTCCGGCGATCGTGCAGCGGCGGGGAACAACGTGGAGAAGCACGATAGCCGCGCCGAATTGTTTGGCCAGAGGAAGGGCGTACTGGAGCGCCTTCTTCGAGCAGGCCGAAAAATCTATCGGCACCACGATGGTATTTAGTTTAAAGGGTGACATGGCAGGTTTTGAAAGACGGTCGAAATCCTGATCGTCTGCTTCCATAACGACGCTGCCGGGCACTTTGGATGGCTTGATTTTCATACTGCGTTTTCTTTCAATTGGGCGGTTGGTGATGGTGAGTAGATTTCGTTTCTGTTTCGCGCCGGGACGGTGTTGCCTCGGGGCGCCGGCCCCTTCATGGCTTGTTCACGGTCATAGACGGCAACCTCCTTTTGAAGCGCGAACACGATAAGGAACAAGCCCCATGCAACGACCCCCAATGGCAACACCGCCGCCAGCGCCAGCGGCCGGGGAGCGTCTCCGAGCCAGGCTATGACGCTTCCCCCGGCCAATCCGACGATTGCAACCGTCAAAAACGTTTTGGACAGGATATTCATAAATTTTCAAAATTTTTCGATGGACTGGTCATATAACGAAATCGTTAGGTGAGCCTTGGCCCCGGTTACAGGCGCGAAATACACGCGCCAGACCGCACCTGAGAGCTTGCCGGGGGGAGTTTTGGCTTAGGTCGGGGTTACTGAATATGCGCCAGCATCGGTTCGTATCCAACGCCATGCCCGCAACTCCAAAGAGCGTCGAAATCAATATCACCGTAATGGCCGACGGAAGGTGCCGCTCCAATTTATAGCTCATCAGAGGGCTGCTTTCATCCCACATACGCGCCACAAAGACGGCCAATGAGCAGAGACCGAAAATGGCCGCTGTCTTTGACCAGGGCTTCAACATATGGAGCATAAATAGGACGACAAATGCGCCGAAGCACACTGCCGCAACGGTCCATGAAGGGTTCGTCCCTGTTTCCGCTTCGCTGACATAATACGTGGCAAGAATCTGCGAAGCCCAATAACCGCAGGCGACCGCCGCGGCTGCAACGAATCCGGGCCTGACAAACCCGGCTGGATTCAGGCTGGTGAATTTACTTTTCATGCCCTCACCATCCGCGATAAACCCGCACCCCGCTCTCCTCCCCTTGCCGGACACACATCATTTTTTGCATAGCCGCGGATGGCGGGTGAACGTTTCGACCCTGCAACGTTGGAAACCAATCCTTGCGAAACAAAGAGCAACGGAGGTTGAGCGGCACCGCCGCGGTTCCCGTAATTTTGCTCCGATGAAAATGACATCGGCGAAGGTTCTTGGCGTGATGACCAGCGGAGGCGATGCGCCGGGCATGAATGCCGCCATTCGCTCAGTCACGCGCGCGGCCCTGGGCAGCGGATTTCATGTGCTGGGCTTCAACCACGGTTACGAAGGCATCCTCCGTGAGCAATTTGAACCATTGGATGCGCGTTCGGTTTCAAACATTGTCCAGCGAGGCGGCACGATCCTGAAAACCGCGCGATCGGCGGAATTTTTGACCTCTGCCGGCGTAATAAAAGCCGCCCGCAATCTCCAAAAAATCGGAGCGAACTCGCTCATATTAATCGGCGGCGACGGTACGTTTCGCGGCGCTTTGGAATTGGAAAAAGTCTGGGACGGCCAAATCATCGGCATTCCAGGCACCATCGATAATGACCTTGCGGGGACGGACTACACCATTGGTTTTGACACGGCTGTCAATACAGCCGTGGAAGCGATTGATAAAATTCGTGACACGGCCGCCTCACACGAGCGCTTTTTTCTGGTTGAAGTCATGGGGCGCCACTGCGGGCAAATCGCGCTGGAAGTCGGCATTGCGGGCGGCGCGGAAGAGATTTTGATCCCTGAAAAAGAACTGGATATACCCGCCGTTAGCGAACGGCTCGGCGCCGGGCGCAGCATCGGAAAAACCAGCAGTATCATCGTGGTGGCGGAAGGGGTTGATGGCGGTGCGGTTGGGATCGCCGGGCAACTCAGGAAACTGAGCCAAAATGAATATCGAGTCGTGATCCTGGGTTACATTCAACGCGGCGGTCATCCCACTGCTAAAGACCGTTGCCTGGCCACGCGTCTCGGTTTTCATGCCGTCCGGGCGGTGCTAAACGGTGAATCCGGAAAAATGGCGGGCGAAGCGGGTGGCAAACCGGTTTTGATCCCCTTTCGAATCACCGTGAAGGGCAAACGGCACCCGGACCCGCTCTATGGCCAAATGATGAGATTTCTAAACCTTTAATAATATGAACTGGCTTACCGAACTGTCATCCTCTCAGCCCGTCGCATGGGCCGTGCTCGCGCTCATGTTTGTCGCCGTCACGGGCTTGCTCTTGGCCCAAATTAAATTCAAAGGCGTCGGACTGGGCGTCACTGGCGTCCTGTTCGCCGGCATTGTGGCCGGACACTTTGGGTTGCACATAGACCAGGGAATACTGGAGTTCGTTCGCGATTTTGGCCTGATTCTGTTTGTCTTCACGATTGGCCTGCAACTGGGGCCCGGATTTTTTGCGTCATTCCAAAAACAAGGTCTGGCCCTGAATTTGCTCGCGACCGCGATTGTTTTGCTCGGCGCGGGTGTGACCATCGGCGCGGCAATATTGCTGAAGATCAATCCATTCGCATCCGTCGGGCTCTTCTCCGGCGCCACGACCAACACACCGTCACTCGGCGCCACCCAGCAAATGCTTAAATCACTCGGCGGCGCGCTTGCCGCAAACGTCGGGACGCCGCCGCTGGCCTATGCTGCGGCGTATCCGGGGGCTGTCGCCGGGATTATTGCCGTTATCCTGCTTCTAAAATGGATTCCAGGCGGCAAAACCGAACAGCGGAGTCCCGATAAAACGCCGAACCATTTTGAAAGAATGAATCTTTTGGTCGAGAATCCAAACATTGAGAATCTGGCGGTTGGTGAAATTCCGGAACGCGATGGAGTGGCCATTTCGCGAATCAAAAGAGCCGGCGTGTCAGAGGTGGAAACGGCTACTGAACAAATGCGGCTTCGCCGGGGAGATGTTGTCCTGGCCGTTGGCGCCCGTGAATCCCTGGAGAAATTTCGTGACGTCGCGGGCCGCGAAGCGAATTGGAACCTGCTGAATGTACCGGGCAGGATCGTGTCACGGCGGATGGTTGCGACCCGTAACGATATTTTAGGAAAGAGCCTCGCTGAATTAAATCTGTCGGAACGTTTCGGTGTCGCGGTGACCCGCCTGGCGCGCGCGGAAATCGAATTGACCGCCGTGCACGAATTGAAATTGCAGTTTGGAGACACGTTGCAAGTCGTGGGCAACGAAAACGCGCTGGACAAGGTCGCGGAATTACTGGGCAATCGTGCCGGCGCATTACGCGAAACCAATTTCATGCCCATTTTCATCGGAATCGCGCTGGGCGTGATTGTCGGGGCGATACCGATCACCGTTCCCCATGTCCCCGTCCCAGTGCAACTGGGTATGGCCGGAGGCCCGCTCGTTCTGGCCATCATTTTGAGCCGTATCGGCCGCATCGGCCCCCTCGTGTGGTACATGCCCCCAAGCGCAAACGTTGCTTTTCGCGAGCTTGGCATCGTGTTGTTTCTCGCTTGCGTGGGACTGAAAGCCGGCGCCAGATTTTTTGAAACCGTGTTCACCGGCGAAGGGGCTCACTGGCTGTTTGCCGGCCTGGCCATCACGGTTGTTCCCTTGCTCCTGGTGGCATTGGCCGCCCGGTTCCTGCTTAAACTAAATTCACAGACCATCAGCGGCGTCCTGGCCGGTAGCATGACGGATCCGCCTGCTCTCGCCTTTGCCCATGCCATCAACGCCTCCGACGCCCCGCTCGTCGCCTACGCTACGGTCTATCCGCTCTCCATGTTGTTGCGAATTTTTACCGCGCAAATCCTGGTCGTCATTTTTTGCCACTAACCACGGTTCACAAGCAACCCATTCTTGTCCGGGCACGGGCAAGAAACGGCAAGCAATGAGCAATCCGTGTGAAGCAACGGTTGGTCGGCCGTCGTATAAAGAAGCAGGCGATGGAATATCGAAAAACAAGAACAACAGAAGACTTATGAAAGAAACGACACTTGAAACGACCGTTCACCCGTACGGCTTAAGAAGCCTGGGCCTGGATAATCTCGGCCGCACTTACTGGGACTTGCCTACCCCCGGCCTTTACGAAGAGGCCATTCGCCGCTACGAGGGCTCCTTGAGCCACCTGGGGCCGCTGGTGATTCGCACGGGCCAATACACCGGACGCCTGCCCAGGGACAAATTCCTCGTTCGCGAGCCGTCCAGCGAAAATAAAATCTGGTGGGGCAAAATCAACCGGCCGATGCCCCTGGAGAAATTCGATGCGCTGGAACATCGCATGTGCGCGTATCTCCAGGGCAAGGACATCTTCATCGAGAACTGCTATGCGGGCGCGGACGAAAAATATCGCATCCCCATTCGTGTCATTAGCGAGCGCGCCAGCGCGGCCCTGTTTGCGCGGACCATGTTCATCCGCGAACTCGACCCCGCCAGGCTCGCGAAACACGTCCCGGAGTTTACCGTCATTCATGCCCCGAGTTTTCACGCCGACCCCGAAATTGACGGCACCCATTCCGAAGCGTTCGTGCTGCTGCACTTCGGCAGGAAACTCATTCTCATCGGCGGCACCGGGTACGCCGGCGAAATCAAAAAATCCATTTTCACCGTGATGAACTATCTGCTGCCTCAGCAAAACGTCATGGCCATGCATTGCTCGGCCAATTATGGAAAAGATGAAAACGACGTCGCGATATTCTTCGGCCTTTCCGGCACGGGAAAAACTACGCTCTCTGCCGATCCGGAACGCACGTTGATCGGCGACGACGAACATGGATGGAGCGACGACGGCGTTTTCAACTTTGAAGGCGGTTGCTACGCCAAAGTCATCAAACTTTCGCACGAAGGCGAACCCGAAATTTATGAGACCACACGGCGCTTCGGCACCATCCTTGAAAACGTGACGATGGATATGGGCACGCGCCACATTAATCTCGACGACGCATCGCTCACAGAAAACACCCGCGCCGCCTATCCCATCACCCACATCCCCAACATGACCCGCACAGGCAAGGCTGGACATCCCAGGCACATCATCATGTTGACCTGCGACGCTTTCGGCGTGCTTCCGCCGGTTGCGCGCCTGACACGCGAACAAGCCATGTATCATTTCCTGGCCGGTTACACCGCCAAAGTCGCAGGCACCGAAGCCGGAGTAAAGGAACCGCAGGCGACTTTCAGCCCCTGTTTCGGCGCGCCATTTATGGCCCTGCCGCCCACGGTCTATGCCAAACTCCTTGGCAAAAAGATCGCCGGGCACGACGTGGATGTGTGGCTCGTAAATACCGGATGGAGCGGCGGCCCCTACGGCACCGGCCAACGCATCAAACTCGGATTCACTCGCGCCATGGTCAAAGCCGTTCTATCGGATTCCCTTAAGAAGGTGCGAACCAATCCAGACCCCATTTTTGGCCTGGCTGTGCCGCAATCCTGCCCGGGTGTGCCGTTGGATATTTTAAACCCGCGCAATACCTGGAAGGACAAAGCCGCCTATGATGCCAAAGCGCACGAGTTGGCGGCTATGTTTGGAAAGAATTTTGCCGAAAATGCCGGGGACGCTCCTGCGAATATCAAAAACGCCGGTCCGTTGGTAGGCAACGGCAGTTGCTAATTACCTTTTATGGCGGGAGACGATGTGAAGAACCCGGTCCGCGCAATATTGCCGCACGATCCGCAGTTTGGTTCGACCAGGTCTCGGCATCGTCTCTCGCCAATACGAAACATGCAAAAGCTCCGATACATCTTCATCAATGCGCTGGTGGCGCTGCTCGCCCTCAGCGGTGCCGCAACCCGGGCTGCGGAACAAGGCTCCTTGTCGGATATCAACGCCTTGTCACCAACGAAACGGGCCTTTCCACAGGATTTTGTGCACGGTCTGGTGAACCTTGAATTCTCCGATTACCACTTAACACCGCGCGGCATCAATCTCCAGAACAGGGGCCTTATTTTCCAGCCGCTCGTCCGTCTGGATTGGAATTTATACAAGCCGGCCACCGCTGCGACAAATGTCTTTATCAATGACCTGTACGTGACCACTGCCGTGTGGAATGACATAGATACCGTGCGTTCCGGAGTTCGACCGGGACATTGGAACGAGATTGATTTCACCGTGGGCCCGAATGTCAGGTTCCTGAATGATTGGACGCTTGAATCACCATTCACGGCTTTCCGGAGCGAAACCGCCAGCTTTGAAACGTGTTGGGCCTGGGATCCGCGCCTGACGTATCACGACCATTTCATAAAGAATTTTTCAGTAAACCCTTACGTGGAGTTTTTTTATGAGCTGCATGAAAAGATCACGGTCATATTAGTCCCCTCAAAATCGCAAAGCAGTTATTTCGGCTTCGAGTTTGAGCTTCCGTGCTTAAATGCCGAGAATGCAATCGATCAAGTTGATTTGTTTCCTGACGCGCCAAAACCAGAAAACAGACCGGAGGTCGCGATGGAAAAGCTTGAAAAACTTCTTCAAGTAGCCGCCCTGGGAAGTGACGATGACATTGCTGAATTGGTTGACGAAATCCATCCACGCGCAGTCAAAAAAACTTCTGAATTTTTGGATTACCTCGCAGAGCAAGACGCTTGGTGCGCGGTCGAATTCAACGAGACCATTTTCCGATTTGGTAGCGTCGAACAGGTCATTGAGAGCGCGGAACGACTCAGATCAAATAACATAAAAGAGTTTGATGAGACGCATCGGGGCGAATTTCAGGGCGTCTTACCCAAAAGTAGAACATTCGAATTTAAAGTTCTTGACCAAGATCATATTCTGCGCGGAAAAGTCGGGCCAGAGATCGAAGACGCCGATGTCTTGAACAAGATTGTTCACAAACATCTAACGGCAAAATTCCACGTGATTCAAGTCGGTCAAGGCACGCCACGGTTTACGCTCCAAAGGATGGCGGACATAACTGATCAGTCTTAGTTTTATTATTGCCGGGGCAACCAGATTTGTTTGGAAGAATCGCGACAAACGCCAGCGAAATAGCACTGATTTCGAATCCAAAATGTTGCCAGTTTTCCCCGCCTGTTGCCACTTTGTTGCTATTTTTGTTGCCAGTTATGTCGTTGACGCTCAACGATGTAGCCGATGTTGCCAGTTTTCCAACGCTCATATCAAATATCACCGTAGGAGACGACGTAAGGAGACTCTAACTTACACAAAAATTCTAAACTCAGACGCGTTCGCGCTTCCAAAGCTTTCAGTTTGCTGCTCTGCAGACCGTCAGAGAATGAATCTGCGAAAATCTCCGTCATCTGCGGATAAAAAACTTCGCGTTCTTCGCGGCCTTCGCGCGAAATACTCCGCGTTGGCCCGATGACGATGACGATGAGAATGACAATGATTCCCCCTTTCCCAAGACGCCCATTTGCCTCATAATATCCCTTGTGGAATCCGTCACAAAACTGACAAATGAGTTGGTCGCCTCGTACGCGCGCGTGGGCGGGATCAATCATTTGGACGGAAAGAACCTGCCGTCCAAGCGTGCCATTACGGCCATTACCCAGGATTTGTTGAGGCTGTTGTTCCCGGGATTCTTCGATGAAAAACTCATTCATTCGTCGGAAATTAAGGTGGAGACCGCGGCGCTATTGGACTCGATTTTGGGGAAGTTGGAGGACGAAATCCGCAAGAGTCTCGAATATCATCCGCCGCCGGATTTGCCCAAGCGCGAAATCTCCAAGGCAGCGCACGCGCTCACGCTGGAATTCCTGGGCAAGTTGCCGAGCGTCCGCGAGATTTTGCACACGGACATGGAAGCGGCGTTCAACGGCGATCCCGCCGCCGCCAGCCGCGAGGAAATCATCGTTTCCTATCCGTTCGTCGAAGCCATCGCCGTTCAGCGCGTCGCGCACGAATTATACTTGAAGAATGTCGCGTTGATCCCGCGCATCATGACCGAATGGGCGCACTCGCGCGCAGGCATGGAAATCCATCCGGGCGCACAGATCGGCACTCACTTTTTCGTGGATCATTGCACAGGCACGGTTGTGGGCGAAACCGCGATCATCGGCAACCACGTGAAGATGTATCACAGCGTGACGCTGGGAGCCAAGTCCACGAGCGGCGGCCAGGCGCTGCGCGGCACCAAGCGGCATCCGACGATCGAAGATAACGTGACGATTTATCCAGGCGCAACCATCCTGGGCGGCGAAACGGTCATTGGCGCCGGCAGCACCATCGGCGGCAACGTGTTTATTATGGACAGCGTCGCACCCAATTCATTGGTCATCTATGACGGCCTGGATATGCGCGTCTTGAGCAAAAAAGACAAAAAGACCTCGGTCGATTTTCAGATATAACGGCATGTTTCGCGCGAAGGCCGCGAAGGATGCGAAGGATTGAAAGCGGGTTTTCCTTTTATAGAGGCACCAGTTGATCAGCCCTTCGGTGACCTTCCATCTCTCCAAATTCTCTTGGTTTCGAACGTTTTCCTTTTCTTCCTTCGCGGCCTTCGCGCAACAGACTGATGTCGTCCAGTTCCTGCATCCACACTTAAATACCGCTAAACGGGGAAAAGTGACATTTTTTACTGGAACAGCCAATCGCCGGGTGAAGGGTCCAGCGGAGAAAGTGCAAAGGCGCTACCCGGACAGCCTAAAGGCTGGACACCAAACTATTCCGGCGGCGGTTTGCGGACTTTGGGATTCGCTTTTTCGAACTGATAGATGTGGAGATTCTGTTTCGCCACGGAATTGTCCGGGTCCACCTGGAGGGCGTGATCGTAGAGGGTTTCGGTGTTTTGCCAGAATGTAAGTTGCTGGCGCGACAGAAGCGCGCATAAAGCCAGGACGGCGGCGGCAGCGGTCCCCAATACAAAGTGTTTTGCTGCCGTTGGAAGCAGCCTGCCCGCCAGGTCCGCTACTCCCCACGTGATCATGAGATAAAAGCCGATGCCCGGGAAGTATGTGTAACGGTCGGCAATGGATAATCGCGCCAATGAAACGATGCCGCAGACCGGCAACAGAACAATCACAAACCATAGCCACCCCACAAAAAGCGCCGGATGTTGAAAGCGCACACAATAGACTAGCGCAGTAATGAAAACCAAAATCCCTAATGCCGGGACCCATTGCATTGCAGGAATGATGTCCGGCTGCGAATAAAGGAATGAAAGATTTTGCGGCCAAACCAATTTTTCAACGTAGCCGAGATAGTTGACGGCGACGTTTTCGATACGCGCGCCGACTCCGGCGTTTTGGCCCGGCAAGCCCGGTTGCTGCGCCACCAGCGTAATAACGCAAAAAATTGCCGTGAGCAAAAAGAACGGCCATTTTTCGGGGACGTTGAAGCGTTGAACCCCGAAAGCTTTCGGGGTGAAACGCTCAAATTGGTTGAAGCGACGCAGCGGCCAATAATCCAGCAGCAACATGATGACCGGCAGCGTGACGAGCATGGGTTTGGACAGGAGACTGCACGCAAAAAAGATCACGGCGCCGCGATATGAAAGTGAGAGGCGCGGTTGTCCGCTGCCGCGCGCGTACTTCACATAACACAACAGCGATAACAGCCCGAAGAATGCGCTTAAGACGTCTTTTCGTTCCGAAATCCAGGCCACGGATTCCACTCGCAACGGGTGCAGGGCAAACAATCCGGCCACAAATACATTTCGCCAGAAAACGTCAGTCTGGCGCGGCGACGGTTCCGGTCCATCGCGCATGAGGGCGTGCAACAGCAGAAACAACAGAATCGTATTGGCGCAGTGGAAAAGGACGTTCACCATGTGGAACCGGCCCGCATTTAACCCGAAGAATTGGGAATCGGCCATGAGCGAAATCCAAGTGAGGGGATGCCAATTGTTGGCCTGCCGATCCACGAACGACCACTGGATTCCGGGCCACGTCAGTCCCGCCAGGACCATTTTATTTTCATAGACGTAATTGTTATCGTCGTAGGCTACGAACGAGTAATGGCGCGCTGGCCAATAGACGATCAGCGTAGCCCCGGCCAGAAGCACACAGGCCAGCAGCACCCGCCATCGGCTCAATTGAAACGCGATCACAGGGAGATTTTGTCACAGTCCGGTCTAGAGTCCAGAGTCCAGTCCATAGCCGGACACCAAACAAAAAAAGCGCGGCATGCCTTTG
This sequence comes from Verrucomicrobiia bacterium, assembly GCA_036269115.1. Lineage (GTDB taxonomy): Bacteria > Verrucomicrobiota > Verrucomicrobiia > Limisphaerales > UBA11358 > UBA11358. Next base: position 3,170 of record DATAST010000164.1, on the reverse strand, counting down.
CATCCGCCATCGAATTGTTTAGCGGATTTTAGCCACCAAAGATTTGACAGCTTCAATCAGAACCCAGCGCTCGGTCGTATCGGCAGGTTGCAAAAGGAGGAGTGTTGATTCCCTGTCTATAAATCCACTGGCCGGCTCAAAATTTACTGGCCGATTGCCTTCCAGTTTAATCTGCAACGCTCCGAAAAGTTTCACAGGTTCGCTCAAAGTAACCGAAGCCTGCACATTGTCGGTTTTGGCGTTTATAGAAATTTCAATCTCGTCAACCGCGACTGGATTCCCGCCAACGAGAAATAGGTCGGCGACGGTAATTTGGACTGTCAAATCCATTCCAAAAGAGACCCCACTAAACCGCGTCCTGTTCCCATCCGATGTCGAAACTATAGCGATGCTGCGGAGCGTCGCAATTGTTCGGAAAGCTATTCGGGCAAAGCTGAAGATTCTCAATGTGATAAATCTTCGTTGGCGTTAAAATGCTTTCTATCGTCTGCAATTCGATGTCCTGAGATATTTTCTGACCTGACCGAGGGTAGAACCAACCGTGCCGACCAAGATCGTCGGAGCTTACGAAAAGAACTGTCCCTTTGGCGCGGGGTTGGCGGTCCTGATTTAGGAGGCTTACCGCTTGGAACCTATTACGCATGGGTGTTATTTTGGGCTGGGCCTGGAGTGTGTCAATTTTTTTATTGGCTGACATGACGCCCCGCCGGGCCAGGTTGCAACGGTTGCAGACTGGCAGACCTGCGCCGGGTGCTCCCGCCCCTTCGTCCGATCCTCTATACGTGCCCGCCCCGTGCCTGTGCTCGCACAGGACGCGCCGGGATGGCAAGGGGGCGAGGATTCTGCCTTGCGCAGGGAGTGGCAGTCTTGAGCGGTTGCCAGCGGTTGCCAAAAAACCACCTTTTGCCTTGCATTGCCTGCTATTGCGTTTAATTAAGAGGGAAGGTGAAAAACAGCGTAAAAACCCTTTATTTATGCGGTTTTACTACTGTTTTAAAGTGGTGCCAGCGGCAGGAATTGAACCTGCGACCAAAGGCTTATGAGTCCTCTGCTCTACCCCTGAGCTACGCTGGCGGAACAATAATGAAGGCACGTTTCGCCTCCAATTGTCTCAGGAATAGTATGCTTTTATCGGCACGCCGGGCAAGCGATTTTGTGGGGCAGCGCATTCGCCGGCGGCGCTCGGAGATAAACGCGGCTTTATTTATGATCGCCCGGTTTTTTCCTAAATACCTGCTGTGTCGGGTGAAGTTGCTTCAGGGGAGGAACCAGCGTGAAAAATACAATGGCGGTGAATATCGGCGCGATGAAAAGCCACGCGACGAGGCCCTGTAATTGGCAGGCGCCAAATTCCTGGAGGAATTTCAATGGTGATTCGTGCAGGGTTTGAATCAGTTGAGGAATGGAAAAGTCTACTTGAGGCGCGTGTGTGATCCATTCGCCGATGCGGACGAAAACCAACAACAACGCCAATTGCAACGGGTAAACCAACCAGTTCACCAGTTGGATAATCGGTTGATTCAATTTAAGGCGAATGGCCACAATCGCGCAGATCACGGTTGTTGTGCCCAATACAGGACAGACGCCGAGGCTGATTCCCATCGCAATGCTCAAGGCAATTTTTTGGGGTGTAACGCCTTGCACCAATTGAGCGAAAACCAGCGCGGCGATGCGCTCCCGCCACGCATTGATCCATGAACCTGGAGACCTGGCCATATTCAAGGTCTTTATCGGATAAAAACGAGCCGATGGGAAATGAAAAAATGTTACAAGCGTGTGACTTGTGGGGGCGCCAGTTGCGAAGAGCACCGTCCCTTATTTGCATAAATCCCGTTTTTGAATTAAGCTGTACCATGAGCACAAGGAGGCTTGGTTGGATCATCGGTACGGTCATGCTATGCATGGCTTTTTTCATCGCATTAACTGGCTGCGTAGGATACGCGGGGCCCGACGGCGGTGCCGTGTATGTCAGCCCACCTGAGCCGGACGTGGTTGTTTTTGGCGGCGACTACGACCGGGACCGCGACGTACGCGCCTATAGCCATCGAGGACACGAAAGCCGCAGCGGCGGCGGTTTCCATGGCGGCGATCACGATAACCATCGACGTTAAAACAACAGGAATAAAACTATGAAATACTACTCACGGCCTATTACTTGTTTTTTCCGCTTTTCCACGGCCGCCTTGTTAGCCTGTGCGGTTACTCTCGCGGCTCACGGCCAGGACCCCGCCGGCGCGCCCGCCGCGGAACAGCAAACCTTTGCTTCCCCGGATGACGCTATCGTGGCGCTGAGAATGGCCATCGAATCTGACGACAACGCCGGCCTAGATAAAATTTTCGGTCCGGAAATCAAATCGCTGCGAACCGGCGACAAAGTGCAGGATGCAAAGAACCGGCGGCGGTTTGCCGCGGCGCTGGCAGCGAGTTGCCAACTCGACAAACAAAGCCCCGACGAAATCTTTGTCGAGGTGGGCACAAACAATTGGCCGATGCCCATCCCGCTGGTGCACACAAACGGCCAATGGTTTTTTGATACGCCGGCGGGCAAGGAAGAAGCAATCGACCGGCACATTGGGAAAGACGAACTTGCCGCTATCGGCGTTTGCCGGGTTTACGTGCCTGCCCAGCAGCAATTCGCCGCGATGAGCGGGGGCGTCTACGCGGAAAAATTCAAAAGTTCCGAGGGTAAAAGAGACGGTCTCTATTGGCCGTCTGCGCAAAATGAACCGGCTTCAAAATTCGGGCGCCTGGTGGCGGAGGCAGACATGGAGGGTTACAGCGGCGGAAAAGGGGCGCAACCGTTCCACGGTTATTTCTTCAAAATATTGACTCGCCAGGGGCCGGACGCGCCGGGTGGAAAAACGGACTACATGAGCGACGGCAGTTTGAAAAACGGTTTTGCGCTGGTCGCGTGGCCTCAACACTGGAATCAATCGGGCATCATGACGTTTATCGTCAACCAGGATGGCAAAGTGTATCAAACCAATTTTGGCGAAAAAACCGAGCGTATTGCTTCTAAAATTAAAGAATACAATCCCGACAGTAATTGGCAGTTGGTGCAGGATGAAGGAATACGGGATATCATGATGGAAAAATAGGCAGTCCTAATCTGAAAGCTCCAATAGCCAAGCGCCAAAATTGGCTGCCGTGAACCATGTGCAAGTATTCGC
>DATAST010000163.1:0-51285 GCA_036269115.1 Verrucomicrobiia bacterium | reverse complement strand
TCCAGGGCCACTGGCACATTTTGAACCGATGTCGAAGGGATCAAAAAAGTCGGATCACCACTACTCGTAGTTGTCATAGTTCTCATAAATACAATATCTATGAGAACTTTTGCTAGAGGTGCTTGGCGTGACGCTTACGTTCGACATGATGGGCGTCGCCTTGCTCGGCAACGTCTCCGCCTGATAATAAATGACATAATGCCCAAATTCTCTCTGCCACCCAATACATTAGCCAAGGCCACAATAGCCGAAAATTCATGGTAGTTCGCCTAAACTCGGTTGAACCCATTTTAACCGATATGATAGCTTGTAATGTTAAATACCTATGCGCACGACTCGAGACGACGTCCTATCCGGCAATCTCGCCGCAGCTAACGGTCCCACTCAACGAGGCACCCGAGGATTCACCCTGATAGAGTTATTGGTGGTCATTGCCATTATCGCTATTTTGGCGGCAATTATGATGCCCGTGCTTCATTCGGCCCAAATCCGGGCACAGACCGCGGGCTGCATCAATAATATGAGGCAGTTAGAAGCGGCTGAATATGTGTATGCCGGCGACTACGGCGGCTACCTTGCCTGGAACTGTGATGGCGCTGGGAACCCGCCCGCCGGCCAAACGACGGCAAGACCGGCATGGGTTGCCGGAAGTTTGAGCATGGGCAATGCTCCCGACAACACAAATACCGCCGAGCTGACGGGTCCCCAGTTTTACGCGGACGGATCGATAGGGGACTATGTTAAAAACATCGGCATTTACCATTGCCCGGCAGATATCACCAGGGGAACGGGACAATCCCAGCTTCGGGACCGGTCGTATTCGATGAACGGATTTGTGGGGCCGGCAACGTCCTCAACGATGAGCGGCATCAGTTACAACATGTCGCAAAACGGGTGCGAATTTTATCGTAAAGACACTGATTTCAAATTTCGGAAGCCATGCGACTGTTTTGTTTTCGACGAAGAGAATTACCAAAGCCTGAACGACGGCTTTTTCTGGTCTCCCCAACCCGCGAATGCCGGCAATGGGAATGATATCACACTTTACGACACGCCCCAATGGGCGCATGGCGGCGCCAATACGGTATTTTCCTTTGCCGACGGCCATGCAGAACTGCATCACTGGCTACTGCCTATATTTGGCCTAAGTTACTCCGTCCTCAACCAGCGTAATTCATACATAAACAACGGGGACGTTGAATACCTTTTTAATCATGCTACGGCAATAAAACCGAAACATTGATTTAGACCAGATTAAACCGTCGTAATCCGTCCGTTAAAGCGCAACCTCAAACCAACCTAGTATGAAAATGAACACAATAAGATATCGTGCACCCCAAATGATACCGCTGTTTATCAAACGGGCGATAATGAGCGCCGTCGTAGCGCTGGCCGTTCCGCTGGCGGTGACGGCGCAACAGACGGTGTTTTACGATACATTTGGTTCGAGTACGACAAATGGCGTCAGCACGCCGGGCGGCACGCCCACCGCCAGTTCGACCAGTTACGACATTGGTTCGGCCAAGACTGCAACGGGATCGCACATTCAACCCGGAGATTTCCAGTTAATAACGACGCATTCAACGTCAGGAAGCAGCGAGGCGCAGGCTGTTTTCACGAAATTCCCGGTGGTGCTTCAAGCTACCAACGATTTTATCGAATTGGAGTACACCTTTATCGACACTACCGACATGCTGAGCGGCGACAGTGGAAACGGCGTCGGTCTATACTGCGGATTGTATAATTCCGGCGGAGTTGCGCCCTTCAGCGGCGCCGTGCTGGAGAATGGCGGATTTAACAGTGCGGTGAGCACCTATGCCCTGGGAGGCGTTCAAAATTGGCTTGGCTATTATGCGCAAATGCAGAACAGCGGGACCGGCTTTTCTGATTGGAGCGTTGGCAGCAGGCCAGGGCAAACGACGCTAAACGATAATGACCAGCAGGTCCTTTATAATTTCCCAACCGGAGGATCAAGCCATAATAGCGCGCAGCCGGCAGCACTTCCTTTCCCGAACTTGACTCCAGGGGCGACCTACACGGCTCAATTGAGAATCACTTACGTCGGGGGCGGCCTCATGGTTTCGAATGCGATGTATGTGGGTTCCGCAGTGGGAGGATCGATAGTATATACCAATATCGGGCTGTTTACTGGTGCGAACCTTTTAACCACCAATTTTGATTCATTGGCGGTCGGATATCGAGAATCAATTCCCAACACGGATCCTTCCCTGGCTACGAACGATATCACCAGTATTACGGTCATTGCGGGTCTGGCAAATCAGGCTGGACCGTATTTCACAATGACATCCAGCGGCAACGGTTGCGGCGGCGCAACTCTCGGATTGAATGGGTCGGTCACGACCAACCTGTACGTGCTCTTTACCAATGGCGTCAGCACCGGGCAGGCAATATTGGGCACTGGCGGGCCGCTCAATTTTGGACAGCAAACAAGCAGCGGCAATTATATGGTCATCGCCAGCAACCTGGACAGCGGAACCGAAGGACCGATGTATGGGAATCAGGCAATCTACGTAGGAACACCCTTTTTCTCATCGGAACCAGTGTCCCTCACATGTGTGACTAACATTCCGGCGACCTTCTCCGTGGTGGGAGTCGGGCCTTCGCTGACGTTTCAATGGTATTTAAACGGAAATCCCTTGACCAATGGCGGAAACATTTCCGGCGCGCTGACGACGAACCTGACGATTAATCCCACGCTGGCCGGCAACGTTGGCTCGTACTATTGTGTGGCACAGGATCCTTGCGGGGACATTTTCACGAGCGCTCCCAATGCGAGCCTGACTTTGATTCCACCGCATCCACTAGTCTGGCAGGGTGGTTCGGATGGAAACTGGGACTTCACCGAGGCAAACTTTCTTAACTCGGGAGTTCCGGCGAGCTTTTCCAATGGCGACGATGTCACGTTCGACAACACGGGCAACGGCGGTGTGGATGTGACCGATCTGGTGACTTCGACGATTATTACGGTGAATGCATCCCAGGGCTACACGTTCAATGGCCCGGGCAAGATCACGGGATTCAGCCAAATGCAGATTGGAGGATCGGGTGGTGTGACGATCGGCAATTTGAATGACTATACCGGCGGCACCATTGTCAGCAATGGATCGAGCCTGACGCTGGGGACCGGTTCCGGCAACAGCGGAACGGTTGCGGGGATAGTGACTCTCGCCCCAAGTGCAACGCTGAATTATAATTATGCCAACAATAGCTCCGCCGGCTCGGACCAGATTTTCAATGGGTTTGCCGGGAGCGGTACGGTCAATGTCAATGAGGCCAACAATGCCACCATTGTTTCTCCCTTGAACCAGATCAGCAGTAATTTCAACGGAACAATCAACATTGAAGGCAATACCAGTCTTCATGCCAATGGCGGGAACCTGGGCGATCCGTTTGGCTATGGGAGCACGATCAATGTGCCCGATGGCGCGCAGATATGGCTCGATAATTCCTCCCTGGCCTACAACATGACACTTAATATCGCCGGGATCGGCTGGCCCGGGGCGAATCCGGAAACCGGCGCGTTGCGAATTTATAGCTGCACTTTCATCGGACCGATCAATCTATTGGCTAATGCCCGAATTGGCGGGAGTATCAATGGCGCGACGATTCAGAGTGTCATTTCCGGTCCTTACCAACTCGAAATCTATGGCAATACTAATTCCTTCGTGTTAGTGATGGGCCCGACCAACGGCTCGCCGCAAAATTATGCTTCCACGCTCATCACCTCCGGCGCGATTAGTTGCGCCAGCACCAACGCGGTGAGCACCGGCCTGCTGACTGAGGACGCCGGCGGCGATTTCCAATTGAGCGGTCATAATATTACGGTGGCGAACCTCACCAGCATTAATTCAGGCAATGTGCAATGGCTGGCGGGCCCGACTGTCCGCAATAACAATACGACCAACGCGGGGGTGTTGACTATCGGCGGCGACAACAACAGCGAGCAGTATGACGGAACCTTCCTCGACGGCGCGGCCGCGTCTCTGGGCCTGACGAAGATTGGCAGCGGGACGTTGAGGCTCACGGCGGTGAATACGAATTCAGGGCCGATAACTGTCGTTGGCGGAAGCATCGCATTGACCTCAGGAGGACCTGCAAATACCACAGGAGCATTTACCAAAGCGTCGCTGATTTCTGTCAACAGCGGCGCCAGCTTTAACGTGAGTGGCCGGTCGGACGATACTTTGAGCCTCAATGCAAACCAGAGGCTTGCGGGCAATGGAACGGTTACCGGCAATGTCGTCGTCAACTCGGGAGGCATTCTCAACCCTGGCTTGCCGACAGGCACACTGAACGTCTCCGGTTCGGTGACCATGAACAGCGGCAGTACGTATATGGCCAGTGTTAACCGCAATAACACGCCGAATTGCGGCAAGTTGTCCGCTTCGGGCGCGATTACGTACGCCGGAACGTTGCTGGTGACGAACGTGGGCAACGGTTTGCAAGCGAACGACTCGTTCCAGTTGTTTCCGGGGGGCAACACGTCGTTCAGTTCGATCATTCTGGAAACCAATGACGTGGCCAATAACTTGAAGTATACGTGGAACAATAACGTGGCCAGCGGCGGACAAGTCTCCGTGGCATCGGTGACCTACCTCATCAATCCGAATCCTACGAATATCGTTTCCCGTTTGAGCGGCACCAATCACCTGGTCCTGAGCTGGCCCGCCGATCACACCGGCTGGACGCTGCAGGCGCAAACCAACAGTGTCAGCAAAGGGCTGTCGACAAACTGGGTAACGGTGAGCGGTTCGACGACAGTAAATACAGTGACAAACATAGTGAATCCGACCAATGGAACGGTGTTCTATCGCCTGTTGTTTACTGCGCCATAATTGAACAATTAAAGTGCTTCGCGCTGTTACGGGCGTGTCCCGTAACAGCGTTGGTATTAAACGCCTGACACATTCACAAAGCATCGACAAGGCGGTGGTTATGCCCAATGTGCAAACAACAGAAAGAGGAACGCCGCGGGCGGCATATATTGACGATATTCTTTCCATCATCGGCAAAAGCCGGGGCGATTCAGGAAAAAATAAGGTTTCCGTAAGTTGCCTTCCTGTGAAGTTGAGAAAGGAAGCCATGGGCTTTGTTAAGAATGTCGGGCTTTGCGGCACGTGCGGCCATTTTGAATGGCTTGAAGTGGGTTCAAAAAACAGATGCAAAGCGGGCGGCTTCGCCAATGCGTCCCGGCATGGCTGTAAATATTACCAGCACGAGTAAATTGAAATAAATTTAAGCCTCGGCCCAAGGGCAACGCCAACATGTTCCGTTTCGTCTTTGTCTCTGTGGTTCTGCTGATCGCCCTTGGGGCGACCGGCCAAAATATATCGGTTGCGTTGCGCTCAACCGCCAGTGCGCCGTCCGTCACCATTATAAATCCTCCAGGTGGATTTACCGACAGTGGCCTTTCTGGGTTTTCTTCATGGTATTATCGGGTAGAATTATATCCATGAACCATTTTCCGCGAGTGAAATTCTATCCAATTTTATTAATCATGGTTGCATCGGCGCTAAAGATGTGCGCCGCTCCCAAAGGATGCCAGTTCGTGAACAGTTACGATGTGACTTGGAATAGCCCCGGCACGAATGAGAATGATTCCATGCCCATCGGCAACGGCGATATCGCTGCCAATGTCTGGACGGAACAGAATGGTGATATCGTCATGCTCCTGGCCAAGGCGGATGCATGGACTGAGCTGGGCAAACTCGTCAAATTGGGCCGACTGCGCATCCATTTGGAGCCAAACCCCTTCACGGGCACAGGCTCGTTCAGCCAGAGCCTTCAATTGGAAAATGGCTGCATCGAATTTAGGAATGACGGCAACGTGATGCGCGTTTGGGTGGATGCGAATCATCCGGTCATGCACATCACCGCAAGTTTAAAACGGTCGGCCAGCCTTCAGGCAAAATTGGAATTGTGGCGCACGGCCCATCCATTGCGTGGCCGTTCGCCGGATAAAGGAATGATGTATGAGGTAGGCAGCGATTCCATGCCGGTTGATTTCGAGGCAGATATCGTGCTTGCTCCCGGGGCGAACAGCATTACGTGGTGCCACTTTAACACCAACAGCATCTATCCCCATGTATTGGAGCAGGAACATTTGGAGAGTCTCATTTCAAAATATCCTGACCCGCTTTTTCATCGTTGTTTTGGCGCAACGCTGAGAGGGCCGGGATTGACGAGTGTCGATGGACGCACATTGGCCTCCGCCGCTCCTGGCCGGGATTTTAAATTGGATTTAATCGTTCTCACCGAGACCAACGTGGAATCAGTCCAGGATTGGCAGTCACAATTGGACGCTCTGGTTAAACGGGTCGAGACCGTCAGGCTGCCTGCTGCGTGGCGGGCCCATGAACGATGGTGGCAGGACTTTTGGAACCGGAGTTGGGTCCATGTGACTGGAGATCCGGACGCGGAGAGGGTATCGCAGGGCTATGCGATGCAACGTTATATGATGGCTTGTTCCTCCCGTGGAGCATATCCAGTAAAATTTAATGGCGGCCTATTCACCGTAGGACATGACATGCCTGACGGCATGGACTCATCCACGACGAATCACAATCCTGATTTCCGCGCGTGGGGCAATTGCTACTGGAACCAAAACAATCGCCTGCCCTACTGGCCGCTGATCGCCAGCGGCGATTACGACCTGCTGCAGCCGTGGTTTAACATGTATCTCAACGACCTGCCATTGGAGAAGGACCGCACGCAGATCTATTATCATCATGACGGCGCGTCATATCCGGAAACGATGTTTTTCTTCGGATTGCCGAGCTTGCACGATTTTGGCTGGAACAATCCGAGTAACACGATTCGAAGCACGTGGCAGCGCTATCACATTCAGGGCTCCCTAGAGGTCATTTCCCAAATGCTGGATGATTACGATAACACGGGTGACACCAATTTCGCACGGGAGGCGATCGTGCCGTTTGCCGATGCGATTGTCACATATTACGCCGAGCATTACCCCCGGGATGCCGATGGGAAAATCAGGATCGTGCCGGCTCAATCTCTCGAAACGTATCAATTGGTCGCGGTCAATCCCACGCCCGACATCGCCGGCCTGCGGTCGGTGATTCCTCTTCTGCTTCAGTTGCCGTCTGATTCAAGCACCGTCCAACAACGAGACGCGTGGATGAAAACGTTCGACGCCCTTCCACCCATTCCACTGGGGCGTACAACGGCCGAAGGGAAAATTCCTCCGATGGGCAAAGGTGATCCGAAGGGGATGGTCACGATTTTGCCGGCCGAGGAGTATGGGCGTACTCACAATTCAGAAAATCCCGAACTTTACGTCGCGTTTCCCTATCGGCTCTATGGAGTTGGCAGACCCGGCTTGCAACTGGCGCGGACCGCTTATGCCGCGAGGCGCTCACCGCAAAAGACCTGCTGGGGCCAGGACGGCACAGAATCGTCCGTCTTGGGACTTACGGACGAGGCCCAACAGAGCGTCATTAGCGAGTTTTCGAATTTCGGTGATGAGCGGTTTCCATGGTTTTGGAAGCCGGCGCATGATTGGATTCCTGATTTGGACAACGGCGGTTCAGGCATGACCACTCTCCAGCAAATGCTTATGCAGTGTGATGGAAGACACATCATTCTCCTGCCGGCCTGGCCTAAAGATTGGTCTGCGCATTTTAAACTTCACGCGCCGTATCAGACCATCGTGGAAGGTTCCGTGCAGAATGGAATGATTACCAGCCTACGGGTAACGCCCAAAGCGAGAAAGAAAGACGTCATCATTTGGAACCCATCGAATACCGAATAACTCCCATGATTGAATCATGAAAACCTCTCAATTGATATTTTGCCGGCCATTCGTCGCCTTGCTCGGCTTGCTCGCGATCCCCTGTAGTGCGGTTCCTCCAATTTCATGGCCCGTTATCAATTACAATAATGTCGTCGTAGTAACGAACCTCACATTTGGCGCAGTCGGCGATAGCGTCACTACCAACACAACGGCAATACAAAATGCCATTAAAACGGCCTTTCTTGGCGGGCTTACCAACGGCGCGAGTGGCGGTGTCGTGGAAATTCCCGCCGCCGCGGGAACGTATTTGAGCGGACCGTTGTATCTCTCCAATTCCGTGGACTTGCAGATTGATTCCGGCGCAACGCTGCAAATGCTGCCCTATAGCGGTTATCCCGGCGGCACGAATTCACCGACGGATTTTATTACCGCCAGCGGAATTCATGACGTCGAAATCAGCGGCTTGGGAACGATTGACGGCCAGGGTGCGCCGTGGTGGGGCACGAATGCTATCATCCCTGGCGGCATCAATCGACCCAAAGCGATGTTCGCTCCCGCTGCCTGCAATCGGGTGTTGATCCGTGATATCAGGCTTCAAAACCCGCCCAACACGCACATTTCGTTTCGATCCTCCAACCATGTCCCCTGCGGCAATGTGACCGTCACCAATATCACGATATTTACGCCGGACGGCACGCCCAACACCGACGGCATCGATATGTCAGCCACCAACGTCCTCGTCGTAAACAGTCGTATCAGTGATGGGGACGATCATATCGCCATGGGCGATAGCGCTGCGTTCGATCACGATATTACGGTCTCCAACTGCGCTTTCGGAACGGGGCACGGAGTTTCCATTGGGAGCTATACCACGGGAGGGCTAACCAACCTGCTCGTCATCAACTGCACCTGGAACGGAGCGGAGAACGGCCTGCGCCTAAAAGCCCAAAGAGGCCGCGGCGGCTTCGTTCATAGCCTGACTTACGAAAACTTGAGCCTGACCAACGTCCAATGGCCGATTCTGTTTTACAGTTACTATAATTATGGCGAAGGTACTCTATCCAGCGCCACGCCGTACATGGCGGCAACGGATGTCATTCAGTCGGTGACGTCTTCAACCCCAATCTGGCGCGATATCACGGTGAGTAATTTTACCGCCACCACCGGCGCGAATAAATATCCAGCCATCATGATTTGGGGTCTTCCGGAAATGCTGATTTCCAACGTGGTTTTGGAGAACGTGAACATTAACGGCTCCGCCGGGGCCAAGACCTGTCAGTTTTATTATGTCACCCATTTTCAATTTTTGAATTCCCTGGTTTCCGTCACCAATCGTACGCAAACCTATACCTGCTATGGCGATCAAATGGTTGTGAGCAACAGCCTGCCGGGCACGCCTGCGGCCACTCTGAACGGGCTGGGTACAAACGGCATTGGGAATTCGCTCGCCTTTTACAATGCTCCCGTCTCGTTACAGAATACCAACGTCCTCGCAGACGGCGCTCTCACCCTCGGTTCCGGCACGTTTACCGTCAGCAACGGCCTATCGATGGGGCCCGAGACGGCCTTCAACTACCAACTTGGCACAAGCGCTGCCACTACCGTTGTGAAAGGCAATTTGACTTTGGGCGCCAGCGTCAGCATCACTGCCGGAACCGGCTTTACGAATGGGGTTTATACGCTGTTCACCTATACAGGCAACTTGGATGGCACGGTGCCTCTTCTGGGATCGACTCCGCCCGGTTATAATTATGCCTTCGATACCAGCCATGCAGGGCAGGTCAACCTGGACGTGACGTCGTTAGGGCCTTCCGCTCCAGCAAATCTGACGGCCTTTGGAACAAACCTTTTAATTGAACTGCAATGGACACCCTCCTCCGGCACGTCCGGTTACAACCTGATGCGTTCCATCACCAACGGTGGACCGTATTCGGTCATCGCCACACCTGCCACCACGAGTTACTCCGACGCGGCGGTAAATCCGGGCACCATCTACTATTATGTGGTGGCGGCGACCAATTCCTCCGGCGCTAGCGCGGATTCCGCACAGGCAAGCGCCATACCGCTACCATCGATCAATCCGACGAATATGATTTTCCAGGTTGCTGGGAACCGATTGCAAATTTCATGGGCGGCGGACCATCTCGGCTGGCAATTGCAAATCCAGACCAATAACTTGAGCAGCGGTTTGGGGACTAATTGGGTCACCGTGCCAAATTCCGCTGGTGTAACCGCTACGAACCTCCTCATCTCAGTGGGAAACGGCAGCGTGTTTTATCGGCTGGTTTATCCTTAAGTATACGTCACTGTATTCGGACACGGTTGTATGAGTCCCACTGCGACATGTCCGACAAAATCACCCGGTCTCCGGCCTGGAGCCCTTTCAAAACTTCCACCGTGCTCACCGAGGCGCGGCCCACTTCGACCGGCACTTTGATGGCTGCTCTGCCGCCATCCACAAGTTTGAACAAACCTGCCGTGCTGTTCGGTTGCCCTGCCACTGGCCGGTCCACATAAAGCACGTCTTCGAGTTTTTCGAGTTGAATCGTGCCGTCCACGCTCAGGTCCGGTCGGGCGCCTTTGAGCAGCGGGCCTTCCAATGCCACGTCCACGGTCACTGTGCCATTCTGCACCGACGGATCAATGCGAATCACGCGGCCCGGAATGATGCCGTTATGCGTGTCAATCTGCGCCGGCTGATCCAATTGAATGTCCCGTGCCTGAGTTTCAGCGACCTGAATTGCCGCCTTGAGTTTGGTCTGGCTGGCCACCTGGGCGACGGCGGCGCCCGCCGCCAATTGTTGGCCAACCTGGAGCGTAGTTGCAGTATCCCCGAGTTGTTGCAGGACGCCTGACATGCCGGCACGGATTTTCAGCCCGTCAATCTGGCTTCGTTGCAGATCAAGCAATCCGCGCAATTGCGCGATTTTCTGTTCTTGCGAAGACAATTGAGCTTTTGCCGCCGTGCCACTGAGCTCTAAATTCGCCTGTTGGATTTTTAGCAGCTTGGCGAGTTCGTCGGTTTTTGTATTTGCTTCTTCGACGTCCAACTTGGCCGCCAGGCCAATCTTGCCCAGTTCGTTATCGGTATCCGATTCCATCCTGGCCGTTGTGTAATCGGCTTGCGCCGAAGCAACCGCTGCCTCCTGGGTCAACTTTTGAGAGGCCAACTGTACCTGGAGATTCGTAAGGTCTGCCTGTGCGCCTGCAAGTTGGGACTCGGTTTGAAAGGCGTTTTGCTCCAACTCCGGATCGCTCAATTCCACCAGGACCGTGTCGGGCGCAACCGCAGTACCGGGCAAAATCAGAATACGCTCAATGACCCCGGCGTTCGCAGTTGTAATCCAACGAATGTCTTGCGGCACAAGCGTCCCCTCACCCCGGACCCGGAGAAGCATTTCACCTCGTTGCACCGTGCCCATCCACACTGAAGATTTGTCAACGACTGGAGCGGCAGGTTTGAGCCGGGACAGCTCCATCGTGAACACTGCCAAAAGCAGGAGCACGCCGCTTGCGGTTAGCCATTTTATCCGCCGTCGGCGCTTGAGCACTATCGGTGGTATGGGTTTATCCATCGTCTCAATTTGAAACCCGGAAGCTGGCTCTGATGAAACGGCGGTATCCATAATTTTTCAACAGGCTGTCAGGGTACCGTTTCGGCCACCGGTTCGCTGACAATGCGCCCATCAAACAAATGGATAGTCTTCTGCGCATCACGCGCGTAACGGGGATCGTGGGTGACAAGACAAATCGTCGCGCCTTCCGCGTGCAATTCGCGCAGCAAATCCATCACCGCCTGGCCATTCTTTGAATCCAGGTTTCCAGTTGGTTCATCTGCGAGCAGAATCGAAGGCCGCCCGCCCAATGCCCGCGCGACAGCCACGCGTTGTTGCTGGCCGCCTGAGAGCTGGGACGGATAATGCTTCGCCCGTGCCGTCATGCCGACTTTTGCCAGGGCCTCGTCCACGCGTTCGTGCCGCTCATCTCGGGTGAGTCCTCGATAAATCAGGGGCAACTCGATGTTCTCCCAAACCGTGAGATCGCCGATGAGATTGAAGCTCTGGAAAATAAAACCAATCTCGCGATTGCGCACGCGCGCCCGTTTGGCGAAGCCAAGATGCTCGACTGGCTCGCCGCGCAGTTCGTATTTGCCGCTGGTCGGGGATTCGAGCATACCCAGGATCGAGAGCAGCGTGGATTTTCCACAGCCCGATGGCCCCGAGATGGATACATATTCGCCATGGCAAATTTCGAAGCTGACGCATGATAAGGCACGCGTTTCGATTTCGTCGGTGAGAAATACCTTTTCGATGTTCACCAATTGAATCAGGGGTATAGAAGCTTGCATGTTAAACGCCTTTCAACAATTCGATGGATTTTCATTCATATTTCAAAGCCTTCATTGGATTGATCCGCGTTGCCCGCAACGCAGGAAGCAAACAGGCAACGGATGCCACAATAAACAGCAACAGGAGCGCGCCGATGAAAACGACGGGATCGGTCGGGGCCACTTCGAAAAGCTGGTGCCGTAAAAGCCGCGTCAACCAAAATGCCGCCAACAACCCGGCAAGCGCTCCAATCCCAGCAAGGCGCAACCCCAGTTTCATCACCTGAACAAGGACATGGTGTCGTTCCGCGCCGAGCGCCATGCGGATGCCGATCTCGCGGGTGCGCCGGGTCACGGAGTAAGCCAGTACGCTATAGATGCCCAGCGAAGCCAGCAACAGCCCGATCACAGCGAATACCGTGAGAAAAAGCATGTAAGTGCGTTGCGCCACAGTCGAGTCATACAACACTTGTTCGTACAGGGAAATTCGCGGCGTGCGCATTGTCGGTTCTGTCTCCTTCAATACCTGTCGAATCGCGGGAACCAGAGTGCGTGGATCGCCGCGCGCGCGAACGACCAGGAACGGATCCATCCCCTCCAGGCGCAACTCGTTACATGGCCGATAAAAGGTCGGCCGCACTGGCGCGTTGTAACTGTCGTCTCGTATGTCGCCCACAACCCCCACGACTTCGTACTGGCGCGGCCCATAGGAGGTCCTGCCACCAAATCGCTTGCCGATGGCGCTTTCGCCGGACCAAAACGTTTGGGCCATCGTCTCGTTTACAATCACAGTGCCCACACTGTCACCGATATCGTCATTATCGAAATACCGTCCGGCCAGCAGCGGGACTCGCATCGCGCGAAACAGGTCATCTGGCCCTGCACCTGCGCCATCCAGCAGGGCTTCAATCGGTTTATTGCCGTCTTCAAGGTTCATTTTTTCCGGCCAGGCGCCATGTTTTCCGATGCCCACCGCTTGCACTCCGGGCAATGCCGAAAGTCCCTCATGCAATTGTGCGTAAAGAATCTTTCTTAGCTGCGTCATTTTTTCGTAGTGATCAAAGTCGTTGTATTTATCCCAGGGAAGTTCAAGGTCAATCCGGACGAGATTCTGCGGACTAAAGCCAGGGTTGACGTGCAGGAGCCGGACAACACTCTCGATCATCAAGCCCGCGCCGGCCAGCAGGACGAGTGTCAATGCAAACTCGACCGCCACAAGCGTGCCGCGAAAATATTTTTGTCTGAGGCCTGCTGTGGCTTGAGACCCGGCCTGTTTGAGTGCTTCGCCGAGCTTTACACGTCCAGCCTCGAAGGCCGGGACGCAACCGAACGCCAAGCCCGTTGCGATGGCGATGAGCATCGTAAAACCCAGCGCGTGCCCATCAATTTGGAAGGCTCGCAAGCGCGGCATGTTTTCCGGGACCAGCGTGCCTAACAGTTTCACGCCAAGGACGGCGACGCCCACCCCACTGATTCCGCCAAGACAGGCGAGCAACACACTTTCGGTTAGCAATTGTCGCATGAGCCGCAAGCGGCCGGCGCCAAGCGCCGCGCGAACAGCCATCTCTTGCTGCCGCTTTTCAAGCCGGGCAAGACTCAAATTTGCAACATTCGCGCATGCGATCAGCAGCACGCATCCAATCACCGCGAGCAACCCAAACAGGGTCCGTTCCAAATCCTCGCGTCCGTCGGTAAATTGGTAGCGTGCTGGACGCACCCAAAATCCCAGCCCGCCGGGCCGCCGTTTCCATTCCTCACCATAGGATTTGGCAAAATTAGGGTCCGCTGCAACCTGATGCGCCACGGTGCCGAGCATCGCTTCCGCTTGCTGGACTGTGGCCCGTGGCGTCAAACGCGCAAACACGCGAATGTTAGAACCCATACTCCAACCCGGCGGCAGATGAATCGGTTCAGCCGGGATCCAGAATTTTGCTCCTCCAAATGGAAATTGGAAGTTCGCCGGCATGACCCCTACGACCGTGAAACGCCGCCCGCTCAGATCAATCGTCTTTCCGAGGATACGCGGGTCTCCACCGAACAACGATTGCCACCAGGAGTAGGCGATGATGATCACGGTGTCACGCGTGGGCTTTTCTTCACGGTCGAGCGGCGAGGCCTCGTCCGCGGCGAATGTCCTGCCCAGAAACGGCGGAACGTTCCAAAGTTCAAAGAAATTTGGCGAAACAAGGTAGCCGCCGTCTTCTTCAATGAAATCGTCCGTTTTTCTTTCCAACATCACATCGTAAGCCCATGTAAATTGCGCAAAAAAATCTTGCTGAGCCATCACTGCTTCCAATACGGGCGGTGAGAGACCGACGAAGAATGGTTTGCCGTTTTGCTCCTTGAACTCTCCCTGAGTATAATCGCGCTCGGCGATTTGAACTAACCGCCTGGAGTCGGGTCCGGGAAATGGATTTAGGAACGTCGAGTTGACGACACTGTAAATGGCCGTGCTGGCTCCAATGCCTAACGCTAAAGCCAGTACTACAACTGTCGTGAAGCCCGGATCTTTGCGGAGACTCCGCAAACCGAAGCGAACATCTTGCAGGAATGACTCGCCGAAACTTGTGCCTTGCATCTGACGGCACTCCTCGCGGACAGATTGAAAGTTGCCAAATCGCTTGCGCGCCTCTCGCGCTGCGTCTTCCCGCGACCTGCCTTTAGCCACGTTTTCCGTGGTGCGTTGTTCCAAATGAAAACGCAATTCCTCGTCAATCTCCCGCTTCACCACCCGGTTTTGTCCGAGCGAGCGAAGCCGGTTCCAAATTGCGCGGAATGGGTTCATGGAAGCCGATTATCTTGATTACATTGGCTGCAATACCAGGTTGATGGCGCGATGGATCCGTTCCCAAAGGGCCACTTCCTCATCGAGTTGCCTTCGTCCGGCCCGGGTTAACTCATAGTATTTTGCACGCCGGTTGTTTTCGGATTTACCCCACTCAGCCCGAATCCAGCCCTTCGTTTCCATTCGGTAAAGAGCCGGATACAACGACCCCTCTTCCACTATCAGCAGCTCTTCCGAGCGGCTTTGAATACGCTGGGCGATGGCATAGCCGTGCATCGGCCCGGCGGCGATTGTTTTCAAAATTAATAAATCCAGCGTGCCCTGGAGCAGTTCAGTTTTGGACGTCGGCATATTCTAGTAGATATTCTAGGGGAAGGATAACGCCACTCACCTAGACCGTCAAGGGGAAAGCAATTTGAAATGTTTCAGGGTCCAGTGTCGTCGGGGTTGCCGGTATTTCTGAGATACACGAGCCAGGGCGACACATCCGCATAGACCGCCAGGACGACCAGAACAATTAGAATCAAAACGCCGAGCCAAAACATCAGAATCCGAACGTCTTCGGAAACACCGGGCCGGATTTGAAGCGCAACCGCTCCGGCGGCCCATGTCAACGGAATCAGAAGTCCAGCAACCCCATAGTTGTAAAAAAGCATCACCAGGATCGGCGAGACCCAACCGCGGCTGAGCCAAACGCGATGACATACTCCCGCCGCCAGTACGGCGGCCACAATCACGCCCACCTGCAGGAGCGCAACCACGACGGTATTTCTGATTGATGACATAATGTCCGTGAGACATATGTTAAAACGGTTCTACGCGAAAAGAATCACGTTTTTATTTTTGTGTAGTTGGGTTTTTATGAACCGGGGTCAACATCGGTATCCGAAAGACTCTCCCTCACCCCAGCCATCTCCCGTCCACCCTCCGCAGTATCATTCTAACGCGGTTCTCCGCAGTACGGGTATCCTGTGATTCTCGATGGTGACGTAATGCGCGGCGCTACGGAGGACGGGCCTGGAGAGGGAGAATTATCTGCCGATAGTTGCGCAGGCCGAACGCCTATGGTCGACGAACGATTGATTTGCGAATCAATTGGAGCCCCGAAAACACTCGGGCAGTATGCGCTGCTACGGAGTGAATCCCTACGGCTCTTTGAGGATGAAGAACTGCGATCCGTTCGTTGAGACGGGGTTGGTGAAGATGAACTGGCCGTTGCCGTCAAATTGGTTAGTCGCAATGGGCGTCCATTGGGGAATGGGGGCCATCAGGTTCGACGAGGTGAGAACGGAATATGTACCGTTTGTTGCGCCGCCAGTGCCACTAAATACCATTCCATTGCCGGCAGCAGGCGCGAAACTGGTGAAGGTGGCAGATGGCGGCAAAATGACGGTTAGCGTGGCGCTGACGTTTGAAAACTGGATTCCGTTGTTTACAAAGACGGTATAAGTTCCGGTGTCAGATGTTTGCACATTCGTGAGGATCAATGTGCTGCTAGTTGCTCCGCTGACACCGGTGCCATTTGTAAGGAAAGCTCCAGTGACGCTGTTTGACCATTGATAGAACAAGGGTGCCCCGGCGGCCGCGACAGAAAAGCTCACAGTGGAACCGGCGCCGACGGTTTGATTGGTAGGATCGTCCGTAATCGAAAGGGGATTCGCAAGAATAGCGCTAACGTTGGTGTACGTAGTGATCCCGTTGTAAACGTAGACAGTATAAACGCCGGCATCATCTGGCTGGGCATTGCTAATTGTCAATGAGTTGTTAGTTGCTCCGCTGATATGCTTGCTGTTCGTCAAAAATGAGACCGCATTATTTGTTGACCATAGATAAAGCAACGGCGAGCCACTGGCCACAACTGTGAAGTTTATATTAGAACCTGGGGTGAGCATCTGGTTTGTGGGCGCGACCAGGATGTACGGCATATCTAAAACTGTCAGAGTGACATTGGATAGGGTATCTGAGCCGGCGGGATTTGAAACGATTACGCCGTAATTGGTGTCGCTGTCACTTGGCAAGGCATTGGTAATAATCAAGGAGGCAGAGTTTGCACCACGGATGCGGCCGCCGTTTACAAGGTTGGTCCCGTTCGTTTGCCATTGGTAAAGAAATTGACCCATGGTTGCGTTAAATGTCACAGTGGCACCCCAACCGACAGTCAAGTTTGTCGGTTCAATCGAAACAACGGGCGGAGTCGGTGCAAAGATAATTTCCGTCAAAAAGACGTCGTTGGTGCCGGTGAAACGAGTGCCGTCAATATAATTGGTGCCATTGATGACGTTGGTACCGTTAAACGATAATCGCCCGGTATTGAATGTTGGATAATTGGTGGAATCCGTATTGCCGGTAATATAGGCGTTGGTTGCGGAGTCCAGCACGATCCCGTAGCCCAAATCATCGCGGCTTCCCCCGATGCAAATGGAATAAAACATGGTGGACCAGTCGGCGCTGATTCCGGTCACAAAGGCGTCGTAGCCGCCGGAGTTCGTAACACTAAGTGAACCAAAACCATTTGTGGTCGGGAAATTCGTCGAACTTTCAGAACCAACGACAAATGCATCCCCTGCCGGATCCACGGCAACTTTAAAGCCCATGTCTATGGACCGGCCGCCGAATACAGTTGAGTTAAGAATGGCAGAACCGTTAGGAGCGATTTTGGTCAAAAAGACGTTGGTTGCCACCGGACCACGATTTCCGTTTGTGGCCAGGAAGGAAGTTAGTCCCGGCGGTTCGGCGATGATTGGAAAGTTTGTTGAAGCGGTCCATCCAGTCACATAGGCGTTGCCTGAGGCATCAGCGGCGACGCCATAGGCTGCATCGTCATTTGTGCCACCCAAAAACATGGAATAAACCAGACTTGAAATGGACGAGGGCTGGGAAGCCAGCGGCGGGAACTTCGTGACGAAAGCGTCGGAAGGAGTGTAGCCGTTTGCGTTAGTCTTGTTATTAAGGATCGTCGCCCCTATTTGGTTGGCTGGAGCCATCCAAACCGGGAAATTGGTAGAGGCGGTATAACCGGCCACGTACACATAGTTGCCCGAGTCGACAAAAATGCTCGTTGCATCGTCAAAATTAGTGCCGCCCAAATAGGTCGAATAAACCAAACTGCCGCCGCCATTCGCAATCTCAGTAACAAACCCGTTGTAATTGAGGAATTGGGAATTGGTGCATGCCAGATGCTTTTGCATCGCGGTCGAGAGAGTAACCGGAAAATTTGTGGAGTACGTAAATCCGCTCACGTAGGCGTTGTCAGAGGAATCCACTGCGATCGCCTGAGCGCCGCTCTCATAAGATCCACCCAAATAGGTTGAGTATTCCAAGCTTGTGCCATTCGTATTCAGTTCAGCAACGAAACCGCAACCGGCATATTGGCCAACGATCTGGGACGTAGGGATTTTCTGAATATAGGCATTATTCGTCGGAAAGTTCGGCGAATCAGTTTCTCCGGCGATAAATACATTTCCGCTGGCATCCGCAGCCACTCCGAAAGCAACATCATCCGCGCTTCCCCCAAGGTAGGTTAAATAAATTAATTTCGTCGGAGGACTGCCGGCAAATTTCGCAACAAAAGCGTCGCCGATATACGTCCCGCCTTCGAAGTTAGTTTGAATCGCACTTGATGTTGAAAATTGCTTCGAAAATGTTTGTCCTGCAATGTAGATGCAATTATTTGGGTCCATGGCAATTGCCCGCGGCGTATCACTCACGTTACCGCCAAAGAACGTTGAGAAACCTAAAACGGGGTCAATGACGAGGGGCTGAGTGCGATCGTATTTAGCAACTTCAAAAGCAACTGTCCGTGAGTCCAGAATTTTATAACCGCCGGCGACAGTTCTGCGCGCGCCGGAAATGGTCTGATAGATTTCAGGTTTGGGCTGGCGGATTTCGTGGCCAGCGATTTTCAGAACAAAGTCGCCTTCCGCAGTCACGGAAATTTTGTCCACGCCGGAAAATTGCATTTTGATTGCATCCGAATTTGCGCCGGGAGCGATGTCAAAATCGTATTCGAGTTGGCGCCGGTTGCCGTGGAACACCATGTTAATTCCGGGATAAAGTTCCGTGACCTGGACATTGCCAAAGGTGGGCAGGCCGGTCTGCCATTTGGATGGGTCGTTGCCGATCAGGTAATTTATTTTACTCGACATTTCGTTGCCGCCGTGGATTTGGGCCTCGGCATTTGCCCCGGCAAATTGCATTTGTGCGATTGCCGCGTGTGCGCGGGATTCGCGCAGGGACATTTGCACTCCCGAGGCGCTGATGGTGAATTGAAAGCCATTGCCGCTGGAAAGGAATTCGGTCTGGTTTTGATTGGCTTCGAAGTATAATGGAAGATTGGACGGGGAGATGGTTTGAGCGGTTGCTGCAAAAGCAGAAAGAATCAGTGCCAACGTTGCGAGGAACGAAAAGACGCGTGCGGCGCAGCAACGAGGACCACCCTCACCCCTGCCCTCTCCCCAGGGAGAGGGGGAATTCTCTTCAGACGGTTGGACAAGCTGGGCGGTGAAGGGAACCGAGCGGTTTAGCCGCGAAATAATCAGAGTCTCCTTACGTCGGCTCCTACGGAGATAAGAAATTGGCGCGGCGGTGTTCATACTCACTAAAATTGGCGTTGATAGCCGGCGCTAAACTGGAATTGGCCGGAGGAACCATTGTTTGCATCATGCGTGATCGGGATTCCGTAGTCGAGACGCAATGGACCGAGGCGCGGAATGTTTAATCGCAGGCCAATGCCCCAATCGTCGTTAAAATTGCCTCCGAAATTATAAGAGTGGTCCCCGACGCTGCCTGCGTCGTAAAACAGAGCGAAACGCAGACCAAAGCTGCCTTCTTTTTCAATAATGGGCAGGCTGTATTCAACTGAACCCCAGGCGAAGCTGTCGCCGCCAATTGGTTCACTAAAGATGGAATTTGGCGGAAAATGGTTTGCCTCGCGCGGGCCGATGTTACGGTATTTGAAGCCACGCAGATCGTATTCACCGCCCAGGAAAAAGCGGTCGTAGAATGGAACGTCGCCACCGGTGACAGCTTTTGCCGTGCCGATGTTGCCGTCCAATTCGATGACGTGGCCTGAAAATAATCCCGGGAAAAACCATTGGGTTTTTGCTTCGATTTTGTAAAAGGTCTGGTCACCGACGCTGATTTCCGGGTCTAACTCGGTCAACTGGCCCCAATTAGAAAGGCCTGCCGGATTATTCCGCGTGTCATATGCAAGTGTCGCGCCGAAGCGATTGAACACATGGTCGCCGACTTGTTGAAGAATCGCATTTGGAACATTCGGGACACTAGTTCCCGGGAATTGGCCCGGACTGGGGCCGGTGCCACCTCCAGATTGAGGCGGAGCCCCTTCAAGTCCATGCCATCCATCATTCAAAGATATCCCCACATCCTCGACATTATAAAAAATCGTTCCGCGCCAAAAATCACTATGGAACAGGGCACGTGTAAGGCTGATACGCGCGCCGGTGCGCGTTTCGTTGAAGATGTTGTTTACGCTTTCGAAATCCCACTCGTACCTGTAAAGGTCCACGCCCAGCGCCAATTTGCGATTGAGGAACCACGGCTCGACAAAGGAGAGTTCATATTCCTGGTCCTGGCTGCCGAGCTGGATGTGCAGCCGCGCCTGCTGGCCTGCGCCGGTAAACGAGGGCGGGGTGAACAAATCGAAATTGGCCTGTGAAACGTCCGCAAAACCCACGAGAGCTTCCACCGAACTGTAACCGGCGCCCACCGTGAAATTGCCAGTCGGCTTTTCCTGGACGCTCACTAGCAAATCGTTGCGGCCGGCGATGGGCGGCTCGGTTGGTTCGGGGCGAAGGTCCACGCTGGAAAAGTAGCCCATGTTTTCGAGGCGTTCCTGGCTGAGCCTGACGCGCGTCATGTCGAAGACGTCGCCGGGCGAAATCGCCAGTTCGCGGCGGATGACTTTGTCCTTGGTCTTGATATTGCCGCGAATATCAACTCTCTCCACGTAGGTCTTGCGGCCTTCGTCAACGGTAAAGCCCAAATCCATGGTGCCGGTTTCGACATTTGGTATTTGGTCCACTTTCAATCCCATGCCACGCCGCACGCCAATATAACCCTGGGCGCCGTAAAAATCCTCAACGGCGGTGCAATTGGTCTCCAATCCGTCAGGCGTGAAGACGTCACCGCTTTTCATCTTAAAATCCTTGTTGAACTTTTTAAAATTGTTCCATTTGGTGTATTCGCGTCCGAATTTGGGTTTGGGTTCCGGGCCGGGATTGAAATTGCGACTAAGCGCCGCCGCAGGCAGGAGGGTCGCGCCGGTCAATGTGATGGCGCCCACGTGGTATTGGCGGCCTTCATAGACATGAAATTGAATCACCATCCGGTTGGGCGTCGGATGTTGAAACTGCACGTCCTTGATTTCGAAGTCCAGGAAACCGTGGTTGCGATAAAAATCGCCCAGGGCGTCCTTGTCATCCTCGAACTGGTCCGCCTTGTACAAATCGCTGCCGGTGAGCCAGGAAAACATCCAGTGCTGGCGGGTCTTGATTTGGTGACGCAGCTTGTTTTGGGTGAAGCGGGTAGCGCCGACGAATTCGATGTGCGTGATCTTCATCTTGCTTCCCTCGGTGATTTCGAAGGTCACGATTCCGGTTCCGGCGGCTTCGTCAATATCGGGAACGTAACGAACAGTCGTCCCGGGGAATCCTTCCTTTTCGTAATAATCCTTGATGGCCTGGGCATCCATGAAGAGTTTTTCCTCGTCAAGCGGCTGGCCCTCTTTGGCGGTAATTTTTTTGCGGATTTTGGACGTCCGCATTTTCTTGTTGCCAGTGATTCTGATTTCCGTCAGGCGCGGCTTGACCTGGACGATATAGGTTACTTTGACGCCGCCGTCAGGCTGTTGGTCCACCGCCACGCGGATATTGTAAAACTGGCCCGTGGTATAGAGCGAATGGATGTCGCTTTGGGTCGCGGCGGGCATGTAGTGATCGCCGGGTTTAAGCTGGATGTGGGAACGAATGAATTGTTCACTGACCGACGCGGGGCCGATGTACTGGATATTGACCTGGTCAATTTTGGGACCCACCGCCTCCTGCGACCGGGCCGTGAAAGCGCAGGCGAGCAGCAGCCAGGTTGCAAGAAGTCGAATACAAACTTTCATCGGCTTCTATCCCGGCATGTCTTCATCGCTGACTTTGGCTGCACTTTCAAATCGCGTGTACGGTTTCAGAAATGTTAGATTAACGTCGCCCGTTGGGCCATTGCGCTGTTTGGCGACCAACAAATTCACAGGCACACCATCGCCCTCGGCCGGTCCGTCTGCTTCTTCGTCGCCTGCGTCAGGTTTGTACAACAAACCCACCAGGTCGGCGTCCTGTTCGATGGAGCCGGATTCGCGCAGATCGCTCATGCGCGGTTTCCGGCTTTTGTCTTTTTCGATCTCGCGGTTTAACTGCGCGAGGACGATGACCGGCACTTTTAATTCTTTTGCTAACGCCTTGATGCCGCTGGAGATGTCGGCAATTTCCTGCTGACGGTTGTCCTGCGAACGGCGACCAGTAGAATGGAGAAGCTGCAAATAATCAATGACAAAAAGTTTGATTCCGTGCTGCTGTGACAGCCGCCGTGCCCGAGCCCGCAATTGAAGGATTGACAAACCGGCGGTATCGTCAATGTATAGCTTGGAATTGGCAAGTTTTCCCGCGGCATTAGTGAGCTTGGGGAAATCGGCCTCGCTCATGAACCCGTCCCGGATGGAACGCAAATTGACGCGCGCCAGGGAGCACATCATGCGCAAAACCAGGGATTCGGCGGACATTTCCAGGCTGAATACGGCCACCGGCAGCTTCTCTTCGATCGCCGCGTGCTCAGCGATGTTCATGGCCAGCGATGTCTTGCCCATGCTCGGACGCGCGGCAATCACGATCATTTCCGCCGGGTGCAATCCGTCGGTCATCCGATCCAGGTCCGGAAATCCCGTGGAGATGCCGGACAGCGCGCCCTTGCGGCTGAAAAAATTTTCGATCGTGCCGATAGCTTTGCCGACGAGATCCCGCGTGGTGAGAACGCCGCCCTGGACACGCGATTCGGATATGCGCAATACGTCGCGTTCCACCTCATCGAGCAGGACATCCACTTCACCTTCGTGATCGTAAACGCGTCCGACGACTTCGGTGCAAACGGAAATCATTTTGCGCAGCAAAAATTTCTCGCGAACGATGTCGATGTAATATGACAGGTTCGCCGCGCTGGGAACGGAGTCCTGCAATTGCGACAGGTAAGGAATCCCACCGATTTGGTCGAGCAATCCCTTATCCTTGAGCCGTTGTTGCAAGGTGATGATGTCGATGGCCTCGCGCGCATCGAACATCGTGGCAAGCGTTTCATAAATGGTTTGGTGCCGCAGATCGTAGAACGCCTCCTTGCCGTTGTCCTTCAGCTTCTCGATGGCCTCGCTCATGCAATCGTTGGGGGACAACAAAATGCAACCCAGGACACCTTGCTCCATTTCCGTGGAGTGCGGTGGCAGCCGGTCAACGGAGTGTCCCGCAGTCGAGTTTCTTTGGCGTTTGGTTTTCTTTAAATCCGCCCCGTTACCGGTGCCGTTGGAAATCGTGTCGATCATGGTGATAGCGTAGTTTCCCGATTTTCGAGTAACAGAATATCATATTGGAATTTATTCACAGAGATATTCGCAAGTTCGCCATTTAACCTCCAAAACCCAATATCCAAGCACCAGAGAAGCTCCAAGCTCAAACATCCAATGAACTGAGATTGGTGCTTGAACATTCTTTGGGTATTGGCGCTTGGAGTTTCGGGTTTCAGCAACTGCGCTCGTCTTTCATTACTGGAAATTAATTTGGCATCGCCCCCGCCCTCCGGCAATCTCCCCTCATGCGCATTTTCATAGCAACGGTTACAGCCGGGGGCGGGCACAACGCGGCAGCCGCGGCACTGGAAGAAGCCTGGCGCGCCTTGCGGCCCGATGACACCGTTGAACGCGTGGATCTCCTTAAATTTTTCTCGCCGCTCCATAAAAAAATCTACGCCGATGGTTATGTGAAATTTGTCGAACACGCCCCGGAACTATGGGGGATGCTGTTCAGCAAGACCGACAGCCCGAAACTCGTGCGAGGGTTCGCCAAATGGTCGCGCGCGTTTCCGAGCGCTTCGCGCACTAAATTCAAAAAATATTTGCAGGCCTTCCGTCCCGATGCCGTTCTTTGCACGCATTTTCTGCCGCACGAATTACTTGGCATGCCGCGCAAGAACGTAAAGGCGCCGCAACCGTTTGTTACGACCGTGGTGACCGATTTTGAAGCACATGCGCTCTGGATGGATTCAAGCGTGGACCTCTATTGCGTGGCGGCGGATGAAACCAAGGCGCGCCTCGTGGCCCGCGGCGTTCCGCCGGAAAACATCGTCGTGACCGGCATTCCCGTTTCCTCAAAATTTTCCTCGAAACCCGACCCGAAAGCCGTTCGCAAGGCGTATGGCCTGCGAGATGACCTACCGGTCATGCTGGTGCTCGGCGGCGGCTTCGGCATGGGGCCCCTGGCCGAAATCCTGGCGGAATTGGACAAGGCAGCGGGGCAATTCCAGATCGTTGTAGTTGTCGGGCGCAACGAAAAACTTCGCGGCAAACTCGCCGCGCGTGACCACAAACATCCGACCCGTGTATTGGGATTTACCACCAATATGCACGAACTCATGGCTATCGCCGAACTCATCATCACCAAGCCCGGCGGATTGACGACGTCCGAGGCGCTGGCGATGGGCAAGCCGCTGTTCATTTTAAATCCGATTCCCGGCCAGGAAGCGGCCAACAGCGATTTCCTGCTCGAACGCGGCGCGGCCGCCAAAGCCAATCGGGTGGAAGACCTGCCCTTCCGAGTGGAACAATTGACCGGTTCAAAAAAACTTTCCGAAATGGCGCGCGCCGCCAAAGCGATTGGGCGTCCGCAAGCGGCACAGGCCATCTGCGGCGAAGTGTTGCTTCGAACAACCCCTCATTAAAATGAAATGCGCCGCGCATCAGTCCGAAGCCGTGGCCGTTTGCGCCTGGTGCGGGCGGGCGGTGTGCGCCGCTTGCGGCCATTCATCCGCGTCGCGCCGGATGGTTTGTTCGGATGAATGCGCCATGGCACTTGCGCGAGAGGCGTCAGCGATGGATTTGATTTTGCGCAAGAGCCGCCAGACCGCCAACGCGAGCGCGCTCTATTCATTCCTGTGCGCCGCGCTTTCGGCAGGCGGCGCAATTGGGGCCTCGTACTATTTGCCGTCGTCGTTTCTGGTTTGGTTCTGCGCCGGTTGCAGCGCGGTCTTCATTGTGTCGGGAACGTGGTACGCAATAATCGCCCGGAAAGAAGAGCGTTGAAGCGTTGAAGCGGATGGGAGAGATAAACGGATTGGTTGGATTAATGAATTGGTGGATCGCTCTCTTGCAGGCTGGGTGGCATGAACCGAGGGAGCGAATATCTGCGTCTGTTAGACTCTCCCTCACCTCCGCCTTCGCCCGGCTTCGGCGCGACAGGCCAGCCCTCTCCCATCCACCCTCCGCAGTATCATTCTAACGCGGTTCTCCGCAGTACGGGTATCCTGTGATTCTCGATGGTGACGTAATGCGCGGGGCTACGGAGGACGGGCTGGGAGAGGGAGAATAATCTTCAGATTGGTTGGACAGGTGAACGACTTGGGAGACGGAATGACTCATCCGCGATTTAGTCAGAGCCCCGAAAGCTTTCGGGGCTGCTACGCAAATTAGGTTCCGGCTCAATGCGCGATCCGTTTGCAGCCTCTTGAAAAATTATGGATGTCCATAGTTTTTCAACAGGCTGATAATAGCGTTTAACATAAACTGGATGGCCACTGCGGCCAGGAGCAGTCCCATGACACGAATGGCGATGCTCATGGCAATCGGGTTGAGCCACCGGGCGCCGCGCACGGCAAGCCGGAAAGTCAAATAGGTCGCCACGGACACCGCAATAATGCACGCATATAACGCCAGATGCTCGGGAAGTGTCGTTGCCTGGTTCTGGAGAATAATGGTCGTCGAAATCGCACCGGGACCGGCAAGCATAGGGATGGCCAGCGGCGTGATGGCGATGTCGGTCTTCTCGACGCCGGCCTGAGTCTCCTCCCGGGTTTGCTGGACTCGCGAGCGCTGCACCCGGAGCATGTCCAGGGCGATTAGGAGCAGCACGATACTGGCGGCGATTTCAAACGCCGGCATGGTAATTCCAAAAATTTTGAAAATCCCCGGCCCGGCAAATGCGAAACCCAACAACACCGCTGCCGTCGTGGCCGACGCCAAGCCAGCCGTACGCAGCCGCTGCTCAGGGGTGTCAGCGGGCGTCATCGCCAGAAAAGCGGGCGCCGTGGCCAATGGATCTACAATGACAAACAGCGAACCGGCGGCCAGCAGCGTATACTCAGACAGGCTCACGATGCCTAATTAAAAAGGAAAAAGGGAAAATTAAAAAGTGGAAAGGGAAGTAGAGACCTCGGGCGCAGTTCGGGCCATTTTGACAGGGACGGCGCGCTGCGCTGTCACCGCGCGTAAGGCGGAAATGTCCCTGATTTGACGTTCAACTACGCTCATTGCGCCGCTAAACGCGGCGCGGACGGCGCAGCGCGCCGTCCCTACCATCTTCAGTTCTGCTCGCTCTCCGTCGTCACCGGCTTGTGCTCGCCTTTGAGGGCTGCCATCACTGCGTGCCAGGAGAGAATGGCGCATTTCACACGCGCGGGATATTTGTGAACGCCGGCGAAGACGGCGAGTTTGCCGACGTCGCCCGGAATGTTGCCCGTGGTGACCATATCATGGACGCGGCCAAACATGGTTTCCACGTCCGCTTTCGATTTGCCTTTGGCAAATTCCGTGAGGAGCGACGCGGACGCCTTGGAAATGCAGCAGCCCGAGCCGACGAAGCTGATGTCCGCGATTTTGTCGCCATCCAGGATGAGATAGAGCTTGAGCTGATCGCCGCAGAGAGGATTGTGGCCCTGGGCCGAACAGGTGGGCCGCGTCAATTCGTGGAAATTGCGCGGCTTCTTGCAGTGGTCCAGGATGACCTGCTGATAAAGGTCATTGATATCTTCAAACATATTCTTGTCTTTGGCAGGGACGCCGCGCTATGGAGTCCGCGCCGCGTCCAGCGGCGTAACGAGCGTGGCCGGACATCATCTCGCAAATCTTCCGTCCGGTATACGGGCGGTGACAGCACAGCGCGCTGTCCCTACATTAGCGCAAATGGCGGCTGGCTTCGAGCCGGTTCCAGACGAGCTTGTCCAATTCTTCGCGCACAGGCGCGCATCGGATGCGCTCGACGATTTCGCCGGCAAAGGCGTGAATCAACATCCGGCGCGCGACGGCTTCCGGAATGCCGCGGGCGCGCAGATAAAAAATGCTTTCGCGGTTTAATTGGCCGATGGTCGCGCCGTGCGTGCACTTGACATCGTCAGCGTAAATCTCCAATTGCGGTTTGGTGTCCGCCGTGGCGTCATCGGAGAGCAGAAGATTTTTGTTTGTCTGCTTGGCGTCGGTTTTCTGGGCGATGGGATGGACGTAGATGCGGCCATGAAAGACACCCTTGGATTTATCGTCGAGGATGCCGTTAAAATATTCGTGGCTGGCGCAATGGGGTTGGGCGTGTTCCACGATCATGTGATGGTCGGCAAGCTGCTCGTCACGGGTGAGGTAAAGGCCGTTCAAAATGCATTCGAGGCCTTCGCCCGCGAGTTTGGCGCGGATGTTGTTGCGCGAAAGCTTGGAGCCGAGGGCAAAGGAATGGACATTGACGTTGCTGGCACGGCCAAATTCGCCCGAAATGGTAGCGATGTGGAACGCGTTTGCGGTTTCGTCCTGCAATTTGATGTGCTCCACTGCGGCGCCTTCACCGGCGATCATTTCGGTGACAGCATTGGTGAACGACGCCGTCTCGCCGGTGCTTAAATAGCTTTCCACGATCGTCGCTTTGCTATTTGCGCCCGCGATAATGAGGTTGCGCGGCTGAATGGTTTCGCCGGCCTGCCTGGCCGATGAGAGGTAAATCACTTGAATCGGCTCGGGAATGACAATGCCATCAGGGATATGCACGAACGCCCCATCGGTGAAAAATGCCTGGTTGAGTGCGGCGAAGGCGTTGTCCGAAGTCCTGGCATATTTGCCAAGATGGCGTTCGACCATGGCGGCATCGCTTGCCAGCGCAGCGGAAAGGCTGTTCACCGTCGCACCAGCGGGGATTCCCTGGATACGGGATAATTTAGCCGAGAAATACCCGTTAACGAAAACCAGGCGGCATCCGGACACTCCCGCGAAAATTGCCTCGCTCAAAGCTTTGCCTTCCGCGCCATTTACGGCAGCAGGGCGCGCGGGCTCAAAAGGCAATGCGGCAATGGGCGCAACATTGGTGAATCGCCAATCTTCATCGCGGAGCGTCGGAAAACCGAGTTCGGCAAAGGTGGAGATACCGGAATTGCGGAGGGCCAAAAGCCATTTCGGCTGGCCGGGCGCGTCTGTTTTGCGGAAAGTCTCAATAATCCGTGATTCGCTCAAATTTTTGGTCTGCGTCATGCTATTCAAATAGAACGATAATCTTTTCATGCAATGGGCCTCTGCGCAAACGAAAATTCACTCGTCCCATTGTCAAAGTCGCCCCAAAAACAAGCTATTTTTGGTACAAAATATGCTTTAAATGCATGAAATGATTGAGATTTCCCAGCCAGCAGCGATACTGAACCGTCCGTGCTTGGATGTAGTAGAATCTCCCAACGCTTTGGCTATCTCTGAAGATTTCGAATTTGCGGCATTGTCCGTAGCGGACAATTATCGCAAGGCCTTATTGGATGAATTTTCCCGGCATCTGCGCGGAAACGTTCTGGAAGTGGGCGCGGGCATCGGACAAATCACTGAAGCGCTCCTGGCAAACAAGGACATCAAGCGGTGCGTTTCCATCGAACCGCATTCGATCTTTTACAACCGTCTGGCCGAAAAGTTTCCCGGACACCATCTGGTGCATGGCACAATCGAAGACCTGAAAGAGGAAGCGGAGTGGAATTCCCTGGTCAGCATTAACGTGCTTGAGCACATCAAGAACGACGAGCGCGAGCTGAAAAATTATCGTGATCACCTGGCCAAAAGCGGCGGCGTGCTTTGCCTTTTCGTTCCGGCCCGCATGGAGATCTACGCGGATATCGACCGGGATTTTGGGCACTTCCGGCGTTACGCCAAACTGGAACTGGAACAAAAGCTTGAGCGGGCCGGCTTTGAAGTCCTGCGGCTGCGCTATTATAACCTGGCCGGCTATTTTGCCTGGTGGCTGAATTTTTGCGTCCTCAAGAAACACCACTTCAGCGCCGGCTCAGTGCGCTTTTTTGACCGATACATTTTTCCACTGGTCCACGGGTTCGAATCGCGAATTTGCGCACCATTTGTCGGGCAAAGCCTGCTTGCGATCGCCCGGGCCAGGTGAAGTCATCGCCGGCTCCGGAGCCTCTTTAGTTTGAGTGAGGTATCAAAAACAAGGTTCATGACGCGTGGCGGTAAAATTTTTCTACCAACCGCGAGCAATTTTTCCCTGCGGTACTTTCCATAATTAAATAATCTCTCAGGCTTTGGAACCAGCGCAGTATCCAACGCCAGGGCGGACACGAGATCGTCTCGCAGAAAGAAGCAATTGCCTGTATGGCACACCAGGGTGTAGCCCTTGCTTTTTCCCAACTCGACCAGCGATGAAAAGCTGGCGCCGCAATGCCGGGGCGGATCGTGGAGTTGCATCACGCCAGGAAGCAGCAGGGGGTTGTTTTCAATGATGACAATCTTTGGCCGGTATTCAACGAGCGCGTTCCACACCTGCCAGTCGTATGAATCGATATCTATGGACAAGAGCATCAAAATCGATAGGTATGGGCGTTTGAGCGAGAAGCCGGTCCAGCCGGCCGTCGCCCTCCCATCCAACGAGGGCGCAGATTGTATTTAGCCTATCTGGAAACTCCTTCTGCATTTACAATGCTCAACTGGACCGCTTGCACCCCAAGTATTTGGCTCGCGCCTAAGTAGTGGAAATTCGAATGGTGTCGAATGGTTGACACCAGGGCCCCCGTCTGGCACCCTTTCCCGCTAATTTTTTGATTTATGAAACGCCAGTATCAACCATCGAAAATCCGGCGCAAGCGTCAGCACGGGTTTCTGAACCGCAATTCCAGCAAGAGCGGCCGTGCCATCCTCGCCAATCGTCGTCGCCAGGGCCGCAAGCGCCTGACGCCGGTTTGATTTGCGCGTCCATGACCGCTCAAACGCCACGACGTTTGCGGTTGCCCCGGGGTTCGCGGGTCACACAGAACCGGGACTTCATCCGCATCCGCCAGCAAGGCGAACGCCTTGCCCAGGGGTGCCTTGTGGCCAACTGGAACCTGTTGCCTGAAGGGGCCAGCCCAAAGTTAGGTGTGGTGACGAGCCGAAAGATCGGAGGGGCCGTGCAACGCACGCGCGCACGGCGGCTTTTGCGGGAAAGTTTCCGCCTGCACCAGCACGACTTTGCAAAGCCGGTTGAGTTAATCCTGGTCGCGCGCAATTCCATTGTGGGAAAACAATTTGCCGACGTCGAAAAAGATTTTTTGACTTCGTTGCGGCGGGCAGGACTTTTAAGGAATGAGGTATAGCGAAAGCACATTTCCAATCGCGGACGGCGAAGGTGAAAAAAACTCCGCAGCGGGGTCGTTTTCTGCCCTGCCGGCCATGGTGTTGATACTTTTCATCAAATTCTACCGATTGATTTTTTCGCCGGCGCAGGTGTTTTTATTTGGGGCAGGCAGCGGCTGCCGTTTTACGCCTACGTGTTCGCAATATGCCGCCGAAGCAATACGCCGTCATGGCGCGAGAGCCGGGGCCGTCCTGGCAGCTAAGCGAATTTGCCGTTGTCATCCGCTGGGTGAGTGCGGGCATGACCCGGTTCCAACAGAGAGAGGGGCGTCATTGATTTCCAATGGATAGGACCGGAATTATAATCGTAACGTTTTGCTTCATTTTGCTGGCTGTCTGGCTTTATGAGTCGGAGAAGGTGTCGCAACAACGGGCGGTGGCCGCACAGGCCGTCAAGACGGTGCAGGTCCCAGGGGTGGCTTCGTCCTCGGTTTCCAATGAGACGACGACGGCCATGCCATCGTCCACAAACGTTCCTGAACGTCTATTGACGCTCACGAACGACGATGTCCGGTACATATTCACATCGCGCGGTGGCGGCATAAAATCCGTTGCTTTGCTCAAATTTCCTGAAACGATTTCGCCCCGCTGGCGGAGGGGAACCGAGACAAATGCCGTGGCTACGCTCAATGACGAGTCTGCGCTGCCAATCATGACCATTTTAGGCGGTGCTTCCCTGGTCGGCGACGGAGACTTCACGCTTACGAAAACCGCTCACGGGGTCGAAGCTGAAAAATCGCTGCCGGACGGCCTGGTGATGACCAAGGGTTTCATTTTGACCTCAAATTATGTCGTGACAGTCAACGTGACACTGAAAAACGACTCGGGCAAACCCTTGTCGCTGCCGGAGCAGGAATGGATTGCGGGCACCGCGACGCCCATGGACGTGGATGACATAACGTTTATGAGTTACGGCGGGGCCATGTGGTATGACGGCCAGAATCTCAAGAGCATCCTGGGATCGTATTTTTCCACAAACACGACCTATTTTGGCATCTTTCCCCGGACTCCAAAGACGGAATACCGGGAAGGCAATGGGAACGTTCTTTGGGGGGCAGCGTATAACCAGTTTTTCGCGCTGGTGGCAATGCCGCAAACGAACCAGCCCGCCGAGCGATTCACCGCCAGGCCTGTCACCTTAACGGCGACCAACAACCAATCAGGCGCGCCATGGGTTGGAGTGCAGACGGCCCTGGTTTATCCGGCCGAAACACTCGTCGCCAACCAGGTGGTCATGCGCCAAATCAACATTTTTGCGGGGCCCAAGGAGTTTCGAACCTTGGAAAAGGTCAGCGCCCAATTTCAAAACCGCGCCGATCTCGTCATGAACTTTGGGACGGGTTTTGCGGCGTTTTTCGGAATCGGTTCCTTTTTTGCGAAGTTGCTCCTTTGGGTGTTGACCTCGCTGCATGATTTGCTGCCTTCACTCAGCTACGGCTGGATCATTGTGCTGCTGACGATTTTGTTGCGGCTGGCCTTCTGGCCATTCACCGCCGCCAGCATGCGTTCCATGAAAAAAATGCAGGCACTGGCGCCGCAGGTGAAGGAGCTCAAGGAAAAATACGGGAGCGATCCGCAAAAGTTTACTGAGAAACAAATGGAACTTTGGCGAAAGAACAAGGTCAGTCCCATGAGCGGCTGTCTGCCGATGATGGTTCAAATGCCAGTGTTCCTCGGATTTTTTACGATGATTCGTAGCGCCATCGAATTGCGCGGCGCACATTTCCTCTGGGTGGCGGACCTGACCAAACCGGACACGATTTTTATTATTCCCGGCATGGGAATACCGTTCAACCTGCTGCCTTTGCTCATGGTGGGTGTCCTTATCTGGCAGGCGCATGTGCAACCGGCATCGCCGGGCATGGACCCTTCACAGCAGAAAATGATGCGTTACATGCCGCTGATTTTCCTGCTGATTCTCTATAATTATTCCGCCGGTATGGCCCTCTATATGACCGTCAGCACCCTGATGGGTATATTGCAAACGCGCCTGACAAAAAATATTCAGGTTGCCGCGCCCACGCCTCCGCCTTCACCATTGGCCCCGGCGCCAAAAAAGAAAAATTGAGGCTTTGATTGAGCCGTTGATGCTATAACATTGAACATTATGCCCGCACAACCCAAAGAGACCCTCGAGAAAATTCTGTCGTTGCTTGGTTTTGAAAGCTCAGTGGACGAGCACACGATGGACGATGGCATTTTGCTCGATGTCAAAACCGAGGATGCCGGGCGCTTGATTGGCCGCCAGGGCCAGACTCTTTCCGATTTGCAATATATCACGAACCGGCTGCTTTTTCAGCAGGACCCTTCCGCGCCCAAGGCGATGGTGGACGTAGGCGGTTACCGCGCACAGGCGCGCGAAGCCCTGGTGAAGCGAGCCCACGAAGCCGCGGAAAAAGTCCGGCGCTGGGGCGATGCAGTGGAACTGGAGCCCATGAACGCCTTTGACCGGCGCATCGTTCACCAGGCTTTGAAAGACGATCCGGACGTAGAGACCCACAGCGTGGAAGTGGACGGTTCGGACAAAAAGGCGATTTTGCTGCGGTCTAAGGGTTAGAGGCAGTTCCCCGTCTGCGAAGATGGATTTTCCCCGATGGGGGGTGTCTGCAATTACTACAACTATCTTCGATTTTCTAATTTTCAATCCTCGTTGTCCGCTCACTGCGGCTCGACAATCTCTAGATTATACGCTGGGGAAAACGCACTACTCGGTTTTGGATGCGAGGAAAAATCGTTGTACTTGTAATCGAATTTGTAGCGGTAGCTAATGGTGTTTCCGCCCGGCGTCGCCGGTACAAAGCCTTCCCATCGGTTAGTCATCAGCGGCGTGGCGTGCATGTCATAAAGCTGGCCGTTAACCAGCACGTACGGATGAATGGAGTCCCACCGCAGCACGGTCTCGGGGGAAGTAAAGGCAACCTCAACGGGATACAGATTGTTTGCGTTGCGCGCCTGTTCCAGGGGCGTCAGGTTTGTGAAAGTCCCGGCGCAACCTGTTACCACGATGGCCGGCAGAGCCAGCAATAAGTTTTTCCACTTCATGCGCAAATCGTTGCACGAAGCCCAGAAGTTGTAAAGCGCGATTTCGTCCGCCTGCTTACGAAGCGCCCATGTCGGAGCGGGCCATGATATTCAACTGTGCCTGCGCCTGTTTGGTGAGGCTGGTGAAGAGCATGGAAACACGAAAACCCAGATGCTTGTTGCCCGAGCAATTGACCACTACACCGGTGCAATGCACTTTGCCACCCCGCGGGGAAGCCAATGTCACAGTCATTTCCGTCCAGGGACTGAACGGAGTGGGGCTGCGAAATTCAATACCGCTTTTGTGAATCGCCACTGAATCGGTGGAAAGCTCCAGGCGCGTTTGACGCGCTTCTAACGTGACAGGCTGAAATGAACCAATGCTTCCGACTTTTCTTGCACTCATAAAAATATCCTACCACAAATCCGGCTATCGTCAAATTTTTACCACTCAATAACGGCTGCGCCCCAGGTCAAACCCGCCCCAAAAACCACCAGCAAAACCAGGTCGCCTCGCGACAATCGGCCCGACGAGACAGCCTCGTCCAGAGCGATGGCGACGGAGGCTGCGGATGTATTGCCGTATTTATCCACGTTCACGAAGAGCTGCTCAGGTTTAGCACCCAGCCGTTCCGCTACGGCATCAATGATGCGGCGGTTGGCCTGGTGGGGAATAATGCACTTGATTTCGGAGACGGTCAGTTCGCAACGCGCCAAGGCCTCTTTGGCGGCCGATTCCATCGCCTGGACCGCGCTTTTGAACGCCTGTTTGCCGTCCATCCGCAAATAGTGCAACCGCGCGTCCACGGAGGCCTTCGTTGCCGGGCAACGGCTGCCGCCACCGGGCATCAACAGTAATTCTCCCTTTTCACCGTCGGCCCCCATGACAGCGGTCAGGAGACCGTGAGAATCATCCCGGTTTTGCAGGACGGCCGCTCCCGCGCCGTCGCCAAAGAGGACACACGTGTTGCGGTCGCTCCAGTCCACAATCGAGGACAGCTTCTCGGCGCCAATCACCAGGACAGTATCGTAGGTGCGCGACATGATGAACTGCTGCCCGATTTCCAGCGCGTAGATGAATCCCGAACACGCTGCTTCAAGATCAAAGGCGGCTGCTCCTTTGGCCCCGATCTTTTCCTGTACCAGGCACGCTGTGGCCGGGAAAGGCATGTCAGGCGTGATGGTGGCGATGATGATAAGATCGATTTCCGCGGCGGTGACGCCAGCCATCTTCATGGCTTTTTCAGCGGCATTCGCGGCCATGTGCGACGTCCATTCGTTTTCCGCCGCGAGACGCCGTTCTTTGATGCCCGTGCGCGTCGTGATCCAGTCATCGGACGTGTCGACCATTTTTTCCAGATCGTGGTTGGTCAGGATTTTGGACGGGACATAGGAACCGACGCCGACGATAGAACAGCTGCGCCCCTGGAAGTTGTGGGTGGCCCTCGGGTTTTTAAATTTTTTCATGCTGGTGCACTAAACCGGTACTATTTGATACCGGTGGCCTCGTCATTGCGAATTTATTTTTTCGTTCGCCTTCGCGATCTCGCGGGCAATGGTTTCATTCACGCGATGTTGCAGCGTCTCGGCGGTGACGCGGATGGCACTGGCGACTGCACGTTCGCGCGCCGAGCCGTGCGCCTTGAACACCATGCCGTTGAAGCCCAGCATTGGCGCGCCGCCGTAGACTTCGGGGTCCATGCGCTTGCGGATCGCATGAAAGGCGTCCTTGGCCAGGTACGCGCCGATTTGCCTCTTCGCGTTGCTCATTAACTCCCTTTTTAACATCGAAAACATGGCCACTGCAAGGCTTTCACAAGTTTTCAAAACGACGTTCCCCACGAATCCGTCGCATACGACGACATCCACGTGGTCTTTGAACAAATCGTGTCCCTCAACGTTGCCGATGAAATTCAGGTCCAGAAGCTTGCAGAGCTTGAACGCTTCGAGGGTTAAATCGTTGCCTTTGGTGTCTTCGGTGCCGATGCTCAAAACGCCAACGCGGGGATTTTTGCGGCCGAGCACTTCGCGCGAATAGATGTTTCCCATAACGGCGAATTGGGCCAGATGGACTGGCTTGCATTCAACGTTGGCTCCGGCGTCGAGCAGGACGAATTCATTTCCCTGCCGCGGAATGACGGTGGCAATGCAACCGCGATCCACACCCTCGATTCTCCCTACCCGGAAGGTGGCGGCAGCAAAAATGCCTCCAGTATTGCCCAGTGAAACAAGCGCATCAGCCTTGCCATCGGCGACCAGGTCGGCGGCTCGGCCGATGGAGGAGTCCTTTTTTTTGCGAAGGGCACTGGCCGGTTTATCGTCCATTTCCACGACTTGGGTGGCGTGGACGACGCGGACGCGATGGTCACGAAAGCCGCGCTCTGGAAGAGCCGCGTGAATGGCGGCCTGGTCGCCAACGAGGTAAAGCCTGGAAATCTTTTTATTGGCCTCCAGCGCCAGCTTCACGCCGGCTATGACCACACCGCAACCGTGGTCGCCGCCCATGACGTCGACTGCGATTTTCATAAGGCGAATTACGCCCCGGCCATTGCGGTGCTCGCAACGGCCCGGTTTGCCGGGTTCCTGCCGGGGGCAAAAGAGCTTACGCTCCGGCAGTGATGGTGAGCACCTGGCGGCCTTTGTAAAAACCGCAGGCCGGGCACACCCGGTGCGGGACATAAGGCGCGGCACATTGAGGGCACACGCTCAGTTGCGGCAATTTCAGGACACTGTTGTAAGCCCGGCGCATTCGCTGCCGGCTCGTTGACGGTTTTCGTTTGGGTACGCCCATAAAACAATAAAAAATTCAAATTTTAAAAATTCAATTTATCCAATTCATTCCACGCGGACGGGCTATTTTTACCATGTTCATGCCTGTCATGTGACAGCCCGCGACAATCCGCTCCGCACAGCGGATGCTGTGGAAATTCGAGCAGCATATCTTCCCGGACGTAGGGTGTCAAGTCCACGCAATCATTGTCAACCGGCACGGCATCATCGCCTTCCAGGGGCAAATGCAGCGTCCAATTCTCGAGCGTCATCGTTTTTTCAAACGGTTTCAGGCAACGAACGCACTGGCACTGGAGGGTCAGCTGCATTTTGCCCTGCACCAGGACGGCTTGCGCCACCATTTCAACCCGCAAATCGTAGTGCACCGGCTGTTTGGCCAGCATCATCTCATCTTGCGGGCCGAAATCCAGTTCTTCGACTGGCAAATCGCCCTTCAAATGAATTTCGTGCGTTTCCAAATGACGCAAATTGACTTTCAGCGACATGATACAATTTAACGCACTGAACGGGGACCTGACAAGGGCGATTCGCCTAAGCGGAAATTTCGAAGGCAGTTTCAGCGCGCGCCACGGCCGCTTTGGCTTTGGGTCTGGTCGCGGCATGAATCCGGGCCAGGATCGCGCCCTTTCCCACGCGCTCACCGGGCTTTCGCATGCGGTCGATGCCGACGTCATGGTTGATGGCGGATTCTTTGGTCAATCGTCCGCCGCCCAGATCGCGAATCACTTCGCCCAGGATCCGGGCGTCGCAGCGGGAAACGACCCCAGCACGGGCGGACTTCAATTCGGCAACGACAGGTGCGGTGGAATCCAGCGAGAGCTTCCTATCGAAGGCGCCTATGTCCGCGCCTTGCGACTGGAGCATTTCATCGAATTTTTTTCTTGGAGCACCAGAATCCAGGCACTCAGCGGCCATTTTCATGCCTGTTTTAAAGTTTTTGGCTTTGCGGGTTTGTTCCAGGAGATGAGCGGCGCAAGTGAGCACAAGATGGCGTAAGTCGTTGTGATTAGAGGCTCGCAACTTGGTTGAGGAGCGCTCTCCCTCACCCCTGCCCTCTCCCTCGGGGAGAGGGAGAATTTTCGTCCGACGGCTTGTAAAGTCTGGCGGTCGTGCTGGTTCATGCACTGGTCGCGCGATTTGAAGAGCGTTAAAACCTTCCAGGCACGCGACGGATTCTTTTACTTCAAGCCAATTGCCGGCAGCGCGGCCCAGCGGCGTGTTCATGTCAGTCAAAATGGCGCGGGTGCTGACGCCGCAATCGTTGCCGAGGGCGACCATGGCATCGGCCAATTTTTTGGCATCGGCTTTTGTTTGCATAAATGCGGCGCTGCCGAATTTTACGTCCAAAATCAGCGCGTCCAGGCTTTCGGCGAGCTTTTTCGAGAGAATCGACGCGACAATGAGCGGGATGGAGGGCACGGTGCCGCTGGCATCGCGCAACGCATAAATTTTTTTGTCGGCGGGAACGATTTCATCGGTCTGCCCGCAAATGACACAACCAACGGTTTGAGTTTGGCGGACGATGTCATCCATTGGCAGCAAGGTTTTGAAGCCGGGGATGGAATCGAGTTTATCGAGTGTCCCGCCGGTGATGCCGAGTCCGCGCCCGGAGATCATGGGGACGCGGAAACCCAGACAGGCCAGAAGGGGGGCGAGCGGAAGGGAAACTTTATCGCCAATGCCGCCAGTGGAATGTTTGTCCACGAGCGGACGTGGGTCTTTGGGAAGCTTAAGGACGCGGCCCGAATCGCGCATCGCAAGCGTAAGAGCACGGGTTTCGGCAGGCTCGAGCCCGCGAAAATAGACCGCCATGAGCATGGCGGCCATTTGATAATCAGGAATCTTCCCAGCGGTAAATTCGCGGACGAGATTATGGATGTCCGCCGGAGCGAGCGGTTGGCCTTCGCGTTTGGATTCGATTAGAGAGAGGAAGTGCATTGCGGTTAAGCCGACATCGTACTCATTCTCATCGTCATCGTCATTCTCATCTTAAAGGGCGGGGACGCCATTTCGCGTGGTTTTCATCCGCAGATTGCGCAGATGAAATCCGAAGAATATGATCGGTGAAAATAAACAAATCTGCGAACACCAATTATGCTGAAAATGACCGAGCAGCCCGCCTCGAAGGCGAGCTGCCTGGATTCAATCACCCTAAAATCGGCGCAGAATCATGTTATGTAAAAAGGCCCAGTGCTTTTTACTTTTGCCGATGGCGTTGGGATTTCGACCGAGTTCTTCGCTCGTCTCCTGCGTGGCTTCCATCAGGTCCTTTGCAGATTCTTTCCAGAGCTTGAGGATCTCGGCGAAACCGCGTCGCCAAACGACATCCCCAGTTCTCGAATCTAATTCAACGGCAGCGCGAAACGCGCCAAGCATTGGAATAAGCGCACCGCCGCTGAGACGATATTCTCGTTCTTCTGCGAGAAACGGGAATTTAAATGTTTTCTTCGCCTTAACGCCCTCGACGAACTTAAGCCGACCGCCTTTTTTTCCGCCGCCGTCGTTATACAAATCCCGTCCCTCAGCACTAATTGTGTCGTGGAGAATCAA
Source organism: Verrucomicrobiia bacterium (assembly GCA_036269115.1). Taxonomy (GTDB): domain Bacteria; phylum Verrucomicrobiota; class Verrucomicrobiia; order Limisphaerales; family UBA11358; genus UBA11358. The sequence goes on along the minus strand of DATAST010000163.1, from coordinate 12,368 downwards.
TATTTCGTTCAGGATCGGCCGTAGCTTTTTGTAATTCTCGGAATGTTCCGGATTTCCGTTGTCCTTGGATAGATAATGCTTAAGCACGCTTTCCTTGCTCGTATACGCACGAACTGGATACGCTGTTCCGGTGTTCGGAAATTCGATGATGTTAAATAAATCTAGAAGCCGAATGACATCTCTTGCGTCAAAGTCTTTCGCTTCATTCTGCTTGAATGCCACGTACCGAAGGAAATCTGCCTTTTCCAACTCGTCTTTAATCCAATCAAACTCCTTACCGAGGTCGGCCAAGCTCATCCTTTGCACTTGGACTGCCGTATTTAACCCTCCCGCGATTTCCGCAGCCAAGCTCGAATCTAGTCCGGTAAGAACCTCGACTTTGACGTATTGATTTATTGCGACTGCCTCTCCGGTGTTCAAATCATTTATCTCGGGCTTGCCGCGCATAATGATTTCGTAGGTGTGGGCACCGTCAACGATGCCCTGTTCAATCGACGCAAATTTGACTTTTAATTCTTCGTCGTTTTCTGCCTTGACGACTTCTTCAGCAAGAATTGATATTCCTTTATTTTTTAGATGGAAGGTGTTTGGGGTACAATCTTCGTTGAGGAGTGACTTCATGACATCACGGTAGATACCGCGGTCAATGTTTTGTTCCCGGGGATTAGCGCCTTTCGGCAAGCCCGCCGGCATATCCTGGCAGGAACACAAAAAAACGTGCCTTGAGCAACCAGGGAATATAGGGTCCGGAATACGGCGTGCAGCGAGCGTTTTAAACGTAAACGTAGTATTACTATTCATTTTTTCCTTTCTTGCGTGTCAGAATCCACTGACCGCATTTTGTTGTGTGGGCCATTATTGACCTCACGTGCGGGACTCTACAAGAATCAGATCACACTGTCAAGCTTATTCTATAATACTGCGGATCGGCAGAGCGCAGGCGTCGAATCAAGTTCGCGCTTGATTTTACACTGCCTTAGATTAAAAAACGGAAACCAGAAACTGGTAAGCCTCACTTGTAAGCTTTGAAACCGTCCAGTGGCTTGTCAAAATCCGGTGCGATAAATACCTGTCCCTTTGCGCTTCCGGCCTTGAGAGTGGGCTTTTTTGAGACAGCGCTTTGCTCGATGAGTTTATCCACCAATTGCAGCACCGTTTTTTGCGCAGATTCGGAGAGCTTCTGCGTTTTTTCAAAAATTTGCTCTGCCACGCTCATACTGGTAACGATAATGCCAATTACGATATTCGGCAATCTGCTAATATTCGCCTGGTAATTTTCTGCTAACCAAGCTGGAGGCTCACAGAGTCGCGCTTGCCCTTCCCGGCTCCCATCTGTCGTGTCTCTCCGGGTCCCAAAAATGTTGCAACCCTGTTGCGGATTTGTTGCAGATTTGTTGCGGATTAAGTCGTTGATGCTCAACGTTGTAGCGGATGTTGCGGACTTTTAGAGCATATATGCAAATACATGAGCCGTAACCATGCAATCGGGAGGGAATCGTTAATTTCCCAATGACGTAAGGATGAATGAGAATGATTTCTCAACTATCCAACAATCCGCTAATCCATAAATCCATCCCGTCCGATTATCCCTCAAACCTCTTGGCCGCAATACTGGCGTTGTGTCCTCCGAAGCCGAATGAATTATTGATGCACGCCGTGATTTTCATTTCACGAGCGGTATTGGGAACGTAGTCCAAATCGCACTCAGGGTCGGGAACCTGATAATTGATGGTGGCCGGAGCGATGCCGTGATGGATGGCCAGCGCGCACACGCTCATCTCCACCGAACCGGCCGCGCCCAACATGTGTCCGGTCGCGCCTTTGGTGGAACTGACGGCGATTTTTTTGGCATGTTCGCCAAAAACGGTCTTAATGGCCTGGGTTTCACAAAGGTCGCCCTGGGGGGTGGACGTGCCGTGGGCGTTGATGTAATTGACTTCCTCCAGCCGCAGGCCGCCATTGCGCAAGGCCATTTTCATGCATCGCGCGGCGCCTTCGCCTTCGGGCGCGGGCGATGTCAGGTGGTAGGCATCGGCCGTATTGCCATATCCGACAATTTCACAATAAATCCGCGCACCGCGCTTTTTGGCGCGTTCGAGCTCTTCCAGCACAAGAATGCCGGAGCCTTCGCCCATGACGAAGCCATCACGCTCTTTGTCGAAAGGCCGGGAAGCGCGCTGCGGATCGTCATTGCGGGTGCTCATGGCGTGCATGGCGCAGAATCCGCCAATGCCGATAGGTACGACCGTGGCCTCGGCGCCGCCAGCGACCATAACCTGGGCGTCGCCCATTTTGACGGCGCGCCAGGCTTCGCCGATCGCATGATTGGCGGTGGCGCAGGCGGAGCAAGTGGCGAAATTGGGTCCGCGCAACTCAAAAAACATGGAAATCAGGCCTGATGCCATGTTGGAAATGAGCATCGGGATCATGAAGGGCGAAAGACGTCCGGGACCGCGATTGAGCAGAACCTGATGCTGTTCAGCGGTGGTTTCCAGGCCGCCGATGCCTGAGCCAACAATGACGCCGATCTCGTCGCGATCTTCCTTCTGTAAATCCAGCCCGGAATCTTTGAGGGCCTGCCAGGCGGCATGGACACCGAACTGCGAAAACCGGTCCGCCCGGCGCACCTCTTTGGGCGATGGGAAGGCGGGTATAGGGTCAAACTCCCTTACTTCGCCGGCGATTTTGGTGTCATAAGGGGCAGTATCGAACGAAGTGATCTTCTCAATCCCGCATTTTCCTGAAATCAGGTTCTTCCAGAACGTTTGGACGTCATTACCCAGGGGGGAGACGATCCCCAACCCGGTGACGACTACGCGCCGGTTACTCGAATTGGTCGACATATAAATAAAAAGGGCAGTTTGAGCTTAGCTGTCAAACTGCCCTGACATGGGGAAAGCCGCAACTATTTTTGATGTTCTTCAATATATTTGACCACGTCACCGACCGTGAGAAGCTTTTCGGCCTGTTCATCGGGCACTTCAATCCCGAATTCCTCTTCCAGGGCCATGATTAGCTCGACGGTGTCGAGGGAATCAGCGCCGAGATCTTCGATGAACTTTGCTTCGGGAGTTACTTGATCGGGTTTTACGCCGAGTTGTTCGACGATGATGTCCCGCACGCGTTGGTCAATTGGTTTATCAGCCATATGTTGTGCCTTGTCTGTAAGGGATGCCGGAAGAATCGTCAAGCGTGGAATGGAAATATTTTTGTTCCGTCCTCGATTCGCGGTGTAAATCGTATGACGCTTTGAGGATGAGGATGAGGATGAGCACGAGAATGATTATGGCTTACATCACCATCCCGCCGTCCACAGTCAAGGTCTGTCCGGTAATGTACCGTCCGTCGGAACTGGCCAGGAAAAGCGCGGTGCCGGCAATGTCATCGGCGGTGCCGAATTTGCCCATCGGAATGGCCTTCAGGATGTTCGTTTTCAATTCGGCGTTCAGGTCTGAGGTCATGTCGGTTTCAACGAAACCCGGGGCAATGGCGTTGACCGTGACGCCGCGGGAGGCCAATTCGCGGGCGACGGACTGGGTGAACCCAATGAGGCCGGCTTTGCTTGCTGAGTAATTGCACTGTCCCGGATTGCCGATCAAACCTACGACAGAGGAAATATTGATGATGCGCCCGGCGCGTTGCTTCGCAAAGACACGGAAGAACTCGCGTGTAAAATGGAATGCGCCCTTGAGGTTGGTATTCATCACGGCATCCCAATCCTCATCGCTCATGCGCATAAGCAGTCCATCACGCGTAACTCCGGCATTGTTGACCAGAATATCCACGCGGGCGCAGTCGGCCATGACCTTGTCGGCAGCGGCCTTAACGGCGGCGGCGTCGGCTACATCCACAGCCATGGCCCATGCCTTGCGGCCGAGGGAGCGAATTTCCGCGGCGACCTTTTCGGAATTTTCCTGCGTACGCGAGACGCAAACGACATGTGCGCCGGCGGCGGCAAATCTAAGGGCGATAGCGCGGCCAATTCCGCGGCCCGCGCCGGTGACAACGGCGATTTGATTTTCGAGTTGGTTCATAATGCGGCGGGATATTAGCGACAGGTTTACGCGGATGAAACACAGATTTTGCAATCTTGTCGATTATTTCTACGGATGCGCCGGGACTGCGGTCTTTGCCGTGCCTGGGACTCAATTGAAAACTGAACGCTCAAATTTTTCCTGTGTCTATTAAAGACCAGCCCCTTGCCCGATTCCGGGACAGGCGAGGCGGTACGGGCGGCTAAAATCTCAAAAATTTTAAGGCGCAATGATAGACAACCTTCTATATGCTATGGCGCCACACACTGGCACAAGACTGGCTGCGTGCGAAATGCATGTTTAGGCCGAGTAAAGGGGGCCTTGGTTGTGGCCACGGGCGCCGGGACGCTGTTTTAATATTATAATATGGTTCCAGCAGTTGTTTTTGATCTTGGCAAAGTCCTTGTGGATTTTGACTACTCCATCGCAGCCCGTAAGGTTGCGGCGCGCAGTTCACAGCAGATCGAACGTCTTGACCACTTCCTAAGCGGTTCGCCACTGCTTGCGCAGTATGAGTCCGGGACATTAACGTCGCGCCAATTCTTCTCCGAAGTGCAAAAAATCACGGGTTTCCAGGGTGGCGCGGACGAATTTGCCAATTATTTTGCGGACATCTTCGCACCGATGCCGGACATGATCGAACTCCATGCCACGCTGCGGAAGAAGAACGTACCGACCTACATTTTCTCAAATACCAATGAAATTGCAGTCGGCCATATCCGGCGTATGTATCCGTTCTTTTCAGGGTTTGACGGTTACATTTTATCGTACGAGATTGGCGCAATGAAGCCGCAAGCAAAGATTTATGAAGCATTGGAGGCCATGAGCCGGCGGCACAGCAGGCACCTGTTTTACATTGACGACCGGGCGGAAAATGTCGAGGCCGGGGCGGCTCGTGGCTGGCAGATTGTGCTCCACGAAACGCCGCAAAAAACGCGGGCGGCGGTGGAAAAGTTTCTGGCCACGCACAATGGAGCATAGCGAAAGTGAGGATGACGACGAGAATGATTCCCTTTGCCCAAGACCCTGTAATTTCAACCATTAAACCATAAACTGTTTAATTATAACTATGAATGTAGCCATATTAGTAGCGGCGGGCCGCGGAGCCCGCATGGGCGCGGATAAATTGTTTCTGGAAGTTGCCGGCAGACCGGTCGTTGCGCACACGTGGAAACGTTTCGACGATGCCAAATCCATAGACGAAATCATCGTTGTCGTGCGCGCGGGGATGGAAAAGAAATTCGCCGCCCTTGCAAGGAAGTACAAATTCCGGAAAAAATTTCAAATCGTGACCGGCGGCGCCGAACGCCAGGACTCGGTCTGGGCCGGCCTGGAAGCCGCGCCACCCAAAGCCGAGATTGTGGCCATCCATGATGCCGCCCGGCCATGCGTAAACAACGATCTCATCGCCGCGACTGTCAAATACGCCGAAGAAACCGGGGCGGCGGTAGCCGCCCATCCGGTGACTGATACGATCAAGGAATCCGCCGACGGCCGGCTGGTCCAAAGGACGCTGGATCGCTCGCAACTCTGGGCTATGGAAACGCCGCAAACGTTCCGTTCGGATGTGATTCGCCGCGCCATCTCGGCGGCGCGCGCCAAAAAAATGATATTCACGGATGACACGGCTTCATGCGAACTCATCGGCCAGCCCGTGCGGCTGGTTTCGAGCATCGCCCCCAATCCGAAGGTGACGGTGCCGGGGGATTTGGCGATAATTGAGGCGTTGTTGAGGAAGCGGAATGGGCATTGATGAGTACGTTGAAATGTTAAAACGTTGAAACGGAAAGGGCTGCGGTTACGTGGTGCGTAGTACGTGTTGCGTCAAGTACGGCAGGGTGACTTACGACAATACTTGACGCAACACGCACTACGCACCACGCCATTGCGCCGCTAAACGCGGCGCGGACAGCGCGGCGCACCATCCCTACCGATGGCCGATGAATCGTAAAACCCTCTGATGTTTTCCATTTTTAATTTTCAATTTTATGCTAAAGTCTGTGTGCAATGAATAGACGCCTGATTTATGGCCTTGTGACCGCGCTGCTGGCTTTGAATTTGATTCTGGGTGAGAGGGTTTATTTATCGTCGGCCCAAGCGGAAGAGCAAAAGGATTCAGAATACGCCAACGTCGAGCTATTTGAACAGGTGCTCGATAAAATTCGCACTGAGTACGTGAACGGCACGAATATGACGTCCCATGACCTCGTGTATTCAGGCATCAAAGGCATGGTTTCATCGCTCGATCCGCATAGCGAGTTCCTGGACCCCTCCGACTACCAGGAATTGCAGGACGATACTGAGGGCCAGTTTGGCGGGCTGGGGCTCGTGGTTTCGATGAAGGACGGCTATGTGACGGTCGTTTCGCCGATGGATGATTCCCCAGGATTTCGGGCCGGGATATTGCCGGATGACCGTATCGTGAAGGTCGACGACAAGATGGTGGCCAACATGCCGCTGGCAGACAGGCTCGACGACTCCGTAAAGCTGCTGCGGGGCCAACCCGGCAGCAAGGTCGCCGTCACCATCGCGCGGCCCTCCAATGGGCTGGTGAAGGAATTTAGCCTCAAACGTTCCATTATCGTCGTCAACATGGTCAAGGACATCAACGGAGAGAAGGAGTTTCCATTGGGTCCGGATAAGATCGGCTACGTGCGGATAGCGGAATTTGGCGACAACACCGGCGACGAACTTCAGAACGCGCTGGATAAGTTGAGAGCGGCGGGAATGAAGGCGCTGATCATTGACTTGCGCGATAACCCGGGCGGTCTGTTGGATGAAGCTGTGGAAGTATCCCAGAAATTTTTACCGCGCGGGCAACTGGTGGTTTCCACTGAAGGCCGCGATCCGCGGGAGAATTCATTTTTGCGCGCCGAAGAGCATGGCGACCAATTGAAAGGTGAGCCCATCGTGGTGCTCGTCAATCTGGGCACGGCCAGCGCGGCGGAGATTGTGACGGGCTGTTTGCAGGACCTCCATCGCGCCGTGGTCCTGGGAGAGAAAACGTTTGGCAAAGGTTCGGTCCAGAGCATTTTTCCATTTCCGGACGGTTCGGCCCTCAAGCTGACAACGGCCAAATATTATACGCCGAGCCATAAGGTGATCCACGAGCACGGCATTACGCCGGACATCGTTGTGCCCATGACCGACGAACAGGAAGCGGCCCTGATTCTCAAACGTGCGCCCGGGGGCCTGGCATCCTTGGACTCAACCAACCGCCTGCAGGCCGAACAACTCAAGGACTCGCAACTGGATCGCGCCCAGGATTTGCTCAAGGGCATCCTGATTTATAGCGGCCTGTCCAATCCGGGCAAGATGGCAATGGGGACGTTAAAACGTTGAAAGTTGAAGCGTTGAAACGGTAAAGCGGGCTTTCAGTTTTCAGTTCGCAAGACTGAAAACGAGGAACTGAAAACTCAATGATCTTAGCTGTTGAAACTTCCTGCGATGAGACAAGCGTCGCTGTTGTGAGCGAGGGCGCGATTTTATCGAACGTTGTATCTTCGCAGATTGCTTTGCATGCCGAATACGGCGGAGTGGTGCCGGAATTGGCGGCGCGTGAGCATTTAAAAAATTTCCCTGCCGTAGCGCGGGCGGCTCTGGCCGAGGCGGGCGTCTCCGCCGCTGAGATCGATGCCGTGGCGGCGACGCAAGGTCCGGGTCTGCCGACGGCGCTCCTGGTGGGATTCAAGGCCGCGCAGGCGATGGCGTTTTCCCTGCGGAAACCGTTCATTGGGATCAATCATCATGAGGCCCATCTTTATTCGCCGTGGATTGGCGATTTCGCGGCTTTCGAGTCCAATGTGTCTTTGATTGTAAGCGGCGGACATACGATCCTGGTCCACGTGGAATCTGAGTTGAACCATCAAGTGCTTGGCTCAACCCTTGACGACGCCGCCGGGGAATGTTTTGATAAAACTGGCAAGCTCATCGGCCTGCCTTATCCCGCAGGGCCGGAAATAGACAAGCTTGCCGCGGAGGGCGACCCAAAGGCGTATGATTTTCCGAGACCGTTGCTTAATGACCCGAGTGATGATTTCAGTTTCAGCGGTCTGAAAACCTCTGTGCGTTATTTTCTGCGGGACAACCCGGACTTGCTGAATGAGCCAAAGAAGATGCGCGACTTGTGCGCCGGCATTCAAACGGCCATCGTGGAAGTTCTCGTGGCTAAAACGATTCGAGCGGCAAGGCGCGCGGGTGTTTGTTGTGTGACCGCGTCCGGTGGTGTGACCTGCAATCGCGCCCTGCGCAGTGACCTGGAAAAAGCATGCAAACGAAACGGATTCAAGCTGCGTCTTGCCGATAAAAACTTCTGCACGGACAACGCTGCGATGATCGGCATTTTGGCGGAGCGAAAAGTCCACGCGGGCGCAGCGGCTACGCCGCTGGATGCGGAAATTCAACCGGGCATGCAGATTAATTAAAAACGCGCCATGGGGCGAATTACACATTTACATTTGCCCAAACTGGCGATTTGCGTGAAATTACTGCATGGCGTCAGAAATCTTTAAAACCAGCCGCTGGACACGCGGGAATTTTCTTTTTCCTACCTACATCGAAGTCACGGATACGTCCGTCATTCGCCGCAAGCGCTCATGGTTTCGGAAAGACGAAATGAGCATCAGCATTTCCAAAGTCGCCTCGGTCCATATCCAAACAGGCATCATTTGGTCCGACATACTTATCGAATCCACGGGCGGCTCGGATCCGATGAAAAGCCATGGCCATGCAAAGGTCGACGCCATCCGCATCCGCGATCTCATCCAGGCCGCGCAAGGAGCGCCGGGGACCGTTGGCGAGCAATCGCAGGATAGGATGAGGCTGACTTGATTTTTTGTTCATTGGAGCGTTGAAGCGGCGAAAAATCATTCTCATCGTCCTCCTCATCCTCATCTTCGCATTTAGGTGTTGGGTTAAGAATGATCGGATATGGCACGTTGTACTTGACGTGCCACGTCCTTCGAATTGAGCTTCTATTTTGAGGATGACGATGAGAATGAGAATGATTCCGCCTGCGTCGGCGCTTTAACCCTTCAATGCCTCAACGCTTTCGTGTAGCTTGTATTTTCCATGTTGCCTATTTACGAGATTGAGGAGCAAATCATCTCGCGATTGAAGTCCGATTCACGCCTGATCCTCTCGGCGCCGACGGGTTCGGGCAAATCCACGCAGGTGCCGCAGATGCTCTTGAAGCACGGCATGTTGGAGGCAGGACAGGTTGTTATTCTCCAACCGCGCCGCCTGGCCGCGCGCCTGCTCGCCGCCCGCGTTGCCGGCGAGCTTGGTGTTAAACTGGGCGATGAAGTGGGTTACCAGATTCGTTTCGAGAATTGCACATCAAATCGGACGAAAATCCGGTTTGTCACCGAGGGCGTTCTATTGCGTCAAATGATCGAAGATCCCTCGCTCAAGGGAGTTTCGGCGCTCATCTTCGACGAATTTCATGAGCGCCATCTTTACGGAGATATTACCCTGGCGCGCGCGCTGGATTTGCAGGAACAATCGCGACCGAATCTGAAACTCACCATAATGTCCGCCACCCTGGATTCCGCCGGATTGGAGACCTATTTAAACACCACTACCGCGCCGGCGGTCGGAAAAACATTCAATTGCTCGCTTCTTTCTTCCCAGGGACGGCAGTTTTCCGTGGACATCGAATATGCGGCGCAACCGTCTTACGCTGACAAACGGCCAGTTTGGGAACAGGCCGCGGACGCTTTTACACAGTACGTCAGTTCGGGCGGCGAGGGAGATGTGCTCGTTTTCATGCCCGGCGGATTTGAAATTTCCCAAACTATCGAAGCCATCCGGAATTCGGGCGAGTCCAAAGGTTTTATCCTGCTGCCGTTGCACGGCGAACTGGAGCCAAAACTTCAGGATGCCGCAGTCGCGCGATATGACCGGCGCAAGGTAGTTGTGGCGACCAACGTTGCGGAAACGTCGCTGACGATTGACGGGGTTCGCCTGGTGATTGACAGCGGCCTGGTGCGAATCGCCCGTTACGATGCCAACCGCGGCATTAATACGCTGATGATCGAGCGCATTTCACAGGCCTCAGCGGACCAGCGCTCGGGCCGGGCCGGGCGTACAGCGCCGGGCGTTTGCAAACGGCTATGGTCGCGTGACGAGCATTCGCATCGCGCCCCCCGGGAATTGGCGGAAATTAAACGCCTGGACCTGGCTGAAGTGGTGCTGACTCTCAAAGCCGCTGGGGTGGAGGATTTGCGGAAATTTCGATGGCTCGAAAGACCGGACGAAGTTTCGCTGGCGCATGCGGAAGAACTGTTGCGCGATTTGGGGGCGCTGGCAAACAATGATGATGGACGATTGAAGGAAGACGGGAATCCATCCTCTACACTCCATCCTCAATTCTCGATTACGGCGGTCGGCCGGAAGATGCTGGCCTTTCCACTGCATCCACGTTATTCGCGAATGTTGTTGGCGGCGCAGGAATACGGTTGCGTCTATCAGGCGGCGCTCGTGGCCGCGCTCACGCAGGGGCGCGACCTGCTCCTGCGCAACGTGGACCGCGATACCAATTCCGCCCGCGAAGATTTGCTGGGTGGCAAGGCTTCGTCAGATTTCTGGATCCTCATGCGCGCCTGGAATTACGCGTCGAAAAACCAGTTTCGCGTCGATGCCTGCCGCAGGTTGGGTATTCACGCGGTCACTGCGCGCCAGGTTGGCCCGCTTCTCGACCAATTCCTGCGCATCGCCGGGCGCGAAGGGTTGGATGCCGCGCCGCGCGAAGTCAAAGACGAAGCGCTCCAGAAATGCATCCTCATCGGTTTCAGCGACCGCGTCGCCCGCCGGTTGGACCAGGGCACGCTTCGATGCGAACTGGTCCACAATCGTCGCGGCGTTCTGGCGCGCGAAAGCGGCGTGCAACATGCGGAACTGTTCGTGACATCGGAAATTCGCGAAGTGGAAACGCGCGATAAAGAGGTCAACACCATTCTGTCCCTCGCCACGGCCATTGAAGTCGGCTGGCTGCGCGAATTATATCCGGACGATATCTCTTCTGAGATGCGGGTGCAATTTGATGTGACCCAAAAACGGGTGCTGGCGGCTGAACTTCTCCGGTTTCGGGAGTTGGCGCTTTCCGCGCGGCGGGTGGACCCACCGCCTGCCGACGATGCCGCAAGGATTCTGGCCGCCGAAATCCTCGCGGGCCGATTGCCCCTGCCCGGCTGGGACCATGCCGTGGAACAATGGGTCGCACGCCTGAATGTACTTTGCGCAAATTGCCCGGAACTCCAATTACCGCCGTTCAATGACGAAGACCGGCAGCATGTCATCGAACAGCTTTGCCACGGCGCGGTCAGTTACAAGGACATCAAGGAACGCGAAGTCATGCCCGTGGTCGCGTCCTGGCTTTCGCGCGCCCAGCGCGAGTTGCTGGATAAGCACGCACCGGAGCGATTGACCCTGCCCAACAACCGCACACCCAAAGTCACTTATGAAAATGGCAAATCGCCCTTTATCTCGTTGCGCATTCAGGAACTCTACGATGTCAACCAAACCCCGAAAATCGCCATGGGTCGCGTGCCGGTGACGGTTCACATCCTCACGCCGGGCATGAAACCCATCCAGGTGACGCAGGACCTCGCGAACTTTTGGCGGGAACATTATCCGAAGATAAAATCGGAATTGGCGCGGAAGTATCCAAAACACTTTTGGCGATAAACACTCTATGCGGGCAGTCATACAAAGGGTGAGTCGCGCCAGCGTGACGATTGAAAACGCCATCAAAGGCAGGGTCGAACGCGGGTTGATGGTCTTGCTCGCCATGGAGGAAGCTGATACGGCTGAAGACATCGAATGGTTGAGCGGAAAGTTTGTGCGTTTGCGAATTTTCCCGGATGAAAACGGGGTGATGAACCGCAGTGTCCAGGAAAGCGGCGGCGACATCCTGTTGGTCAGCCAATTCACACTCTATTCCAGCACGCGCAAAGGCAACCGTCCTTCCTACAGCCGGTCAGCGGGTCCGCAGACCGCTGTCCCGCTGTATGAAGCGTTCGTTCAACGACTCAGCGCGGATTTGGGAAAACCAGTTCAAACAGGTGAATTTGGAGCGGACATGAAGGTGGAACTCATCAATGACGGGCCTGTGACGATCATCATCGATTCGAAGTTGAAGGAGTAGCAGCGCGTGCGTCGGCCATCGTCAACCGCTACAGCATTTGCCGTTTCTTAGAGCGTTTTAAAAAATAATGTGGCCGTTCGGAGCGAGGATTTTTGGTGTTTTGGCGAGGCTTCAGCGAAGGAGCATGTTTGAAAACCCTGTGACTGAAGCTGAAACGACGCCAAAACCCAAAAAGACCGCTTCCCCTT
>DATAST010000162.1:0-1717 GCA_036269115.1 Verrucomicrobiia bacterium | reverse complement strand
CTTGCGCCGCATGTTCAGAAATTCCCGGTGGAGGGTGGTAAAAAGCCACGTTTTCACTTTGGAGCCATCCCGCAGTTGATGGCCTTTGGTGGCCCAAATGTAAAATGTTTGTTGCGTAAGATCACTGGCGTCGGCCTCTGCCCGCGTCAGACCATAAGCGAACTGGTACAGCGGCCCGTAAAATTGGGCCACCAGCGTATCGAAGTCTAATTCATCAGCCATGTGACCGTTATGTTGGTTAGGACTCGCCAACCGGTCGAATTGTTCCCATTTTTTTAGTCATGGATCGAACACGGATGATTTATCTTCGTCCCGCCGCAATCATTTGTCACTTAACTTTCTACCGTTGGTTTCGCACATCCGAAAGGTTTTTTCGCCCGTTTTGCCCTGTTTTCCGGCCAAAACTCCCTTTACAGTGGCCTCCCTAACTGCTAGCCTGCAGAATCGGTTTGTGTCTCACCTTTTCCCATCGTGACACTTCAATTCCATAGCGGCAGACGTGAGAGCGGTTCGGCTGGGTTGTTTCAAACTTACCGGTCTCGCGCTGGCGATGGTTTTACCCTGGTTGAATTACTCGTCGTAATTGCCATTATTGCGATCCTTGCGGGGTTGCTTTTCCCCGCGTTGGTGCGCTCGCGCTCGCGCGCCCTTGCCCTCGGTTGCGTGAACAATACCCGTCAATTAACCTTCGCATGGTCGCTTTATTCCGGCGATAACGGGGATCGTTTGGTTTACAATCTCGGCGGCGTGGTCGGCAGCAACAGCCTTCTAAACGTCGCCCCGGCCGGCCAGCCCAACTGGGTGGACAACGTCATGGATTGGACAACTGCTCCGGCGAATACCAACACCGCATTCGTCTCGACCTCGCTGCTTGGACCTTACGCCGGTTATTCGGCGAGCATTTATAGATGCCCCGCCGATCGCGTGCTAAGCGACGCCCAAAAAAATGCCGGTTTCACCGCGCGGGTGCGCAGCGTCTCGATGAATGCAATGATTGGCGATCCCGGCAACCTGCTCGTCTCCGGCGGCAATATTAACAACAAAGGTTACCGCCAATTTCTCAAGGACGGCGAAATTTTAAATCCGTCGGGAATTTTTGTTTTTCTCGACGAACATCCTGACAGCATCAACGACGGTTATTTCGTCGAGCAATCGCCATCTCCCCTGCCAGGATATGCCAACCCCGATTATAATTGGGTGGACATGCCGGGTTCCTATCACAACGGCGGCTGTAGTTTTTCTTTTGCGGACGGACACTCGGAAATTCATCATTGGCAGTTCAACAGCACCTGCCCACCACCCGTGCCCGATACTCTCGCGCTGCCGCTATGGATTGACTCTTCCGAAAGCGCTGACTTCATCTGGCTTTTTCAACGGATGTCCTTGCCTTCGGGAAATTGAAGTGGATTTTAGAAAGTATTATCGCGCTCGTAACTTCCCGCAATCTTCTGCCGGAATAATGTAAATCCAGCGTGGGTATTGATTGAGCCACCAGCGTTTTGGTCCGACCGGTTTCCATTTGGGAGGAGATGGGTGATTAAGGAATGTGCGCTCGTTGAGTTTTTCCAGAGTTTGCGGCCCGACCAAATAAATATCGGACGGACGCAAATCTTCAAAAACATATTCCTTCGGAAATGGCGCGCCGTACTCAAATGCCAGAAAGCCCGGCGGGATGCGATAGCCGAAAAGATACCGGGCTTGTTCCGTATCCACAAAT
>DATAST010000161.1:0-3981 GCA_036269115.1 Verrucomicrobiia bacterium | reverse complement strand
TGATAGAACGCAACAAAGGTTCTCTGTTCGATTGGCTCTTGGGTGGAGGAGGACTGCTCCTGGTAACGGCAGTAGCTCGCCACTCCATGCGGTTCATCCTCGGCTTTTGGAAAAAAGGCCATTTTTTAACGGGCTGCTAGGAGACAATATTTTCTACAAAAATTTCGTTCTCAATGAAAATAATTTAACAAACACTGACTATTGGGAACTTCCAAACACCGGTATTAATTACCAATTTGTGAGTATAAGCGGGCCGGTTGGGTATGAGGTTTTGGTATTTAATTACAACCAAATCGAATATTCATTGGACGTCACCACCTTTTTGAATAATCCAAATGTTCCGCCTTCAGCGATCAGCCCAGGTGACTCGACATATATAACGCCTACTTTTTACAATGCCTTCGACTTTTCAAGCAACTTTCCTAACAGTGGGGACACGAACATTTATGGTCTGTCCATCCTTGCTGGTGAAGGTGTTTGGAACACGAACAATGAATATTACTATCAAACATATTACCCAAAAGAAGGGACCATAAACGGCTGGCCTTTCCCAGACGCCGAACAACCAGGTCTCCAAATCACAAACTATTATTTTTGTCGTCCAGGAATTGACCCTATGCCAGAGGACTCCGATTTTACCGGTACAAATACAACACCTCTCATCATTGTACCCGCCAGTGGGCAGCAAGGATATGGCGATTCCTGGGCACAGTTGGCGGGCTACGCACGACTGGCTGTTACCAACGGTTACCGAGGAGTTTATGGATACATTGGTCAATATTTTACCAACGCGTATCAAATCAGCGAAAATGGGCAGACGACCAACAGTGCCGGCATCATTTCGCCCTACGGCCAATTTTTCGCGACACAGCCAGGCCCCGTCGCGCTCGTGACAATGCCCGACCCCGATACCGGGCAACAAGGCACCTGTACCGTTTATTGTGTTTCTCTCCAGGTTGACAAAAATCATGATGGCATAATGGACACGTCCTTTAATGGTGCTGACGCTACCTCTCAAGCCAACCCGATGGAATTTTGGGTCAACGACAGCTGCGATGTTCCCGGCGTAAATGGTGGTTATGATCAAGATTTGCAGATCCCACCGAATCCGACAAATTACTTGAACGGCCGGATCACGTGCCCGCGGGATCTGGAAAATTTTGGCAGACTATGGATCTGCGGGATGCCGTCGCTGCCGACGAACGGGGCTTTCCAAGTCACTTTAAGCTGGGCGCACACTACTGGCAATCCAGCAATTAATCTTTATGCTGCCGTCGAAACAAATGGTGGCACTGCTTACCTGACAGATACAAATATTGCCGAACTACAGTGTGCAATAAATGTGGGTGGCTCGTTTCCTGATTTGACCTATTCTAGTCCGAGTTTCGCCATCGCGACCAATATTGCTCCCGGCTATCAAAACACATATACGTTTCCGGCGGATTATTTCGCAAACGCTGGCAATCAATATTTCCTGTTTGAGGGGGCCGGAACCGGAGGCAACGGCGAACTGATTTTGACCATTTATCAAAACGGAAATGCCATTGCCCAAACTGGTGTTTGGCTTGACTTGCACAACGTGCATGATTTTTTCGAGCATCCTCGAGCGTCTGATGTTTCGCTTGCAAATCCACCCACCACTAATACAGGCGCTTTCACGATTAACGGCTACGAAACAATAAAAACTCCATTGGAGGATAGCAACATCATCATTTACGTCCACGGAGTTAACACCACACAATTTTACTACGAGGATGACAGTGCATCCGTGTTCAAACGCCTTTATTGGCAGGGCTATAATGGCCGCTATGTCGCTTTTCGCTGGCCAAGCCCGCTGTGGGGAAATCTTTACGGCCTCATTGCCGTCAATACCAACCAGGTGACCATTCTAAATTACAACAAGACCGAGTATATCGGCTGGCAGAGCGGATCAGCCCTGAAGTATTATATTGACGGCCTGAGAACGCGCTTTCCCGGCTATAAGGTCAATGTTCTGGCCACTAGTGGCGGCGGCGTTGTTGCAAATGAAGCCATCCGTTTGGGAGCGCACGTGGACAATTTTGCGATGCTCGTTGTATCTCTCCCTGCCGAGGCTTTCGACGGAAACAATCCCAGTTTGATCTACGATTACCTAGCAGACGGTGGCGCGAATACACCGGATGCGGATTCGTCGGGAGGTTATAATAATTGCTTCACCAACGCCGCACGAATTGTGAATTTCTACAACGACGACGATTACGCTTGTTTCACGGGACCAGGCGGCGCTTGGGAGTTTGCTCAGAAATATACTCGACCGGACCAATCATACACAATTCCGAATTTTATCTACGATTTTGACGGGACAAATTGCTTCTTTAAAGAGATTGACGATAACGGCGTGACCATAAGTTCGCGCATGTTGACGCAGGATTTCGAGAAAAAGGCCTATGTGGCACGATCGCGCACAAAGGCGATCGGGGCGACTGGTTTGAAATACTCACCATATGCTCTTGCTGGTGGGGCTATCACCGTTAATATCAGTCTGCAAGACGCGACTCTTGGATTCGTAGGCGGCGCTGAATTTGGCAATTCAAGAGAAGATCACAGCGGAGAAGTTAAGAAGCCGATTCAATGTACAACGCCGCTTTATAAAGAGCTGTTAACTCAAGGATTTTTAATTTCTTCACCTCCGTGATTATGAGCAAACAAAAAACTCTCGGGCTACTAGCGGTCGCCTTCTGCCTAATATTGATCTTCCTCTTGAAAAGGTCCGGCAGCACGCCTTCAGGACGGCAGCAGTCGCCCATGACGCAGACCAATGGGCTGGCCACAAGTCAAATTCAAAGCGGCCAAGTCGAGCAAATGGCAGCGCCAACACCAACACCCCCGACGGTCAGTACGCAGAACCTCCAGTCGGGAATCGCCCAGATGAAACAACAGATGCAATTGTGGCATTCTCCCTTATTGTTTTATGGCAAAGTCGTTGATGAGAGCAATCAACCAATCGCCGGTGTCACAATATCATACAGCGGCAACGGGGTGGACGAGTCTTTGACAAAAGAAATCCGAAATCAGGGCACAGTGTTAACGGACCAACAGGGAATTTTTCAGATTAGTGGCCTTTATGGCATTGGACTGATGTTTCAATTGTCACATCCGGAATATTACGCGTATCCTGACAATTCCACGGGTTTTGACGTTCGCAGCCCATACCAAGACGGATCGACTGGTAACAGTATGGCCAACGCTCGAATATTTCGAATGCACCATAAAGGTCGCCCGACGACATTAATTTACTGGAGTGGGGGATTTCACGCAGCCAACGACGGAACACCCGCCAGCTATCCTCTGCGCGGTCGCAAGCGCGCCGACATCTTGGGTCAATTACAAATCAAAGGATGGGCTGGGCTTCGCTCAGATCCAAATAATTACGATTGGAAAATTCAGCTCACGCTGCCAAATGGCGGCATCATTGAATCCACAAATGATTTTGACTTTGTCGCGCCAGAATCTCGCTATGCAAACACGTTAAGTTTTCAGGTAAGCGGAAACGAAAGCCTCAGCAAGACATTTTTCTTCCAACTGCCAGCAGGTTATATCCGCTTTAAACTTCTGGTAGTCATGAACAAAGACATGTTTGTCAGCGGCGATTATTATTTCAATCCGGATGGGTCAAGGAACCTGGAGGCAGGCCAAATAATTCGTCCCACCGAATGATACTCGTCATATTGGCTTTGGCCTATGCAAACCCTTGAGCTAGACGCCAGCAGCACCAGAGCCCTACGGGTCAAATGCCGTGATTCCGTACATTCTGTCAAACGTCCGGGATTTGTTGCGACCCTGTTGCGGCTTTGTTGCGCATTTGTTGGGTTCTTCGCTGTTTTCGGTGGAATTGGAAGTCAGCTCTGTGGGAGTCGGAGTTTGCCGGCGATGAGATAAAGCATAGCAATCAGGTGGGTGGTCGAACGATAGCCGCGGGCCTTGCGCTTGGTCGCGCTGAAG
>DATAST010000160.1:0-66895 GCA_036269115.1 Verrucomicrobiia bacterium | reverse complement strand
TCCAGGGCCACTGGCACATTTTGAACCGATGTCGAAGGGATCAAAAAAGTCGGATCACCACTACTCGTAGTTGTCATAGTTCTCATAAATACAATATCTATGAGAACTTTTGCTAGAGGTGCTTGGCGTGACGCTTACTAAGATTCTGCCTATTCCGTCAATTCTGTCCCGCTTTATTCTTTGTTCGGCCCGCTTTTCGAGTATTTAGAGTATTTCGCGGTGACAAGACTCTCATAATGTAAACACTTAAGCCATTTGCAATCAATGATTTGCCATATGTGTAAATTTGCTGAATCACGATTTGAAAAGATTGTCTCGCGGAATACGGGAAAAGTTTTTAAAACCGTAGGTGTGAACGCCGCTCTTACACTTGTCCATTTGTCAAACACCTCGAAGATTGTCGGCTCAACGTCATAGTTTTTCCGCCTGCTCACAGACGCCCCGGCTTCGAGTCACTATGACGTGGCAATTGAGGAGTCGTCGCAGCGTTGCGAACGCGAGCCGACGCTTCAACCCGGATTTTGCATTCCGGATTTCAGCGATTCAACGCCCAAACCGCGTTTGACATTTGTAATCCGAAATGTTACTTAAAAGTGATGCGAACCAGCTGCCGATTTGCCATGGCTGTTCATGTTCTCACCCTGTTGGCTTACAAGGAGGGTGACCGGGTGACATCCGCCATTTTGGCAGGCAGCATCAATACCAACCCGGTGATCGTTCGCCGGCTGTTGCTGGCCTTGCAGCGGGCTAAATTGGTGGATACCTGCAAAGGGGCAGGGGCAGGTTCCCGGCTTAATTGCGCGCCGCGGCGCATCAATATGGCGCAGGTTTACCGCGCCGTTGAGGCAGCGGAAACGTTTGCCACTCCCTCGCGAAAGCCAAATCCCGATTGCCCGGTCGGCCATTGCATGATTGAAATGCTCGAGGAACTCTTCAACTCCGCGCAGCGCGCGATGGAACGCGACCTGGAAAAGACCAGCCTGGCCGACGTCATCGAATCCGTAAAAGCCCGCTGCGGATGCGCTGAACAAAATATTTGACACAAAATTTTTTTATGCGAATATGTAATCACAATGGTTACATTAAAGATTTGGGGAGAAAGAGTGAAAGGCATATGAAAACGAATCAACGGACCGAAAATGTGAACAGATTGGGCGCCGGGACGGCCTTCAGCAAAGCGTGCCGGGCGTGTTATGCGAAAATACTCGCCCAAATCCGCAATGCCCGCGAAGCGATCCTGGCTGAAGCCCGGGAAACCGTAGCAGTCCAGGAACGATTACTTCGGCTGGCGGTCAACGAAGCTGAGGCGTTGGCCTGGCAAACGTTGTATCCGCAATTGGTATTTCCTAGTCTGGCAATGGAAAAAATCCGGGGCGCGGCACAATGGAGTACGCGCCAGCGGCGGATCGCATAACGAACGCCGTTTTAGTTATCGAAATTAAAACAATAAACATCAACGAAAAGGAGTAGTGAGATATGAGTGCTAAACTTGCAGGAAAAGTCGCGGTAGTAACGGGCGCGTCCAAAGGCATTGGCGCATCCATCGCAAAACATCTGGCCGCCGAGGGCGCGGCAGTGGTCGTCAACTACGCTTCGAGCAAAAGCGGGGCGGACGAAATCGTCTCCGAGATCAACCGCAATGGCGGCAAGGCAATTGCCGTAAAAGCCGACATCGCAAAGAAATCGGACATTGACTATTTATTTGCGGAAACGAAGAAAGCGTTCGGCAAGGCGGACATCCTGGTGAACAACGCGGGTATTTATGAATTTCTGCCGCTGGAACAGGTCACCGAAGACCATTTCCACAAACAATTCAATCTGAATGTTCTTGGCCTGGTGCTCGCCACACAGGAAGCGGTGCGCCAGTTCGGCCCGGATGGGGGCAGCATTATTAACATCAGTTCGGTGGTCAGCACGGTGGCTCCGCCGAACGGGTCAATTTACAGCGCAACCAAGGGTGCCGTGGATACGGTGACCAAGTCGCTCGCGAAGGAACTTGGACCGCGAAAAATCCGCGTGAATGCCATCAACCCGGGCATGATTGAAACGGAAGGCTTCCGCGCTGCCGGCGTTGCCGGGAGCGAAATGGAAAAAAATGTCGTTGCGCAGACGCCGTTGGGCCGGGTCGGAAGGCCGCAGGACATCGGATCTGTGGCAGTATTCCTTGCCTCGCCGGATTCAGGCTGGATCACGGGTGAAACGTTGTATGTCGCCGGTGGCTTTGGCGGGTAATTTTGCCGTACAAAAACAATCAAAAATTAGAGAGTTATGAAACAAACAATTGAAATTAACACCGCGAACTTTGAGCAGGAAGTCCTGCAGTCGCGCGAACCTGTCCTGGTGGATTTTTGGGCGGAATGGTGCGGGCCCTGCAAAATGCTCGGGCCGGCGCTCGATGAAATTGCCGTTGAACAGGCAGGGCGCGTGAAAGTCGCCAAGGTAAACGTAGACGAGAATCAGGAATTAGCCGCGCGTTTTGGAATTCAGTCTATTCCAACCCTCGTCTATTTTGTGGGGGGTCGCGTGCAGGAACAAACCGTCGGCGCGGTCAGCAAACGGGCAATTCTCGCCAAACTCGAGAAACTGACCGTGCCGACATAAATCACGTTGATAACGACAAACGCCATGAACAAAGTTGACCGCAGCGTACTTATTGGACAGGCCAATTCCTCATCAGCCGGGGCCTCGCCCCAGCCGGTGAGGAAAGTTGATCCCAGCCTGCTGATCGAACAGCTCAATTGGCGCTATGCGACCAAGCAATTCGATCCGCAACGCAAAATCAGCGCTGAAGAATGGTCGGCCCTTGAGGAAGTGCTCGTCCTCACGCCGTCTTCGTACGGTTTGCAGCCATGGAAGTTTGTCATCGTGACTGACCCGGCCACCCGTGAGCGGCTTGTTTCCGCCTCGTGGGGACAACGCCAGGTGGCCGCCGCGTCGCATCTGGTCGTTTTCGCCATCAAGAGAAACCTGAACGAGCAGGATATAGATGATCACGTGGGCCGCATAACGGAAGTTCGCGGCGTCCCGCGTGAAACGTTGCTCCCCTATCGCGAAATGATGGTGGGCAACATTATCAAACGCTGCGATGAACCGAAGCGAAAAGAATGGGCCGCCAACCAGGTCTATATCGCCTTGGGCAATTTTCTGACCAGCGCCGCGCTCCTGGGTATTGATGCCTGCCCCATGGAAGGCATTGAGCCCGCGAAATACGATGAAATCCTCGGCCTGGAAAAAAGCGGTTTGAGCACCGTGGTCGCCGCTGCTGCCGGTTATCGCGCCGCGACGGACAAATATTCACTTGCAAAAAAAGTGCGCTTCTCGAGGGACCAGGTCCTCTTGAGAGTGTGAAAGTTTGAAACGGGGATGTTTTATGAAAATTCCAATTGAAATTGGTAGGGACATTGCGCTGCGATGTCCCCGCCCGCGTATAGCGGGCGGAACCTCCGCGGTTGGACGTCAGACCACGCGAGTTGCGCCGCTGGACGCGGCGCTGACGGCGCAGCGCGCCGTCCTTACCCCAAATCTCGTTCGCGCGTTCAGCATAGATCCGCCAGTCGTCGACGCGCCGATCCAATCTCCGCCGATAGACGATAGCGAATTGCTCGACAGTTATTCGCGGACAGTCACAGAGGCGGTTGGCAAAGTCGCCCCCACGGTCGTGAATATCCGCACGCATAAGAGCACCGGTCGCGATGGCCGGCCCGGACAGGAATCCGGCGGCTCAGGTTCTGGTTTCATCATCGCGCCCGATGGTTTTATTCTGACCAACAGCCACGTGGTCCACGGGGCAGACAAACTCGAAGTGACGCTGGCCGACGGCCAAATGTTCACAGCCGCTCTGGTTGGCGAGGACCCGGAGTCCGACCTGGCCGTCATTCGCATCAATGCCGCGCAGCAATTGCCGCATGCCCATCTGGCGGATTCGAAGGCCGTTCGTGCCGGCCAAATTGCCGTGGCCATCGGCAGTCCACTCGGATTTCAACAAACGGTGACAGCCGGCGTGGTCAGCGCCCTGGGGCGATCAATGCGGTCACAATCCGGCCGGTTGATCGACAATGTCATTCAGACCGATGCCGCGTTGAATCCAGGCAATTCCGGCGGCCCGCTTGTCAATTCGAATGGCGAAGTCATCGGCGTGAACACCGCCGTCATTCTGCCGGCGCAGGGAATCTGTTTTGCCATCGCCAGTAACACCGCTGAATTTGTCGCAGCCTGGCTGATCAAGGACGGACGCATCCGGCGCAGTTGGATTGGCGTCATCGGCCAGAACGCTCCGATTCACCGTAGAATCGTGCGTTTCCATCATCTGCCTGCCGAATACGGCGTGCTCGTCACGGGCACCGAGCCCGGGAGTCCGGCCGGCCGCGCCGGTCTGCGCGAGGGCGACGTCATCGTCTCCTTTGCCGGCGAGAGCGTATCGAGCATTGACGAACTGCATCGTCATCTGGTTGCCCGGGTCATTGGCATCCCGACCGTATTTACAGTCATCCGACATACGGAGAAGCTGGAAGTGATTTTGACGCCGGAAGAGTTAACGGGTCTTCGCAACGCTTCGCCCCGGCAAGAGCGCTGAAGCAACAGGTTGGATTAGTGGATCAATGGATTGTTGGGGGAGCACTCACCCCCTTAATCCGGCGATCCACTAGTTCATTCATTCGGCGATTGCCGTTGCCTTGCATGGATTGTGATGATAATCATCATTACCGTTGTCGCAGTTATTGAAACGTAATTGTTGCAAAAACTATGGAGGAGAAACCGAACCAAACAGGAGCCCCTTCCGCCCCGGAACCGGCTGCGCCCCTAACACCACCGCCGCCGCCAAAAAAACGAAGCTATCGCAAACAGATTTTCGGAGCCGTGGTTGTGCTGGTGGTCGTGGTTATTGCGTTTTTTTACTACGTCCATTTCATTGCTCCGTATGAGAGCACAGACGATGCGTTTATTGACGGCTACACCACATTCATCAGCCCGCGCGTGAACGGACCGGTCATTCGCCTGTTGGTTACGGACAACCAGGAAGTCGCAGCAGGAGCTTTGCTTTTAGAAATTGATCCCAGCGATTACGAAACGGCGGTCGCCCAGGCGCGCGCCGATTTGGCCGCCGCCCAAAGCCAATTAAGTTCCGCCAATGCCCAGGTAAGCGTGAGCGAATCCAAAGTAGTTCAGGCTCAGGCCGCCGTGGTCTCGGCCGAGGCCGCAAACGAGCGCGCGGCCGCCGACCTTAAGCGTTATCAATCCGTGGAAAGCCGGGCAGTGTCCAAAACTGCGTTTGACCTAGCGCAGGCTCAGGCGCGTTCCGCCGGGGCAGATCTACAATCTGCGCAAAGTCAGGTCCTGTCCGCCCAGGCCCAGGTGACATTGAGCCAGGCGGGCGTCGAGACGGCCAATGCATCCATCCTGCAGGCCAACGCGCGGCTCAAACAAGCTGAATTAAATTTGTCCTACACAAAAATCGTCGCGCCGTTTGACGGCCGCGTCACGGCCCGCACGGTCCAAACCGGAAACTACGTCCAGCCGGGTCAGGCATTGTTCGCGCTTGTGCCATCCCACATCTGGGTCACCGCGAATTTCAAAGAAACGCAACTAACTCATATGCGCCCGGGCCAACCGGTCGAGGTGCATATTGACGCGTACCCGCAACAAACATTTAGGGCAAAAGTGGACAGCCTGCAGGCGGGCACGGGCGCAAAGTTCAGCCTGTTGCCGCCGGAAAATGCCGTTGGCAATTTCGTCAAGGTTGTCCAGCGAGTCCCCGTCAAAATTGTTTTTGATGAGGACCTGCCAACCAATCTGGATATTGGTCTCGGCCTGTCCGTCGAACCGCGAGTGCGGGTCAGATGAGCGATGGCGCGTCCATTGCGGCGGGCGAATGGCGTCCGCGCGCCAACCCATGGGTGATTGCCCTGGCGGTGATGCTGGCTACATTCATGGTCATCCTCGACACGTCCATCGCCGTCGTCGCGCTCCCCTACATCGCCGGAAACCTCGGCGCGACCCAGGACGAATCCACCTGGGTGCTCACCAGTTATCTGGTGGCCAATGCCATTATCCTGCCCGCCAGCACATGGTTCTCCGGTTTCTTTGGACGCAAAAAATTTCTTATCGCCTGCACAGTCATTTTCACCGTTGCCTCGTTGCTTTGTGGCGTGGCGACGAGCATGACGGGGCTGGTTATCTATCGCGTATTACAGGGCCTCGGAGGCGGCGCCATGCAACCGCTATCGCAGGCCATTCTCCTGGAAAGTTTTCCGCCGGCCAGACGGGGCGCGGCCACTGCCGTATTCGGCCTCGCCATCGTCGTTGCCCCGATCATCGGGCCCACGCTGGGTGGTTGGTTGACGGACAATTGGTCCTGGCGCTGGACCTTTTTTATCAACCTTCCCGTGGGTATTTTAGCGGTCTTTATGATGCTGCTGGTGCTGGAAGACCCGCCCTATATTCGCGCCGGAAGATCCGGGCGGCTTGACGGTATTGGATTTGGTTTAATTGCTCTCGCGCTTGGCACTTTACAAATCATTTTAGACAAGGGGCAGGATGCCGACTGGTGGGGCGCCGTTTGGATCAGGTGGTTTACGCTCGGATGCATTTTGTGTTTTATCGGATTTGTTATTCGAGAACTCACTGCGGCCGGGCCGCTCGTGGACTTGAAGGTTTTGAAAAATCGGAACTTTGCAGTAAGTTGCTTTCTGTTTGCGCTATTTGGGATGATTGTCTATGCGCTCATTACCATACAACCGTTGTTCCTGCAGTCGCTCATGGGTTATGACGCCTTCAAGTCCGGGTTAAGTGTCTGCCCGCGCGGCATCGGTGCAATGGCGGCGCTGTTTTTTGTCGGCGCGCTCGTGAGTCGGGTGGATTCGCGCGTGCTGGCGGCATTGGGATTCCTCATGAGCGCCCTGGCCAGCTATATGTTGTCCCGTTTGACACTCCAAATCGCCATGGGCAGCGTTCTGCTGCCGAACATCCTGGCGGGCTTTGGTTCGGGCCTGCTTTTCGTTCCTCTGACAACATTATCCGTCGGCACGCTTCGGAACGAACAAATCGGAAATGCCGTCGGCCTGCAAAACCTGATTCGCAATATCGGCGGCAGCATCGGCCTTTCGCTCGTGTCTACATTTCAAGAACGCCTTGCCCAAGTCCATCAGTTTCAAATGGTCGGCCATATGTCTCCATTGAACCCTCAGTACAATCAGGCCGCCGCCGCGGCGCAGGTCATTTTTGAACGACGTTTTAGTCCTGCGGATGCCCTGGCCCATGCCCACGGGCTGCTCTACAACACCTTGCTCCAGCAATCCAGTTATTGGTCGTTTATGAATGTGTTTTTCCTTGTGGCGTGTCTGTGCGTGTTGTCCCTCCTGGGTATTTTCCTGTATGAAAAACCGCGAACAGTTCACGCCGTATCGGCCGCGGAGTGATAGAATACATCATAGACATGAAACAAATTCTTCTCATAGACCGGGAATTCGGGGCGGGCGGCACTACCATTGCCGCTATGCTGGCGCAACGGCTGGGCTGGAAATTGTTCGATGACGAATTGAGCCAGGAAATCGCGCGGCTCGCAAAAATCCCGCTGGAAATTTGCCGCAAGCGGGAGGAGCGCAAAGACCCGCTGGTGCACCGATTGATCAACCTCATATGGCGCGGCAGCTTTGACCGCAACCTGCCGTCGCCCGACCTGGCGATTTTGGATACGGACCGGCTCGTTTGCCTCATCGAGCACGTTGTCAAGAAAGCCGCGGAGACCCGTCCCTGCATCATGGTTGGACGCGGCGCCCCTTATTTCCTGCGTGAACGCAAAGACATCCTCTCCATCTTTCTCTACGCCTCGCGCGAGCTCAAATATCATCGCGTGCTCAAGCGCGTTGGCGGTAACGAAAAGGAGGCTATTGAGATGGTGGATTCCCAGGATGAGGACCGGAGGAAATTTGTAAAACATTATTTCGGGCACGATTGGCCAAAACGCGAACTCTATCATGCCATGTTCAACACGGGCATCGGTGATGAATTAACGGTGGATGCCATTCTCGATTTGCTCAACGCCGTGAATCCAAAGGAGGAGGCGGTGAAAACATGAAGAGCCTCATCATACAAATCGTGCGTGAAGTCTGGGAACCAATGTCCGCGTCTGCCGTTTCAAACCATCTGACGATGATTCCCCCTCTCCCAGGGGGAGGGGGCCGGGGTGAAATTTCCCCGAAGACCGATTCGCGCATTGAACTCTTGAATCGACTATCATACGGAGCGCAGCTGTGTGGATGGGCGAAGGGGCACCAGCCGCAGCACTCTCAAAAGTTTGGACCTGCTGCGGCTGGTCTTCGACACAGCCGCGCTCCGGAAACGGTTCATGGTGAGGGTGAGCCTTTAAAATCGAGATACGAGGCTCATATTTATCGACTCGCCAAATGTGCAATCATATCACTCCTTCTCGCCTTCCTCGCCGGTTGTGCCGTAGGCCCAAACTATCAGCCGCCCAAAACCGCCGCGCCCTCCCAATGGACCTCGCATCTGGCAGGCGGTGAAACAAACGCGCCCATTGAGCTGGCGACATGGTGGAAGAGTTTTGGAGACACTAATCTGGATTCGATGATGGTGACGGCCGAACAATCGAATTTGACCCTTCGCGTAGCCGAGGACCGCGTTCGCGAAGCCCGCGCTGAAAAAGCCGTTGTATCCGGCGGTCTCTGGCCATCGGTCGGATCGTCCGCGAGTTATTCGCGCAATCGCTACGGGGAGCACGAATTTCCTCCACTGAGCGGCTTTGGTGTGCCTCTGGCTTATGATCTTTACAACGCTAGTTTTGATGCCACGTGGGAACTGGACATCTTCGGTGGCACACGGCGCGCAATCGAAGCGGCTCACGCCCAGATTGGCGCTGCCGAATTTGGAGAACGTGATGTTTTGATTTCATTGCTCGCCGAAGTCGCGCGAAACTACATTCGCGCACGTGCCTACCAGCGGCGGTTAGAAATTACGCGGGAAAACATCCAGGTGGAACAGCAGGTCCTCGACCTCACCACGAATCGTTTCGAGAACGGCCTGGGCAGCGATGTGGATGTGCAACAGGCGCGCGCGTTGCTAAACACCACCGAGGCGCAGGTGCCGTCGCTGCAAACCGGGTTTGACGAATCGGTTTTTCATTTGGCCGTGCTGCTGGGCCAGGCGCCGGGGGCCTTGACGGACAACATTTCCACGAAGGAGCCAATTCCATTAACGCCACCGCTGGTGCCGGTGGGGCTGCCTTCGGATTTGCTCCAGCGCAGGCCTGATGTGCAACAGGCCGAACGCCAGTTAGCTGCCGCCACAGCGCAAATTGGCGTGGCCAAGGCCGATTTATTTCCGAAATTTTCGCTGACCGGCCTCGCCGGCGTGCAGAGTGTCTCGCCGGGCAATTGGTTCCAATACGCCAGCCGCTATTGGCAGGTCGGTCCGACAGTGCAATGGCAGTTGTTCGCAGCCGGCAGCATCGTGGCCAATGTTCACGTTCAAAATGCGCGCCAGGAACAGGCACTAAATAATTACAAGCAAACCGTCCTGACGGCGCTGGAAGACACGGAAAGCGCGCTGACGGCTTACGCCCGTGAACAAGTGCGGCGCGAGTCGCTCTCCAAATCCGTGGACGCGGACCGGCAGGCGCTCTCGTTGTCCGCGCAACTCTATAAGAATGGCCTGGAGGATTTCCTGCGCGTTTTGGATTCCGAGACGTCGCTTTACTCGGCCGAAGATGCCCTCGTGCAAAGCGACCAGACGGTTTCGACCGATTTGGTGCAGCTTTACAAGGCCCTCGGAGGAGGTTGGGAGGTGCCAGCCGATTCGACGGTGGCAAAGGCCGACGGGAATTGATTCGGCGCAACGCGAAACGACCAGGCGGCGATCGCAAATTCTTCGTGTTTTTCCTGTATTTCATGCTACCTTTGCGGCAATGGCAATGAGTTACTGCAGGTCTCCATTTGTTTACCAACGCCGACGGACGCGCGAAATTGTCATCGGCGATCCAGCCCGTGGCGGCGTGATCATCGGCGGCGACCATCCGGTCGTGAAACAATCCATGCTCACCTGTGACACCATGGACACCGCCGAGAGCGTCCGGCAAACGCTCGAACTGGTCGCCGTGGGCTGCCAACTGGTCCGCATCACCGCGCCCACCGTCAAGGACGCTGCGAACCTCCAGAATATCGTCAGGGAATTGCGCGCTCAAAATTGCCTCGTGCCAATCGTCGCGGACATCCACTTCAAACCGGAAGCGGCGATGGAAGCCGTCAAATGGGTCGAGGTCGTGCGTGTCAATCCAGGCAACTACGCCGACAAAAAGAAATTTGCCATCAAAGAATATACGGATGACGAATATGCCGCCGAATTGCGGCGCATCGAGGAAGCGTTCACGCCCCTGGTGCTCGAATCGATAAAGTTGAAGCGCTGCCTGCGCATCGGCACCAACCACGGCTCGCTGAGCGACCGCATCATGAATCGCTACGGTGACACGCCGTTGGGGATGGTCGAGAGCGCGCTGGAATTTGCGCGCATCTGCCGCAAACACGATTTCCACAACTTCAAGTTTTCGATGAAGTCGTCCAATCCCAAGGTGATGATCGAATGCTACCGCCTCCTGGTGGCGCGATTGGATGAGTTGGGTCCGGACTGGAATTATCCTATCCACCTCGGCGTCACCGAAGCCGGCGAAGGTGAAGACGGCCGCATAAAGAGCGCGATCGGAATCGGCTCCCTGTTGTGCGACGGCCTGGGCGATACCATCCGCGTCTCGCTCACGGAAGATTCCCCCCGCGAAATCGAGGTGTGCACCGATTTGCTCGCGCAGATTCCCCGTCTCACCGTCGGAGGGCAGGGGACAGCTGATCCATTTCCCTTCGACCCATTCCATTTCGAGCGTCGTGAGACGCCGGAAATCGAACTGAGCGAAAACATTCAGTGCGGCGGGGAACAACTGATTCGCGTCGTCGTCACGCGCGGAACCTGGGACAAAGTCGCGCCGAAAATCCGTCCAAAGGATGACGTCAAACCGGAGGCGGTCTACGAAGATTTGAACGTCGCCGAAATCGACCCGACGAAAGATTTTGAAATTAACTGCGACACCCAACTGGTCACGGTTAAAGACGGTGTGAAAATGCCCGCAATCGCCGCCTTTCGCCTGCTGGCCGCTCAACTCAAACGGCTTGGCCGCAATAATTCGATCCTGCTCAAGGATTGCCTCGCGTTTGAACCAGTTCCTCTCGAGCCCAAAATCGCTTTGCTTCGCGCTTCAGTGGTCATCGGTTCGCTTCTGGCCGACGGCATTGGCGACGCGATCCTGGTTCGCGGTGAATCTGGCGGGGGACAATCGTTGCGTCTCGCCTATAACATCCTGCAGGCAGCCGGTTGCCGTTCGTTTAAGACCGATTATGTGGCGTGTCCGAGTTGCGGACGTACGCTGTTCAATCTCCAGACTGTTACCGCACGAATCAAAACTCGCACGCAACATCTCAAAGGCGTGAAAATTGCCATCATGGGTTGCATCGTCAACGGCCCCGGTGAAATGGCCGACGCGGATTTCGGGTATGTGGGCGGCGCTCCCGGAAAAATCAACCTGTACGTCGGCAAAACTGCCATCAAGTTCAACATCCCCGAAGGCGAAGCCGTCGAACGCCTCGTGGATTTAATCCGCGAACATGGCAAATGGGTTGAACCCGAGAGCCATGAGCACAAGGTTCCGCAGCCAGCGTAGGAATTTACGATTTACGATTTCCGATTTACGAGGCGTACGGCGGGTGCGAATCATATGAAGCGAAACACGAAAATTCTACTGCTGGTCGGAGCAGGGATCTTGATATCTCTCATCTTCGTTGCGGCAATAATCGCAGCGGCATCTCACATCTTCAGATTTGCAAATATCGTGTCAGGAGGCGGTTAAATCCAAACCAGGAAACTAACCATGCCTGAGACCGAACGCCAACTCAGTGCCGGCGATATGCAGGCGGTTTTCCGGCCATCGCAAGGCATGCTCGGCGTTTCATTGCGACACCGGGGCGTCGAGTTGCTCCGCCGCCTTGAAAATTTGGAGGCTGCGGCTGAAAAGGGAAGCACTGCCGGTATTCCGTTACTGTACCCGTGGGCAAACCGTCTCGCGCAATCCGGATTCGAAGTTTTTGGACGCAAGGTTTCGTTGAATATGAAATCGCCATTGTTGCACGGTGACGAGCACGGGCTCCCGATTCATGGCATCAAATGGGATGCTCTTCCCTGGGACGAGGTTTCCTGCGAGCCAGCCCGACTAGTCGGACGACTAGAGTGGAACCGCCCGGAATGGCTATCCATATTTCCATTCAAGCATGCAGTCGAGATGACGGTTTCCCTGGAGCCGGACAGTCTGACCATCGAAACAACTGTTCTGGCGGAAGAACTGATGCCGGTCAGCTTCGGTTTTCACCCGTACTTTGGCCTCCCTAAAACACCTCGGGCGCAATGGCGCCTGAAAGTGCCGGCGATGTTGCAATTGGAGCTCGACAATCAATATATCCCGACCGGCCAGGAAAAGCCGTTTCCGCAAAACGATTTCGTCCTGGGAGACAGCCATCTTGACGCTGGATTTCGAGTTCTTGAATCACAGCCGAAATTTTCACTTTCGGACGGCGAGCGCCAAATTACGGTTCATTTTCTTGAAAACTTTCCGTATGCGGTGCTCTTTGCCCCAAAGGACAAAGATTTCGTCGCAATCGAGCCCATGACCGCGCCAACGGCGGCTCTGAACCGTGGCAACTTTCAGACGATCCAGCCGAGTTCCACATTTCGCACAAGATTTCAAATCCGCGTGAAATGAGCTCGCCCACGATTCAAGTTCGCTCGCGTAAATCGTAAATTAGAAATCCCAGGGGGTTGCTTTCCGTCTCCGTTCCTGCGATATTGTTGTTGCACGATTTGAGTTGAAGGATTTATGTCTCCAAACGAAGCAAAAACGCTCAGCCGCGATGTTCAAGCCTCGGTAGTTCCCGTGGGCACCAAAGTCACTCTGCAAAAGGGCGGCCAGGCTTACGTCACCCAGTCTTTGGGGGGCAGTTACACCGTCATAGTCAACGGCAACATGTTCCGCATCGACGGCGCAGACGCCGACGCGCTGGGTTTGGAAATCAAATCCGCACCGGCCACCGCAGTGTCCGGCCCGGTGACCCAGGAACAGCTTGAAAAGCAAATCTGGGACTCGCTGAAAACCTGTTACGATCCCGAAATCCCGGTCAACATCGTCGATCTCGGCCTCATTTACGATTGCCATCTCACTTCCATCGGCGAGACGAGCTTTAAAGCCGACGTGAAAATGACCCTCACCGCGCCCGGCTGCGGCATGGGGCCGGTTCTCGCGCAGGACGTGCAAAACAAATTGCTTTCGCTCGAACCGATCGACGAAGCAAACGTCGAACTCGTCTGGGACCCGCCCTGGAACCAGGGCATGATGTCTGAAGCGGCAAAATTGCAGCTTGGGTTGATGTAAAATGTCTGTAGGAGACAAGTCACGAAACTCTGATTTATTGCGTCGCGTTTTTTGTCCGATCATGTCCATGGGTGCTTCGGAGGCGGGAACGGAAAACTACTAAAACAAGAGTTGCCTAGGGCCGTCCGAATATCCGAACCCCAAACATCCAAGCTCCAGAGAATATCCAAGCACCAAGTCCGGCAAGGCGGGCCTTTTCACTTGGTGATTCTCTGGGTTTTGAGGCTTGAAGTTTGGGTATTCAAAATTCGTGTTCAAAATTCTGCGTTTCACCCGTGGCTAAAAGAGTGGAATTTGTTTAAACTATTTTAATGACTGTTCAATCGCCAGACTGGTCCGCGTTGCGCAAGGATTTTCCTATCCTTGACCAGCAGGTCCACGGCAAGCCGCTGATTTATTTCGACAATGCCGCCACAGCCCAAAAACCGCGCGCGGTCATTAACGCTTTGGTCCATTATTACGAGCGCGACAATGCCAATGTCCATCGCGGCATTCATGAATTGAGCAATCGCTCGACTGCCGCATTCGAGGATGCCCGCGCCCGCTCAGCCCGGTTCATCAACGCGAAGAGCGCCGAGGAAATCATTTTCACCCGAGGCACGACTGAAGGCATCAATTTGGTGGCCAATTCCTGGGGCACGAAAAATCTCAAGTGCGGCGATGTGATTCTCCTGACGGAAATGGAGCATCACAGCAACCTCGTGCCCTGGCAATTACTGGCTCAGCGCACCGGCGCACAGGTCGCGTATGTGCCCATCACCGGCGATGACGGCCTGCTGGACCTGTCCAAACTCGATTCGCTGTTGACGCCGCGCGTGAAAATATTTTCGATGGTCCACATCTCCAATTCGCTCGGCACGGTCAATCCCGTTGCCGAATTGTGCGCCCGCGCGCGCAAACGCGGCATTGTGACGGTCGTGGATGGCGCGCAGAGCGCCGGGCATTGCGTCGTGGATGTTCAGGCCATCGGCTGCGATTTCTTTGCCTTTTCCGGCCACAAAATTTGCGGGCCCACGGGCGTCGGCGTCCTCTATGGCCGGCAGGAATTGCTCGACGCCATGCCGCCTTATCAGGGCGGTGGTGAAATGATTTTGAGCGTTGGCTATGACAAAACGGAATTCAAGCAAGCGCCCCATCGGTTCGAGGCCGGCACGCCGGACATCTCCGGTCCGATCGGTTTGAGCGCGGCCATGGATTATTTGGACGCCATCGGCCGGCAAAACATCTGGAACCACGACCGCGACCTGGCCAACTACGCCTATGGAAAACTGGCCGAATTGGACGGGATCCGCCTTTTCGGTCCGAAACTCAATTCCGACAATCGCGCCGGGCTCGTGAGCTTCCTGCTCAAGGACGTTCATGCGCACGATGTCGTGACCCTGGCCGACCAGGCGGGCGTGGCCTTGCGCGGTGGGCATCATT
The DNA here is from genome assembly GCA_036269115.1 of Verrucomicrobiia bacterium. Taxonomy (GTDB): domain Bacteria; phylum Verrucomicrobiota; class Verrucomicrobiia; order Limisphaerales; family UBA11358; genus UBA11358. Next base: position 51,999 of record DATAST010000160.1, on the reverse strand, counting down.
GCACGCAGCCTCTTATGCACAAGCTCGGCGTGGAATCTACGGCGCGCGCCAGCTTCTATTTCTATAACACGCGCGAGGAAGTGGTCCGGTTCGTGGAAGTGATTCGGGAAATTCAAAAATTCTTTCGCCAATAGATTCCCGTTGCACATTTTTGTATAGGAAAGTAAACGGGCCCGAATTGACGGTGTTTGAGCTGATTTTATTGGGGAATTTTGGAAAATCGTTAGTGTGGACGGCGGCGTGTTTGCCTCTCGCCTTGCACGGTCGCATTGACAGAGCCGCGACCGTGAGGGAGTGGGAGTTGGTGGCGCGTTGTTACAGGATGCACCGCTTGCTCACGCGCGCGGCTCTGTTGGCTGGACAGTACCCAATTGCACATTTTTTTGCATAGCGCAGTCCCGAAAGCTTTTTTGGGATTGCTCGTTTTTAGACTTCATATGCCAATAGCCGCATGTTTGCCCGCTTGGACGAGCCTGAGAATGACGATGACGATGAGGGCGACCCAACTCCGCCAAGGCTACGATGGGCAGGGAATGATTCCCCTTTGCCCGTGCCGACAGTTGCAATAACCATTGCCGCCGCTATCATCACCGGCATGGCTGCAAAGAAAAAAATTACTCCGGAAAGAATCATGCAATTCGCGTGGGGCTATGCTCCCACGCTTGCTATCGAAGCGGCGGTGAAGCACGGCATTTTTGACCGCTTAGACAAGGGGCCGCAAACGGCCGAGCAAATTGCCAGCAAGACCGGCACATCGTTGCGCGGCGTCAATGCCATCGTGGACCTCCTGGTGAGTATTCAACTGCTTCAGCGCAAGGGCAAGCGGTTGGCCCTGACTCCAGAGAGTGCGAACTTTCTCGTCTCCACGAAGCCCGGCTTTTACGGCACCTTTTTCCGGCACATCAGCGATCAGCTTTTGCCGAAATGGCTTCAATTGACAGAAATTGTTAAGACGGGCCGCCCGGCGATGAGAGTCAATAGCCAGGATGAAGGTGCGGAATTTTTTGCTAAATTTGTTGAGTCACTGTTTCCGCTCAGCTTCCCGGCGGCCAGTGCGCTGGGCAAGCATCTGGGTATCGGCAAGTCGCGCAAGCCCGTGAGTGTGCTGGATATCGGCGCGGGGTCGGGCGTTTGGGGCATCGGCCTGGCCAAACAATCGCCACGCGTGCGGATTCATGCCGTGGACTGGCCGCGAGTCTTGGAAGTGACTCGTCGCGTCGCCGGCAAACATGGCCTGGAGGACCGGCTCACGACGGCTTCCGGAGATTTCTTCGAGGCTGACTTCGGCTCGGGCCATCAGGTGGCAACCATTGGCCATATCCTGCACAGCGAAGGGCGCGATCGCAGCCGGCGATTGCTGAAGAAAGTTTTCGACGCCCTCGCGCCCGGCGGCACGGTGGCGGTGCAAGAGTTTGTTGCGGACGACGATCGCAACGGGCCTCCCAGCGCCCTGATATTTGCAGTGAACATGCTCATAAACACTGAGGCAGGCGATGCTTTTACATTCAAGGAAATGAGCGGATGGCTGCGTGAGGCGGGTTTCAAGAATCCGCGATTGCTCAAGGTGCCGTCGGTGTCGCCATTGGTTTTGGCGGATAGGCCGAAATAATTTACGATTTACGATTTACATGGCGCAGGAGTTGTCGCACAGGCTTTCGCTGAATAATCCGTTTACTTATTCATAACCTGGCGTCACGCGATCACCGTCTATATTATCCAAATTATGAACTCGACGAATCCAGATCCATTTGCCTCGATTCGATCTGCCCAAACGGGCGCGCCCAATTTCGGGATGGATACGAATGACATTGTTGACCGTCTAATCGAATGGCAGAAACTTTGTTCCTTTGAAATCACCGGTGCGGAGCGCGATACAGTTGAAATCAAATTCAACACATTGCCTCAAGATATGGATGGGTTCGTGGCGGGCCTTTATGAATTTTGTCCGGACCTTGTTGACCAGGGCACGGGCTGCGTGCAGGAGATGATTGAAGCGATGGAAGAATCGGGTGAGGAGATTCCATCAGCGATGCAAAAGCTTATCGAAGGCGTGAATTTCGAGGATGAGAATTACGGGCTGGAAATTTTGAAACGGGAGATACAGGCGAAAAAAGCCCTCACGCTTTGGTGGGATTAAGGCAGTTTGATTAATCAATCGTGCGCGGCTAACCAAAATCTTTGCATCTTGCAATAAGGTGGCTTGCCTAATTGTCGAATATGCGCGTAATCCCTATTGGCACTGTTACAGCTTAAAGTCTGTGCATGCTAATGGTTTTAACACCCATGTTTGCGGCAGCCGGCTGGGCTTTCCTTTATTTGCTTCTGGGCGGCGGCTTCGGCGGAGCTGTTCTGATCTTCATCATCTTGAAATTGTTGGGAAGGTGAGGGAATCCCAGAGAGAGCCGCCGACCAGATTCGCGCTATCGCACGATTTCGCACTCAGCGGCTGCATCATAGGGGCGATTTACCCAGAGCAGCGCTCGCAGTCTCGCTCGCTCCGGGCTACATATATTTCCCCCCCCAGCGGGGTTTTGAGTTGGTGCTTCGCAAGACCGGGACAATCTCTTTCGAAATCCTTTTGTTTTTAGCTTCGCCATTTTTCTATTGCTACTCTTGAAGTGGCCGTTTTATTCTCTCATTAAGTCCTAATTATCGCCGGTCCCGAAACTAAACCTGTTAAAAAAGAAAGGAACCGTTTATGGGTAGAATCACTCGCACGTGGTCGTTGATGTCCGATTGCTGGCATGTGCTTAAGCTTGATAAGAGCCTGCTGGCGCTTCCATTTATCTCCGGCATTTGCTGCATGGTACTGATGGCGTCCTTTGCCGTTCCCATTTTCATCACCGGCGCATGGCATCCGCCCGCCCGTGATGCGGAAGCAATCCGGCAGGTGCTTTATTACGGCGCGCTCTTTGGAATGTACGTCGTCCTTAATCTTGTCGTGGTATTTTTCAATGCCGCCATTGTGTCGTGCGCGGCAACCCGAATGGGCGGCGGCGAGCCCACCATTGGCGATGGCCTGCAAGCCGCAGTATCGCGCCTGCCGGTGATTGCCGGCTGGGCTTTGATTGCTGGCACCGTTGGACTGATCCTTCGTATTGCCGAAGATCGTTCGGACCGGGTCGGCCAAATTATCGCTGGCGTGCTCGGGACGGCCTGGACTGTTATGACGTTCCTCGTCGTGCCGGTTTTAGTAATCGAAAACAAGAACCCGATCGCAGCGCTGCAGGAATCAACCGTGCTGCTGAAACGGACCTGGGGAGAACAAGTGATGGGTAACTTAAGTTTTGGAGCAATTTTCGCCCTTCTGTCTCTTCCGGGTGTGGCCTTGATCATGCTGGGAGCCATGATGCACAACACCGGCGTTTTCTTAGCCTGCCTGGGATTGGCAGTCATCTATTGGATTTTGTTGTCGCTGGTCCACTCTACCTTGCGGGTGATATTCGAAACGGCACTTTACCTCTATGTGCGCGATGGTGTCGCTCCCGCGGGATTTAACGCCGAAGTGCTTGGGGCGGCGATGAGGTAAATCATGTGAGACGGATTGGCGATCTCAACGGACATGATGAAAGTGGCTTCACGGTTATGGAACTACTCGTAGTGATGCACAAGGTCAGACAAAACTCGCTTGCATCTTGGTGCGGTGGCTGTGACACCGCTCGAACCACGGACGTCTTATGGGTCGTATGTGCCTTTGTTCCGTAAACGCCATTCGAAAGCGGCGTCGCTCACGCAGACGGGATTGCCGCCGCACTCCAAGACGCTTCGCGCATCAAGGGCAGGGTTTTGAATTCTGCATCCGGGAAGCGTGGATGGAAGCCGTTGAAATTGGTGGCGCCGGAGCGCCGTCCTGCCAGGATTTGCTTTTACTTTTTGCTATTTGATTTAAATTTCGGTCGTGGATTTTTCGCTTAAGGAGAAATGGGTGCTGATCACCGGCGCTTCTTCCGGTTTTGGGGCGGCGGCGGCAAAGGCCTTCGGCGCTTGTGGCGCGCGGTTGCTTTTAGGCGCACGGCGGACTGACCGTTTGGAGCAAGCGGCCGCCGAAGCAAAAAAGGCGGGCGCGACTGAAGTTCATTTTCATTTTCTGGATGTGGCAAGCACGGAAAGCGTGCAGGTGTTTATCAATTGGGCGAAGGAAAAGATGAACGGCCTTCACGTGTTGATTAACAACGCCGGAGGCGCACACGGTATGGATACCATCGCAAACGGCAAGGACGCCGATTGGGAAGCGATGATTCAATCGAATGTCTTGGGCGTTTTGCGCATGACGCGTGCGGCGCTGCCGTTGATTCCGCGCGATGCGGGCGCGACGATCATTAACATCGGCTCGGTTGCTGGGCGTACCGCATATGAAGGTGGCAGCGCCTATTGCGGCGCCAAGGCCGCCGAGCTGCAAATCACCCGCACGCTCCGTTTGGAACTCTTTGGCTCCGGAATTCGTGTGAGCACTGTTGATCCGGGCCTGGCCGAAACCGAATTTTCGCTCGTGCGTTTCAAGGGTGATGCCGCCGCTGCCAAAAAACTCTATGACGGAACGAATCCTTTGGTGGCTGCGGATGTCGCCGACATACTGGTCTGGGTCGCTTCGCGTCCGCCGCATGTGAACATTGATGAAATAGTTGTCAAGCCGGTGGATCAGGTGGCCGTTGGAAAAGTGTTCAAAAGAGAAAGTTGAAGCGTTGAAGCGGCTTTTTGGTTTGGAAGATGGTGGGCAAGTTGAGCGGCAGTTGGCGGACGGGTGGGCGAACTGCGAATTATATTAGAGCGGACTCATGTCCGGCTGCTACGCAGAATTGAGAACCGTTTTATCGTTTTAACCTTTCAACGTTTCAACGAAGTCAGCCCCTTGAACGTTCCCCAAATCTGTGCAACGTTACAGCAATGGAGGAATATCAGCCGATTGAAAATTACGGTATTATTGGGGATTTGACGACTTCGGCGCTCGTCAGCATGTCTGGCTCGATTGATTTCATGTGTTTCCCGCGGTTTGATTCGCCGACCATTTTTGCGTCGCTTCTGGATGCCAAACGCGGCGGCAGCTTCAGCATCGCGCCTACCAGTTGCGAATTTAGAAAACGCCAGCGTTATTTCCCGGACACGAATATCCTGCTGACCCGTTTTCTGGGTGATTGCGGCATCGCCGACCTTTCCGATTTCATGGCGATGGAACACCTGGGCCATCGCCACAACCTGGTGCGGCGCGTCAAAGTGGTTCGCGGCGAAATCGAATTTGAAATGGTTTGCGCACCTAAATTCGATTATGGCCGCGGCAGCCATACCATCGAAAAAAAGCCGCGGCAAATTATCTTCATTCCGGACAAAAAGAGCGTGCCGTCAATCTTATTGCGCGCCAGTGTGCCGATGAAGGAAGTGAACGGAGAGGCGGTTGCCCGCTTCAAGTTGAAAACCGGCGAAATCGCTTATTTTGTCATGGAGGAGGCCGATGGAGACGAGGATTCGCCTTCGGCAAATCGCGATTACGTTTCGGAAGCGTTCAAAGAGACCATGAATTACTGGCTCAGCTGGGTCTCGCGCTCGCGCTATCGCGGCCGGTGGCGCGAGATGGTGAACCGCTCCGCGCTCACCCTCAAACTGCTGGTCTCGCGGCCGCATGGTTCGATCGTGGCCGCGCCGACGTTTTCCCTGCCGGAAAGCATCGGCGGGAGCCGTAATTGGGACTATCGTTTTACCTGGATCCGGGATGCATCGTTCACGCTCTATGCGCTCATGCGGCTGGGATATACGGAAGAAGCGCGGGGGTTCATTGCCTGGATCGCGGAGCGCTGCAAGGAATTGAAGCCGGGACGGCCGCTGCAGGTGATGTACGGCATTGACGGCCGACACGATTTACCAGAGGAAACACTGGGGCATTTGGAAGGTTATAAAAAGTCCAAACCTGTTCGTGTGGGTAATGCCGCGGCGAAACAGTTGCAGTTGGACATTTACGGAGAGTTGTTGGACTCGGTGTATCTCTACGACCGCCACAGCGAACCGATCTCGTACGATTTTTGGCAGCACATTGTCACGTTGGTCGAGTGGGTCTGCAAAAATTGGAAGAAGCCCGACGATGGCATCTGGGAGGTGCGAGGCGGCGCGCGGCCGTTTCTCTATTCGCGAGCGATGTGCTGGCTCGCGATTGACCGGGCGATGAAAATCGCGCAACAGCGATCGTATCCGGCATCGATGATGGATTGGCTCCGCACGCGCAACCGGATTTACACGGATATTTACAAGGATTTCTGGAATCCCAAATTGAATTCTTTTGTGCAATACAAAGGCGCCAACAACCTGGATGCCTCATGCCTGTTGCTGCCAATGGTCAAGTTCATCAGTCCCAATGATCCGCGCTGGATGTCCACACTCGAAGCAATCAAAGGCACGCTGATTGAAGATTCCCTTGTGTATCGCTATTTGCCCGGAAAAGCCGCCCCGGATGGAATGATCGGGGAAGAGGGAACGTTTTCCATGTGTTCGTTTTGGTATGTGGAATGCCTGGCCCGCGCGAATGATTTGAGGCAGGCGCGTTTCATTTTTGAAAAGGCGCTGGGCTACGCCAATCACCTGGGCCTTTATGCGGAACAACTGAGCCCGTGCGGCGAGCATCTCGGAAATTTTCCGCAGGCGCTGACGCATATCGCGCTGATTAGCGCTGCGTGGAATTTAAATGATCGTTTGGATCGGGCTTGAGGCTTGCATCGCAGCCGCCATAGCCCGCAGGCGGGGACGCCTGCGCCACTAGCCCAACTTTCCGTAGCGGCGCACCTGCGGCCAGATCCAGCCCACGGCGACGACAACGAGGATGGTTCCCATGCCGCCCAATACGACGGAAATGATCGAACCGGTAGCGTTGGAATTTCCGATTGCGGCTCCGAACAGCCAGGCGGTGAAGCCGGACTCGAATCCACCCAGTTCGTTTGAAGTGCCGATGAAGAGGCTGTTGATGGCCGAAATGCGTCCGCGTTTTTCGTCCGGCGCGAGCAATTGCACCAGCGAATGGCGGACCACGACGCTTACGTTGTCCACGGCGCCGCAAATGACCATCATCAGAAAGGCCACCCAGAACCAAACCGCGTTGGGAATTAACGAACCAAAACAATTTTGATTCGCGACGCCGAAAATAATGGTTGTAACGCCGAAGGCGGCTACGGACAGCAGCATGGCGCGCCCGGCTTTTCGCATAGGCGGACGATGCGAGAGATATAGCGCGCAGACGACCGCGCCGACCGGCATGGCGGCCGTCAGGATTCCGAGGCCGCTGGGGCCACTTTTGAGAATGTCCTTGGCATAAACGGGAAAGAGAGAAGTAGCGCCACCCAACAGTACGGCAAACAAATCCAGTGTAATAACGCCGAGGATTATTTGGTTTTCAAAAATGAAACGGATGCCGGCCGTTAGCACAGCCAGGGAAAAGGGCTGGCGCGCGCCGGGTTTATGTTCTCGCCGGATACACATGAGCATGACGAGATAGACCACTGAAGTGGCGACGGTGATGCCGTACACAGGCCATGCGTGGCGGGTAAGCCACACAACGAATCCCCCGGAGGTGAACCCGAGCATCTGCGCGAGTTGAAAAGTGCCACTGTTGAACGTGACCGCGCGGGGAAATTCCTCCCGTGAAACCAGATGTGGCAAGAACGACGCGTTGGCTGGCCAAAGGATCGTTTTGGCGGAACCGAGAATAATGAGAGAAGCGTAGATAGCGGCGACCGACGCTTTGAATGCGGAGATCAGCGTCAGGCTCAGGGCGGACACGGCGATGAGCAGGTCCATAAGGATGATCACCCGTTTGCGGTTGAAATTGTCCGCGATATAACCGGCGGGCAGGGTCCACAAAATAATGGCCACCATTTGCGCAAGGCCGACCAGGCCCAAAGCGAGAGTAGAATGTGTGCGCTCGTAAATCTCCCAATCCACTGCTACGGACAGCATTTGCTGTCCAAAAACAGCGATGAACCGTCCGACGAGAAAAAGCGTGAAGTCGCGGTTTCGAAAGAGGGCGTACGGGCTGTCGCCGGCGCCAGTTGCCGGCGCGTCCACGTTATCCGGCGAATCCGTTTGGTTCATGTAGGTTCAGCGCAGTGACCAAAGTTTGTCACTGCACAAGATTCGAATTTTGAGGCGCAACTTTCAAGATTATAGGGCGTTGAAGTGTTAAAGCGTTGAAGCGGGGCATCTGATTGAATACAATTGGCCCTATGACTGAGGAAAAGCCGCGATACAAATGGCCGCGATACGTGCTGGCCGGCGTAATCATTTTTTTGGTGGCGGCCGTCGTTTGGATGACCTTTGAGGTTCACAAACTCAAGCGCGAACGGGATTTCAGCGCGCCGGTTGAGACGCGATAAACCGAAAATGTTGAAACGTTGAGATGCGGTGAGAGGGGGTGGACCCCGCAAACGCACGGGTTGCGCCGCTGCACGCGCGCGGACGGCGCAGCGCGCCGTTCCTACTGCTTCCCCTCAGGCCCGAAAACAAGCGGAAGTAGGGAAGTGCCATCGGTTTCTTTTGGGGGCTGGGTTAGGGCCAGGGCGGCGGCTGTTGGAAGAAAATCACTGGCGGAACAGGGCGCGCCGCTGACTTTACCGGCGGGAATCGTTCCCGGGCAATACATGATAAACGGAACGTGGAGGTCATTCGTGCCGGCGTTCTCGTGGAAAAATTTCGGGTCAACACCACCGCCCTTTTTTGGAACTGTGTCGCTGGTTAAGAAAACGACCGTGTTGGTGGTCTGGCCGATTTTTTTCAATTCATCGAGAATTCTTCCGATGTCGTTGTCCAGGCGCGTGATCGTAGCCGCGCGGTTTTTTTCGGCCTGCGGCCAGGCTTCTTCGGAATACGGAGCGTCCGTGGGCACTTCGCGGTTGCCATTGCCGGGTATGGTTTCGTCCAGCGTGATGAAAAATGGCTGATGTTGGTTGAACTGGTCCGGTTCGTGTTTCTTCGCGTAGTTACAGGTCCATTGCGCAAGTTCGTCGGGAACGTACAACCCTTTTTTCCCGCCAGTATTATAATAAAGCGTCTCGCTGCCGTTGAACACGTCGTTCCGGTTTTCGGCGCGGTTAAATGTTTCGTCGTATTTCCAGAGGTAATCGGGGAAAACATTCCGCGCGTCGGCAGGATCGAAATATCCGGCAAATTCCTTAAACCCCTGCCGCCAAGGAGCGCCGGGGGAATTCTGGTCGCCAAGGTTCCATTCGCCGATCAGGCAGGTACTGTAACCGGAGTTTTCGAGGAGTTTCGCGACAGTAACGTCGCGGGACGTGAGAGAAAATTCCGCATCCGGCAGGCGCGAGGTGTCTTTGCCAAGCATGAGCGCCGCGCGGGCGGGCGGACCCGCCACGCCTCCCGCGAGATAATTCGTGAAGCGAATGCCTCCGGCGGCGAGCTGGTCCAGATGAGGCGTTTGAAACTGCGTTTGACCGTAACAGCTCAAATCCCCCGAGCCCAGGCCATCCGCGACAATGAGAATAATATTCACGCGCCGGGGCGACGGCTCCGCGGTGGCCGATAATTGGAATACGGCCAGGACGGACAGGGCGCTGAGGAAGACACGAAACGGCTTCATGCGAAATTGGATGTAAATGCCGGGGTCGCCGTTCAATCAAGTCAGCGCGCCAGCCAGGGCGCGATTTTTTCGCCGGCCCAGGTCTCGGCGATTTGCTGGCGCTCGCGGATCACGGCTGTGTCTTTGCCATTCACCAGCACTTCCGCCGCAAACGGGCGGGTGTTGTAGTTTGAGGCCATCGCAAAGCTATAAGCCCCGGCGGACATCAACGCCAGATAATCGCCCTCGGCCACTTTGGGCATTACGCGGTCTTTGGCAAAATAATCGCCGGACTCACAAATGCCTCCCACCAGGTCGGCTTTAATCGTGGAGCCCCGTTTGCGCGAGAGGGGCACGATTTCATGATAGGCGTCGTAAAACGCGGGGCGAATCAAATCATTCATGGCGGCGTCCACGATCACGAAATCTTTGGGCCCTGTGCGTTTAAGATATTCGACGCGGGTAACCAGAATGCCGGCGTTTCCACAAATGAACCGGCCCGGCTCAACCAGAATTTTAAGCCCAAGCGGCTGCAGCAGCGGAACCAAATGCTCCGCGTAATTTTCGGCCTTCAACAATTTGCGGGCAGCGCCCGTTTTCCACCAGGCTTCCGAGCCGCTTTCCAAAGCCGGTTGGTACACGATTCCGATCCCACCGCCGATGCTCAAGAATTCCAATCCATGCTTTTTGGCAAGGTCGGTGACCAGGGGCAGAATTTTTTTGACGGCCGTTTCAATCGGGCGGACGTCGGTCATTTGAGAGCCGATGTGCATTTGGAGGCCGCGCAGGCGCACATTTTTCAACCGGCTGGCGCGGGCATACAGAGCCTTGATCTTTTCGAAGGCCACACCGAATTTGTTTTCGTACGTCCCGGTAGTAATCTTGGCGTGCGTGTCGGCCGCCACATTGGGATTAATTCGAATAGCGACGGGCGCGGCCATTTTCAGGCGCGCGGCGATTTTATTGATCCGTTGCAATTCCGGTTCGCTTTCGACGTTGAATGAATAGACCTTTTGCCGCAGGGCGAATTCGATTTCAGCCTCGGTCTTGCCCACGCCGGCAAAAACGCAGGTTCGCGGGTCGCCGCCGGCGGCGATCACCCGGCTCAATTCACCGGCGCTGACTACGTCAAAAGCGCTGCCGAGATTGGCCAGTGTCCGCAAAACCGAGAGATTCGAATTGGCTTTCATGCCAAAGCAAATCCGGTGGTCCAGGGGAGCGAGCGCCCGGTCAAGGCTCTTAAAATGTTCGGTTAACGTTCGTTGAGAATAGACGTACAGAGGGGTTCCAAATTTTTTAACGAGTGTTGAAATGGCCACTCCTTCACAAAACAATTGGCTGCCTGAATAACGAAAATCGTGCATCGAAAGATTGTAGAGAAATTGGACCTGAATTCCACTAAAAAGCGGTGAAACCTTAGAGTTGCACAAAACTGTTCTGGCGCTCGTGCTGAAATTCAGGAAGGCCGCAAATCAGATTCGCGCTATCGCGCGGGTTCGCAGTCAAGATTTTAGACGGCGATACCCAGGGCTGCGCTCACGGATTCGCTTGCGCCTCATGCAAAGGCGCGGCCGGCCAATCCACTAATCCAATCCCTACTGCTGCCCGATAATTTGAGCCCTTTGCCGCTGGTATTCCGCCGGCGTTATCTGGTTGGCCATATAACGCGAAAGCAAACTTTGCAGCTCGGCTTGCTGTTGCTGAGAGATCGGCAGCGGCGGGGCGCGGAGCGATGTGTCATAGTTCGGGGCGGAATTTTTTGTCGCGGGCTCCTGGTTCAGGCTTGCGCCGTGAGTGGTGGCGGGAGCAGGCGCAACCAGAGGTTGTTGCCCATTAACGAGAGCCGGCGGAAGTTCTGGCGTGGCGGGACCTGGCTGGGCAATTGTTGAGGACGGCATCGGTTGCGATTCCATCGGAGCGGACGGCGGCGGCATTGATGCATCTCCCGGCGCAGGGGGCAGGGGAGTCATCGGGGGGTTCACTGGATACTGTTCCGCGTTGGTCATCAATTGTGATGGCGGTGGAACCGTAAGAGCGGGCAGATGCGTTCGCGTGTTCATCTCGGCGTTGGCCGATTCATTTGTCTGCGACATTTTTGCCGGGGCCATTTCCGCTTGCTCTTCCGGAGTCACGGGAATGTTAGTGGAAAACTGCGGCGTGGGCATTGGGACGGACGGCGGTTGCGCGGGCGGTGGAGTCGACGTCGCGGGCGGCGCAGACGGTGTGGCCGGCGGGGTCATGGAATTGGTCGAGCCCGGCGGCTGCTCGGCTTGATTCATCTGTTGCTGAAGTGCAGCTCGCGCGGCAGCCTGCGCAGGAGTGTCGGTGGCCTGCGCGAGGCCGGTGCCGAAGGCGAAACCGATGGCCACAACAACAGCTAAAGTACTGAATCTGTGCATAAAGTCTTTACCAAATCATTACGCCAAATTCTCCTGTAACGCAACAGCTTTTGCCGGAAATAAGTTTCGCCATGCGGATGAAATCGGACAGGCCAATATGGACTTCACGATCATGCGTCGCACGTCCGACCGGGAGATTTTGACCCCCTGGCGCAAATCGATCACATTTGCCATCCGCATTTTTTCAATGGTTTTGATGCCGATTAAAATGGGCCATGCGCAGGCCAGCCGGACGCGGAATTGGTTGAACGGCAGCATGTTCGTATAATCCCAGCCCGCCCGCAGATGTGATTCAGCCTTGTCGAGATATTCGGCGAATAAGGGGAGAAAACGGGATTCATTGACGGGAGAAAGAAGTGTCGAGGGCGAAAGTTTGTGCTTCTCCAGCTTATCCATGGGGATGTAGCAGCGTCCTCGTTTTAAGTCCGCAGGCAGGTCGCGCAGGATGTTGATAAGCTGAAGGCCCTTGCCGAAACGGATCCCGTTGACCCGGAACTCCGACTCGTCCATACGAAAATTGGGAAACAAATGGGCGCGGCAAATTTTTGTCCAGAATTCGCCAACGCATCCGGCCACGCGATACGTGTAATCGTCCAGGTCCGCGGCCGATTCGAGGGCGGCGATGCGCAGTGAACCATCTGCAGAAGTCTGCGGCGTGAACCGGGTCAAATCCAGCGACTGGCCGCCGATGATGATCGCCAGTACCTCTCGAATTCGTTTTTGATCGTCCGCGGAAAACGTTTGCAAATCTTTGAGGCTGGCGCCGATTTTTTCCAGCAGGAGTTTTTCAGCCGGGGCGCCCTGCTTGCCGGCGAGGTCGTTCAGGTCGAGTGATGCGGGATTTCTTCCCAGGATGGATTCGCCCAGCTTTTGCAGGGCTTCCAGCCGTCGATTGGACGGGATAATTTCCGTATCAGCGATGGTGTCGGCGGCTCGAGCGACAAGGTAGGCGAACCCGATTTGACGCCGGATGGCGTCGGGCAGCACACGCAATGTCAGATAGAATGACCGCGCCGTGTCGCGCAATAATTCGTTGTACGGAAGAGGAGCCATTGTCAGAACGCTCTTAAGCTAACACAGGAAATGGAAAAGGCAGCTATTTTAGTGCCATGAGTGAGCATGAGCGCCGTGAGTGCCATGAGTGGAATGGCGGGGTGTGCCAGTTTTGGAATTTGCAATTTAATGCAGGTCTGGAAAATAAACGGCCATGCCAATCAACGTGTTAAAGTCCCCTGCGGGTGAAAGGGCGACGAACCTTGAGTTTGCAAAACAGATGCAGGCCAGAACAATGGCATTTGCCATTAGGATTATCCGTTTATTTCAACATTTGCCCAAGACGGATGAGGCGCGAATTCTGGGAAGGCAGTTTTTGCGCGCCGGGACCGCAGTGGCTTCCAATTACCGGGCTGCGTGCCGATCGAAATCGCGCGCGGATTTTATCAGTAAGCTCGGGACGGTTGTTGAGGAATGCGACGAAACAGTATTCTGGCTCGATCTTGTATATTTGTCCGGGGTGCTTTGAACGAACGAACTGCTGGAGGTAAAGACCGAAGCGGAAGAGTTACTCCGAATTTTCTCGCGGTCACTCGACACCGCGAAACGCGGACGTTGAGTCTGGCACTCATGGCACTCACGGCGCTCATGTTCACTCATGGCACTGTTATTGAATCCTTGACTTGTTTCCCCGAAAATTCACATTTTCTGAAATGAAAGGACGAAGATTTGCCATCCTGGCCGCCATCGTGGCGATTGCCATTGCCGTCGGCGTGGTCCTCAATCGCCCGCCTAATCAAATTGTTTTGACCGGTGTGGTGACGACGGATTCGGTTATCGTGAGTCCGCAAATTGCGGGGCGGATAGAGAAGTTATACGTCGGACAGGGCGATACTGTGACAAATGGGCAGTTGGTCGCGCGAATTGAACCGGAGTTGTGGCGCGCCGACGCTGCCTTTTACTCGAGCAGCGAACAGGCGTCCAGTTATGACCTTGCGCAGGCCCAGGCCGATCTCGAAAACGCGAAGCTGAATTTCGAGCGCATCCAGGGCCTGTTTTCAAACCACGTGGAATCGGTGCAGAATTTCGACGCGGCGCGCACGACCTATGATTCGGCGCGCGCCAAGGTGGACGCCGCAAAAAGGCAGAGCCAGGCGGCTGCCGCCCAAAGCCAGAAGGCGAAGGTCTATTTGGACTACACCAGGGTCTATGCACCGACAAACGGCATCGTGGATGTGCGGGCCGCCCTGGAGGGCGAAGTCGTCACCGCCGGTCAGGCTATTTTCACGATCATCAACCCGGATGATCTTTGGGTGAGCGCAAACCTGGAGGAAACCTACATTGACCGCATCCACCTGGGAGATCAACTTCAAGTGCGGCTGCCGTCGGGGGCGACGCGAATGGGCACCGTATTTTTCCGGTCTGTAGATGCCGATTACGCGACGCAACGGGATGTAAGCCGCACCAAGCGTGACATTAAAACTTTTGAAATCCGCCTTCGCTGCGACAATTCCGATCGCGCGCTGGCGGTGGGAATGACGGCGTATGTGACGGCGCCGTTAAAATAAGTGCCATGAGCGCCGCGTGTGCCATAATACCGCAAGGCGGCTCGTGGTGCGTCATGTATGGCTGGACGAGCCTGGAAATACTTGACGCAGCAATACGTACCACGCAAATGCAAAGAAGAGGACGATTGGCAAATATCATTGAAGCAACATGTTCGACGTTGAAGTTCAAAATCTAACCAAGCGTTTCGGCGATTTTGTCGCCGTGGACGGGTTAAGTTTTTCGGTGGGGCATGGCGAGATATTCGGCCTGCTTGGCCCGAACGGCGCAGGCAAATCTACTTTAATCCGAATGTTGACGACGCTGGTTCCTCCTTCGTCGGGCACGGCGCGGGTCAATAACTTCGACATCGTGCGCCAGGCCAATAATGTGCGCCAATCCATCGGCGTGATTCCGCAGGCCATGACGAGCGACCTGGAATTGAGCGCGGTGGAAAACCTGACGATTTTTTGCAAGCTTTACGGCATCTCGCGCGAACAGCGCAAAAAGAACATCCCGCAACTGCTCGAAGAAGTAGACCTGACGCAATGGGCGGACAAGCCAATCAAAATGTTTTCGGGCGGGATGCGGCGCCGGCTTGAAATTGCCCGCGGCCTTGTTCATCAGCCGAGGATATTTTTCCTCGATGAACCCACCACGGGATTGGACCCGGTCTCGCGCGTGGCCGTTTGGGAAATGCTGGCCCGCCTCAAACGCGATCGTGATTTGACCATCATCGTGACGACCCATTACATGGACGAGGCGGACAAATTGTGCGATCGCATCGCGATTATCGATCACGGCAAATTGGCCGCGTTGGATTCGCCGCTGAAATTGAAGGCTTCGATTCCGGGGAAAAATATTTTGGACGTGAGTTTTTCCAATGCTCCGAAGGACTGGATTCAAACGTTGCGCGCGCTGCCGGAAGTCGCCGAAGTGAAGGGCGAAGAAAACGTGTTCAGGATATCCACCAACAACGGTCCGCGAACCACCGTGGATTTGCTGGAAACCGCGCGCAATATGAATGTGACGGTCGCCTCGCTGTCCGTCCAGAGCACGACGCTCGACGACGTGTTTGTCTATTACACCGGCCATCAATTGCGCGACGCGTTGCAGGCGCCATCGGCGGCCGAAAGCCCATACCTGATGAAACGAGGAGGAGGGTAATTTAATTATGACTCGCTTGTGCCACTGGCTGCTCTGTTTTGTGCTCGCGCTGTGCGCCGCCTGTTTCGCGGGCTGTTCGCGCGAGCCAGACAACGTTTTTCAAGGCTACATCGAAGGCGAATATGTGTACATCGCATCGCCGCTGAGTGGGGCGCTCACGAATCTGGCGGTGGCCAGAGGCGGTGAAGTCAAAACGAGCCAGCTTTTATTTTCCCTGGAACGTGGTTCGGAAGCGGCTGCTTTGACAACCGCTGAGAAAAATTTGGCCCAGGCCAAAGCGAACCTTGCCCTGTCGGAAACCACGCTTAAGCGCCGCCAGCAATTGCGGGAAAATCACGAAGTCATCTCGCAGGAAGAACTGGACCAGGCGAACGCACAGCGGGATGCGAACGCGGCCCAGACGGCTTCGCTGGCGGCCGCGCTGGCAAAGGCGAAATGGTCGTTTGACCAAAAAGAGCAATTCGCCCCTACCAACGCCTTTGTGCAGGACACGCTTTATCGGCAGGGTGAATTCGTGGCGGCCGGGAGTCCCGTTGTTGTTTTGCTGCCGCCTGCCAATATCAAGACCCGGTTTTTCGTTCCGCAGGCAATACTGCCGCGGATCAAGGCCGGCGACACCGTTACCGTGACATTCGACGGCTCGCCGCGCGCCTATTCGGCGACGATAAGTTTTATTTCCACTCAAAACGAATTCACGCCTCCCGTGATTTACAGCCGTGAAAACCGCGCAAAGCTCGTTTTTATGATCGAGGCGACATTTTCGCCGGAAGACGCAGCGGAACTTCGTCCGGGCCAGCCAGTGGATGTGAAAATCCACTGACATGAACCCGGACCTCGCCATTGACGTCCGCGACGTCACCAAAAAATTTGGCAATCGCACGGTGGTCAATCACATCGCGATGCAGGTGCGGCAGGGGGAGATTTACGGATTTTTGGGTCCCAATGGGAGCGGCAAGACGACATTTTTGCGGATGCTCTGCGGATTGCTCAGGCCTGACGCCGGCAGCGGACAATGCCTGGGCATGGATTTTCGCACGCAAAGCGCAGAGATCAAAAAGCGCGTCGGTTATATGACCCAGCGATTCAGTTTTTACGAGGATTTAAGCATCGAGGAGAACCTGGATTTCATTGCGCGCATTTACAACATTCCCGAACGCAGGCGGGGCGTTGAGAAGAGTCTTGAACGGCTGGGCATGACGGAGCGCCGAAGGCAGCTTGCGGGTCAATTATCCGGCGGTTGGAAACAGCGGTTGGCGCTGGCTGCCTGTCTGATACACGAGCCCAAATTGCTGCTCCTGGATGAGCCGACCGCGGGCGTGGACCCGAAGGCCCGCCGCGATTTTTGGGACGAGATCCACCAACTCGCCGCTGCCGGGCTTACCGTGCTCATCACCACGCATTACATGGATGAAGCCGAACGCTGCCATCGATTGGCGTATATCGCCTACGGAAACCTGCTGGCCAGCGGGACGGTTTCTGACGTTTTGAAAGATGCGAAACTCACCACCTGGGAAGTGACTGGCAAAGACCTGCCGGCGCTGGCCGCCAAACTTCGGGGCAAACCAGGCGTGGAACAGGTCGTGGCATTCGGTTCCACGTTGCACGTGAGTGGGCGGGACGAAGGCAAATTGCGGGAAAGCGCCGCGCCGTTTATGACCGGCGACCATCAATGGAGACCCATCCCATCAGGCCTGGAAGACGTGTTCATTAGCCTGATGGAAAGCGCAAAGGACAATTTCTCGTGAGATTCAACTGGCAACGATTTTGGGCGATCGTCGCGAAGGAATTCATCCAGATGCGGCGCGACCGGCTGACGTTTGGAATGATGGTCGGCATTCCGATGTTGCAGCTTATCCTTTTCGGATACGCCATTAATTCAGACCCGAAGCATTTGCCGACGGCGATTTTTTCGGCGGACAACAGCGTTTTCTCCCGGACGCTGGTTTGGGCGTTGCGTAACAGCAGTTACTTTGACCTGACGCGGATTGTGCAAACCGAAACACAAGCCCAACAGCTTTTGGCGAGGGGCCAGGTGCAGTTCATCGTCGAAATTCCGGTCGATTTTTCGCGGAACCTGTTGCGCGGACAGAAACCGGACGTGCTGATCGAGGCGGATGCCACCGACCCGACGGCGGTGGGTTATGCGATTGCCGCGGTGAATGCGCTGGCGCCCACAGTGCTTGATCGTGATTTGACCGGACCGCTGATGAAGCTGCGCGTCTCCGCCGCCCCGTTCAACATGGTCATTCACCAGCATTACAATCCCGAAAACATCACGCAGTATAACATTGTGCCGGGACTGATGGGTGTCATGCTCACCATGACCATGATCATCATCACCGGCCTGGCCATCACCCGCGAACGCGAGCGCGGTACTATGGAAAATCTCCTTTCGACGCCCGTCCATCCCGGCGAGGTCATCGTCGGAAAAATCGTTCCGTATATCGGCGTTGGTTATATCCAGGTTTTTCTGATTTTGCTGGCGGCCAAATTTTTGTTCGACGTTCCAATGATCGGCAGCATTACGCTGCTGCTGATCATGACGTTTTTATTCATCGTGGCGAACCTCGCCGTGGGCATCACGTTTTCAACGATTGCGAAAAACCAACTGCAAGCGGTGCAAATGGCGTTTTTCTTCTTTTTGCCTTCGTTGCTTCTTTCCGGTTATATGTTTCCGTTCCGCGGGATGCCGGATTGGGCGCAGTACCTCGGCGAATGCCTGCCGCTGACTCATTATCTGCGGGTTGTGCGCGGCATATTGCTCAAAGGGAACGGGCTTGCGGAAATCGCGCCGGATTTGTGGCCGATTGCGCTGTTTTTGATCATTATGCTGGGCATCGGCGTTAAACGATACCGCCAAACATTGGACTAATATGCATCGGGTCTGGGCCATTATTGAACGCGACCTGCGCCGTTTCCGGCGCAGCCCGGCGCTCATGATCGTTTCCATGATCATGCCGCTGGTCCAACTCGTGGTGTTGGGTTATGCATTTGGCGGAAAAATTAGAAATCTCCAGGTAGGTGTCGTGGACCAGGACGGCCATGTGCCGGCGACGAAGCTGCATGAAATGTTTCAAGCCGTCGCTGCCAATGCAAAAACGTTCACACCTATATATTATACTGACGGCGGTTTGGCCCTTCATGATTTGAGGACTGGAAAAATTAACGGCATCCTGGAAATCCCGCCTCAGTTTTCGCGCAATCTCCTGGCCGGCGCCAACCCGCGCATTGCGCTCATTGAAGACAATACTGACCAATTCGCCGCCACGGCTCTCCAGGGTGTTATGACCGCGCTCCTGCCGGCCTATAACGCCGCGCCCGTATCACCGCGCATGAGCAACACGGCAACATTGGACATTGTCGAGGTCTATCCTTATGTGCCTTATATTCAGTTTTTGCTGCCCGGCGTGATTGTGCTGGCCGTGTTCATATCTGCAATGATTGGCGGCGGCATCATATTTATTGATGACAAAGCGCGCGGTCTCCACGAAGGCTATCTGGTCACACCCATCGGGAAATTTGAATTGATTCTTGGCTTTACCCTCGCGGGCGCGGTAAAAGCCATAATCGCCGGGTTGGTCCTGATCACCGTTGGTTCAATCATCGCAGGCATTCCTGACCCGCTGAATCCGCTGCGTCTCCTGAAAATGTTAACCCTGGTCATCGTGACCGCCCTGGCGCTCATTAGCATGATGTTTTTGATCATGGTGCGGGTGAACGATCCCCTGGTGCCGCGCGCAATTTTCGGGATGCTCAATACCGTCCTCTATTTTCCCAGCGGCGCGGTCTATCCCACGCAATCGTTTCCCGCATGGATGAAAGTCATTACCGTGGTCAACCCGTTTACTTACGCGGTTCATGGTTTCAAACAACTGGTGCTGAAAAACACAGGCCTGATGGCGATCAGCGGAGACCTGTTGTTCCTGGTTTGTTTTACCGCGCTTACGATGGGGATTGCGACGCTGCTTTTTAGAAGGACTTTGTAATGGTCGCGATTTGCACAGTGAAAGGTGGCACGAACGTAGCGCAGACTTCCAAGTCGGTTTCCCAGCTTTTAATCTGTCAGTTACACGACTACGCGCGATCAGCTGATTTGGAAATCGGCGATACGGCAGGTTTGGAAACCTGCGCTACGCCATTGTCGGTCCTCATTTAATAAAATACCCCGAGGCTTTCCATTGCCCGCCTGCTTCCAGGCTGAATGTGACTGTTTCAATCGCGGATTTCTGGTTGGCGAACGACGTGGCGAACTGCATAACCACATACTGTCCCGCCGGCGCGCCGGGCAGATGCGCCGTATAATGCGCGGACTGTAAATTGCGCGACTGCAGATCGCCCAGCGGTTTGCGAAAAGTGGTCATGGACGATTCCCATTTTTGTTGAGACACGGCGTTCTGGAAATCGGGCGACGTGTCCTGCCAGCTTTGGGCGTATTGTCCCTCGTCAATTCCCGCCAGCCATTTTTGGGCTGCCGCAGTCGCGGCTTGTTCGTCCTTCTCATTGCCCTGTGTCTCATTGGTCCCATTGGTTTTGTTTCCGCAGCCGGAAGTGAGTCCAGCCATGAGAGTCGCTGTAACGAACAGGGCGGCAAGTTTTGAGAAAAGCGATTCGAGTTTCATATAGTTCTTCGGTTTTTGTTGGTTGTTTTTACGGGCTGCTAAATCAATTTGAAAATTTGATGAATTACGACCTTTGAAAGAATCTCCGCGAGAATCAGCGCCGGAATGAAGGTGATAACGGCCCTGCCGGTGGGCATTTTGCTGGAAACGCGATAAGCCTGATACATCAGCCATACCATCCAGCAGATCAGGGGAATCATCGCGGCTGTCACTGTGATAAAGATAATTGCATCCACCGAATTGAATCGTGGTGAGAGGCCCAGGCGAAATTGTTCGAGGAAATAATCGCCAAACCTTCTGACTGCCGGCGGCAGGAAACAGAATGCAATAATAAAGGCCGGCCATCTGGCCAGGGCCTGGCCGCTGAATAAATCCAACGCGTTGAAAGTTTTTTTAGCCGCGAGTTTTCCGAAAATCAGCAGGACCAGGGCCAGAGACAACCAGTTCACAATGCCCTGTGAGAGGAAAAACCACAAAGGGGCGGGCATTCCCGTGTGAGTGTCCAGAACTCCGTCAAAGTGGGTACGGCTTAATGAACCGATAAATCCGGCAATGAGAATCATTGCCAGCCCGATCAATAGCGATTGAGGCCCGGTCAGTCGGACGAATGGATTGAAAAGTAACGTGGCGATCTGCTGCCCACGGCTCGTGGGCAATGAAGTCGATCCGCCTTCGGAAGCCGCAATCGTTTCCACACGCGTTTTGACATCCCCGGCGTGTTGATAACGGCGTTCGGGTTCCTTTTCCAGGGCGCGCAGCACCACTTCATCCAGTCGCACATCAATGTGCACCTTTTTCGACGGTGGTTCGATTTTTTTGGCGGGCAATTCGCCCGTCAGCATCTGATAAAAAACGACCCCAAGCGCGTAAATATCGGCGCGATGGTCTACATCCGCGGGATGGTCGACTTGTTCCGGCGCCATGTAACTGGGCGTGCCCATGATTTTCCCGGAGTCCGTCACCGAGGTTGAAGCGTGAGAGACTGGAGGGCCGCTCGCCGGTTCGTCGCTTGTCCCTACGAGCTTTGCTAAACCGAAATCCGCCACTTTTACGCGGCCGCGCCGATCGAGCAAAACATTCTCTGGCTTGATATCGCGATGGACAATGCCCTGGTCGTGCGCGAATTGCAGGGCATCGCAGATTTGTGGGACGATGGCCAGGGCTTCGCGTGGCGAAATGCGGCCATTCCGAAGCAACTGGCGCAGCGTCACGCCGTCCACAAATTCCATGAGAAAATAAAAGAGGCCGTCGGCCTGGCCGAATTCGTAGAGCGTGACAATGCCCGGGTGGCTCAATTGCGCGAGGGCCTGCGCCTCGCGGGTGAAGCGTTCGGCAAATGCGGGTTCAGTGGCGACGTCAGGCGGCAATATTTTCAGCGCAACAAAACGATTCAGCTGCTTTTGGCGGGCCTGGTAAACCGCGCCCATGCCGCCCTGTCCAATAAATGAAAGTATTTCCAACTGCGGAAATTTCGCGGTGAGCTCCTCAATCGAAGGCGCAACAAAACGCGAGGATTTGCCGCCGGAATCCGTGCCCGTCGGGAATCCTGCCTTCAGCAGGCATTCCTGGCATAGCCCCTGGGGCGCATCCGGCGCGAGCGGTTTCCCGCAGCTTGGACAATGAACCGATGTATCCATGATCTCTTACCTATCCATTCGGGATTTGCGCCGGGATGTTACAGGAAATTTGAAATAATTACGGCGTCGTCGGTTTAAGCGGATGGCCCGGCTATTCCCCGGTCATCGTCTGGAAGAGATGCACCAGTTCCTGTTTCACTTCATCCCGAGACGACACGGTGTTGGCAATTTCGACTTCCAGCAACGCGCGATAGCGTTTTCGCAGCCGATGCACACCCACTCTCACCGCGCCTTCGGCCATGCCCAGTTGTTTGGCAAGTCCGGCATAAGGCTGTGACTCGCGCGCGCCGGTGAGCGTTTGTTTCAATGCCTGGAATACATCCAATTTCCCGTCGCGCGCGTATTCAGCTTCCAATTGTTTCAAGACCTCGCCCAGCAATGCAGTTGCCCAGTTCCTGTCAAACGCCTTATCAGGTGTTGCATTGTCGGCCGGCTCCAGGTCGAACCGTTCTTCGGCAGCTGCCCAGTCGAGCGAAAGAATTTGGCGATCGCCGCCGCGTCGCTGTGTTCGCGCCTTTTTCCATTCATCAATGAGAAAATGATTCAACGCACCAACAAGGAACGAACGAAAACGGCCCAGTCCAGGATTGGCATTGGCCAGGGATTGTCGTTCGAGCAACCGCAGAAAAAACGCCTGGGTCAGGTCCTGGGCATCCGCAGGCGAATGGCCGCGACGCCGGACACACGCATAAATCGGATACCAATAAGTCCTGCATAGCTTTTCCAGCGCTTTGCGGGCATGGGTGGTGTGACCATGACCAGCCCGCAGCACCGTTGACCATTGCGTCGTGACAAACAGGGGTTGTTGCGGAGCGTCAGTCGGGGAGGGACTGTGAGAGGACGTGGCCACTTCGGCATTTAGCCAAAGTTACTGTGCCGGCGCAACGGATTTAGTTTCCTCAGTAATTTTGTGGCAAGAATATGCGGTTTCAAACTCGAAGGCGATTTTTTCACCGTGCCATCGTCCGTGAGAGAAGCGCCGAATGTGGACTTCACGGATTGAGAGGGTTATCTCTTACCTTCCCGGGCGCCGTTGTCGGGATGGCGCGGGATTTTTCGTTGCGGCGCGACGGCGCAGCTTTGAGAAAAAGGGCATAGCTAACGAGCCCAAAGCAGGCGACCGATAATTGCGCCACTCGCAGCGCCAAGCCATAGGTCATTCCGGCCACCGCCCCCATGCCCGCGGCCTTGAAGGCAACGATGCGGCTGCCTTCGAGTGTTCCCATGTTCATGGGCACGGCAAACGTCAGCAAATCGAACCACATTCCGAGCACCCAAATGGTTGCAACGGTTTCTACGGGGAACGGCCGGTTCAGGAGGCTCAAAAACCACCACGTTTGCAGGAGGCCCGTGGAATGGCCGAACAATTGCCAGCTTACTGCCCGAACCAGGTCGCCGGGTTGCTCCCGATAGAAAGTCTTGAGAGATTCGTCCACGTGACTGACTTCGCGCGCGATTTTCTGGAGCAGTCGCCCCGCAAAGCGACGCGCCGCCAGCCAGCGGACAACGACTCCGAGCTTTCCGTATTTTTGGAGGAACAAAAAACCCACAATCCCGCAGATAACGAATCCGCCGCTGGCGAACATGGCCGCCCAGACAGGTCCCGGCAGGCTGGCGTTAAACAATACGACAGCCGAGCCGCACGTGACAAAGAGCGCGTGGGCAATTCCACTCGAAAGCCGTCCGATCAGCACGCCTGAGATGGCTTCCGGGCTTTTTTGATTTGATGACAACAATGCCGCCTTGGCCACCTCGCCACCCAAAGCGGCCGTTGGAGTCAGATAATTAATGGCATTGCCGGCCATTCGAATGCGAAAGAGCTTGAACCAGGATATGCGGCGATACGGCCCGCTCAGACAATAACTCCATCCTTTGGTGTGCAATCCTTCCGCCAGGAATTCAAAACCCACGAACAATGCCAGTCCCCAACCCAGCGAGACAAATTCGTTCAAGATCCCTGGTGCGCCGATCTTCCAAACGAGATAACCCAAAAACACCAGGCCCAGCGCCAGGAGCGAAATATGCAGCTTTTTCATTGTTGGCGCTGAAATTCTTTTGTCACAGCACCAACTTAGGCGGGATGCATGGGAATCCCGAAGCGACGGCAATAATTTTGGAAACGCCGGGTTTCTGCCCTGATATCGAGCCCGAAATCGGCGAGAGTCGGGTTGCGCCGCCGCTGATACCGCGAGCGGGTGGCGATGAATTGACGCATCTTTTCGATGGTTGTTTCTGTCAACCGGCAATCCAGATGTTGATAAATCCGCCGCGCGGTACCCATGGGATCCGATACGATTTCGGAATAATTCAGATCAAGAAAGCGGCCAGCCAGGTCCGGACGCCGGTCGCGAAAGCGGATAGAACGCTCCATAGTTTCCGCCAATAGTCGGGCTTCGCGCTGCTGGAGCCGTTCCCGGTCAGGGCGCGCAAAAAGTGCCTGGACCACCTCGGTCAGTTGCAGGGACGATTTGAGAACATCTATGGGATTTCGATGGGTTTGGATGATCATGGCGTCGGGAAACTCCGAAAACAATTCGTCCAGCGCGTAAAGATGGTCAGGCGATTTCAGTATCCAACGTTTCAGTGGAGAGCGCGACTGGAGATGTTGCAGGAATTTCTTTTGCCACGCGTACGCGGATTGCAAGCCGCGGTCGCGCAGAAAATATTCGTAGGCAGGCACGCGGCAGGTCGTAATGAATTCCTCGGACATCAGGGTATAACTGTGAATGGCCAGGCATTCGTGGGGCGTCATCGCTCGCACCGGGTATACCTCGTCCGCTCCGGGTGCCAGGCGGCGAAACCACCACAGATTCACGTTGGCGCGGTGCTTGCGGGCATTGTCGCTCGCACCCGGCTCCGGGGCAGGGACCGGAAGCATCACTTCCCACACTCTTGGACTGCGGGCCTGTGGGTCCTGAGATAGCAACTCGTGCAGAAAAGTCGAACCGCTCCGCGGCATCCCGGTGATGAAGATTGGTTTCTCGATTGGAGTTGTAAAGACATGGGGTTCGCCCCGCCAAATGGCCGCCAGCCGCAGGCGTGTTTCGAGAATATCCAGCAGATGTCCGCGCATGAGGAATCGTCCGAGCGCATGCAAATCTGCTTCCTCTTCAAGGCTGGCTGTGAGAATCGAAAGAGCCGGTTCAACCGGCGGGTTGCCGAAGTCTTGCAAGCCAGTCCGCCTTTGCGCGTGCTCACGAAGCTCATTTGGATCCAAATACCAAAGTTTGCGGCTAATCCGGTTCGCAAAAGATTCTTTAATTGGCGGGCCGGCCTCCTCCAGCCGGATTTTAGCATAATCCTTTTTCATTCAATCTCCTTTGAAATACTCTAACCCAGGTTTTTGGAACGTCCAAATTTAGCTCCCTTTTGATTTTTCTGAATGCATTGAACCCATGAACCAAATCTCATCGCTCGTCGTCACAGAAATTCGGACGATTATTCCCCCTCTCCTGGGAGAGGGCAGGAGTGAGGGCGATCTCTTTGTAAGCGGAGGTAGGAGGCTCTGATTAAAACCTTCTCCAAAGCCTGCCATGTCCAATTACTGTGCAAAATTTAGAGGAAAAAAACCTCAAAATCCGCCCCGCCGTTGGTGTGGCGAATGCTTTCTTTTTCCGTCTGGCGTAACAGGTGACAATGAATAAGGCCTTCTCAGCACTCATTCGGAAAAACGGGCCGCGCGTAAAATCACGCGCTCGCTCAGCATTTTCCGCTTCCCTCAATTTGAACAGAATATCTGGACCCCGCCGAACGGAGCTCAAAAGTGCGGCCTTGTCGAGCATCTCTGAACTCGAGCGCACCGCCCGCCATGAGCGTCGGCTTGCCGAGGTTGTCGAGTCATCGCCGGATGCCATTTGCACCACCGACTCCCGACAACAGGTCACCAGTTGGAATTCTGGCGCGCAGAATATTTTCGGCTGGTCTGCTGCGGAAATGATCGGTCGGCCTGCCTGGGCGATCGTTCCAAAGGAACGTGTTGCGGAAATGCGACAGGTTTTGGCCGTGCTGCGCGCAGGGGGAAATATCCGGGAACACGAAACGTTACGTTTCTGCAAAGACGGTAGCCGGATAGAAATTTCTCTTTCAGCATCGCCGGTGTACGATAAGAAGGGCAAGTTCACCGGCATCTCCATGTTCGCGCGGGACATTTCCCGGCGCAAACGCATCGAACTGCGCTTGCGGCAACAGGGCGAAGAACTGGCGCGGCTCATGGAAGCGGTCCCGGCGGTGGTCTGGGTCGCCAACGATCCACAATGCCGCGAAGTTTATGGCAATGACTTTGCCGCCAGATTATTCCACATCGAGAGCTATACCAATGTTTCGCCCACGCCCCCACCGGGCATTCGTCCTTTGCCCATTCGCTATTTTCGTCATGGCCGGTTGTTGAAACCGAATGAACTGCCCATGCAACGCGCCGCAGCCACCGGCAAGCCGCAGCCCGTCGAGGAAATAGATTTTGAACTTCCCGACGGACGAATGTTTACATTGCTCGGTTCGGCCACACCACTATTCGACGAACGGAAAAAAGTACGAGGCGTCGTGGCCGCTTTTAGCGACATTACCGCGCGAAAAAAAATCGAGGACAATTTGCGCCGGAGTGAGGAAATACTGGAGCAGAAGGTTCGTGAACGCACTTCCCAGCTGCTCCAGGCCAACACCAAACTCCGTCGCGAAGCAAATAAACGCAGGATGTTGCAGCATCAGGTGATGGATATCAGCGAACGCGAACAGCGTCGTATTGGCCAGGACATTCACGACGGCCTCGGCCAGCAATTGACAGGCATTGGCATGCTGGCGGACGCTTTGCTGGACAAACTAAAATCAAAAAAACTCGATGAGGCCGAGGACGCCCGGCGGATAACGTTGTTATTCCAGCAGGCCCGATCCCAGACCCGCAGGCTCGCCCATGGTTTGCAACCGGTCATGCCGGACCCGGATGGGCTGATGATTGCACTGAAGGAACTGGCGGAATCGGTAAACAATCTCGGGGTGGAATGCCGCTTTCAATGCCCTGTCCCGATTCATTTGCATGATAATCTCAAGGCTTCGCATTTGTTTCGGATTGCCCAGGAAGCCGTCGGTAACGCCCTTCGCCATGCCCAATGCCAAAAGCTAAAACTTTCGCTGACCACCGTGAACGGGTCCCTCCGGCTGGAAATCCGAAATGATGGCCGAAAATTTCTCATCCGGAGTAGAAAGAAATCACGCGGCATGGGCTTGCAATTCATGAAGTTCCGTACGGAAGCCATGGGAGGTTCATTGCTGATCCATCCCCTGGCGCCGGGCGGCGCGCTTATTGCTTGTACGGTTCCAGTGATGGGAAAGAGATCGCCGAAGTCGTGATAACTAAACAACACCAAACGAGCGAAAAACCTTCCGCGGCAGCCGAGAAACGAAAAGTGCTGCTCGTGGACGATCATCCCGTTGTGCGCGAAGGCCTGGCCGAGCGCATTAACCGGGAAGCTGATTTTACTGTCTGTTGCGTGGCCGAAAACGGCATGGAAGCCATGGCGGCCGTTGGCCGGCACAACCCCGACATTATGGTGCTGGATCTGGCGTTGCCCCGCAGTCACGGCCTTGAAGTGTTGCAGGACATTCATGCTCATCATCCACGCCTGCCCGTATTGATTTTTTCCATGCACGAAGAATCGGTTTACGCCGAGCGTGTGTTGCGTGGCGGGGCGCGTGGTTATTTGATGAAACATGAGAAGCCCGAACGCCTGCTTGATGGAATGCGCGCCATTCTCGGTGGCGGTTACGCTTTGAGTCCTGCGGCCTCAGCGCAGCTCTTGCAAAACTTAAGCCAGCCTGCGGCTGCCAGGGAATCTTCAGCATCGCCGGTCAGTGCCCTGGGCAATCGCGAACTCGAGGTTTTTCAATTCATCGGCCAGGGCAAAGGCACACGCGAAATCGCCGGCCTCCTGGGCTTGAGCATCAAGACCATCGAAACCTATCGCGAACGCATTAAGGGAAAACTCAACGCGAAATCCGCCACCGATCTCGTCCGCCAGGCCGTTTGCTGGGTCGAAACCGGAATTTAATATTTCCAGCATTGGGCGTAGCGCAGGTTTCCAAACCTGCTGACTTGAGCGGTTTGGGAAACCGTGAAAGGGATTGCCGGAGCGAAGTGAGGGCAAGGCCCGAAGGGCTGAGCGAGCGGGAGCGAGCGAGCCAATCGCCGATTTCCAAATCGGCAGGCGGTCCGAACGCAGGCGCCGGCAAGGACTTTTCAGGCCCATGGTCCCAATGCATGTGGGACGGCGCGCTGCGCCGTCACCGCGCGTAAAGCGCGCGGAACCACCTGCGATACAACGTCCAACTACGCTCGTTGCGCCGCTACACGCGGCGCGGACAGCGCAGCGTGCTGCCCGTACCAAGGACAGTGCCAAGATTCGACGTTTTCCCCTTCATTTTCCCGCCTAAAAAGTGGACATCGTGCATAGTTAGGGGACATCCGTCGGGGTTTCCCCCACAGAATTTTCGGGGTTTGCCCGAATTGTCGTTGTTACTGTCTATGTTAGGTTGGCAGTACGATGAAGATCGGTGCTAACGCATATCAAAATGCCAACTGGCCGATGGGTTCACGTGGTCAACACATTGAAGCGATATTTCGTTAGATCATTAATCTTATGCAAACGTTACTTACTAAAAACGAACAGGAGCAAAGCGCCGCCAAAAAATTAGCATTCAACTGGCTGGCTAACAACCCGCTTCGCTGGCGCGGTAAACAGGTCATTAGCAAAAAAAATGGAAACACCTACATCGTTCGCGACGTCATGCCGCGCGGATCCGTTGAGTTGGAACGAAAAGGGGTGCTGTACACCTCCAATGTCCAGTCCGTCCGTCAGGACTATGAACCTGCCTGTCCATAGACGCGTACGCACGCATTTTGCGGACAATTTGGTAGATATCTATTATGAAAAAACACATCAAAGTATTCATCGTGGACGATCATCCGTTGGTGCGCAAAGGCGTGGCCGTCTGCCTTTCCCGCCATAAAGACATGGAAATTGTCGGTGAAACCGGCGACGCCCGCGAGGTCCTTTCCATGGCGACTGAATTGCAGCCCGATGTAATTATGATGGACATCGGCATGCCCCATATGAGCGGTACGACTGTCACTGCGTTGCTTCGGCGCGAACTGCCGCATATCAGGGTACTGGTTCTGTCCATCCACGAAACTCCCGAGTATGTCCAACAGGCCATGCACGCCGGCGCCCGTGGCTACGTTCTCAAAGGCATACCCTGCGCGGATCTTATCTGCGCCGTCGAAACCGTCTATCGCGGCGAGTTGTATTTCAAATCAGAAATGATTCAATCCTTCCGCGAAATGGCTCTTCGCGACGGCCAGGATAGCGATGCGCCGCGATTGACTGAACGTGAACGCGAAGTCCTCATTCAAGTCGCCGAAGGCGGCAGCAATAAAGACATCGCGGCCAAACTCGGCATCGCCGTTCGCACAGTGGAAACCCACCGCGAAAACCTCATGCAGAAGCTCAAAATTCGTTCTGCGGCCGGTTTGGCCCGCTTCGCTGTCGCCCGGCAATTGGTGCCCGCCCAGCCTGACAATGCCAGCCTCGCTCCTTCAGTGCTGGTTTAATCGGCTGAGCCTGATTTTCAGGATTCACAAATAATCGGACGATTATTCTCCCTCTCCTTGGGGGAGATTTACAATCGAAAAATAATCTCCGTAGAATTCCCCACTATCCGTAACCACTTCAACGCGCTAATGTTGAGTGCGTGAATGATCAGAACAATATGGCAACAAACGCCCCGATTCCTTCAATTAAGATCGCAGCAAATTCGGAAACTGGCTCCACGCCAAAGGCCAAAGCCACCGTGCTGTTGGTCGAGGATGACAATTATGTTTCGGCCTCGATTTGGACGTTGCTGAAATACTCCAATTTCGACGTTGCCGTCGCGGATTCCGGCGCCGATGGCTTCAGGCTGGCTCAAAGTCTTTCACCGGACATTGTCCTTCTGGACGTAAATTTGCCGGACATGGACGGCCTCGAAATCTGCCGCCGCCTCAAAGCGGATCCCGCTACATCGGATATTCCGGTGGTCTTCTTTAGCGGTCACGGTCAATTTGCTCACAAGGCCCTGGACCTCGGCGCTGAAGCGTTCCTTACCAAGCCCAACGAAATTGTCCGCCTGGCGGATACTTTGACCCAAATCCTCACCTCTCGTGCCACTACTCAAATCCCGGAAGGCGCAGCATAGGCGCACGTAGGGTGGGTCACGACGTGCCCGTCGTGACAGCGTGTGCCGAAGGCGCGCGCGAGTTCGTCAGTTAATTTTAGCGAAGGCGAAGGTGAGGGCGTGCTTTTTGCAGCCTGAGTCACGAGGCTGTGTTTCTGTAATACCGTGGCGGCATTCGTTCTCGTTTGAAGCCTTTTACGGCGGGAATAATTCGGATACAACCGGCAGACCGCAAGAGAATCGTATATCGAGTCGAATGCTAAAAAGACCGCACTGCTTGTCTAATCACTATCGTCGGAATTCGCTCATTTTAAGGCACGGGCGCGCTTTAAGACGTCCTCCAAGCTGACCCCGATTCCATCGGCAATGCGCAGAACGGTCTCGAAGGAAGGCTGCCGGAGGCCGCGCTCCACGTAGCTGATGGTTTGCTGCGCGAGCCCGCACTGCGCTGACAACGCATATTTGGAAATGCCTCTCTTCACACGCTCCTCGCGGAGAAGCTTTATAACCTGTGCGCAAACAGCGCGTTGCTTGGAACCTGATGCCACGGAAAAGAAATAAGCGAAAAACGTTTGACAGGATACTTCACAACTGTTATGCAGTGGGTCACGTTCAAGATTATGCGGCTTCAGCTTGCGTTCGTTCATGCGGGCCAGGCTGTGAAAACCTTGAAAGCAAAGCCCGAACCCAAAAAACAAAAAGAAAAGTCGTATGATGTATCTTTGCATGAAGGCGAGATCAAACCGTCATGGGGCGGCGAATTTATCTTGCCTTCATCCGATATTTATGACACTGAGTGCAATAGGTCGGCAGGCAAATGATATTTTGAAAGGAAGGGCAGACCCGCGCATATTGTTTATAAGCGTTATGTCAGAATGGAATAATTGTAGTTAGAGGAATATTTAAAGGAAAAAAACGCTATGAAAACTATCAGGCGGGCGATTCTCGGGACAGTTGCGCTGCTGTTTGCTTATGCCCTTCATTCGTTTGCGATCATATACCGGCGGTTGGTTTGTAAGTGACGGGAACACTCGGCATATACGGCCGTGCGCGTTCATGGGCTGGAACACGGAAACAGGCACCGGGATCAATCGCGGCTGGGGAACGGTTGACGGTTATTGGAATTGGCGGAAAGACTGGATTGCCGACTGGTCCGGAACGTTCGAGGAGCCCTTGAACAACTCGATTAGCATCGCAACCGATGTTTCGAAATGGGTGTCACAGGGGCAAATCAATAGCCACCTGGTCCAAGTCGGCGACATGGACCTCCAATATCTGCAATACGAGTATGGCGGAGATTGGCCGTGAATATAATTGCTAAACGCAGTCGGCTTATTTGCGTAGCTGTATACGCCCTTGTGTGGGGGATTTGGCCCCAGGCGTTGGCGGTAGCCCGCGGCATGGAGCTGGACCTGGGACAAGTAAGCGAGAACGTGAAGGTGACCGCTGATTATTCCAACGCAGTCTTCCGGCTGGTGCTGCCTCGGTTTTCCGAAGTGGAGCAGAAGCTCAATCTGCCCGGCAAACACAAACTATCGCCCTCAGACGTTCTGCAATTCCGCGTTCTGCCTTTCAGGAACTTTGCAGCTTCGATCCGCTTAAAAGACGGCAAGGTTTTCAACTATGCATTCGGCTATGTGAATTCCTATACCAGCCCGCAATCGCCCACGTATTCACGTCCACGCCCGGATGCTGCCGTCCCTCAACCTCAGAAACTCCTGACACAGCGGGAAGCCGTACAAGCCGCCAGGGATGCAATTACAAGGCTGGGGATCTCATTGGCCGACGTGTTCGCAGATGAAGAGCCCCTCGTAACGGTTTATCCAAAGCCGTTCACCAACTCCGTCCCTCGGTTTCAAATTGAGTGGATGGGCCCGCACGGCCAACAAGCGACCGAAATCATCGTGAACCCTGCCACCAGGGAGATCGAACGATTTTATTTCAGCCCCTCTACCAATTTACGCCATGCCCCTCCAGACTTGGGAATCGTTCCGCCGAACGACGATTCCCGTGATTTGTTCTCTTCCCAAATCCCGCCCCAGGAGATCGACCCGGAATACGCCCGGCAGCTTGTGCCGATGATGTTCGGAGCGGTTGACGATTATGCCGGGAAATTGAACCTGCCGATTCCGTTGCCTCTGACAACGAACAACGTAGCCCGGATAAAGATCCACAACAACGGCGGCTGGCCTCATAGCGAGATTTGGCTGACGAACGGCTGGAAGTTCATTTACCGGCACGCAATGGTTAACGGATATTACTCGCCGGAGGTTTTCAATTCCATCGACTTCCACCCTTTCCACTTGCAGAGCTTCGAGGGGAAATGGAACCTTAGCGAAGAACAAGCAATCAATCTGGTAAAGCAGCAGTTGGCGAAGCTCGGCTATTCCACGAATAACGTCCACATGGATTTTGCGCCCGATGTGATACTCCCGGCTGGATATTTTAAGAAAATCATTCCGCGTTACCTCTTTGAATGGGATTTCTGGAACGCCGCACATGACGATCTGCAATCGAAAGTGGAGGCGGAAGTCAACGCTGACACGGGAACAGTTGCATCACTTTATTATGACGACAAGACGTATTGGAACAACCGCCCGCCTATTCACGTGCCGATTTCAGACGACACCCAGCGATGAGTGCCTGAGAGGAACATATCCAAAAAGGTCTTGAAATCCCTCTCTGTACGAATGCTTCGGGTCACTTTCACTCCTGAGGATATAAACGTAAAACATGCCCATGCTCCGTTTCGCTTTGCTCAACTCCGCAGGGCACGCTTCGAATCCTAATTACCGCCGTTTTAATGCTGAGCCCGAAATGCCCATTTCGTGGCCTGCCACGCGTAGCCATCGGGGAAGTGTGGTGCCCGCGACAGGACTTGAACCTGTACGATGTTACTCACTAGAACCTGAATCTAGCGCGTCTGCCAATTCCGCCACGCGGGCGCGTGAAAGAGTCTTTTTAAATACACAATGGACGGACCTACTGCAAGCCGATTTCGAGCGCAAATGTGGATTAAAAGCCTGTGGAATTGAAAAGCGAGACAGCTACAATAACCGTGCCGCAAGATTAAATAATGTCTTTCTTTCATTTTTTCCAATAAAATGGCCGATTTCCAACAAAGTCGAGCCTCGGAAAAATTCCTTAGTATTTTATTTGACTTAAGCCAAGATTATGCTAAAACGGTTTTGCTTCGTTCAATTATGAACGGTGTTGGTGTCAACAAGACAGATTGTCTGAAACAGAACAGAAAATGACATTCAGTGCTCCTGCCCGTAGCAGAACCTCCCACATGTATCTTTTGAACAGGCGCAGTGTATTATGAATCCGACCAGACTGTTTGTAGGCAACCTCTCATATCAAACGGGGGAGAATGACCTGCAGGACTACTTCGCCCAGGCGGGCGCAGTGACTTCCGTCAACCTCATGCTCGACAAGATGACCGGCAAATCTCGCGGTTTCGCCTTTGTCGAATATGGATCCGCGGAAGAAGCTCAAAAGGCAATAGACCAGTTCCACAACAAGGAATTCCAGGGCCGTGCCATCACGGTAAACGTAGCGCGTCCTCGCGAAGAACGCCCGGCGCGTTTCAGCGGCGGCAACCGCGACAGCCGCGGGGGCGGCGAACGCTCAGACTATCGCGGCGAACGTCGTGATCGTCGTTAATCAGCGCTAATTAGCGCGACTCATTTTTGCAGCGGGCTGGCGATTTTTATCGCTAGTCCGCGTTTTACTTTCGGCAGGCCACAAAAATTGAAACGCTAGACAGTGGCGCAGGCGTCCCGCCTGTGAGTTCTGGCTCTTAGCGTCGGCTTGCATCGCGGTTGGCCGCGCCCTTCGAATCCTTCGTTTCCTTTCGTCCCCGCCAAAACCCTCAAAACCCCAATAAAAGCACACTTTTTCGGGAAGGCCTTACTCGTTTCCTTGTTGCATTCCTTATGCCCAAAAAATGTGTACGCCGGGGGAACAGGGAATCATTCTCATTCTCATTCTCATCGTCATCGTCTCGTGCTCTCACGTTTCGCCAGTGAAACTTAATCCGTCCGCCACCCGCCACGCCTTGAAACATTCGGCGGACTTCCATCGCGGTTGACCTCGCATCCCTTCGAATCCTTCGCCCCTTTGCCGCCTTCGCGCGAAATCTTATCGAAATTTATTTGACAGATTTTATGGCAGCCTTATTTTGATTTGAAAGATTATGGCAGACAATCCGCAACCGCCAATTCCCCCCGGTGTGCCCGGTGCTCCGGTCACCCCCATGAAAAAATCCACGGGCAAGGTCCAGCCAAAGAAGGAGACCGTCCGTATCACTTTACCCCCTAAGCCATCGGCGGCGCCGACGATTAAATTGCCGACGTTGCCTCCGGGCGGCCCGACCGGCGCGCCAGGCGGCATTCCGGGAGCCACCCCCGGCGCAGCCCCACGGCCTGCGGCGGGAGGCGCCGCTCCAGTGGCCGCGCCGCGCACCACCACAGCAGCCCCGGTTGCCCTTGCGGCAGCTGCAGCGGCTGCGCAACCGGCGGCCAGGCCCGCGCCCGCAGCCGGACGCGTAGCCATCGCGCCTGTCGTTGTGGCCGCGGCCAATCCGGTTGATACTGCGCTTGCCATCGCAGCCGCGGTCGCCGGAGTTGCGGCCATCGGCACGACCCTCTGGATGATGGCCATGCTTAATACTGCGATTAACTCTCAAGGGTAGCGCGTCTCAATTGTAGTCAATCACAGAATTGTCTATGGCTTCGACCTTGATTGTCACGCTGACCCAGGAAAACTTTGCAGCCGAAGTGTTGCAATCGTCCAAGCCCGTGCTAGTGGATTTCTGGGCCGAATGGTGCGGTCCGTGCAAAATGATCGCGCCGTTGTTGGACGAACTCGCGACTGAATACGACGGCAAGGTCAAGATCGGCAAGATTAACACGGACGAGCAGCAACAGCTCGCATCGCAATACGGCATTAGTTCAATTCCCACTCTTTTGTTCTTCAAAAGCGGCCAGGTGGTCAATCAAATGATTGGCGCGCGCAGCAAACGGGATTTCAAGGCTGCTCTGGACAGTGTGGCTGCTAATTAATTTATTTTTTCTTTCCGGCTTTTGATTTAATCTGCGCTGGTGATTCTCACCCCAGGCCAACTGAATCGGCGCGCCGAACTCTATCATCAGCTTTCGTCCATGATCACGGCCGGGGTTCCTCTGATGCAGGCCCTGGAAATGGCCGGCAAAAACGCTTCTCTGCGTTCTTCCGGGAAATATATTTCCGCGCTCCTTGAACACCTGCGCAACGGCAAGACATTCAGCGAGGCCATGTTGGAAGTTCAGGGTTTTCTGCCGGATTTTGATACCGCGCTGTTGTCCGCCGGCGAGCATTCGGGCCGGCTCGACTTCAGTTTCAAGCGGTTGGGTGAATATTACGCCATGCGGACCCAAATCCTTCGCGAGACCATCTCCAGCCTCGCTATTGCAGCGCTCAACCTGCATGTTTTTCTTTTTATCTTTCCTCTTGGGCTATTGATTAGGTTCGTCATTGGGGTTCTCAACGATGACTTTCGCCCCCTTATTCCATTCATCCTAGAAAAATCGATCATGTATGGTGTGATATGGGGACTGATTATTTTTCTAATTTTTGCGTGCCAGGGAAAACGCGGTATGCGTTGGCGCTCGCGCCTCGAGTACCTAAACCAATGCGTTCCCCTATTGCGAACAGCTTTAAAATATCTCGTGCTTTACCGGTTTACCACCGCTCTTGATGCTTTGGTCAATGCAGGCATTACTATGCTTAGGGGCCTGCCGATGGCCGCCGCGGCCAGCGGTTCGCCACATTTGACAAGAAAAATTGGGGAATGGCCCCGCGAACTGGAATCGGGCATCACCCCGTCTGAGCTTATTCGCGGGCAATCCTATTTTCCCGAAATGTTCGTTAACCTCTACCACACCGGGGAAATCAGCGGCCGTCTCGACGATTCCCTGGTTCGTTTGCAGACCTATTACCATGAGGAAGGATTTCGCCTGCTGCGATTATTTATGCGAATTGTGAGCAGGACCATTTACTTCCTCATTGCGCTTATGATTGCCTATAGCGTTATCGGGTTTTACATCGGCTATTTTCACGGGGTCTTTCAGACCGGAGCGGACGGGGGAGGGGCAGCGGATTGAACCTTTCGGAAATTCAGTCTAATGAGGAGTTGCGCCAGCGGGAGTTTCCCGTGTCGCGGGAGAATATTTTTCTGGCTCATGCCGGCGTTTGTCCTTTGCCCCGGCGCGTCGCCGATGCCATCGCCGATTGCGCGGCGCAGGGCACACTTGGCGACCAGGAGGAATTCATGCTCTCGCGCCTGGAACACGCGCGCAAACTGGCTGCCACGCTGATTCATTGTGATCCTGCGGAAATTGCCCTCGTCGGCCCGACTTCGCTCGGCCTGAGCTTTGTCGCGGCGGGCTTGACATTCAGGCGCGGTGACAACGTCCTGATTTACTACGATGATTATCCATCGAACGTCTATCCCTGGATGTCACTGGCGGACAAAAATGTCGAAGTGCGTCTCTTGAATACGCGGGGGTTGGGAATCATTCGCGCGCGCGATGTTTTGGGGCAGGTGGATGAAAATACCCGCATGGTTGCGCTGGCCTCCTGCCATTTTATCAGTGGCTTCCGGATCGAGATCGGTGAAATTGGAAAGTTGTTGCGCGAGCGCGGCATTTTGTTCTGCCTGGATGCCATTCAAACCCTGGGCGCATTTCCCACCAGTGTTGAGCACGTGGATTTTCTGGCTGCGGACGCTCACAAATGGCTGCTTGGGCCATGCGGCTCAGGCATTTTTTACGTACGGCGCGCTCTCCAGGAGAGCTTAAACCCGCCGGTGTGGGGCTGGCACAACATCCGCAACCCGAATTTCGTCGCGCAGGAAAAGATCGAGTTTCGACAGGATGCCCGAAAATTTGAAGCCGGAACGCAAAATCTGGTCGGCGTGACGGGGTTGATCGCGGCTATGGAACTGGCGCTCGAAGTGGGTGTCGAAAACATCGCTGCCGATTTAATTCGCAAGCGCGCATGGTTCGTGCCAGAGTTGCAAAAACGAGGCTACCTGGTCCTGAATGCAACTCCAGCGCCTGAAAACACGGGCAGCATGATTTCCTTCTTTGCAAAAGACGCCAATATGCCGGCGCTCCACAAAAAATTGGCGGAAGCAGGAATAACCACTTCATTGCGTGTGGACCGGTCCGGGCAAAATTACATTCGTATCTCGCCCCACTTTTACAATACGGACGAGGAATTACGGAAGGTCCTGGCGTTGTTGTGATGACTGGATTTGATCGCAGCCTGTTTTTCAACATTTCAACAGGCTGCCGGGCTCATCAACTTCGGCGGAATGGCGCAAAGGTCAAAACCGCGCCGAACACGGTCGCTGCGATCCCTCCAATCAATAGCCACAACGTTTTGTTTGTCGGCGAGCCGTTGAAAGTTCGAGACAAGCTGGAAGCGGTTGAGTGAGACGAGTCGATTCCGTAAATGATCAACGCGATGCCCGCCGCCAACAATGCCAATCCAATTGCTTTATTCATAACGTAAAATGTTCCGCCTCTCGGTCAGCTATGGACTAAGCGAAGCACCAGGCTGATCACGAACAGGATGAGAAAAACTGCGAACAGAACGCGCGCAATTCCCACCGCCGCACCGGCAATTCCCGTAAAGCCCAACAGGCCGGCAATCACCGCAATGATCAAGAAGACTAAAGTCCAACCCAACATAAGGCCTCCTCTCTTTGTTGTTTTGTTTTACAACTCTTTCTTCTACTCAGCCCAAATCGTGCCACGGGTTTTTATAGGAAACTGCGAAGAAAAATGTGCAGAATGCACGTTTTCCGTGACGGTTTCGTGCAAAACAGGCGATTGTCAGGCAGGGCGCAGAGATCTCTCCTTTCATTCCGCAAACAATGCCGGCACCGGGCGGTGCAAAACCACTCAGTCGTTGTTTCTCGGCCACAATGCTGCGCCGTCTGTGCGAGGGTCCCCGTAGCCGATCGTGCTGTTCTTAATGGCAGCCGCGTGCCCGTCAAAGAAAGCGACGTTCACATGTTTTAAATGGCGGGGTGCGGACCTGGAATCGCCAGCGGCAAAACCCTGGGGATCGGATGGGACGCGAAAATAAACCGCCCCGGTTCCGGGAATTTCTTTCCAATTGTCCGCATCCGGTTCGTTGGAATTGGAAATGCCCCCCGCGTCCGCAAACACAATGGATTCGCTGGGCTGCTTGACGCTGGATTGGCGCACAGTCGGATAAATCGGACCGGTTCCGGCAGGCTCGGTCCAGCCGTATTCGGGATAGTTCATTCCAATCCCCAGTGCGAGGCTGGCGCTATACGAGCCGCCGCTGGCAAGCGTGGCCGCTTGTGTCAACGCCGGACAATCCACCGTTTCCCGTTTTACCGATTCACCGCCAATGCGAAGGTTGTCGGGCCACCACAAAGCGCCAGGATTCTGGACTGAGAACAATGCGGCATCATAAGAAACATTCTGCCAGTCAGGCGCCCCTTGCTGGATCCATAAAGGCAGGACAACGCCTTTGTTATCATTCATATACAACGTGGTTGCCAGCATGAGCTGTTTCTGATTGTTCATGCAAAACGTTTCCTGCGCCTTGGCCTTCGCAATGGATATGACTGGCATCAATATCGCCGCAAGAATGGCGATAATGGCGATGACAACGAGCAATTCGATGAGTGTAAATGCCTTCCTCATTCAGGAATTATGGCCTCAACATGATGAATGACAAGTGACGAATTTGTCACTTACGACTTCATTACTTTTCGGATCAGGCCAAAGAACGTGTAAGGATCCACAAATTCCACGGGGGCATCTGGAAAATGCCGGCTCAACGCCTTTGAAACGTCCGCATACCATTGCGGGGATTTCAACGTGGCGCGCGCCCAAAGAAATTGTGTTTGGCCCGGATTCTTCGTGGCAATATGCGCGATTTCGCGGGCCGCCTCGTCCGCGGATTCGGGCAGTCCGTGCACCGGGCAAGTCGGCGTACCCGCGAAGACGGCTGCGGCTTCTTCAAAATGCGTTCCCATTCCATCGGGACTGAACAGGCTATAGGCCGCATATTCGGCCTCCAAAGAAGCGCCGGTTGCGCCTTCGAGGATAAATCCCGCAATGGTCATGCCCCAATTTGCAAAATAGCTCTTGGAATAAGTTTGCCACGTGTTTAAGGCATTCGGCAGCCCGGAATCGGGCCGCTCGATCAGGCCGCGCGGATTCAAATAGCCGGCGCCGGAATCGCCCGCAATAAAGAAGTCGTTGGCCGTCGCGTGCCGATACGCATAAGCTAAAGCCTGCGGGGCGCGGTCGGCAAGGTTGGGGTTGAACGCCCAACTCAGGGGCACTTGTCCACGCGCCGGATCCTGGAAAAATTTTGGCACCGCCTTGTAGAGCCAGGAGGGGCCGTCGTAATCGCCTACGTAGTGTCCCACGAACAACTTTTTTGCCACCTTGCCATTGGCGCCAATGTATCCCTGTGCCTTCCAGTCGGGAAGCGACGGTTTTGGATTCGGCTGCGCGAATGGCGCTTCCAATGGATAATGTTGAAAGAAAGAGGCATTGGCAATCGCGCCCAGACCAGGCGCATCGCCTTCATCGTACGCGTTGAATTGCGATATCAATCGTATGAATTCCCATTCGGTGGGCACTCCCTCATGTTTGCCCCCTTTATTGATAGTTGTATATTTAAATGGCCAGGGCGGGAAACCGCCAATCTTGACAATGCCGCGATCGGCGCATTGATAAAAGCCGCGCAGGAGGAACAACAAACAGGATTTGTCCGTTCCCAACGGCTGGCCGGGATCGTCCACCGGCGGTTCATCGCCCCAGGGCGAAAGATCAAAGAAAAAGGCGCGCCGGGCGATGAACCAATCGTGGTTTGAAAGCGTATGCATCTCCGGTCCGCCATTGAGCGGATGCTGCAACCACCAGGCGTCCAGGCAATAGGCGGCGGCGCCAGACCGGCATGCGCGCGGTCTCAACCACCGCTCCGCTGCCCAAAGATACGCGTCCACTTTCGCGCTGCCTGAGGTGGGAACGAGATAGTCCGGGATTTTGCCCGAGCCGGTAAATTTCGACTTGCCGTCCTTATTCACCAGCCAAAGCCTGACCGGCAGGTTCAGGGTGGCTGTGAGCAGGGTGAACATAGATGTTTCCGAAGGGTCCCATCGCACCGGCAGAAGTCGCTCAGTGCCGGCGGCTGTGGACGCCAGATTTGACGTCGCCGGCACTTTGGGATCATAAACTACCAGCCCGTCAAACGCGTCACGAAACGTCAAAACCGCGTCAGTGACATCGGCCACGGGATGGATTTCCGTGTTCTTCATCCATCCATCCTCGCCCCGAAACCAATCGAACCAAAATTGGTCGGTGTCCACGCTGAACTCGCTGCAATAAAAGAGATAGAACCGCGACGCGCCGCGGTTGGCCAACCCCTGGAGCGCCGCGAGCAGGTGAAGTGTGTCCCAAACTTTTTCCGCATTTGCCGGCAAACTGAGGTCCAGTTTCTTAAGCGGCCGGGCGTCGAAGGTATGGACCACCGACGGATTTTTTCCGCCGAAGGGCGAAGTGTATTTCGTGGCGACGGGAGTTTTGCCGGCAAAGGCCTGGCCCACGCTGGCGGCAAACGGAATGCCCGCCCCCAGGACAAGGCTCGTCTTAACGAAATCGCGGCGACTTTTCATGAAATAACCCGGTTGTGAACGCAATAGTGCAGCATCCTGCCTGCCAGTCCGGCGCGAATCGCGGGAAATCGGCCTCATCTGTCCCACGCGTGCCAAAATCATTTGATTGAATGTGAATGAACGGCATTATATCACTCGCCCATGTTAGCCCGGTTTGTTTGGTTATTGTTCATTGTTGTGATCGTGCCGGTGATGGCCGTTCGTGCTGCGAGCCCGGCTTTCAAAGTCCTGGATCACCGCATCATCATGGACAACGGTTTCGTCCACTTGGAATTCAATCAACAGCGTCCTTCGATTGATGTTGCGAAAGCCGATTTTGCCGGTCAAGGCCATTACGGCGGCAATTTGCTGGTGACCAATCCGATGACCGGCGCTGGCATTGTTCTGGAAACGATCGATTCAACCGGCGCCATCCACCAATCTTCCGATGTCCGCTCATCAGTTACTTATAAAGTCCTGAGGCAGGACGCCGAAGAACTAATCATCCGTATTGAAGGTATCCGCGACCGAAAATTTCGCGCAGAAGCAGCCGGTGTCTGGACAATCACGCTTCCGGCAAACAGCCGCAAATTTTCGTTAACGGCCCAAACCACCGTACTGCGCAGCGGTCCGATCAAGACTGTCGAGATCAGTGTGTATGCGAACCAATGGTTCATGAACGGCTTTTTTCAAAAGGGCGTTGAGCAATATGTTAATTGCGGCGAGCAAATATTTTTTACGACAAATCCGCTCATGGCGTTTTACACCATGGACAATCGCTGTGGTTCCCTTGCGATCGTGCCGGACGCTTCAGTGAATCAGAATGCCTGGGTCATGCGTTCCTGCGACAGCAACGGCGGCGTTGGGCTGCAAGCGGTCTTAATGGGGGACTGTTCGGCACAGGAACAATGGACCGCGCTCGGTCCCCCGCCTTTAGGCGGCATCGTTGCAGCAGGAACAACCTTTGATACCGTTCTGGACATTTATCCGAATAATTGTGCCTTTCCTGATTTCGGAATTGCACAGGATAACCCGATGCCCATCCGCGATTTAAAAACTTTTTACACCGCTATATACGGAAGCGCCGCAGGTGTGCTGGGAAGTTTCCGGCACGATGGCAGCGCTTATCCTACGCTCGGCACGCCGAAATATCCGTATGGCAACCTGTACACATTTTTCGACCCCGATTCCTGGTCCACGGTAAATGCGCTGAGTTTTTCCGGAAACCGATACCTGCAGGAACAGGCCCGCCGCATTGTCGAGTTGGCCGCGGCTCACCTCAAGAGCGGACAGGCGCCTCATCATTTTATCGATGGCACACCCACGTATATCGCCATTTCCAAAGCGACTCAGACCGGACCGAATATTTTCTGGGTGCTTGCGGCGATTGATTATGCGGATGCGACGGGAAACGAAACCTGGCTGCGTCAACATTATGCGAAATTGAAAGCCGCCACCGATTGGGTCCTGGATTGTTACGATCCCGCCCGGAAACTGGTCAAAGTGGGCGGTCCGTTGTTTATTGATGTTTTCATCCGCCGGGGCTACACGCTCGATAGCAATGCGATGCTCCTGCATTTATTGCCTGAAATGTCCGCCGTGGCCGAATTTTGCGGAGACAATTCCAGTGCCGAACGGTATTCCAGGCTGGCTCGTGCGATCAAAGAAGGGTTAAACGCCGGTCTATGGGACGGACACGATCACTATATCACCCAACGTAATGCCGATTGGTCACCCCGCGATATGGTGGACTACGACGGCAATTACGCGGCGGTGGCATTTGGCGCCGCGGATCAAGAGCAGGCTGCGGTTATCCTGCGTCGGTTGGACAGCGGCCCGCACACCCATCCGGAAAATCGCGGCACATGGACCTCGGAAAAATATTACGGGCCTCAGGATTGTTTTGGCGGCAACACTGGCGATTCAGCGACGGCAATGGCCCGAATTTGGTGGCTCGACCTCGCCGCTCGCCGCGCAACCGGCGACGTGACGAACTTTTACAAATACTTCCAGCCAATTCAGGATGATCTGCTGCGGAATACATGGCTGACGGAGCGTTACAACGCCGAAGGAAAATCAATTCGAGCGCCGTATTATCATGAATATCCCGAAATTACCGCAATGATCCTGCGCGAATTGGTTTACGGCATTGATATCAAAATCAATCGCATCCAAATAAAGCCCTTCGGCATCCGTTCATTCGATTATCAAATGGGCGATACTGAAATTTCGTACAATCAAAACCGTGTCAGCCTTCATATCCCCGGACATAGCGAAAGAATCTACGAAATCTGCGAACTATCTCCCGACACCCGATACTCACTCTCCACAGGTGCATCAGTTATGACGGACCACAACGGAACCGCAGTTTTCACAGCGC
This sequence comes from Verrucomicrobiia bacterium, assembly GCA_036269115.1. Lineage (GTDB taxonomy): Bacteria > Verrucomicrobiota > Verrucomicrobiia > Limisphaerales > UBA11358 > UBA11358. The sequence continues at coordinate 8,817 of DATAST010000160.1, read as the reverse complement.
CTGCGGACGTGACGCTCATTCTTAAAAACGATTCACTACATTGATCGGTTTACCCGCGAGAAATGCAGCGATATTTTGCGCGGTGGCACGCATCAATCGGCGGCGCGCTTCGATGGCAGCCCAGCCGATGTGCGGAGTAAGAGTCACGTTGGGAGCTTTGAGCAACGGATTATCCGCGGCGATTGGCTCTTTCGAAACGACATCCAACGCCGCTCCCGCAATCCGGCCCTGCTGCAGGGCGGCGGCGAGGTCACGTTCATTGATCAAAGCGCCGCGCGCCGTATTGACGAGATAAGCGGTTTTTTTCATGCGCCCCAGCAAAGCCTCATTGACCATGCCGGTGTTTTCCGGCGTGAGCGGACAATGCAATGTGACCACGTCGGATTCAGCAAACAATTCAGGGATTTCGCGCCATTCGACGGAGTAGGGCGGCTGTTGGCTGCGCGTTCGACTGTTGGCCAGAACGCGCATCCTGAAGGCCGTAGCCAATTCACCGACACGCTGTCCGATACGGCCAAAGCCGACAATGCCGATGGTCTTTCCGGATAATTCAGCGAGCGGCGTGCGCCAAAAACAAAAGTCGCCGCTCCTGGACCATTCGCCTTGTTTGACCAGTTCACTGTGCAAGTGCGGCTGGCAATAGAAATTGAGCAGGAAAGCCATAACATATTCCGCGACCGTATCAGTGGCATAAATCGGTACGTTCGCCACCGGGATACCACGCTCGCGAGCGGCCTGGACGTCCACAATGTTGTAGCCTGTCGCCGTGACGGCGATGAATTTGAGCTTTGGCAACTGGCCGATTGTCGCCGCCGAAAGCAACGTCTTGTTGGTGAGGATAATCTCGGCGTCGCACGCGCGTTCTACGATTTGATTCACAGGCGTGCGATCGAAACAAGTGAACGCGCCGAGCTTGGCGACTTCGTCCCAGGGATTGTCGCCGGGGTTCAGAGTATACCCATCCAGTGCTATAATATTCATAATCAATGACTTGCCTGAGAAAGCCCGTTAATCGGCATATAGGCTCGAATGTTTCGCTGGCGCAAATTTGGTTGGCGGCGTAAGGTAACGATGCCCGGCCAGCCTGCCAGTTTTTTGGCCTCGTGTAAATATTTGAGAGGCAGACGGACGCGGCACAAGGAGTTCGTCCATATATGCGATGGTCATTTCGCCTCATGACGGTGGCAGGCATCGGATTATACATCCATGTTACGTTCTTCATTTTGTTGATTTGGATTGGCGCCATGTATTACCTCCCGCGGCACAACATGGCGGATGCGCTTTACGGCCTGGCCTTCGTTATCGCGCTCTTTGTCATTATCGTCCTGCACGAACTGGGACATGCGTTGACGGCGCGACGTTATGGAATTCGAACGCGCGACATTACGCTCCTGCCAATCGGGGGCGTTGCGCGGTTGGAGCGGATGCCTGACGACCCGCGGCAGGAATTACTCGTCGCGCTTGCCGGCCCCGCGGTCAACGTCACGCTCGCGTTCATTTTCTTTCTAGTATTGCTGGCGATGAACCAGCCGATTCTTCCCTTGGGGCTGGGCGATGTTTCCATTTCGAGCTCGAATTTTTTGCGGCGAATGCTCTGGGTGAACGTGATCCTGGCCGGATTTAACCTGCTCCCGGCCTTTCCGATGGATGGCGGGCGGGTGTTGCGGGCGTTTCTGGCAATGAAAATGGATTACATCCACGCCACTCACATCGCCGCGAACGTCGGGCAGGTCATGGCGTTTATATTTGGACTTTACGGGCTGTTATCGACGAATCCGTTTTTGGTATTTATTGCGTTATTTGTTTGGATGGGCGCCGCAGCCGAGTCGAGCATGGTTCAAATGAAGGCTGGTCTTGGCGGCATTCCAGTAAGCCGGGTCATGATTACCGATTTCAAGACGCTCAAGCCGGAGGAACCATTGGCCCAGGCGGCGGAACACCTCCTGGCGGGATATCAGCAGGATTTTCCGGTGGTGGACGGCGATGAAAAGGTTCTTGGCGTGCTCACCCGGTCCAGGCTGGTGGACGGTTTAGCCAAAAACGGCCGGGACACGCCGGTCGGAAATGTTATGGAAACAAAATTTGTGGCCGCACATCCCTCGGAAATGGCCGAGGCGGCTTTCATTCGCCTGCAAAGTTCCGATTGCCGCTCCATGCCTGTGTTGCGCGATGGCAAACTGCTGGGCGTGGTGACAGCGGAAAACGTGGGAGAATTTTTAATGATCCAGGCGGCGATGCATGGTGAGGTGCGGGCGAGAATGGTGTGAATGGCGAATTGGAACTTTCAACTTTAGGGTGCAAATACCGTGATACTCATCGGCGGCAGAAATATTTCGGCGGAGTAGTTCTGGTTGTGCCATTTGTGCTCGTGCGCTTGAACTTCGCCCCAGTTGCCCTTGTTACCACCGCCATAGATGCCAGCGTCACTATTTAAAATTTCCCGCCACCGGCCGGGCCGGGGCAGTCCGATACGATAGCTTGGCCGGGGCACGGGCGTGAGGTTGAGGATGACGGCCATTGGCTCCGTGGCATCATTTTTCTGCCTGATGAACGACAGGACGCTATTTTCATTGTCCGCGCAATCGATCCAGTAAAAGCCGCTGTATTCGTAATCAGCCTCCCAGAGGGAAGGCCGCGCGAGATAAATCGCGTTCAGGTCTTCGATGAATTTTTGAAGGCCGATATGAAACGGACCGGCTTCAAGCAGCCACCAGTCGAGCTGGCCGTTTTCGTTCCATTCGTTGCTTTGGCCGAATTCGCATCCCATGAACAGCAGTTTTTTTCCCGGGAAAAACCATTGATAGCCGAGTAATGTCCGCAGGTTTGCAAATTTTTGCCAGTCGTCACCAGGCATCCGGTGCAGCAACGAGCCTTTGCCGTGGACGACTTCATCGTGCGAGAGCGGCAGAATAAAATTTTCGTGATGATGATAAAGCATCGCGAAGGTGAGGTCGTTTTGGTGAAATTTTCGGTGCACCGGGTCGCGGCTGAAATAATCGAGCGTGTCGTGCATCCAGCCCATGTTCCATTTGAAGGAAAATCCAAGGCCGCCGATATAAGGCGGGCGCGTGACCTGCGGCCAGGCCGTGGATTCCTCGGCGATGGTCATGATGCCGGGGTATTCGACGTGGAGGATATGGTTGAATTTGCGCAGAAAATCAATGGCATCCAAATTCTCCCGCCCGCCGTACTGGTTGGGAAGCCACTCGCCCTCTTTGCGCGAGTAATCCAGGTAGAGCATTGAGGCGACGGCATCCACGCGCAAACCGTCGATGTGAAAGCGATCGCACCAGAAAAGGGCGTTGGCTACGAGGAAATTGGAGACCTCGTGGCGGCCATAGTTAAAAATAAGTGTTCCCCAGTCCTGGTGAGCGCCGCGCCGCGGGTCCTCATGTTCGAAGAGTGCGGTGCCATCAAATCGCGCGAGCGCCCAATCATCGCGCGGGAAATGCGCCGGCACCCAATCGACGATGACGCCAATACCCGCTTCGTGCAGGGCATTGATCAGAAACTGAAAATCTTCGGGGGTGCCGTAACGGCTCGTGGGCGCGAAGAAGCCGGTCACCTGGTAGCCCCAGGAAGGATAAAATGCGTGCTCAGCCACGGGCAAAAATTCGACGTGGGTAAAGCCCATTCGTTTGACGTAAAGCGCGAGGGGCGCGGCCAATTCGCGGTAGCTCCAGGATTCAGTCGCGGTTTTCTTTTTCCAGGAACCGATATGGACCTCGTACACACTCATCGGCGAACGCAAGGCGTCGCGCTGCGTGCGTTTGGCGGTCCACGCGCCGTCAGTCCACTTGAACTTTTTTGTGTCCCAAACGATGGCGGCGTTTTTGGGCGCGACCTCGAAGAAAAAACCGAAAGGGTCCGTCTTTAGTTTGACCTGGCTGTGCGCATCGAGGACTTCGAATTTGTAATGCGCCCCTTCGCCGACGCCCGGCACGAAAATTTCCCAAACGCCGGAACCGGCCAGCAGGCGCATGGGATGAAAGCGTCCGTCCCAGTTATTGAAATTGCCGACGACACTGACTCGCCGGGCATTCGGCGCCCAGACGGCGAAACTGGTTCCCGGCAAACCGTCCACAACCCGCAATTGCGCGCCGAGCTTTTCATAGATTTTGCGTTCATCGCCCTTGCCGAAGAGATATAAATCCGATTCGCCGAGGGTTGGCAAAAATGAGAAAGCGTCCCGGGTACGCCGGGTGTGGCCGGCTTGATTGGTGATTACGAGGTCGTAGGCATAGACCGTGTTGGCGGCTTTGGTAACGCCTTCAAAAACATCGGTGTTTGGAATGCGCTCGAGGGCAAAGGAAGGTTTGTCCTTTTCGTGAACGGGTTGTACCTCAACTTTGGCAGCGCCAGGCAACAGCGCGCGGGCGACCAACCCCGATTGATCGCCCAAAGCGTGCATTCCCAATAATGTATGGGGCGACTGATGTGTTAATTCGACAAGGCTCCTTAATTCTTCTTTTGTCAGAATCATGTAAGGAGAGTTTACCACGGAGGCGCAAACGTTCAAGTGAACTCCGAGTTGCCGTTAAAACGTTGAAACGTTAAAAGGTTGAATCGGGCCTCTCGTGCCAGACACGGAGTGTCTGGACGGCATCAAAGAAAAACAGTTCCGTCCTGAAAGGGCGGAGGATTTTCGAAGAGATTTCCCAATGTCCCTTCAGGACAAATCGCTATGGTTCGAACCAGACACTCCGTGTCTGGCTACTTTCCGTTGTCGCTCCGCGACAAGTAGCCACCTCACTGATCCAGCAATCCACTAATCCATTATCCCAAATCAGTTCACCCATACGACGCTTCCACTTTGGCGGCGACGTCTTTATAACTGTTGTCAATCTCATACAGCACCTTGAATTGTTCAAGGGCGTCGTCCTTTTTGCCCATGGCTTCGAATACGATGCCGAGGTTGTAGGTCATTTCCTTCTTTTCCTCGTCAAATATTTGCTTTTCCTTGATGGCGTCCTGGAGAGCGCGCGCGGCAAAATCGAACATTTTCTTTTTCGAGTAGCACTGTGCCAAATAATTCATCGCCGCGAGTTTTTTGTGCGGATTTTGTCGCGCCTTTTGAAGCTCCTGGATGGCCTCACTGTATTTTCCGATCTGGTAATAGAGCGCGCCCATTTCGTAGCGAATCGCCAAATCGGTGGGATATCGTTCGACGCGCTTTTGGCATTCGGTCACTTGAAATTCCAGCTTGGCGGCTTTGAGTTGCTCGACCTGGGCTGCATGGTCGGGCGCAAACGGATTCACCTGTTCGATTTGATGATCGAATTGTTTGACCCTGGTCCTGGCAATGGCGGTCTCCAGGGAAGGGTCATTGCCCATTTCGGAATTCTTTACCCGGTCATACAGGGCGAACGCCTGGTCGAACTGCTTTTTGTCTGTGTAAAGTTCGGCCAGGGTCCGCGCGAGTTTCAAATTGTTGGGCTCGTTTTGAAGCCGGCCTTCATATTCCTTGATGAGAATTTCGGTGCGGTCCTCGGATTTTACCACGCGGTTTTGCTGTTCGAGCATGGCCGCTTCGTCCTTGTTTTTCAGGACGTCGCGGAAAGAGCCTTTGCCGCTCTCGAGCGCTCCGTAACCGCCTTCGCCAAGCGTCTTGCGGGCGGACATGTCCTTAAGCGCCTGGTTTAATTCGCCGTCGGTTGGGTTGTCCCGCAACAAATCCAATAGATGTTTTTCGCCGAGCTTTGCGTCTCCGGCATCCGCGCAGGCCAGCGCATATTCGATCGCCAGGTTTTTGTCTTTGGGCGAATTCTTCACGAGCGTCTCATAGGAAAGCACGGCGGTCTTTGGAAGCTCAAGGGAGTTTGCGGCTTCGACAATGATCTTGTGTCCACCCGAACTGCTGGGGTCGCTGTTAAGAATTTGTTCGCCGATAGCGAGCGCGTTTGCCGGATTGGAACGCAAGGAAAGCTGGGCTTTGGCGACGAGCGGGGAAGAACCGGCGCCGCTCAGCATTTTTTTGAAGAATCCGCCTCCGCCGCCCGCTTTTTTGAACTGCGCGCCACGGAGAAGTTTGCGGCATTCGTAAAAAGCGGGCTCTTTTTCGAGCACCTGATTATAAAGCGCGATGGCGTAATCAATATTCTCGCGTTGAGCTGCTTCCTGCGCCTTGGTGTAGAGGACCCGCGCTTCGCGCGATATTTCGTTTATGTTTTTCTCGGCCATGATGTTTTATAGTTTTAGAAAATGCCGTTATTTTGCAAAAAATCAACTCTATCTGTATCGGCTCAAGCCTATTCGCACTGGGCTTTTTGTCGCAGGGCATGGTCGGCCAGGACCAGCGCGGTCATCGCCTCAACCATTGGCACCGCTCGCGGCAGGACGCAGGGATCGTGGCGCCCGCGGCCCTTGAGCGTCGTATTTTCAATATGAACGTCCACGGTATCCTGCTCATGCATGACGGTGGCCACGGGCTTGAACGCGACGCGAAAATAAATGGTTTGTCCGTTTGAAATGCCGCCCTGGATGCCGCCCGAAAAATTGGAGGTGGTAATAACCTTGCCGCCGCGCGCGCGAAAAGGATCGTTGTGCTGGCGCCCCGTTAGCAGGGTCCCGGCAAAGCCGGAACCGATTTCGAAACCCTTGGACGCGGGCAAACTCAACATGGCCCTGGCCAGGTCGGCTTCGAGCTTGTCAAAAACCGGTTCACCCCATCCGGCCGGAACGCCGCGCGCGATGCCTTCGACGATGCCGCCGACGCTATCGCCGGCGCGCCGCATTTTTTCAACGAGACGAATCATCTTTTCGGCGGCCTTTTCATCCGGACAGCGCATGATATTCGATTCAATTTGGCCGGACTTCACCTTTTCAGGATTCACTTCGGCAACGATGCGCTGGGTCTGTTTGACATAAGCGAGGACTTCCACGCCGAATCGTTCGCTCAGGATTTTTTTTGCAATTGCGCCGGCGGCCACACGGCCGATGGTCTCACGCGCGCTGGCCCGGCCGCCGCCCTGCCAATTGCGGATTCCGTATTTCGCGACATAGGTGAAGTCGGCGTGGGACGGCCGAAATTTCTCCTTCATTTCGCTGTAGGCTTCGGGGCGGGCATCCTCGTTTTTGACCCACATGCAAATGGGCGTGCCGAGAGTTTTACCTTCAAAAGTGCCCGACAAAATTTGCACCGTGTCCAGTTCCTTGCGCGGCGACACGATCCTGGATTGGCCGGGACGGCGGCGATCCAGGTCCGGCTGGATATCCGCCTCAGTGAGCTTTAGCCGCGGCGGACAGCCGTCCACGACCACGCCGACCCCCCCGCCGTGGGATTCGCCCCAGGTCGTGATGCGGAACAAGTGCCCGAAAATGCTTGCCATCGTGTAATTGTGCGGAAAATAGACGCAACGGTCAATTGCGTTAGGCAAGTCCTGATGGTTCTCGGCCTCGTGTTGCGTGTTGTGTGTTGCGTCAAGAATCATTGGGCCGACAAATACTTGACGTGCCATGACTACACACCTGCAAACGCTGATGCATTAACGCTTCAACGCTTCAACGTTTTCAGTTACGCTTCGACCATTGCAAATGAATCGCATTGTTGAGAAGTTCAATCAGCTTAAAAAAGCAGGCAAAAAAGGTTTCATTGTTTATATCGGCGCCGGGGACCCGGATCTTGCGGCCACGCGCGAATTGGCCCTGGCTTTTGATAAGGCCGGTGTGGACGTTCTTGAATTGGGCGTGCCGTTCAGTGATCCGCTCGCGGACGGTCTGGTGAATCAGTTGGCGGCACAACGCGGCCTGGAATCGGGGACGACTCCGCCCAAAGTACTGGATACCGTCAAATCTGTTCGAAAGCACTCGGATGTCCCGATCGTTCTCTACATCTATTTCAATCTGATTCACAAAGTGGGGATGCGCGAGTTTATCCAGGACGCAGGGCGGGCGGGCGTGGATGGCCTGCTGGTGTTGGATTTGCCGCCGGAAGAATCAGAGAATTACGAAGCCCTGATGAAGAAGAACGGCCTGTGCAATATTTATCTGGTCGCGCCTACTACTCCTGAGGACCGGATGGAATATATCGTCAAACGCGGAAGCGGATTTATTTATTATGTGTCGCGCGAAGGCGTGACGGGGATGCAAACTCAGATTGCCGCGAACCTGGCATCGCAAGTGGCGAAAATTCGCGCGCATACGGACCTGCCAATTGTGGTGGGGTTCGGCGTATCAAATCCTGCCCAGGCCAAATTGGTGGCTCAGAACGCGGATGGGGTGGTGGTTGGGAGCGCCGTGGTGAACCAGATTGCTGAACACGGGAAATCAAAAACGCTCGTGAAGCGGGCCGGCGCGTTTGTTAAATCGCTCGCGGATGCGGTTAAAGCGGTTGGTCTGAAGTCCTGAGTCCACAGTCCGCAGTCCGAGGCGGAAAGGCTCGTTTCCATTTTTGTGCCTATAGGGCGGAAACCGGAAACGAGACTGAGAAGCAGGCCGGATTTGTGCGTTTTTGTGGGGGATTTTAGGGTTATTGGCCATTGGCGATTGGAAACGAAGAACCCGCTTTTTTTCCTGGTGGAAACGGCGGATTGCGCTGCGGTCGAGAAAGTGGGGCGAAGTTTTGTGACCCAAATATAGGCGGTTCCCTGCGCTGAAACTATGGGAAAATGGTATATGTAGTGTGAAAATCCGCAACATCCGCAACATCGTTGCGTATCAGTGACTTAAACCGCAACATTTGGTTCTTCGCTGTTTTCGGTGGAATTGGAAGTCAGCTCTGTGGGAGTCGGAGTTTGCCGGCGATGAGATAAAGCATAGCAATCAGGTGGGTGGTCGAACGATAGCCGCGGGCCTTGCGCTTGGTCGCGCTGAAGACGC
>DATAST010000159.1:0-30124 GCA_036269115.1 Verrucomicrobiia bacterium | reverse complement strand
AGGCGACGGACATGACAGGATTGCAGTTCCGGATGCTCAATACGAAGAAGGGGCCGGCAGTTTGGGCACCGCGGGCGCAGTGCGACAAGAAGCATTACCAGTTTCGGTTGAAATGGATTTGCGAGACGACGCCAAACCTGGATGTTAAGCAAGGTCAGACCGCGAAAATCCTCCACAAGGATGCAGCGGTCTATGGAGTGGAAACGACCCTTGAAGTTCAATACCACGGCACGACTGTGGTGATTACCACCGGCACTTTTTTAAGGGGGCTGATGCATGTAGGGTTTAATCAGCAATCTGGGGGTCGGGCGGGTGATGCGGCGGCGCAAAGTTTGTCCGGGTCGCTGAAGGAGCTGGGGTTGGAGTTGGCCCGGCTAAAGACCGGAACGCCGCCTCGTCTGTTGCGCCGTTCGATTGATTTCTCAAAAACGGAGGTTCAACCGGGAGATGAACCGGTGCCGTACTTTACCTACTGGAAGGACGAATTGTTCCACGTGGAACAATCTGATTGCCGATTCCAAGGAACCTCGACCGAAACGAAATATCCACTTGGCTCGGTTCTGGCGAAGCTCAACGGCCAACTGCCTTGCCACATCACGTTCACGAACGAAAAAACGGCTAAGGTAATTCGGGAGAACCTGCACAAGTCTCCGCTCTATTCGGGGAAGATCGAAGGTGTGGGGCCGCGGTATTGTCCGTCCATCGAGGACAAGATTGTGAAATTTCCGGATAAAGACCGGCATCAGATCTTTCTGGAACCTGAGGGCATCGAGACGGACGAGATTTATGTAAACGGGTTTTCGACGAGTCTGCCGTTCGAGGTTCAGTTTGAACTGATCCAGACAATCAAAGGCTGTGAGAATGCCGAAATTCTCCGGCCAGCTTATGCGGTCGAGTATGACTTCTCTTACCCGACACAATTGTTTCCGTCGCTGGAAACGAAGGTTTGCCGGAACTTGTATTTGGCTGGACAGATTAATGGAACATCAGGATATGAAGAAGCTGGCGCCCAAGGCATCATGGCTGGAATCAATGCGGCAAGACGGACTCAGAATCGGGAACCGATCGTTCTCCGGCGCGACCAGGCGTACATTGGGGTATTGATTGATGATCTGGTTACCAAAGGAACTACTGAGCCCTATCGGATGTTTACTTCACGAGCTGAGTACCGGTTATTGTTGCGTCAGGACAACGCGGATCTGCGGCTTTCGAAAATCGGATACGACATTGGCCTGTTGGCGGAACGCAACTACAGGAAATTCCAGGCTAAAGAAGAAGCCATCGGCAATGAAATTAGAAGATTGAATTCTAATTATTACGTTTCTGATTCACTGGCTAAAATCCTGTCCCGGCCGGAAACCGCCTATTCCGATTTGCCGAGCCGTGACGAATCGTTGTCGCAGGAAGTAGTTGAGCAGGTTGAGATAGCCGTAAAGTACGCGGGCTACGTCGAGCGACAGGAATTGGAAATAGAAAAGTTCAAGAAGCTTGAGGATAAGCAGATTCCCGGCGCATTTGATTTTTCGACGGTACCGGGGCTGCGGCTGGAAGCGCGGCAAAAACTGGCGAAGATTCGTCCCGCGACGATTGGCCAGGCGGCGAGGATTTCCGGGGTTTCGCCGGCGGACGTAGGGATTTTGATGGTTTGCCTGAAGCGATTTGGAGAGGCGGCAGCTTCGGCCGTAGCCTGCGAGCCGTGTGGCGTCGACGATTGATTTGGTTTACGCGCAGCGCAGGGTGATATGCACCAGTTCCGCGGGGGCATTGATTCGCACGGGAAACATATTGCCAACGCCGTTGGAGACAATTAATTGGCTTTGGCCGCGTAGGTAGGACCCGGACCAATAGCGAAAAAGCGCGGGACCGAGGCCGACCTTGGGATCCAGCATAAATTGGCCGCCATGCGTGTGACCGCTGAGCGTTAACGGCAAACCATTTTGAATTGCCGGGTCGAAAGCGTGGGGATGGTGCGCCAGTAGGATTGGAAACGCATCGGGTTGGCGCATTTTGGCCAATTCGTGTACCAGCGCGGCGGTGGACGGGTCATTGGGAGATTCCACACAATCCATCCAGCGCAATCCCAAAAACTGAACGGGATAGCCGCGGACCTCGGCAACGGTGGATTCGTCGACCAGAAGCGATAAGCCTGAACTTTTGACGCGTTGCACAAATTCCCGGCCGTTTTCGAGTAAATCGTGATTGCCTTCGCACAGGTAAAGGCCATAACGGCCGTGCATTTGTTTGAGAAGGTCAATGGATCCGGACAAATCGCTTAATTCGTAGTTAATGAGGTCGCCGGTAACGGCGATGATGTCGGCGCGAAGGGCGTTTGTGCTATCGACAATTTTCTTCAGGACCGGTCCATGGGTCCATTCGCCCACATGAATATCGCTAACGTGGGCGATTGTCAGGCCGTCCAGCTGCCTGGGGAGGGACGGGAGCGATAAAGTGAATCGCCGAACGCGGAATTCATCGAGCTGGTCCATGGCGACGCCTGTGATGCTGAACGTGCACAGTGGAGGAACGATGGCTGCGCAGGCCCCGATAAAGTTGCGGCGGGAGATTGAATTTTCGACGGGCGGCGTGATGGCGGGCGGTGTTTGAACGGTCGCTGCCGGTTGGCGGCGAATTATCCGGAAGCCGATATAGAAGATGCCCAAACCGACGAGTGCGGCCAGACCGAAAAGGTGCCAGACAGCAAGTGCGGTCAGCGCGGGCGTGGGAACGTGAGGCGCAAAATCCACTTTCGCAAAGTCCAATATGGCAGCGGTCAATTGTGCCGCCATAAAGACGCTTATTAAAAAACGCCAGAGAGTCTTTTGGGCCAGGCGCATGGCGATAATCCACCATGCCAGGTCCATGACAACAAAAGAGCCCTTCAACAGGAGATGAAGCAAATGATCCATCAGGGCACTATCATAAGATAGTGGTCATGGTGAGACAACGAGGACGGTGGAATGTTCGCAGAAATGTAACAAATCGATGGATGCCTTCAGGCAGGTCCCACCCGGACGGCGGTCAGACGCCGACCGCGGAACGTCGGGCAGCGGGGCGCCGGGAACGCGCGAGAAACTGCGTTGGGGTGAGTCCGTGAAATAATTTAAATTCCCGTGAAAAGTGGGAAAGTCGTTTAAAGCCCAATTGGTCTGAGACGGTTTTGATGGAGCGGCGCTTCTTTAGGAGGCTGCCGGCGGCGGTCAGGCGTTGTCTTTTCATCCAATGCAGGGGTCTCAATCCAAAGTGTTGCTGAGTTTCGCGCTGAAGTTGTCTCTGGGAGAGGCCCAGCATTTTGGACATTTTCCGGATTTTAAATCCGGCCTGTTGGGCAAGATCCAGGAACTGGTTTGCATTCTGAGCGCGCAAACGAATCATACTTACTAATACGCATTAAAACGGAAAACCTTTCAAAAAATGCGCGGAATTGTTGAAAGTAAAAGAATTTCGGCGCGTTTTTTGCCGGGTGGACTTCAGTCTTTCAGGAAAAACGAGACTTTGCAAAACGGGGATCGCCGGTGGCATTGAATAGTTAAGGGGATTTTGTCCATTTCAGATAACAATTGTCCATTTCAGATAACTTTTGGCCATTTTAGATAACTTTTTTTTATTGCCCGTACTGTCAAGCTTATGGCTTATGGAGCGATAAGGTTGGTTAAAGGAAAATCAATTTAACAGGCAAAGCCGAATGGATTAATGGCGGATAAACGAATAACCCAATGAGCGCAATTAGAAGGCATCCCGTTCAATCAACATTGCTGACCTTGCTTGGTCTGGTGGTTGGATTGGTTTTGGTGCTGAAATATGTGGCGCGAGCACAGAACGACGCCGGGCCGATGTGGAGTGACGCAGATATCGGAACTGCATCCGCGCCTGGAAACGTTCAGGGTGACGGAAACGGCGGGTACGCCGTCAGCAGCAGTGGTTTTGGCATTGCCGGGACGAATGATGCCTTCAATTATGTTTATCAATCGTTGGGGACCAACGGAGAAATCGTGGCTGAAGTATCGGCCATGCAAGGTGGCGGAAATTTTTCCAAGGCCGGATTGATGATACGAGAGACATTGGACGCCGGCGCCCGGAACGTGGCGCTGGCGCTGACGCCTGGCAACGGAATTTTGTTTCAATGGCGTTCCTCTACAAGCGGCGTCACTGATACAACGACAGTTAGCACGAATACATTTTTTCCGTGTTGGGTGAAAGTGGCGAGAAATGGAAATTGGATAGGAGGCTATGCCTCGGCGGATGGAACGAACTGGTCATTGATGAACTGGCAAACCATCAGCAATTTAGCGGACCAGGTTTATGTGGGGATGGCGGTATCAGCCGGGAATACTCAAGGAATAGCCGCGGCTGCGCATTTTGAACAGGTAAACACCGGTCCTGCGGATCCCTCTCAAGTCCTGAGCCCGGTTGAAGGCAGTGGCGATGGTTTGTTGGGAACCTATTATCCCAACCGGCATCTATTTGGACCGGCGGCAATGACGCGCATAGATGGTCCGATCAATTTCAACTGGCAACCCCTGATTGACCTGGAGCATCTGGTTGACACGGGAAAGACGAATGCGACCTGTTTCGCTTCCGCGTGCAAGAGCCTCATGGGGATGCCGCGATGCGACCAGTTCAGCATCAGATGGACGGGTGAAATCCAGGGGCAATTCACCGAACCCTACACGATTTACGTCCGCAATGACGACGGAGTGAGAGTCTGGCTCGACGGACAGTTGATGATTGACGATTGGAACTGTCATCAGCCGAGGGAAGTTTCGGCGAACACGCAGATGGTGGCCGGTCAAAAGCATCTGTTGCGAATTGAATATTTTCAGAACCATCGAAATGCGAGCGTGAAGGTTTCCTGGAGCAGCCCCTCAACGCCCAAACGTTTGATCCCACGGAGCCAGTTCTATTCGCAGCCGACGATGGACTCGAATGGCCTGCCGATTTTTTGGGAAGAACATTATTTCGGGCAGACAAACGTGGATCCAAACGCCGACCCTGATAACGACGGATTATCGAATCTCCAGGAGTATGAGCAGAATTCCGATCCCACTCAGCCGTTGAAATGGGGGTTGCCCAACGAGTGGACGCATGGGGACGTAGAATATTACGACGGCAACAGCCGGGGCGACGCGAGTTATAGCAACGGTGTATTTACGGTGGCCAGCAGCGGGCACGACATTTGGGACCATCACGACGACTTTCAGTATGCATTTCAATCGATCGGGACGAACGGGGAGATTGTGGCGCGGATATTGGGAGTATCGGGCAACTGCACGCATGCCAAAGCCGGTCTGATGCTGAGAGAAAGCCTGGATGACAATGCGCGCAACCTGCTGCTGACGATGTCGTGGACGAACGCATTGAATTGCGATTTACGGCCGCGAACTGACGACGTGACCGGCCAGGCATGGGGACTGGCGGGGCGATCCTTTCCGATGTGGATGAAGATAGCGCGCAATGGGGATTGGGTGGGCGCGTATGCTTCGCCTGACGGGACGAATTGGACATTGATTGACTGGGAAACGTTGAGCCGGTTATCGCCGCAGGTATTGGTGGGGCTGGCGGTTACGGCGCGCAATCCCCTGGGCGACACCAATCCGTGTGTGGCGCAGTTTGACAACGCGGTGGTGGGTCCGGCGCCGGCAACGGACATCATGACAATGGTGACTGGAACCGGGAACGGGCTGGCGGGGAGTTATCGGAATGACAGCCTGCTTTATTTGCCTTCTCAAATAAGACATATCGATTCGCAAGTGGATTTTGATTGGCCGCATCAGCCGCCGATGAATTTGAACCCGGACGGCTATGGGGTGTCATGGTCGGGGGAAGTCCAGGCGCAATTTACGGAGCCTTATACGTTCAGCGTTGTGTCGCGACGGGAAGATTGGGTGCGGGTTTGGGTCAACGAACGACTGGTCATTAATCAATGGCGGACGTTGCATAACGACGGGGACTTTAAAGCGCCGACGATTAATTTGACCGCAGGCCGGCATTATCTGATTCGGGTAGAGATGTACAATAACGAAGGCCACGGGCGAGCGATATTGAGGTGGAGCAGTCCGTCGACGCCGGAGCGCGTGATTCCGATGGACCAATTGTATGCCCAGCCGCAAATGGACCCGGACAAGAGCGGTTTACCGGAGATTTGGGAAAAGATCTATTTCGGCACAACGGGAGTAGACCCGAATGCAGACCCGGACAACGATGGATTGTCAAACCTGCAGGAGTACCAGTATCACACGAACCCGACGAATTCAGATACAGACGGGGATGGTCTGCCGGATGCCTGGGAAATTTCACACGGACTGGACCCGCAATATTTCGATGACGGGGGCATGGACTATGACAATTCGGGCTTAAGCAATTTGCAGGACTATTTGCTGGGGCTTAACCCATTAAACGCGGACCAGAACGGAGACGGGCTGCCGGACTGGTTTGAAGAAGAGTATTTGGGCACAGGCAACAGTTTGGTTTGCACGAACCAAATCAGCGTGGCCCTGTCAGTCAACGGCGCGCAGGCAACGAATCTATTGGGCAATTGGCAGGTGGATGGGACAGATATTTATTGCCTGGGCCGCCGCGGCGGGGCGGACTTTAACCTGCCGATCAGCACACCTGACAAATACGTTCTTAATTTCATCGGTACACAGAACCAGACGAATCCGATGTCGACCAGCTTTAAGCTGTTGATGGGAATTGATCACCAGACGCTTGGACATTATGTGCTGAACGCCGGTTATGGCTCAAACGGGACTGTGGAATTGGTATTGCCGTATTTGCAGGGCGGAACACACACGCTGCACGTGTTTTGGGACGGAGTGGCCAGTTTCAGCAGCCTGCGGATAAAGCAGGTGAACCTGTTGTCGGTGTCAGGCGCGACCAATGAAGCCGGCATCAAAAACTGGGCGGCGCAGATGATTGCCGACGAATCGGGGTTGGACAACACGAACCCGGTGATCAGCAGCTACACTTCGCCCATGTGCCTGGAGGGTCGTGATCAATTTCCGTCGATGATGGCGATCACGAACAATCAAACGAATGCGCTGGCGCCGGTGGCAACGAGCGATAACCGCTGGTATGTCAATGCGCCGTTATTGGCTTATACGCAAACCGTTTTTCAGGCCAGCTATCAAAATGGGGCATTGAACCAAACCGCAAATCTGAAATGGCTCCCGGTTAATTTGCTGGCAATGACGAATGAACTGACGATTCGAGAGGGCGACAGCTTATTGTTCAATGCGCAGCCGGCGAGCGGCGCGAACGGCCACGTGCAGGTGGTCGTTGGCACCAACACCTATTCAAGTACGACAGTTCGACCGGTTCCGTGCCAGTTTCTCACGCCCGGAATCCAAACCGTCACCGGGATGTATACAGCCCAATCCGGCGCGCAGCAGATTGGCAGTGTCAACGTTGATGTCGTTCAACGGCGGCAACTGCCTTTGGTACAGCCGGATGCCTGGGTGGATATGGAACGGCCGCTATCTTTGACGAACTTCCCGCCGGAAGCCGCGCTGCAGACTGATTCGCGGCTGACCTGTTTTGTTTCCAGCCGCGATACGAATGGCGGGATTCGGCTGATTTTGGGGGTAGATGCCAATGAGCAGCGGACGATGATCGCGCGGCTGGGGAACAACGGCCCGGTGCTGGATTCCACGCAAGTGCAGGGATTCGACGTTTGGTCGGGAGACCAGGCGTATACAAGGATTATCCAGATTTACCCTGACGGGAGCCAACTGGTTGAAATGCTGGTCATTTCAAGCCCCGTGGAAACCAACGTCACGTTTGAGATCCAGGCGATTGTGAGCGGGGTGATGTTTGAAGACGGTACAACCACAAAAACACTGAGGGCAACGAACTTTGACGCCCTGGGCCAATGTCCCGTGCGGTTCATCCGTCCGGCGTCCGCGACTACGTCAGTTTGCAATTCTGTAAGGGCATATCAAGGGAACAACCAGATTGGGTACAGACACTAAATGAAACGCACATTTGCCATAGTTACCGTACTGGCGATTGTCCTGGTGGCGGTTGTCCAGCTTCGGCATCACCACCGGACAGAGCCGGCCAGGGCTTCGGTTGCGGCACCCCGGCAGCCGACGGCGGTTCCTTCGAAGAATATCGTTTTCAAGTCCCCAAAGATGGCCGTAGTGGTCAATCCCGGCGAGAAACCGGTTCGGCGCGCCCGGCCAGTGGCGTTTAATCCAAAGGGGAACGTCTGGTCGGACATTGGATTGATTGTAAATGACAACGCCGATTACCGGAAACGGCTGGAGGCGATTGGCCGCCTGCCAGCCAAACTTACGGACGCTGATTGGGGCTTGTTAAGAGACTTTCTGCTCAAGCCAGATGAATTGGACAGTGATCAGCTTGGACAAGTCCTGAAAAATGAAATCATGGACAGGCTTTGCCTGATGGATCCGATGCCAGGCGGATTGGGCGATGTGCTGGGACAAATATATCGAAACCTGCGGCAAAACGAAGTGGTGCGGGATTATGCCCTGCAACATGTGGCGACAATGGATGAGGTTTTGGCGCAAAGCGGCGGCAAGAGCATTGGGCGTGAGGAGCAAGCAGACCAAAAGGTTTTGTGGAGCGCAATCAACGAGAGCGGCGACAGCATAGCCGGGACAGCCTTGCTGGGACTGGAACGGCTGTCCGAGGAGCCCAAAGCAAAGGTGGACCAAAGCAAGGTTGCGGATACGGCCTTGAAACTGGCCAATGACAGCGTGGCAGGAGAATTGACTCGAATTACGGCCTACGAAGTTTGCGCGCAGATGGATGTGCAGGACGCCTTGCCGGTGATCGAAGCGGCGGCGCAAAACAGCCAGACCGTGTCCCTGCAAATTTCCGCCATTGGAGCACTGGGACTGATGGGCGGGGCGAACGAGATCCCCGTACTGCAAAACCTGGCGCACGGCGGCAATGAACGGTTGCAATTGCCGGTGCAGGCAGCAATTCAGCGGATCGAACAGCGAGCCCAGGCGCCGGCTAAATCGATTTAAATCATGAAACCGCGACGAACATTAAGATTTTGCGGTGTGTTGATCGTGCTTGGGGTTTTGGCTTTGGTCGTTCGCGCAGACAATCCCTGCACGGATCAGATAGTCTATATGTGCGATTTTGACGGGAGCGTGGCCACGGCCGGCACGTTGACCAGCACAAATTTGAACGTTTGCGCGGGCGGGACGCTGACGCCGCCCGGGTTTGCGATCAATCCCACATTTAATAGCGGCGAAGTTTCCTATTCTCATACCTGCTATCCGAATGAAAATGGCGTCTTGAGCTGTGATTACACGGCCGGAGGCCTTTATTTCGTGCCAAATAATTTGGCATGGCCGCCAATAACCGGTCCGTTTAATACTGCAGGAACGTATACTTACACCGCCAAAGTCAACGGCTATCCTGGCTATGAGAATTGCGATGTAATCACTGATGTTGTGGCGACGGTTTTTGTAGTCGTCAGCAATTCGCTGCCGGTAATCATCACTCAGCCGACGAATCAAACGGTTGCCCTTGGGGACAACGCGGCGTTTTCAATATTGGCGAGCGGTTGTCCGAGCGTAACGTATCAATGGTACTTTAATACCAACACCCTATTGACCGGCAAAACGGGTACTTCCCTGATACTTCCGAACGTTCAGATGACAAATGCCGGTCATTATTCGGTGGTCGTCAGCGATTATTCCGGCAGCGTGACCAGTTCGCAGGCGGTTCTTACGGTAGTCATTGCCCCGTGCACGCAGCCGCCTTCGGGACTTGTGAGTTGGTGGCCCGGAGACGACAACGCCAGCGACATTGCGGGGACGAACAACGGCATCCTGGAAGGTCCGATGCGTTTCACAAATGGTGAAGTCGGCTATGCGTTTGTATTTAATAACACAAATGCGTTCATCAAAATTCCCGCGAGTGCCAGTCTGAATGTGGGAACAAATAATGGCACAAACAGTGGATTTACCATCGAAGGATGGATTGATCCGTCTGATGTAGCGGTGGATCATGCGATAGCCGAATGGAACAATGGAACCAACTATTGGGGTGTTCATTTCCATATCACTCAGGACTCCGGGCCGGGGTCATTATATGCGAACGTTGTGGATAGCGGCGGGAGCTGGCATCAAATGCATACGCCGACCGCGCCGGTTATCACCAACGAATTTCAACACGTAGCGCTGACTTATGATAAAAGTTCCGGGGTTTCGACGATCTACTACGATGGCCTGATCGCCGCACGACAGACGTTGGGAACATTCACGCCCAGCACAGCCTTCGACCTGTATTTGGGCCGCCGAGTTTCCGAGACGCCCGGCGATTCGTTTGTGGGACTCATGGACGAAATGTCGTTGTACAAACGCGCCCTTACTTCAAACGAAATTGCGGCGATTTACCTGGCTGGCTCATCGGGAAAATGCACCACGTGCTACCCGGTTCCCTCGGGCATCGCCGCCTGGTGGCCGGCCGAAAGCAACACAGTTGACGTTATTAGCGGCAATGTGGGTGTGGTCACCAACGGAACGATTGGTTATGCGCCGGCGGAGGTGGGATTAGGATTCAACTTCAACGGCGGCCCGAACCGCCTGATTGTGCCGGACTCGCCTTCACTGGACATTGGGTCGAACGTGGACTTCACGATTGAATCCTGGATTCGGGCTGCTCCGACAAATCCTCCGGAGGGTATAATGACAATTGCTGACAAACGTTATGCGCCCAACAGTGTCCAGTGCCAGGGCTATGAAGTTTGCCTGTTCAATGGACAAGTGAATTTGCGGATATCGGACAATCCGTCTGGCAACGGCAACAGCTGGAGCGCCGGCCCGAATCTTTTGGACGGCCAATTGCATCATGTAGCGGTGAGTGTGGCGCGTGCTTCGACGAACGGCGGCGATTTGTACGTGGACGGGACGAACATCCTGCAATTTGATCCAACATCCGTGAAAGGCGATTTGACGACGAGCCAGCCCTTAAGAATCGGCAACCATCCGGACCCGGCTTATACGGCGTTCTTTAACGGACAAATTGATGAATTATCCATCTATAAACGCGCGCTGTCGTCCAATGAAATTGCCGGCATTTATTTGGCGGGATCGGACGGAAAATGCCCGGAAACAAACAGTTTTTACGCGAACGGACCGACCAATGTAACGACTTGCGAAGGTGAACCGGTTTCTTTCAGCGTCACGGCTGGCGATTGTTCGCCTATTGCTTATCAATGGGAATTTAGAACGAACACGCTGACCGGCCAAACAAACAGTTCCTTGAACCTGACGAACGTATACGTGGGCAGTTCGGGAACGTATTCGGTGATCGTGTCTTCACCTTGCGGCAATCTCACCAACAGCGCGACTCTTACGGTGCTGACTAATCTGGCGGTAGCGGGGCCGGAAGACTTGAGCGTGTGTACCGGCGGGACGGCGGTTTTTGGCGTGACGGCCTTTGGAACTGGCCCATTCAGTTACCAGTGGAGTTTTGGAACGAATATCATGGCCGGCCAAACAAATAGCACCTTGACGATTTCAAACGTGAATCCGACAAGCGTGGGCGAGTACTCGATCATGGTATCGGGCGCGTGCGGAACAGTGATCCACAGTGCTGTATTGAGCACGCTTTCTATCGTTGGCCAGCCCGGCGACCAAACGGTAACTTATGGTCAAAGCGCGACCTTTAGCGTTAGCGCTGCCGGATACGGTTCGCCCGCGTATCAGTGGCAGAGGAACGGAACGAATATTCCGGGGGCCAACGCAAGCTTTTACACGGTGGTCCAACCCACAGTCGCACAATCGGGCGCTCATTACGATGTCATTGTCTCGATCCCCAATTGTACGTTGGTGAGCAGTAATGCGACTCTGGTCGTGAATCCCGCACCTTTGTTAGTTTCAGCTGACGACAAGGCGCGCCCTTTCGGCACGACCAATCCTCTCTTGACCTGGACGGCCACCGGATTTGTCAATGGGGATACTTCCGGCGTTTTGAGCGGGAATCCGACGTTGAGTTGCGCGGCCACGACCAATAATCCTGTCGGGAATTATACCATTTCGATTAGCCAGGGCACTTTATATGGGGCCAATTATTTGCTGTCATTCAGCAACGGCGTTCTGACGGTTGGGCAAGCGGTTTTGGACATTACCGCCGATAACCAATCGCGCCAATATGGATTGACCAACCCGCCCTTGACCTGGACGCCGACAGGTTTCCTGAACGGCGACACGTCCGCGGTGTTGAGCGGGACGCCAACCGTGACAACAACGGCGACAACCAACAGCCCGGTTGGAAATTATCCGATTATCATTAGCCAGAGCACGCTCAGCTGCACCAATTACTCATTCCTGTTTAGCAATGGCGTGTTTACCGTCAGCCAGGCGCCGCTGAGCGTCACGGCAAGCAATCAGTTTAAGATAACAGGGAGCCCCAATCCGACGTTGACCGGCCTTCTCACCAGCGTGCGAAATAATGACAACATCACGGCCACATACAGTACGAGCGCCACAACCACGAGCCCCGCCGGAACGTATCCCATTGTTCCAATTCTCCATGATCCGACCACAAAGCTTCCGAACTACAATGTAACGACCAACGTTGGCACACTTACGGTGACCGACGCGCCGGTGGCTCTGAGCGGACCGCCGGCGACGCTGACGAAAAACGCAGGAGATACGATGTCCATTGGCGTGGTGGCGAGCGGAACGTCGCCCTTTAGCTATCAATGGTATTTCAACGGGAACGCAATTCCAGGCGCAACCTCAAGCAATTATACAAAATTGGTCGTTCAACAGGCGGACCAGGGTTCGTATTGGGTTGTAGTGGCGAACTCGCGCGGCAATGTGACCAGCTCGTCTTGCACACTGACGGTCAACGTTGCGCCGATCATAATTCAGCAACCCACAAACCAGATTGTCCCGCAAGGATTTAACGCCACGTTTATCGTTCAGGCTACCGGAACGCCCACGCCGTCCTACCAGTGGCAATCGAATGGAGTCAACATTGCGGGTGCGACGTCTTCGAGCTATAGCACGCCGAATCCGGGAACTTATTCGGTGATTGTGGCAAATTCCGCTGGTTCGGCTGCCAGCTTATCGGCGACTTTAAGCGACGTCAGCGTCAGCGCCAACGGAATCATCGTCAACGGCTCAAATCCAGTCATCACGGGTAGCGGTACCAACTTCTTAGGAACGGTTAACCTGCAAGCATTATCGAATCCTTCGGGCGTTTCATTTCCGAGTGGATACCCAATTTGGATCACAAGTCCGCCGAACGGCGCTGGCTCGATTACGAATTACGGACCGGCTCAATTAACGGTGGCAAATTCGGTGGCCGGGCAATACAGGATTACGGCCAGTTGCGGCACAAACCAGGCCGCGAGCTTCAATCTTTTGAGCGTGGATCCCAATGCTGATTCCGATTATGACGGAGTGAATGACTGGCAGGAAATTCTTGATGGAACCGATCCCAATAACCCGACCAACGTTGCGCCGCGGGCGCTCGGGACCTGGCTATTCGATGACACAAATACCTGGTTGGGTCTGCAACAGCAGAAGCCGCTGGTCGTCTCGAATATAGTCGGATGCCTGGGAGTCAGCTCCAATGGCATGAGAATAAACAGCCCTAATCCCGCTATATTGGCGTATCGGGAATCCGAAACCAATTCGAGTGTGGCTAACATCAATTGCCGCCAGGGCACGGTGACATTCTGGTTCAGCCCGGACTGGAACAGCGGCGCTACGGGCGGACCTAAAACCGGTGAAGCCAGGCTGTTCGAGTTTGGCACAAAGGGAAACACGAATTATGGTTGTTGGGGGCTTTATCTAAACAATCAGGGGACCAACATTTATTTTTGCACCCAAACCAACAAAGTAAACTCGGTTCCGCAAACGAATTTAATCACACAAATCAATTGGTCGTCCAATTATTGGCATTTCATCGCGCTCACGTACAACGCGACTAATTGTTCTCTATACCTTGACGGAGCGCTTTGCACAAATGGATTAGGGGTTGCGAATTGGCCCTCGTTTCCGGTCCGCAACACCAATGGCCTTTGCATCGGAAGCTGCCGTAACGGCACAAATCAGGCCTGCGGGCGCTACGACAATTTCGGATGCCATAATTACTGCCAAAACAGCAATGATATCGACATAACCTATTCCGGAGCCTGCTTCTCGTACGTGGATGTGATGCTGACGATCGATACTTCCGGCTCAATGGGCGAAAAGACTTCGCCGACAAACAACAATACGAAACTTCAGGACGCCAAGATTGCCGCCACGAACTTTATCAGCCATTTGAATTTTCAAGCTGACCGCGCCGGGTTGGTGACGTTTTCCAACCTCAGCCACCTGGTATTGACCCTCACCAGCACCAATTCGATGCTGGATTCCGCAATTCTGAGTTTAACAAACAATGGCAGCACCGCGATAGACACGGGGATTTCAAACGCGATGAAGGTTTTGATCGCCAATCACAACTCCAATGCCCTGCCGGTGATGGTCCTCATGACCGACGGAAGCAATGATCCTGTCTCAACATACCCAATAACAAATATTTATAAGGAGGCTATCACCGCGAAAAACATCGGGATCCGATTGGTCACCGTGGCTCTTGGCACAAACGCGGATGCCGCCGATTTGCGCAACATCGCGTCGCCGCCAGCCACCAATAATTTTTATGACGTGACAAATTCGGGGCTGTTATTGCAGATATACAACTCGATAGCTGATGTTCTCTGCCGAACCAATGAAAGCCCTATCGTTTCGATCGACAGTCCAACCAATTACCAGATTTTTGACGCGCGCTCGCCCGTTCCGATTTATGCTTCTGCTTTCGATCCTGAATCGGAACTCCAGCAAGTCGAATTCTTGTGGGGACACGGCACAAATCTTCAGACCGCCACCAACGTAATCGGCGGCGTCAATTTTACGAACTACGGGAGTTATTATTACATACAATGGACAAATTCCGCCGATTTGACCAATACCCTGCTCGCCGTGGCTATGAGCGCGTCGGGTTTGTCGGCGACGTCCGCCCCGGTATATATCATTGTCAATGAACCGCCGCAAATTAGCGGCCTGACCAATCCTTATGTCATTTGGCCCGACAACCCAACCAACGTTGATTTGACGGCAATCATAAGTGATGACGGCATGCCTCCTAACGGGCATTTGGGTGAAACCTGGACTTTCCAGGGCGGCAATGGTTCAGTGACGCTGCTAAACCCAAACACGACAGATGCCACCGCCGAGTTCCTCACCAATGGCATGTACTACTTCGTGTTAACGGCAAGCGATGGCCTGGCCAGCACCACCAACTATTGCACCGTCACTATCCGGCAACGGCCGTTTGTATTCATTACCTCGCCGACCAATAACGCCTCGATAAACTGCAGCAATGCTCAAATTGAGGCGATAACCTATGATTACGATACGACTGTTCCATCAAATGGCGTCGCTATTTGGGACATAACCAATGGCACGAGCTATTTATTGGGAACGGCCACGGAGAATCCCGGCAACGGCATTACAAATTGCTATCTTCTTGATTGCACGAACAATCTCTCGCCGGGGACCAATACACTCTATGCCATTGCAACGGATAATTATGGACTGACGAATGTCTCGCCGTTGGTCACGGTCATCGGTTATGAGCCCGTATCGGTCTCGATCAGCCAGACGAATCCCACGCCGTGCGCAGGTTCGAGCGTGACTTTCACCGCGACCGTTTCGGGTACCGGTCCGTTAACCTATTCGTGGCTCCACGGAAGCGTTCCGCTGAACGTAACGACAAATCCACTGACTCTTGCCAGCGTTACGACAAACGACAGTGGCAATTACAGGGTGTTTGTAAGCAATCCTTACGGGACCAATAGCGCCTCTTCGAATTTGACTGTCGAGGCGACCACGTCCGCGGTTGGGCCTACGAACGAGATGATCTATTCAGGTGGAACGGCCTATTTTGCAACAACGCCACTGACCGGCGTGCCGCCGTTCATCTACCAGTGGTATTCCAACAGCGTTCTTCTTTCCGACCAAACCGGTCCGACTTTGACCGTTACCAACGCCACGATCAATGCGGTTTACAGCGTGTCTGTGAACGGAGCCAGCTGCGGCGGCGTCACCAATAGCGCCACATTGACGATGATTCCTCCGCCCACGATTTACATCGTGCAGCCCGCAAACAACGTGCAGGAAACGGCATTTGCCTCGCTGCAATTGATGTCCGTCGTCACGGACCAGGCCACAGTGACCAATGTCGTTTATTCGACAAACGGTATCAGCTTTGCCACCAACGGCGCCAGCCCCTATCTTTTGAACCTTTCAGGTCTGCCACCCGGCACGTACGTATTCCAGGCGACCGCTTATGACAATGCAGGGCGAATCGCGACGTCTCCGACGGTGACCAATGTCGTGAATAAGTCCACGCCGTTTGTGCAGATTTTTGAGCCTCTCACCAACAGTCAATTTGTCGCGGGACAAAATATTCAGATTGGGGCCAGGGCAACGGATTCCGGCGGTACGATAACAAGCGTTCAATTCCAGGTGGAAGGTGAAACAACGAACGTAATCTCAACCAATGATCTGTATTATTGCACCTGGACGAATGCCTCGCTGACGGCTCCTAATTACACGAACATCTTAGCGATTGCTATAGATGATCAGGGCTCGAAGGCAACTTCTGTGGTGTCGGTCGTGGTTGAGCAGCCGTGCGCCGCTCCGGAAGTGAGCAATTTGATTTTAAGCACCAATTTGGTCACCGGCGGCGATGTTTTGACTGGAACCGTTTTTCTTAGCAGTCCGGCGATTGACGGAGGGCAAACGATAACTCTTTCAAACAATTCGCCGTTTGTGGTCATTCCCGAATTTCTTTATGTGCCGGAAGGACAATCAACCAGCGCCTTTGTGATTTCCACTTTGCCTCCGTCAGCCACAAATTATGCTTCTATCAGTGCCATGTATCATGGGCAAGCAGCCGTTTCGGCGGTGTTAACAAATTTGCCGCCGCCCAGTGGCGGCGGCCCCAATGGTTCCGCCGTTCGTCCCGGGTTCGACACCAACGCGCTTGATGCTAATGATGACGGGTACGTCGGGCCGGTCGACATCGGCTTTCCGATCCTTTACTATTCGGAGCAGTATACGAATCTTTGGGTGGATAATAACGGGATTGTAACTTTCGGGGCAGGCTGGTCGGATTTCATACCCATTATCCCAATAGGCGAGATAAGGTCTGTGGACGGCTTTTTCAATGCCGATGGAACTCCGCTTCCCGCGATAGCTCCTTTTTGGGCGGATGTTGATACACGCGGAGGCGGATCTGGTTTAACAAGGTACGGAACGAATACCGTTAATGGGCATTCAGCCTTTGGTGTCACCTGGGATAATGTTGGTTATTATAATGGTCATACCGACTTAACGAACCGTTTCCAGGTTGTTTTGATTGACCGTGATGATACCGGCCTGGGTAATTTTGATATCGAATTCAATTATGAAAGGATCAAATGGGAGACTGGAGATGTAAGTTATTATGAGGACAGTGACGGAAATCCGATTGAAGGACCCTATGGCTATCCCAGTGGCGGGTTCGGGGGCGCTCCCGCTCGATTTGGATATGGCAGCGGCCTGGGCGACGGTTTTGAATTGCCAGGTTCCGGCATTAGCGGCGCGCTGGTGGATACCAATACTGGCGGGGTGTTCGGCAATACCAATATCCTGGGATTAATCCACACGAATTATAATAGCCCGGTTCTGGGCCGCTATATTTTTCAAATACGTTCCGCCATCGGCACCGCCAACGGACAGACGGTTTTTGTGCGCGATGATGGGACCCGCCAGAGCGGCGCGTTTTCGGCCACTGGACCGAACACGGGTGCGGCAGCCAGCATTCTGTCGCGATTCGATACAGTGGGAGTTCAAGGGGATGTTACGAACGCGGAGTTGCTGCGAAGAGGGGATCTCGCTATCACGCCGGGAAGCCATTTTGACTTTGAATTTGGGGCGGCTTCGCGGTCCAATACCGCCAGTAGTTTCGGCCCGTTATTTGAAGGCGCGCAACAAATTGTCGATACCAACTATTCGGCAGATTGGAACCTCGGCGCCAATTTCTGTGAAGATATTGAGTCACAATTGGCCGGCGAATATTATCTACGCCTCACAAATCGCGTAACCAGTATTTGCGGTAATTCTTATACTATCACCGACACGCCCCAATCCTCTTGGCCATGGAATAAAAATATCCTGACTTTTTCGGTCGTAGCAGAACGGAAAATTCCCGCCGGCCGTTGCCGTGACTTTGTTTTGGATGGTGTGAATGCGCCGGTAAACGGAACCTGGGAAATTCGTTTTCGCAATCATATCATTGCGTCCTCTGGCTTGCCCAACGGTTGGGATGTGGAGGAAGATTATACTTCTTTTGGCGGATTCACTGTAACGGCGCCATCAAATGCTGTCGCGGATAACGGATATGAAGTTCGAGTCCTCCAAATCGGATGGTTTTCGGGCCGATCGGCGACATTTTCAGTTTTGCCGGCAGGAAGCATCTCCAGTGCGCCAACGTTGCTCCCGATGCAAGTCTCAAAACAATTCCTGACTCCTCCCGACGTGGAGTCATTAACCGTTTCGCTGGACTCCCCCGCTCCGTTCGGTGATGCCTATGTGCCCATCTACACGAACGGTGTTCCGGCCTTTGTGCTAATCATTCCCGCCGGACAGACGGCTGCTGTGACGAATGTCCCGGTAGGCAGCGTTGGGTCAGGGTCTCTGGAGTTCTTTGCTTCCTATAACGGTTACAGGAAATCGAAGGTTCAAATAGTGGCGAACGGTTGCACACGTCCGGATCCGGTCACAAACCCGACCGCCGTCTCTCGTCCGGCAACAATCCTGATTACCTGGGACCCTGAGCCTGGCGTTACCGGATATGACATCGCCCGAAGCACGAATGGCACCGACTATACTCCTCTGTTTGATGGTCTGTTAACGACCAACTTTGTGGATACAGAGACGGTCTCACCGATTATGTATACTTATCAGATAATCGCGGTGAGCAATTCCTGCGAAAGCGATCCCGCCTACACCAGCGCCCAGGCGCAATACAGTATCCAGATGCCGCCTCCCTCGATTATTCCGTTTGGCGGCATCTTGAACGACCAGGTGACCGTGTTGCTGACAAACGACATACCAAATACGACGATCTTTTATACGACTGACGGGACAACACCCACGACCCAATCACCTTCATTTGGAAATAATGTAAATGGCGGGGTCATTACGCTGAACAGTAATGCAGTAGTCGAGGCTTTCTCGACAAATAGCTATTATTATTATCCAAGCCCTCTGGTTTTTGCTCCGTTCACCATTGTCCACCCAACTTCAATTGACTGCGGCTCCAATATTTCCTCGTCATTATCCGCGGCAGATTCATTTTCGACGGTTCAGGGCGAGGGCTATTTTTGTTCCCGCTACATCTTCACCAATTCGGCGGCCGAGATCGGACAGGTGGTGACGCTCAACGCGCTGTCGTCAGACTTCTATACGGCGCTGTATGTCCGGGACGATTCGACGAACATTCTCTACGCCAATTATGATTCGCTCGAAAACGGCACGAATTCTCAAATCGTTTATCAAATCACAAGCCCCGGCACCAATATCATCGAGGTGACGTCGTGCTTTCCATGGGAAATCGGTGATTTCACGCTGACGATGGATTGCGAAAACATGGCCGGGCTCAATGTGTTT
This sequence comes from Verrucomicrobiia bacterium, assembly GCA_036269115.1. Classification (GTDB taxonomy): domain Bacteria; phylum Verrucomicrobiota; class Verrucomicrobiia; order Limisphaerales; family UBA11358; genus UBA11358. The sequence goes on along the minus strand of DATAST010000159.1, from coordinate 10,424 downwards.
ACCAATGCGTGGCGGGGACTTCAGACCAATTACAGCATCTTTCCCATCGGCGGCACGCTTGATTTTGGGTCGATCCCACTTGGAGTTCCGAGGACGAATTTCGTCACGCTGACCAATAGTGGCACAACCGACCTTATTATTTCAAATATCGCCGTTTATCCAAATGCCATCAGCAATGCAACAGACGGCTTCACGATCGCGCCTTCGTCAATGATCGATATCCCCGGCGGCGGGATTACGAACCTGGCGATCTCCTTGTACGCGACCAATTTGTCGACCTACAGCGGCTATTTCATCTTCAATGACAACGATGGCAGCCTGCTGTCGCAAAATCCGTTCTGGGCGAACCTGACCGGTGAAGTGGGCGCAAATCCGGGCGCTCCGTTCGTGACCATATATTATCCCACGAACGGCCAGACCATCGACGTCACGAACGGCAGCATTGCACTGGTGACCCTTGAACTTGACGCGAGTGTGGTTGATACGAACGCGATTACGAATTTTATCTATACCAACGCGTCCTTTACCGTGACAGCCTCGCGCGGCAGCAGCGGCATTTACACGGTGATTTGGACGAATCCGCCCGCCGGCGTGCAGGTCATCCAGGCCATTGCCACTGACTCTGCCGGCCACTCCGGTACCAACAGCGTGACTATTAACGTTGGCACGCCTTCGTTGATTTTGACGCCCACGAATCCTTGTGTGGGGCTTTTGAACACGACGTATGATTTTGCGGCCACGCTATTGGATTACACAAACGGGTTTGTGAATGGTTCCAATGTGACATTCACGGTCACCGGGGCCAACAGTATTTCCGTAACGAACTCGACGGCCAGCCCAAATGGCCAGGCCCCCTTCTCCTATCAGGGAACCAATTCCGGCGCCGATCGTATTACGGCCAGCGCGGCGGTGGCCGGGGTGCCGGTCCAGGCGGGTCCGATCATCATGAATTGGGCCGCGCCGATTTCGTGCGGCAACACGTATCCCGGCAGACTGACTAATTCCAGCGGCTTTTCCATGACGGACCAGGTCCATTACGCGGATTATTATAGTTTCACCGGTTCTTCTGGCGACGTCGTGAGGGTTGAGATGGCTTCACCTGATTTCTCGACGTACATGTTCATCATCACCAATTGCGTGGTCGTGACCAATGTGCCTGTCGAGGCGTTGAACACCAGCAATACATTGATCTCTTACACGTTGCCGTACACGGGCACATACATTGTGGAAGCGACGTCGTCGGACCTATTCAAAACCGGCAATTATTCGCTGAGTCTTTCGTGCGGGGCGATTGCCGAGCCGCAAATGGAAGCCTATTTGTCCGGAACGAACTTCCCGAACTACAGCCTGTTGAACTTCGGTTCGACGGTGACCAATGTGGCTGTCACCAACACATTGGTCATTACCAACGCGGGCACCACTAACCTGAACATCACCGGATGGTCGCTGTATAACGGTCAAACGAATATCTTTTGGCCGCTCAACCCGATTCTCACCACCGTTGCCCCGGGACAATCCACCAACATCGCGATCCAGTTCATGGCCACGAATAGCGGCCAATACCAGGATGCTTTGATTCTGGCGAATGATGATCCGTACCAGAATCCGTTTGTGGTCAATCTTGCCGGTATCGTCAATACAACCAACATTGCTCCGACAGTGAGCATTACGTCGCCCACGAACGGCGCGTCGTTCCTCACCGGCAACAGCTTCAATATTTTGGCGAATGCGGTTCCTGGCGGCAGCGCCAACGTGACCAATGTCAGTTTCATCTTCCGGACGACGCAGGGCGCATATTTGATCGGCGCGGTAACCAACCCGGTGTCCGGCACGCTGTATTCTGTGAGCTGGTCGTTCCCGACGGCTGGGAATTACAGCCTGCAGGCTTATGCGTTTGATGATGATGGGGGTATCGCCGTTTCGGCGCCGGTAAGCATAACGGTTAATCCATCCATTTTGGACCATCCGCCTGTCTGGAAGTACGCCTACGTAACGGTGATGTCGGGCAGCAAAAACGACGTATTGGATGTGCTGACCAATGATTCTGATCCAGACGGCGATCCGTTGACGATAACCGCGATCGTCCCCTCAACCACTCCCCAACCGCATGGAACGGCCACCATCGTGGACGGCGGAAAACATATCAGCTACACGCCCCCGCCGGGCGAAGGCAGTCCTGATCCCAGTTTGATCGAGGACGGCTTCAGCTACCGGATTAGTGACGGCCGCGGGGGCACGACTTTGGCTGGTGTGTATGTGAGCATTTTCGCCGCGCCGTTGCCGGGCATCTGCCTGACAAATACTCCGAGCGTCACCAATGCAAATTCGCTGGTTCCGATAGTCGCATATGTAGATCCAAGCCAATATGTTACCAACGTCACATTTTATCAGGGACAGACACCGATCGGCACCGTCACCACCGGAGTTAACGGTTTTTACACCAATTATTGGATAGCAGTTGATAATTCCTGCGGCTGCGGCTTTTCCGCACAGGCCCAGGACATGTTCGGGCAGATCAATACGTCGCCGGAAATTTCCATCACCGTGTTGCATCCCGGCGGAAGCGGCTTTGCTCCGGTAGCCACTTTGGATTCCTACACGGGCTATAACGATCCGAACACATCAGGAACGTTGGCTCCGTCAACGGACGTCATGCAAAGCGGGGCGACGATTGAGGCCGGCATATTTAACATCTATGGGACGGCGACCAACTCGCAGGACGGTGCCGCGGTGACCTGGTCACTGGGGCTGTATTCGTCTGATGGTTCGACGCTTCTCAGAACGATTGTCGCGCAATCGAGCACAACGGTCGCGCCGGGAGGCTTTTTGGCCACCTGCGACTTAACCACGATTCAAAATGGACCGTACCAACTCCGGCTCAGCGTCAGCAGCGATGGATATGAAACCCAAACCTCCGCCCAAATTTCGCTGAATTCAAATTTGAAACTCGGCGAGTTCAGTTTCAGCCAGAAGGATTTGGTGATTCCCGTAAATGGCATCCCCCTGACCGTCACCCGCACTTACAATTCCATCAATCCAAATTCAAGCGACTTTGGTTACGGATGGACGTTTGCCATCAACAGCATGGACGTGCAACTGGATGAAACGCGGGAGAATATTTCGCTGGAGCCCGTCAGCAGCGGGACTGCAAACATCCGCTCTGGTGGCGGCCGTGATGTCGCCCTTACCTTACCCGACGGACGTAGGGTGGTCTTCAATGCCAGCCTGGTTTCAGGCAGTGGCCAGGATACCGAGGGACTGAGTTGGAATGCCGTTTGGTCAGCCCCGGGTGTGACGGCAAAATTGACGACATTAGCTCCGGCGCAGGGCGACGAAGGCGACCTAGGCGACAACTCGCTGGTTACCCTGCCAAGCGACCCAGTCACTTACTGGCAGGACGGCGGCGGACAGCAGTCGACCATGGACAACTATGACATGCCGGGCTGGATTTTGACGACGCCGGATCAGACGCAATATTATATTACGCGCGGCAGTGGCCGGACCGTGAACTACCTGACTTCGGACGGTCTTCCTCAGGTAGCGAAGGTTTATGGCACGCCCAAGCTGACAAAGATCGTCGAGCATTCCGGCGATTCGGTTCAAATCGGAAACAATAATATCACTCATTACGATTCCGCCGGTCACCCGACGGCTTCGATCCAATTTGACCGCGACACCCAGGGCCGAATCATCGCCATCCATGATCCCACTGGAGGCGCGAACGGCTTCCCGGCTGTCAAATATGAATACGACACGCTTGGCAATCTCGCCCACGTTGAAAAGTTAATCGACCGTAATGTCGGGACCTATGTCACGAACAGCTACAATTACACCAGTTCTCAGTTCCCACATTATATCACCAGCATGCTCAACGGCGACGGCACGCAGGTCGCGCAAAGTTATTACGACGATAGCGGCAAATTAAGTGAATCGGTCGATGCTGACGGGAACATCACCTACTTTAACAGCAATCCATCCAACAACACGCAGACCGTCGTTGACCGCCTGGGAGACACTAATCTCTTTATCTATGACTCCAGAGGGAATGTCCTTTCTCAAACAGATCCGCTCGGCCATGCGACCAGCGAAGCCTACGATGCCAATAACAATGTTATCCAGAGCGTTGACCCTCTTGGCAACACAAATACATTCGCTTATGACGCCAACAACAATCGGACGATGGCGGCTGATTCCATGAATCATACAAACCTTTACGTATATAACCCGGCATGTGATTTGACCAACGCGATAAATCCGCTCGGCGATGCGATGGCTGCTAGTTACGACCAAAATGGTAATTTGCTTCAATCTGTGGTGCAGGATCCAAACGGAAATGTAATTGCTCAAGCCTCTTCCACATACAACAACGGCCTGTTGACTTCGATGCAAAACGCCTCCGGCCAGGCATTTGTCTCCTTTGGTTACGATCCTTCCTCCGACTACCTGACCAGCGTCAAAAGTGCCGATGGCGCCACTGGCAATTTCGCGTATGACGCGTGTGGAAACCAAACAAATTGTTCCTATATTTGGACCGCGCCGGATGGCAGTCAAGTGACCTTGACGAATCTTGCGTTCTTCGATGCGCAGAACCGGGTGACCATGACCATTGACGAATATGGAAATACAAACCAAACGTTCTACGATCTCAATGGCCATCTATCTTACACCATTGATCGATACGGAAATACAAACAGTTTTCTTTATGATGCGCGGGGCGATCTCATCGCAGCATCAAATGCCCTCGGCACCGTCACTTACACTGTTTATGATTCGGCTGCCCGCCCAATTCTAAACACGGATCCCAATGGAATCACCGGTACGCTCATGGAATACGACGCCGATGGTCGCGCGACCAACATGATTCGGTTGGAGAACGTTCGGGTTAACCTCGTTCTGGATCCGAACGCCTCGGGACAAATGGCAACTGTCGTTGCCTCTCTGGGCACGGGCTTGTCCACAAATTCCACGACTTATTATCCAAATGGTTGGACTCAATCCCAGACGTCGCCGGATGGCACAACCACGTACACATATTGGCCCAATGGCCAGACTGAAACGGTAACGGATCCACTCAACCATACCACCACCTATGCCTATACTGCCTCCGGACTGCAGTCGCTGGTTTGGGATGCGAACAACCACGGAACGCGATTCGTATACGACGCCGTCGGACGAATGGTCTCGACCATCTATGACGACCACACCAGCGTCAGCAACATCTTCAACAGTCTCGGCCAGCACGCCGGTACGGTGGATCAGAATGGTTTGCTGACGCAATTTAATTACAATCTTGCCGGAAAGATGACAAATGTCATGAAGTCGCAATTGGCGGCCGGTATACCGTCCTGGTTTTATCAATACGATACAAACGGCCAGCTGGCCGTAACGACCGATCCCCTGGGGCATTCGACCACAAATTTCTATGATCCATTCGGCCATCAAATCTCCCAGGCCCTGCCCATGGGTCAGACCAATATCTCCGCTCTATACACTAAAGGTCTTCTGTGGAAACAATATGATTTTATGGGTCAAATGATCGAGCATCATTATGATAATTTCGGTCGCGAAACCAACAAAGCCTACTTTGCCACCGGCGCCACAGCAGGCACAGCAGCGTCTTATGCAGTCTCTTATGCCTATAATCAATTGAATCAGTTGACTAATGTCACGCAGTTCTATGGCAGCTCGGCCAGCCAATTTGTCGCGACCCTGAACCCAAACGGCGCAGGATTGCCAATGTCAGCCAAACTTGTGGCATCTCTAAACCGTTACCCTGGTTTCTCCGCTGGCGCAACTATCCTTTTCATGCTCGGCATGGCCATGGCTATGATCCCCGCTCAAAAGCGCCGACGCTTCATTTTGGCTGTAGGAGACGAGGTAACGAGACTCAAATCCGGTTGTCAGGTCGCAACCCAGCGAAGACCTATTGGCAAACCTCGGCTACGAATGCCATCCATCTTCTGGCGCTTTATTTCGCCCATCGCACTCCTGGCAATGATCCTTAGCGAGCCCGGCTATTACGAACTTTGTACAGCTCAGGCGCAATGCTACATCCCCAATAATTACAGCACGTCAACTGTTCACCTCACATCCTTCACTTATGACGTTGAAGGAAACCTATCCCAGGTCAACTCGCCTGAAGGTGTCATCAATTACAGTTACGACCTTGCCACTGGTCGGATGACGTCCCTGTGTACTGCCAATTCAGAGCAGGATTACAGCTACGACGCCCTCGGACGTTTGCAGACCGTCACAGTAGTTAGGCGCAATGGCGCAACGCTCATTACGCCAGAAACGACAACTTACGCTTACGACCCCGTTGGGAACCGCAGTTCAGTGCGCCTGCCAAACGGCGTCGTGACCGCCTACCAATACGATGATCTCAACCGGCTCACGAACATGGCACACACGGCGCAAGCTGGAGCTTTGCTAGCCAACTACGCCTATCAGCTCGACCCAACAGGAAGACGGACCAACGCCGTCGAAGTGCTTCAACAGGAAGGCGGCACATATCAGACAAATAGCCTGACATGGCAGTTCGACCCTATGTATCGGTTGACGAATGAAATATGCATATGTTCCGCATCCAGTGCCAGCTATACGAATTCATATGTGTACGACCTCGCCGGGAATCGAACACACAAGACCTCTCTTGGCCAAAGTACTGACAATGCCGGGTACACCTATGATAATAATGACGAGTTGCTGTCGGAAAGTTCAACGCTCAATGGGATAACCAGTTACCTTTACGATGGAAACGGGTCTTTGACCAATAAGGCTTCATCGACCGAAACGCTTAATTATGCATACAACGTCGCAGATCAATTAAGCAGTGTCACTTCCGGCTGGAACACCACTGCTTATCGCTACGATCAGAACGGAATCCGCGTGGAATCGGTGACCGGCGGCGTGCCCACGGAATATCTGGTCGACGCCAGAAATCACACAGGCTTTGAGCAGGTCCTGGAGGAACTGCCGTCGTTAGGAGCCGCACCCCGCCGAAGTTATGTGATTGGAGACGACGTTCTGGCCCAGGCCGATGGCAGCGGCAATGTCTCCTATTTGCTGCAAGACGGCCATGGCAGCACGCGCCAATTGATGGGCGGTGGCAGTGTTTCATCCGTATACAACTTTGACGCTTATGGGCAGTCATTAGGCGCCAAATTCACGCCCGTGAATCTGCCTGCCACTCCGATGCTCTTCGCTGGCCAGCAATTCGATGTAAACGCACAGCAGTATTACCAGCGGGCCCGATACTACGACCCCGCCAATGGAAGATTCAATCAGCGGGATACGTATGCGGGCAGCAGGTTTGATCCTCAAAGCATTCACAAATACCTCTACTGCGGCGGCGACCCCGTAAATGTAGTTGACCCGAGCGGGAGGGATGGTCTTGTCGGCCTAATGGTTGACATGGCGATTGACGTCGCCATTGACGCTATGGATTTCACGTCCAGTATGCTCGAGTTCAATGAAGTATGGAAAACGCTCCAGGAAATTAACGATCTCATTAATCCGGCGCGGGAAGTCAACCCGAGTCAGGTCCCTGCATTTGATAAGCAAATGGCTCGTCTGTGCAACGATGTATACACCGAAAAGCCACAGGGTGCTCCTCCATGGTTGCCAACGAACCCTAACAGCATTGGCGTGGATCCTAGTATATTCAGCAGCGGGTCATTTGTCTCACAGCTTTATGATGAAGGCAATAACAATGATTATGCATTGGCGTTCCGTGGCACAATGACGACAGGATGGTCAGACATTATTGGCGATTGGTATAGTAATGTAATGCAAGCCTTATACGGCCCGCTGGTGTACACTCAGTACGACGAGGCAGTGGATGTGGCAGACCAGGTAAATTCTAAACTGGGCAATTCAAAGAATCTCACAATGACTGGCCACTCGCTCGGCGGTGGTCTGGCGGCTGTTGCTGCGCTGAGCACCGATCGGCCGGCCGTTACTTTCAACGCGGCCGGAGTGAACGGCCTCACATTCATTGCGGATGGAGGCTTGTTTTATAACAATCGAATTAATAACTATAGCGTTGAAGGTGAAGTCCTGACAACCCTGCAACGCAACATGCCCATCATGCCGGAGGCTTTGGGACAACAGTATTTTCTCCCAGTGATTAAGGCCGACCAAAGCAAAAGTCCGATTGGATTACACGGAATGGATACTGTACTCGATTCCCTTGGGGAAGGCCCCAACACCCCAAAACCCGGTTCATAGCAGGCGCGGATTGCCGTGAACATCGGATATTGACAGACAATCGGCTCGTGGCAATGTTAACTTGGTTATGAAAAATGCCGTTTTTAAGTTTTTGCTCATGGCAGTGGCGTCTCTATTTTTAAGCGGATGTGGAAAGTCTTCAAATAAGTACACGAAAGAATTGGAGGAATTCAAAAAAATTAACGAGTCCCCGGACATGGACGTCACGACATCGCCTAATTATAACTTCTCATCATTTTCCAGAACCCTTTGTAAAACGAAAGTTAAGGTCGCGATCACTGAGGTGACCCGGTACAATGGTGAGCACGCCATCACTCTCTTCCCTCCGGATTCCTTCGATCCAGCGGATCCAAATTATCGGCCGGTGCGTAACATGCAAGTAATCACCGTGCTGCCTGTTGGGACTTTATTGCGAATTGACCGATTAATGAAGGATACTGGAGAATGGGGTGGTGTTCGAGTGACTGCAACGCTGGAAAGCGGCGAAAACGCCAAGAAGAACGTGTATGTTGACCGAGAGTTGCTGGCGAAAAACCTCTTTATCTGGAACGGATGGTCCGATTCACGGAATTGGGACATTGATCCGGATTTCTTGGAAGTGGTGACCGATGCGCCGATAAAAGGCGTCAACCCTTAGTTGAGGTGACTGTTACGCACTTTTTTGACATCATGAATGGGTGTGAATTATCTCGAACAGCTTGAAGAAATATTAAAGCTTGCAGACGGGCAAGATGCTTTTCAACGTCTCGTTTCTCTTTTCTTGCAGGGGCCTGAGGAGGCGCGGGACTTAATCCGGGCAAAATGGGATTTTGGATATAAATGGATCTATGCTAATATGCAAAGGCTCGCGTGCCAAAAAAACGAGCGGTATTCCTGCGGTGAAAGACTCCTGGCGGCTTTGGTTTACGATGCTATTGAAAACATGAAGATGAAGGTCGAAGATTGGCGGGATAAGTTGGTCGGTTGGTCGGTTGTTTACCATAGTTGTTTGGCGGCGCGAATCGTGCCGGAAGAATTGTTCACGCGGGCGGTTTCAGTTTCTGCACCGAGTATGGCCCAGATGATGATGGATTTTATCAATCGCCCTGAAGAAGCCAAGTCCATGAAGGCTTTTGATCTTGTCTCAAGAACCAATTCAGACGGAGAAATCGAAATCAAGCCGTCCTGGCACATATGGTGGGAAAAGCTGGGGACAATTTAAGCTCTCGACACGCAACCATAGGAAATTGAACTTTCGGGGTAACTGAGACGATCACGTGAAGAAAAATGAACCAAGCTATGATTTGCCCCCCTTTATCATTAAAGGCCTCTGGAGTAAAAGGGCCAACCAGGATACCTTGGGGAAATTGATTATGGCAAAGCCAGAAATTGAAGAATTGGGAAAGTTGATTATTCAACATGTCCGAGACTCCGCGATTCGCAACTGCAATCGGCACCTTCGTCCAGAAGCCACCGACCCGGTTGCGAAAAGATGGCGAGAATTGGATGGCCAGGGAAACTTGGAGCGGATTGCGAAAGTGCTGATACCAGATATCATCGATGATGCTCTTGGCGAATTGTTTAATGCAATTGATCAAGAACTTCTGCAGCTTTCGTTCACCGCTTCAAATGGTAAAACGGTCGACCTGCCGAAGGATGGTTTCGGTGAATTGTGTGGTTGGTATGGAGGCAGTTGGCGGGAACTCTATTCTAAAGAAGGGGTCGTCGATAATTTCCCGGGATTAGAGGCAAAGTTGCTGGATAAACTGCGAGAGCGGGATGAGGGAAATAGAGGTAAAGAGGGTGACAAGCAGTAGATGCGGCAGCACGCAAGTAAAGTGTCACAATTTTAGGACTGACTCGTCTTAAAGTTTATTAAGACAGAGGCTCTTGTTCAAGGCGGCAACGTGGATCCAGCCGTAGCGGCTGCCGCAGGGCGATGACTGATATATGCCCGCTTTTAATGCCTCTGGCAATGGCGTCCATGACTTGCACAATTGGGGCTTTTTAGACCTTATCCCGACGCCTTGAAGTCCATTATGCCGGCACCAGACGAAATTGAATTAAACAAACGATTAGTAAGCGTCACGCCAAGCACCTCTAGCAAAAGTTCTCATAGATATTGTATTTATGAGAACTATGACAACTACGAGTAGTGGTGATCCGACTTTTTTGATCCCTTCGACATCGGTTCAAAATGTGCCAGTGGCCCTGGA
>DATAST010000158.1:0-13432 GCA_036269115.1 Verrucomicrobiia bacterium | reverse complement strand
GCCTTACAATGTCCGCCTCAATGTCAGCACCTGCGGTAGCAGTTTCAACGGAAATGGCAACGTCAATCTAATCCTCTACACCAACGCCTGCGGCGGCAACCCCGTCACCTGGGTAAACGGCGGAGGCCCGTTTGGCTGTGGCGGCGATGGCGGCGTGAGTTTCAGCGCCTCCAGCAACACCACCTATTATATTTTGGCTTCGGGCAACTATGGGAACTCGGGCACGCTTGATATCACAGCCACTTTGTCGATCCCTCCAACCAATGATGACTGCGCTAATCCCATTACTCTGACCAACGGCGTGCCTTACGTGGAAACCAATTTTAACGCCACCGAGTTCGGCGAACCCTCCACTGATCCAAGCGGCAGCCCAATTAGCCATGGTGTTTGGTTTGCCATCACCACTCCGCCTTACAATGTCCGCCTCAATCTCAGTACCTGCGGCAGCAGTTTCAACGGCAACGGTAACGTCAATCTAATCCTCTACACCAACGCCTGCGGCGGCAACCCTGTTACCTGGGTAAATGGCGGAGGACCCTTTGGCTGTGGCAGCGATGGCGGCGTGAGTTTCAGCGCCTTCAGCAACACCACCTATTACATTTTGGCTTCGGGCAACTATGGCAACTCAGGCACACTTGATATCACAGCCACCTTGTCGACTCCTCCGGCCAATGATGACTGCGCCAATCCCATTACTCTGACCAACGGCGTGTCCTACGTGGAAAACAATTTCAATGCGACCGAGTTTGGTGATCCCACTTTTGACCCCAGCGGCAGCCCGATTGGCCGTGGTGTTTGGTTTACACTCACTGCGTTTAGCGGCCAACAAGTGACCATCAGCACGTGTGGCAGCAGCTACAATGGCAATGGCAACGTCGACCTGATCCTCTACACCAATGCCTGCGGTGGCAACGCTGTCGCCTGGGCAAACGGCTCTACCCCCTTTGGCTGTGGCGGCGATGCAGGTCTCAGTTTCAGCAACACCGCTAACAGGACCTATTACATCCTGGCTTCGGGCAACTATGGGAACTGGGGCACTTTGAAAATAACAGCGAACACTCCGCCGCCAACCAACGACATCTGCAGCGAGGCCATGACCATGACCGCCGGCCTGACCTACACTACGAACACCCTCTACGCCACATCCATCGGCGATCCGTCGCCCATGTACGTGCCAGGCTTCGGGCGCGGTGTTTGGTACGAATATACGCCAACTGTCACCGGTTTGGTGGGAGTGACCACAGCGGGAAGTTCATTCCAAACGGCGCTCGCGGTTTATGCGGGTGGCTGCGGTTCGCCGACTGAAATTGCCTGGAGCCAAAGCAGCGGCGCCTATAACGATTCGGGCTACGCCGATGTCAACTTCACCGGAGTGGCCGGAACTCCTTATTTGATTCTCGCCGGCGGTGTCAACGGGCAGGCGGGCACTTTGCAAATGCTCATTCCCAACGCGGACCTTGTTTCGAGCAATTTCACGGCGACCAATCCCGCTGGCGGGTTGCTCACAGCCGGCAGGTCCTTTTCAGCCGGCTGGACCGTGCAGAATCAAGGAAGCAATTCCATCAACGGCGCCTGGACTGATTCACTGAGTTTGACCAACGCCAGCACAAACATCGTCATTGCCAGTCTCAATCGCCAGCACACCGCCCCAAGCGGCGGCAGTTATACGGAAACTTACGCCAACCTCATGCCGCCGGTCGCAGCAGGCAATTATACCCTGGTGGCCACGGCTGATGCCGTCGGTGATGTGGCTGAAGTCACAAAAACGAACAACATCCAACTTTTGTCCGTAACCATCACCAACCTTCCGCCAACGGTCACACTCCTGTTGCCTACGAATCAAATAGACCTGGTGAGCTGTGTCCAGTTGCCAATCCGACTGGCCGCGCAAGTCCAGCCGGGCAGTTATTCAATCACCAACGTCCTGTTCTACGACAGTAACAGCACAAACATGATTGGCAGCACGACCAATTCGCCTTATCGCACGACCAGCATAGCCCTGGGCTTCGGCACCAATCTCATCGGCGTCATGGCCCTGGACAGCTTCGGGCTGGTTGGATTTTCAACCAATCTGGCAACCGTCACGATTCATTATCCCACCAACCTCAATGTCTTGCGCGGTCAGTTCGCCACGAACGGTGATTATGTTGGATGCATGTGCGCCTATTCGGGCAGCAATTACCTCGTGCTGACAACAACGAATCTGGCGCTGCCCGGCCCCTCCTGGCCGCCGTACGTTACCAATCAACCGATCATCAACGTGCTTGCATTTACAAATCAGCCGACCGCACCGCATCGCTTTTTCCGCGTTAAGCTGGTGCCTTGATTTGCCGACAAATCAGTTTTAGTTGAGAACGCGCACGAAGTCGGCTATGGTGGCTGCTTCGTAATGAAGCAAATCGTTACCATTGGGTTGTTACAGACAACCTGTTCGGCAGACGCGGGAGCGAACTTGAAAAAGACGCTCGCGCTGGCTGAGCGCGCGGCTAAACAGGGCGCGCAAATTATTTGCACCCAGGAGCTGTTTCGTTCGCAATATTTTTGCCAGACAGAAGACCATAAGAATTTTGCCCTGGCGGAAAAAATTCCCGGGCCCTCTACAGAGGCCTTTTCGAAACTGGCGAAAAAGCACAAGGTTGTCATCATCGCCTCGCTTTTCGAGAAACGCGCCGCCGGAGTTTATCACAATACCGCCGTCATTTTTGACGCCGATGGCTCGCTCAAGGGCATGTATCGCAAGATGCACATTCCCGACGATCCGCTTTTCTACGAAAAGTTTTATTTCACTCCGGGCGATCTGGGCTTTAAGGCCTGGGAAACGAAATACGGAAAAATCGGCGTGCTCGTTTGCTGGGACCAATGGTATCCGGAGGCCGCCCGATTAACGGCCATGCAGGGCGCGCAAATTCTTTTCTATCCCACCGCCATCGGCTGGCACCCGAGTGAAAAGAAGGAATATGGAGCGAACCAGCACAGCGCATGGGAGACCATCCAGCGCAGCCACGCCATCGCAAACGGCTGCTACGTGGCCGTGCCCAATCGCATCGGCCATGAAATAATTTCCGGCGAGGGCATTGAATTCTGGGGACAAAGTTTCGTAGCCGGCACGTCCGGTCAAATTCTCGCGAAGGCGGGGGTTGACCGGGAGGAGATTTTACTCGTTCCCGTTGACCTCGCCATGGTGGACGTCACGCGCACCCACTGGCCGTTTCTGCGCGATCGCCGGATCGACGCCTACGAAAATCTGACGAAGCGGCTGGTCGACTGAGGATCGCGCAGGCCGCCAAAGCTCTTTCGGTTTTCGGCGCCTTCCCTCTCACTCGCATACCTTCACTCTATGCAAAAGGAAGAAAATCTCATTTCACACGCTCGCGAAACGGCTGAAAAAACCGTCATGCCGATTTTGCTGGCGATCAGCCTCTGCCATTTGCTGAATGACACAGTCCAGTCGCTGATCTCGGCAATCTATCCGATCGTCAAAGAATCCTTTCATTTGAGCTTCACCCAAATCGGGTTCATTACGTTTGCGTTCCAATGCACCGCTTCTCTTTTGCAGCCGTGCGTGGGCTTTTACACGGACCGGAATCCGAGGCCGTATTCGCTGGCCGTCGGGATGATGATTACCCTCGTTGGCGTGGTGCTGCTGGCGTTCGCGTGGCATTATTCATTGCTATTGGTTTCGGTGGGCCTTTTAGGAATTGGCTCGGCAATTTTTCATCCGGAATCGTCCCGGCTGGCGCGATTGGCATCCGGCGGAAGGCATGGTTTCGCTCAGTCACTGTTCCAGGTGGGCGGAAACGCCGGAAGCTCTTTCGGCCCGCTGTTGGCGGCCCTGGTCATTACCGGCCACGGCCAGCACAGCATTGTCGGATTTTCTGTTCTGGCGCTGGCCGCGGCGATTGTGCTTTTCAGGGTTTGCGGGTGGTATAAAAACCACCTGTCTGAGTTGCAGAATAAACCGCGTCCGATTCACCGCCTGCCTGTGCCGCGGAGGACCGTTTATATTGCGCTTGGCCTCCTGGTGGTATTGACCTTTTCCAAATATATCTATTTGGTAAGCCTTTCGTCCTATTATACGTTTTATCTGATAAACAAATTCCACGTTTCCGTGGCCGCGTCGCAACTCTATTTGTTTCTATTTCTTTTCGCCGTTGCGGCGGGGACATTTATGGGCGGGCCTTTGGGAGACCATTTTGGCCGCAAATACATTATTTGGATCTCAATCCTTGGGGTCGCGCCATTCACGCTATTACTGCCGTACGTCAATTTGTTTTGGACGGCTGCGCTGACAGTCATTATTGGCCTGATTTTGGCGTCTGCCTTTCCGGCGATCCTGGTCTACGCCACGGAATTGGTCCCGGGCAACGTGGGGATGATTAGCGGGTTGTTTTTCGGCATGGCCTTCGGATTTGCGGGCATTGGCTCGGCGGCGTTGGGCAAACTGGCGGACTACACGAGCATTATTTTTGTGTTCAAGGTCTGCGCGTATTTCCCTTTGATTGGATTGCTAACGACCTTCCTTCCACATATCGAGAGCGGGCGAAAGGCGGGTCAACCGGCCCGTTAACAATGCCCATAGTCTCCTTACAGGCTCTCGCGCCGCCGTTTTTCGGTGAATGGGGTTGACATTGTTTACCTTTTCTGATGAGTTTTTAGCGCGTTGACCGGCCGCCGACGACGGCGTTGAAAACACGCGATAAAGGCGCTGATGGATTCAAGGGAGTCGCCGCTAATTCAGATTCACAACTATAAAACTATGAAAAGAAATGCAGTCCCCTTGTTGGGCGCGCTGTGCGCGAGTATCTTCATTACGTCCGGCTGCGCAACCTCGAGGGTCGAGAATAACATGCCGTCCACACAAACCGAAGTTTCGCTGACCCACGCAAATTACAAAATGATCCAGGCCGGGGCTGAGGGACGGAGTTATGGCTTTCGCTTTTTCCTGGGTATTATCCCGATTACATCGCCCAGCACCGCCGCGGCACGGGCGGACCTCTACCACAACGTGGGGCAATCGGTAAACGGGCGTTCCGTTGCCCTGGTGAATGTTACACAAGATCGATCCACGACGTGGCTTGCGCTATTTTCGATCCCGAAGATTGTCGTCACTGGTGACGTCGTAGAATTTGAGAAAGACAACGACATTCCGCCAATTCGGCAGGCATCCGGCGTGCAGTGAGTTCCGGGGGATGTTGAGCGATGAAATCGGCCAGGCAATTTTTCGTTGTTCTTGTTACGGCGCCCCAAAAAAAGACTGCCCGCATGCTGGCCAGGGCGGCGCTGGAGGCGCGCCTTGCCGCCTGCGCCAATCTGGCGCCGGGCATTGAGTCGCATTATTGGTGGCAGGGAAAACTCGAGACGAGCATGGAAATACTCGTCATTTTCAAAACTCAAAAGTCCCGGCTGGCGGCGCTGGAGAAATTGATTTTGCAGAAGCATCCTTACGATACGCCGGAGGTCCTTGCACTGCCATTAAGCGCGGGCACAAAAAAATACCTGGATTGGATCAGCCACGCGTTAGTGAAATAGGATGGATGTCGGGTTTTCCCCGATGCCGGGAACGATGCCAGATTTTGGTTGAAACGGAGGCGAACGGGTTTAGATTGTCCTCATGGGCTCAACGGCACAAACTGAAGCGGCCGTGATGATTTTGCTAATTGCGCATTTGCTTGCATTGGCAGTGGCATGTTTATTTTGCGTTGGTCTCTTTCTACGCCGTCGCGCGAGCTTATCCGGAGGAACGTCCGGCGCGATTGTTCCGCCTCATGCGATTTTTCCACAACGACCTTCTTGCTGGCTCGCAATTCGCGCAGCCACGCCGGAACGTGTCCGAAGCGCCCTTGGGCTAAGCCGATTCGCCCCGTGTTCATGGGCCGAGGGGATGACAGGAGAACACGAATTTTTTATCAGCCCGCGAGTGAACGGCTGGGTCATCGTTACCGGACTCGCGATCCCGACTCCCGACGACGACGTGGATGAATGCTTCCGATTTCTCGTCTCGCTAAGCCGGAAGCTTGGCCATGTGCAGTTTTTCCACGCGCAACGGGTCCTCCACTATCACGCCTGGGCCCGTCTGGATGATGGTTATGTCACGCGGGCCTACGCCTGGGCGGACGGGACCGTTTGGAACCAGGGACCGAAAACCATGCCCGAAGCCGAGTTGGGCTTGAAGTGCTTTGATTATGGCGAACCCTGCCCGCGAACAATCGCCGCACGGAATGTGGAAAAAGTCGCGCGACTTGCGGCACGCTGGAATTTTGACCCGGCAGCGGTGGATGAAAGCGCGGTGGGCGTGGCGGGGGTTAAATAACCGGCGTGAATCAGAGTGTCCTGGTGCAAAGTCGCATCGAATAAACCCGAATAGCCTTCTTTTTTTGTTCAAAAAAAGCTTCGACGAAATTTTGGTTTAGAAATCGATCCGCGCTTTACATTTTAGAAATCTGCGGCAGATTGGTTTCAGCTCAAACAAGGAGAGCGCAAATCCCGCGTCTCTCAAATCCCATTTTTACCAAAATGAAAACAGGTTATTTAATTGATATGGACGGGGTCATTTACCGGGAAAACAATCTGATTCCCGGGGCGGTGGAGTTTGTCCAGGCATTAACAGCCACCGGGGCGCCCTTCCTTTTTCTGACAAACAATTCCGCGCCCACCCCGGAGGACCTGGCTGTGCGCTTGAAACACCTCGGCATCCACGGCCTGTCGGCGCGGCATTTTTATACGTCGGCGTTAAACACGGCGGATTTTCTAAGCGAAACCGATCCGGCATGCACCGTATTTGTGATTGGCGAGGGCGGATTGCTGGCGGCGTTGCACGAACGCAAAATCGCCAATGACGCTATTCGCCCGCGTTATGTGGTTGTGGGTGAAGGCGCACCAACCACCGAACGGCTCGCCAAAGCGCACGAGTGCATCGAGCGCGGAGCGGGACTGCTGGCTACAAATCCGGACAACTGGTGCCCGGTTTCGAGCGAAAAGACCCGTCCCGGCGCCGGGGCCACCGCTGCATTTCTCGAGGCGAGCACCGGCCGGCGCGCCTATTATTTAGGCAAACCAAATGGTTACATGTTTCATCGCGCCCGCCGCAAACTTGCCGAATTGGCACTGGGCAAACCGGAAGAGGTGGTAATGATTGGCGATACGATGGAGACCGACATCCGCGGCGCGGTTGAAGCCGGGATGCCCGCGTATTTGGTCTTGAGTGGCTCAACCAAATTTGAAGACCTCGGCGATTACGTTTATCAGCCGGCGCGAGTCCTTCAAAGCGTCGCCGACCTGGTCGTGGAAATTCAAACGGGCAAGTCACCTGATTTAAGCAACCACGTGGCAAGCGGCAAGAGCGCGCATTCCAAATCGGGGCTGCGGCATCAAACGGATATTTTTGCGTTTCATAAACCCAGGCCGCGCCCGGCCATGACGAAATGATCCCGCCTGAAAAGTCTTCAATTCCCGGATCATTATTGTAGTCTATTGGCACGAATGAAATCCGTGCGGCGCGCCGTCATAGACGTTGGCACCAATTCCGTGAAACTTCTCGTGGCCGATGTCGAAGGCCAAGAGGTGCGCCCTGTCATTGAAGAGAGCCGGCAGACACGCCTGGGGAAAAACTTCTACGAAACGCGTCGTTTGCAGCCAGACGCCATTATTCAAACGGCCAGCGCCGTGGCCGAATTCGCGGACATGGCCTACGGGAAAAAATCAACTTCGATTCGGGTGTTTGCCACCAGCGCCGCCCGTGACGCGGTCAATCCGGACGACCTGGCTTCCGCAATCGCCGCCGCCTCCCGGTTGAAACTGGAAATAATATCCGGGGCGCAGGAAGCCGATTGGGCATTCCAGGGCGCCACCAGCGGGACTGACCTTGCGAATACGCCGTTGCTATTGCTGGACGTGGGCGGCGGCAGTTCCGAATTCATCCTCGGCCACGGAGGCCGCAAGAGTTTTGCGCGCAGTTTTCCCCTGGGCACCGTGCGCCTGATGGAAAAATGTCCGCACAGCGACCCGCCGACGCCCGATGAATTCTCCCAGTGCCTTGATTGGGTCGGCGCAATTATACGGCAGGAAATCCGTCCGGAACTCGATCCGGTCCTGCGGCGCGAAAAGAAGTCGGGCCCCGTTCAACTGGCCGGAACCGGCGGCACGGCTACCATATTCGCGCGCATGGAGTTGAAATCCGACCGTTTCGATCGCGAACAGATTGAAGGCACGCGCTTGAGCCGGGAGAAAATTCAAGTGCAGGTGAAGACATTGTGGGATTTGCCCCTTGCGAAGCGGAAGGAAATTCCCGGCCTGCCGAAGTCGCGGGCGGACGTCATTTTGACCGGCGCTTTGATTTATGCCGCGGTTATGGACGCCTTCGGTTTTGACGAATTACGGGTCAGCACAAAGGGGCTGAGATTTGCGGCAGTTGCGTCAGAAGTGGAACCATTGGAACGCAACACGCAGTCCGCCCTGGCGCTTTAACTCTTCAACGCAGCAACTGTTTTTGGTAGCGTATTTTCATGGCTGATGCCGAATCCCAATTGACGCCCATGATGGCGCAGTACCGCCGCATCAAGGGCGAATTGCCCAAAGACGCGCTTTTGCTCTTTCGCCTGGGGGATTTCTACGAAATGTTTTTTGAAGATGCGCAGACCGGCGCCCAGGTTCTTAACCTGGCGCTGACGGCCCGCAACGGGGTGCCGATGTGCGGCCTGCCCTTTCACGCGGCGAACGGTTACATCAGCAAAATACTTCGCGCCGGGCGTAAAGTGGCCATCTGCGAGCAATTGGAAGACGCCCGCCCCGGTAAGCTGGTGAAGCGCGAAGTCACCCAAATACTCTCTCCCGGCACACATTTCGACGAACGAATGCTGACGGCGGAAAAAAATAATTTTCTCGCGGCCATCTGCCCAAATGGAAAGCTTTTCGGACTTGCCCTGGTGGATCTGACGACGGGCGAATTTTTGACAACTGAACTGGACGCGGAAACCGGGCTTTTGGCGGAATTGGAGCGGCTGCGTCCGGCGGAAATAATTTTTCCAGCGGAGAAAACGTTCGTCCGGGATACCCTCCGGGACTCATTTAAAATCGTAAACGGTTACGATGACTGGACGTTTGCGCCCGAGACGGCCGTCTTTACCGTGCGCGATCATCTCAAAGTGGCGTCGCTGGACGGTTATGGCCTGAAAGACAAGCACGCCGCAACGGGCGCGGCCGGAGGCGCCCTGCACTATTTAACGCAGCATTTGCGGCGAGACGCGAAAAACCTGACCCGCATTTCATTTTATCAGCGTTCTGATTTTCTCACGCTGGACTACACAACGCTTCGTCATTTGGAGATCCTTGAACCTCTTCGACATGATGCCCCTCGCAATGCCTCTCTTTATGGCGCATTGAACCGGACGGTCACGCCCATGGGGGCGCGGCTTTTACGCAATTGGCTTTCGCAGCCGCTGTCGGCGGTTGAACCCATTCGACAACGGCAGGAGGCGGTCCAAACGTTCATTGAAAATTCGGGGGGTCTCGAAACGTTTCGCAAGCAACTAGCCAATGTCCGGGACCTGGAAAGGACAATTGGCCGTCTCAGTTCCGGCTCTGGGAACGCCCGCGACCTTGTGGCCCTGCGAATTGCCCTGGAACAAATCCCGGCCCTTAAGCAGACTCTTGGGAATCTGGTCCCTGCCGATTCAGGTTCGCTGCTGATAAAAGAAGATGTTTCAGATGCTCAACCTGCCCACCGGCTGATTGAATCTCTGGCGTCGCAAACTTCCGAGTTGCCCTCTCTCGTCCAAAACCTGTCCCAGGCCATTATTGATGAACCGCCTCTGGCCGTGAAAGAAGGAGGGATGATACGGGATGGATTCGATCCTGCGCTCGATGAACTGCGAGACGCAATGCGCGGTGGCAAGGATTGGATCGCCAAATTGCAACAGCAGGAAATCGAAAAGACGGGAATTGGTTCCCTTAAGGTCCGGTTCAACTCCGTCTTTGGCTATTACATCGAGGTAACCAAAGCTAACCTCGACAAGATCCCGGCACACTATATCCGCAAGCAAACGGTCGCCACCGGCGAGCGCTTTATCACGCCAGAACTGAAGGAAATGGAGGGCAAAATCCTTGGAGCGGAGGAACGCGCCTTGAAGCTGGAATACGAACTGTTTCAGCGCGTGCGGGAAAGCGTCCTGGGATGCTTGAGAGACATTCAAGACAGCGCGAGTGCACTGGCGCAACTGGACGTGCTGGTTTCATTTGCCGAGGTTGCGCGTCTTCATGGCTATTGCCGGCCGCAAATCGGCGACGAACGCATTTTACATATTCGCGACGGACGGCATCCCGTCCTGGACGGAAACTTGAGCGAGGAAAGATTCGTGCCGAACGATACGTCCCTGGGGTCCAGCACGGGCACAGGCCCCGAAGAATCTCCGCAAATCGCGCTCATCACAGGCCCCAACATGGCCGGCAAATCCACGTATATTCGCCAGGTCGCTCTCATCGCGTTGCTGGCGCATACCGGGGGCTTTGTGCCCGCTGCGGAAGCCAGGATTGATTTGGTGGACCGCATCTTCACGCGCATTGGCGCCAGCGACGACCTGGGCCGCGGCCAGAGCACGTTCATGGTTGAAATGACCGAAACCGCGAACATCCTGAACAATGCCACACCTCGCAGCCTGATTGTCCTTGATGAAATTGGCCGTGGCACAAGCACGTTCGATGGCTTGTCACTCGCATGGAGTATCGTCGAGCATTTGCACCATCAGGTTGGCGCAAAAACGCTCTTTGCTACCCATTATCACGAATTAACGGAACTGGCGGCGCGTTTGCCACGACTGAAAAATTTCAACGTGGCCGTCCGTGAATGGCGCGACCAAATTGTATTCCTTCGCAAGATCGTAGCAGGAGGCACCGACAAAAGTTACGGCATCCAGGTCGCGCGATTGGCGGGAATTCCAAAAGGCGTCCTCGAACGCGCCAAGGAAATTCTGCGCAATCTTGAAGAGTCCGAATTGACCCCCGACGGCAACGTGCGCGCGCGCCGCAATCGCGACCGGGACAAATTGAAGACACTCGCCCCACCGCCCCAATTGGATTTATTCAGTTGAACCGGCTGGCGGCTATGGTCTTAAATGCCGTTCGGACGGTGGGCATACACATTTTTTTCCTATAGGCGGGAAACGGGGAAACGAACAGGTTTTTAGGGTCAAAATGCGTGATTTCATTGGGGAATCCAGCGATTTTGGGGCAGGAAACGAAACACGTTAGAACTATACGTTATTTACCTCGCTTTGGCAGGATTTTCTATCCGCCAGTTCCGCGAATTAACGTAAATTTGAGACTCAACCGGACCGCTCCCTCACCTGCCTTCGCGCCAGGCTCCCGCCGCCGCTGAGAAGCTATGGCGCGGCAAGACGGCAAGGCAGGCGGTCGCGGCTCTGCTACACATTTTTTCTGTATAGGCAGTGAAACAAGAAACGAAGCCGTCTTTCGGTGCAGGAAGTATGATTTCATTGGCGAATTTTAAAATTTGGGTCACTCTGAAGGAAACAGCACGAGGTCTGTGACAATTACGAAGTTGACCCAAATCCGAGGCCCGACAGCAACCATATTAGCCACTGGAGCATAATTGACATGATCCAGCAAGAATATGACCTTGTTGGCATGTTGATCGGGCCATAATGAGAATGAATTTATGCGATTTTAGACTGCCCGCGATGGCACTGATTTTTACTCTACAGCTTTCGCTTGGCCGCGCAAAGACGATCTCGATAAACATCAAGACAGTCGACGCGAGAACCAGCAGGCCTTTGGCTGGGGTTTCTACACGCTGGATGGAAGAACGTCAGGATTTGATTTTGGGCACACATCGTTTTGGCCCAACAAATCTGCCCCCCTCGGCTCAAGATGGGGTCATATCAAGACGGAAGGTACGAACGATTGATTTTTTCACTGATCGACTGCATGGGAATCAGTATTGTTTGGGAATGGCGGCGCAACTTGCGGCGACCGAGTCGAAAACATAAAAGTTTAAAATGAAAGCTGAACCATGAAATGTCACAATTCCAAGACCCTTTGAATAGCCATTTCATCATGTGTGGCAGAGCAACTTTTCTGATTCTGTTTCTCGGACTATCATTGCTTGCCCCGATCGTGTACCCAGTCATCGTATGGCTTTCTTATTGGTCGAATGAAAACGGCTTTTTTCTTTACGAGGTGCTAAACCCGTATAGCCTAATGCAGGACCTACTTTTCCTGGCTATTTGTCTGTCGTTAGGATTAATTGGCTTAAACATGTCCTTGAGATATTTCCCGCCTCTTAAAGACAAGCCAGTGAAACATAAAGTGATGATCCATTTAGGCGTCACCTTTGTCTATGTCGCCACTACGGTTACTGCGATGGTCCTTGCCGATATTCTGATCGCTTTTTCCTTCGGGGATTCATTGTTGTAATCTGAAGGGTCAGTCCTAGAATTGTGACATTTTTTCTATTGACAAGGATGGTCCGCGGGCGAGAATGCATTCTTCAAGAAATTTTAAAACGAAAGCTGACCCGTGAAACGCCACAATTCCAGGGCCCCTTTGCATTCGCTATGAACCGAATACGTCGTGTTTCTGTTGAAATTTTTTGGCCTCCGCTTCTTGCCGCCATCATTATAGATATTGCCAAGCTCCATCAGGATGGAATCACTGCAAGTCTCTCATAATGCTTACCGCAGTAACAGGAGCGTTTGGTTATTCCGGGCGTTACATCGCCCGCCGCCTGCTTGATGCAGGTCACGCTGTCATCACTCTGACGAAGTCCTTGAATCGCGAAAATCCATTTGGCGCGCAAGTGCAGGCGTTCCCTTTCAATTTTGACCATCCCGAACAATTGAAAGTGTCGTTGCGGGGGACAGACGTGCTCATGAAGGGGTCAGAGATGACTAATGGTATATTACCTATGCCCCATCCTAGCAGCCTGTCGAAGAAATCGCATTTTCAAAGAAACCGATTTTTCGGTGATTCCAGAAAAATTCACCAGACTCACGCCGGGTACACCGGCAAACTAACGTGAGCCGATGAACTACGGCTGCTATGAGGATTAAAATGGCGGCCCATCGGCAAAGAAGAGTCCTGCCGCCCCGCTCCATAGCCGCTGCCAGTTGCTTGGGCGTTCCAAAGCCAAACAGGAACCGCATCAGTTGGCTTAGATTGTAAAAGGCCGCCGCCAGTTTGAAGCGTTTGTTGAGATTCTCCCATCCCCGTAGTGTTGTGCGTCTCATGCCCCCCGGCGTCCAGGATATGCGCAAAGCTTCTTTCAATATGCATGCCGCGGCGCCGTAAAAGATCTTTGCCGCTTTTGCTCTTCACACTCCGCCGCGCCGCGCGCACCGACCTTCGCTGCTGAGGCTCCAACTTATCCAGGCGCCGATGATTGATCGGATCACTGATCACCGTGCGGATGCCCTCCTGTTGG